>JBAXOB010000001.1:0-357498 GCA_037133475.1 Bacteroidota bacterium
CACTCAATTGTTTATAACTGCCACATTAAAAAGGGTTTCAACCCTTGATTCACATTATAAACATATAAATTAGTTGCACCAGAGGCATTTCCATTGATTCCATAAATGGCACCCGTGGAAGACACAGCCGTACTCTTGAGGTCGCCGACAAAATTGTTGTAACAGATCATGTCACCTGTGCTTACACTCGACAGGTAAAGCCCGTAAACACCGCTGCCCGTTCCTGCTGCGTTAAAATTCTGTATCTTGTTTTTATACAGGGTCGTGGTATAGGCATTCCCGGTATAGATACCATAAATAGAACCATAGGCATTTAAAATATTGGTGAGGGTATTGCCATAAATATTCTTGGGTCCGGTGGGATTGTTCAAAACATACATGGCATAACAGCTGCCGTTTGACGCAACTATGTTATTGTCGACCGTGTTGTTGTAAAAGTCCGATTGGTTGCCGCCGCCGTTGATATAGAGGTAGTAGGTGGTTCCTGCTCCAAGCGCTGATTGTACGCGGGTTATGTTGGTAACCTGGTTGTTGTGGTATGAAACGATACCTGTGGTGTTCTGGCATCCGTTAAAATAAATCCCTTCTAAGGTCCCTGTCGAAGTGGTTGAAGAGGAACCATAGGTGTTGGCGGTGACGATATTGTTATAAACATTGCAACTCTGGCCTCCGCCGTTGAAATACATGTAGTAACAGGTCCCTGAAACCGCGGTCGGATAGGTGCAGTTGGTAACCGTGTTGTTGTAGGCATTCATCACGGTCGCCGTGGTATAGGTGTTTCCATGGGCATCCCAGATGCCGTAAAAGGCGCCGGTTCCGGAATAGGCAATGGAAACCGTGTTGTTGTAATAGTCTATGTTGGCATTGTTGGAGGTGCCCATCTGGATGCCGGCACAGGTGCCCGAACCGGCCGAAGGTCCGTTGATGACATTGTTGGCGACCTTCTGGTTATTCTGGTAAATGGTATAAATCCCGTTGTTGGCAACGGTACTGCCGCCGAAATTGGAGATGGTATTGGCGCCATCCTTGCCGATTTCGTTGTTCTGGTCATAATAGACATAAGGGCTCGTGGCATCCGCATAACCTGATATCCAGATCCCGTTGTAACAGTTCTGGATGGTGTTGCTGTAGATCTTGATATTGGAGTTGGCCCCGCTGAGCGCGGTAACCGTGAGTTGTGCCACCGGGGATGAGGGCAGAACGTTGTTGGCGTATATACCAACCGTTGCCGTGTTGGTTTTATTCATCGTAATGTTGCAGTTCTTTATGGTCACATATTGCGCACCGTCGGTTGCCGACGCTTTCAGGATGGCATAACCCCACTCAACCGTGGCAGATGGGTCGGTTACGTCGATTCCGTCGAAGGTGATGTAGTCGGTTCCCTGCAGGCAGAAGATCCACTCGACCGGGGAGGCCGTCCCGGCAGCAGCCGTGATAAGGGGATTGGTCCCGGAACCGTTCTTTTTAAAGACGATCGGGTTGGCGGCCGTGCCGGTCGCGGTGATCGAGCCGGAGGTCAGGGAGGGAAAGGTTTCCGTATAACCGGCAGCAACGTTAAAGGTGACACCGCCCGATCCGATACCCGAGGTGTTGATCGCCGTGATGGCAGCGGCAACACTGGCATAGTCACCAGGGATGGTCTTGACGCCACTGACCTGGCCGAAGGTGGACAGACCCAGCGTCAATAGAACAAACAAACTGATAAAATACTTTTTCATGGTTGGTTTTTTTGGTTAATGTTGGTTGTTTTCAATAATTTTCTTCAAAATGTCAATCTGGACCTTTTTTTTCTTCAGCTCCTTCTTGACTTTGTCCAAAGCCTTATCGGGAGGCGACTCTGTTGGTTCCTGGTTTGGTTCGCTTTTTTTCATATGTAGCTGTTTCCTTTTTCAAATGATATTTCCCTGGGAAAAATTTCGATGCAAATATATACGGGCACCGGCCCTATCCAATATAAAACAGGCTTAACAAAATCTTAAGCGAGGCCCAAACAGGTCTTAACAAATTCTAACACGATTGTCAAAAATCTGACAACCTGTCAATTAAGAAAAGAGTGAAAATCAAATCTGGGAGAGAAAGGAGACCAGGTTGGTTTGGGAACTTACGATTCCAAGCTTTTTTCTCAGGCGAGAACGGGCTACATCCAGGGAGGCGGGTCGCTGACCCGTGAGCTCACAAATCTCCTTGGTGGAGAGGTTTAACTTAAGCAAGGCACACAATTTCAGTTCATTGGAACTCAATTCCGGGAATTTCACGAGAAGCCGGTCATAAAACCCGCTATGAACCTGTTTGAACCTTACTTCAAATTCATCCCAGATCTCATCTCCCGAACCCCTTTGTAACCCTTTGATAAGCTGCAGGATATCCGATTTAATATCAGGTTCTGCCGCTTTTTGCTGGATCTCGATCAGGCGGTTTGTGTGTTCAACCAGGAATTCATTTTTTTTCAGGAGATTCATGACATTGATGGCCAGCTCCTTGTTCTTATAGTCCACCTCGTCGGAAAGGCGCTGTTTTTCCAGGCGGATATTCTTGGTTTTTACGATCTGCCGGGAGAGGAAGAGGGAGATGGTGATCATCCCCGACACGGCAAGAATGACCATGATGATGGTGATGAAATCCTTTCGCTGCTGCCGCAGGGAATCCTCCTTCAGCTTTTTATCGTAGGTGTGTTCCATCTCCAGCAGGGTAAGCCTGGCTGCGGAATGCTCATTGTCGATGCTGTCTTTTTCGGCATTCCGGATCATTGCGTATTTGTAGGCGCTGTCGATTTTTCCTGTTGCCAGGTAATGGTCGTGCAGCACACCTGCAGCCTCGAAAACAATCTCCCGCAATTTATAGGCCTGTCCGTCGCTCAAGGCCAGCATGGCATATTTCACCCTGTTCGCAGGATCCCTGATCTCCTCATAATAATCGGACAGCCCCAGGTTGCACATGGCCAGGTTGAACCTGGAGTTTACTGAAGCTGAAATGGCGATCGCCTTGTTGAAGTTGGAGAGGAAATCATCGTACTTTTTCTCCTTCATATAGGCAACGCCGAGGTTCATATAATTGGTGGCAAGCCTGATCTTCAGCCCCAGCCGCGTATGAATCGCGATGGCCTCCCGGTAGCAGGCGATGGCGCTGTCTGTTTGACCCCTTTCAACAAGCACCAGCCCTACGTTGTTTACCACATTGGCGATCTGGATGGTATCGAAGGTCTCCCTGGCAATCTTAAGAGCCTTTACATAGTATATGCAGGCCTTGTTGATATTCTGCTGGTAGTAACAGATATTGCCGATCCCGTTCATGGCTTTGATCGACCCTTCCTGGTCGCCGATCTCTTCAAAAAGCCGCAGGGCCGTAAAATAGGATTCATAGCTGTCGGTATAATTTCCCTGGAAGATCCTGATCATCCCGATGACCACGCAGGCCTCGCCAAGCTCCTTCTTGTTTTCGAGCCGGCTGGCAAGTTCCTTTGCCTTAAGTACCATCGCCATTCCTGCGGGAAACTGGGTTTTCAGTACCTGGATTTTACTGACTTCGATCATGGCCTGGAGCCTGAGTTCCTGAAAATCGTTGCCTGATGCCGCTGCCAGGGCTCTTGTTGCATATACCAGCGCTTTGTCGGGATCGGCAGCGTTCAGTTGCCTGGTTGCGGAAAGCATGATTTCAACCTGTTGTCTTTTCCCCGACGTTTTCCTGAGCACATGTTCGATACTGTCGGCATAGCGGTCGGGTTCAAGGGCTTTGGCTTGTCCCCATGCAAGGAAAACCAGTAAAAATCCCAGGATCAAACGCAGGTTATTCATAGGGCAGGTCGTAGACCTAACAAAATTAACATTTCTTTCGAGGAGCATAAGGATTTTTTTACAGCCACTTCCCCTTCCTGGTTTTATACCGCAATTCGACCAATTGATAATACTTCACGCTCCTGTTCAGTTGTGCTTGCGCATGCATTTCCTGGTCAGGAAATGACCAATTTCGGCAGCATATGTGACCTGTAAATTAATTTTATAAGCCTGTTGTACTGATTTTGTAAGCCGGTGTTGTGCGGACCTGACCATTCCCATATTATTTTTGCAAGTTCAAACCGCCCATCTCCAGGTTCGTTCCTGAGGGTGAAAAAACAATTAATCACGACAAATACCAACATACATGAAAACAAAAAACCATGCTCTTTTCCTTTTAATGATCCTCACTTTCGTGTTTGCGAATCTACAATCCCAGGCAGGACCTCCCTGGGTAAAATACAATGTCGGATACAACTATATACTCCGGGGAATCGATTTTCCGGGAAACCAGGATAATATCGGGTATATTGCCGGGGAATCGCTTACCTACCAGGGCAATGGCATCGTGCTGAAAACCACCGACGCCGGCAGCACCTGGACACCGGTTTGGACAGGCGGAGGCGAAGGGCTGGAGGGCTCCAGTTTCGTGGACGTCAATACGGGCTTTGTTGCGGGATGGCCAAAATTATCGTCAGGTTGGAGCGGTTTTGGAAAAACCGTCGACGGAGGGGTAACCTGGACCTCGCTGCCGGTGGTTGCCGACCTGTATTACTTTACCGATGTGGTATTTAAAGATGCCTCCAACGGGATCCTGTTCGGTTCCACCAACACCAATGCCGGGGTTTGGATTACAAACAATGGAGGAGCCACCTGGACAAACGGAACCGGGTTGGCCGGTGTGCCCTATCATGGATGTTATGTCTCGGGAAACACCTACTTCCTGGTGGACAATTCCGGTCATATCCAGAAATCGGTCAACAACGGCGCCTCCTGGTCAACGGTTTACAGCATTCCCGGGCTCACCCTGACCGGCATCGATTTTTATGACAACAATACAGGGATGGCCTGCGGCGACAATGGCAAGATCATCAAAACATATGATGGCGGGACTACCTGGACACAACAAACCATCGGGACCGATATCTGGCACGATTTCGGATGGGATTCTCCCACCCATCTTTATGTGTGCGGCACTCCCGAAATAGTGGCAGAGAGCAGCGACGGCGGATCCACATGGACCAACGGGTTCCCCCAGTCGACCATGCAGGCAGCCCTCTACGAGTGTATCTTCACCCCGAACGGCAGCGGCTTTATCTGCGGGTCACAGGGAACCTTACTGAAACGGGCGCCATCATGCACCGCCAACTTCACCGCATCCGCAACGAATACCTGTGTGGGCCATCCGGTAACCTTCACAAACCTTTCCACCGGATCGAACCTTAGCTACAACTGGTCATTCGCAGGGGGAACCCCTGCAACCTCCACGGCTGCAAATCCCGTAATCACCTACAATAACGCCGGGGTCTTCAATGTTCAGCTGATCGCCAGCAACGGCAGCTGGAGCGACACCCTGATCAAACCAAATTACATCACGGTGGCATCCCCCCCCGCAACCCCTGTCATATCGGCAAACGGGTTCATCCTGACCAGCAATACCGTTTCCGGCAACCAATGGTATCTGAACGGGGCCGCCATTGCATCGGCTACCGGGCAGGCACATACCGCAACCCAATCGGGGTGGTACTGGGATATCGTAACACAGTCGGGGTGCAGCTCCGACACCTCCAACAACATCTACCTGGTTATGACCGGTGAAGGGGAGACAGCCGGCAGCATGGTTACCGTCTCTCCCGTGCCAAACAACGGGACGTTTAAAGTTGTGGTCACAGGGCTGGAAGAAAGCCAATGCAGTATTACTGTATGGAACGACAGGGGAATTGCGGTCTTTGGCAGCACCCGCATGCCGGATAGCGGCAGGCTGACCGAAGAGATCAGTTTGAAATCCGTTCCCCCGGGAATTTATCTGCTTGAATTCAGGTCTGCTAAAACGTATTTCTTGCGTAAAATGCTGATTTTATGAGCTTCTGCTTACAGAACCGGTTTTCCTGACCAAACCCGTGCCGAAAGGGTTGACCCCGGCATGGCCGGGGTCACCACCTGCCCTTGTATTTGCGGCAAGACCATTTGGATTCTGCCCTTTTTTATCGTATATTTGAGTTGATTTTTCTCAAAATACAGACCCATGAAAACAAACCTGCAACGTTGTTTCATGCGCTGTTTAATCCTTCCCCTCCTCATTTCAGGGGTCAGCCCGCTACTGTTCGGACAGAAGGCACCCGACTCCCTCCCGGCGCTGAAAGATACCGCCTCCTTCCTGATGGTTAAATTCAAGGAGGGCGCCACCTATTACGGAAAGCTGAAGGAAAACAGGAATGACACGCTGGTCCTGCTGATGGAAGACCTTGGCGCAGTGAAAATCCCCTGGTCCAAAATAAAAAAGGTCGACCGGCTGGAATACATGGCAGTAATAAATGGGAAATACTGGTTCCCTACGCCGTTGCCGGGAAGATATTTCTTTTCCCCCTCAGCCTTTACCCTGAAGCCCGGGGAGGGCTATTACCAGAATACCTTGCTGATGCTGAATTCCTTCAATGTGGGCGTTACGAAATGGCTGTCGCTGGGGGGCGGTTTTGAGATCATCACTACCGTCGGGTCCATCACGGCAGGCCAATTTAAGCCAACCTTTTTTCTAACCCCGAAATTAGGAGTAAAAATTGCGGAGAACCTGCGACTGGGTTGCGGGGCACTCTATGTACATCTGGCCGGCAATGAATTTCAGCTTGGAACCGTTTACGGAGTGATCACCTATGGCAACACCGATAATAATATCAGCGGAGGGGTGGGATGGGGCTATTCAAAAACGCAGAAGTCGGATCTTGAGTTCCAGGACAACCCGATGATCACGGTTTGCGCTACCGCCCGGCTTGCCAGGAAAACCGCCTTTGTCACCGAAAACTGGTTTGTTCCCTATACGAAGAATGGAAACCTGGCCTATGGGGCGATTTATTCATACGGCCTTCGCTTTTTCGGCGAAACCCTCAGTGTTGACCTCGCGTTCATCAACAACAAGGACATTTTCAAGGTGCTCTTTATCGGGATACCTTTCGTCGCCTTCGCGGTTAAATTTTAGGTTCCGGCTTCCTTTCTGAAAGATAAAGATCCTCCACCTTTTTCCGGGCCCAGGGGGTTTTCCTTAAAAAGGTGAGACTTGATTTTATACTGGGATTTTCATTAAAGCAATTGATCCTGATCATTTTATAAAGATCTTCCCAACGGTACAGGGTCAGCAGGTGGTTCAGCATCATCTCCAGGGTGATGCCGTGCAGGGGGTTGTTGGTTTGTGATGACATATGAAGGATTAAACAAGGGTTGATTTATTCCCCTTGAACAACAAGGGGGATCATGGTATCAACAGGTTGCATCCCCGGGCATCCGCGGCATTGAACCTGCCCAGCACCTCAAATTGTCCGTCGGGATGCAGTTTGCCCAGGTCCTCGGTTGCAATAAAGCTGCACGAATCCTGGTTGGCAAGGTCGATGATGTTAATGGCGCCCGAAACACCGGGGCCAAGATAGGCAAGCGGATCGTTGGTATCCCTGATCAGGATCTTCATCCACGGAGGGGTGCTGAAACGGCCATCCCCCTGCGACCATGCCTGCGACAGAAGCTCGGTCATCCCGTATTCCGAATGGATCTGATCCACGCCAAATGCCGGGCAGAGAATCGAATGCAGCTCCTCGCGCATGATTTCATGCCGTTTTCCCTTCATCCCGCCGGTTTCGATCACTATTACCGGCACATAATCGCCGGGGTAATTGGTGGCAAAATCGAGCAGGGCATAAGTGAGGCCGATCAGCACCGTCTTTTTCCCCCTTGCCCTGCGCTGGCGCAGCCTGGCATGAAGCCCGGAATGGTTGGCAAGGAAAAAACCGTTCTCCGGGCTGCTGCTCAGGTCCATCAGTTGCTGGATCATATAAACCAGCGATGAATCAGGCGCCTGCTCCGGTGTTGGGGTAAGGGCAAGAAACTGCACATCTTCAGGGTCGCCGTAAAAACGTTTAAATCCCTTGACAAATGAATGACGGTAGAGTGCAAGGTCGGTCACCAGGTGACGGCTTCGTACCATCCCCGTGGTGCCGCTGCTCCTGAAAATGGCCTGGGGAGGCACCTTCCCGCAAACAACATCGCGTGTCTTAAAAAACTCGATGGGCAGGAAGGGTATCTCCCTGATACTCCCCACGTGCTTGACATTGATCCTCCGCGCATCTACAAAATCACGGTAAACCTCATTCTGATTATATTGGTTCCTGAAAACCTCCAGGGCAAAGTGGTTAAACTCCTGCTCTGAAGCAATTTCAAACATTTTTTCTCTCGACTCCATTATAAATTTTTTATTCCGCTTGCTTTCTCCCTGTGCCTTCCATGACCGAAACCGGCCGGTCGCTAATCGATAACGATCACAATTTCGCCGTTCACCGTATCGCTAATTTGTTGTAATTTTACAACCTGCAAAGGTATTGAATAAACGCCGATCAAACCATGATGTTTCACAGTAACATTCGGGGATCCCTGTTTTCCGCATCAATCGCCATGATTGTTTGCCTGATATTGCTTTCCTCCTGCATGAAAAAGGAGGTTTACCCCGATGTGCCGGTAATCGCCTTTCAGAATCTCACCCTGGCCTTTGACACGGGAAAGGTGGCCAAAAAGGGATACCTGACCATCTCCTTCAAAGACGGGAACGGCGATATCGGGCTGCAGCCGGGAGAGACCCAGCCCCCTTATGATACCGGCAGCATCTATTATTACAACTTCATTATCGACTATTACGAACTGATCCGCGGGAAATTCGTAAAACTGCAGTCCACGGTTCCCTTCAGCGCCAGGATTCCCTACCTCACCCCCGACGACCCCAACAAGGCCATCAAGGGGATCATCGTCGACACCCTTACCTTAAACCCCAAGCCTGCCCACGATACAGTCAAACTGAAATTCTTCATTTACGACCGGGCCCTGCATAAAAGCAATGTGGACTCCACCCCTCCCTTCATCCTCAGACGACGCTAATCCCGGATGGAAAGAATCTACGCTGACCGGAAATACATCATCATCGGGTTTTTCCTGCTGATCGGCCTGTCGTTCATGGCCCGCCTTTTTTATGTGCAGATCATGGTGGACAAATACATTCTTTCTGCCAATAACAATGTGCTTCGTTATGTCACCCAATATCCCGCACGCGGACTGGTTTTCGACCGCAACGGCAAGCTGCTTGTCTACAATGAGGCGGCCTACGACCTGATGGTCATCCCCCGCCAGGTAAGCAACCCCGACACCATGGCGCTTTGCAGGCTTATCGGCATCGACAAGGCCGAGTTTATCAACAGGTTGCAAAAGGCCAGGAATTATTCACCCTACCACCCATCCATTTTCGAAGCACAGATTACCCGCGACAGTTATGGCTTCCTGGAAGAAAAGCTGTTTCGATTTCCCGGCTTTTTTGTCCAGTCGCGTACCCTACGGAAATACAGCTACCCCGTGGCAGCCCATACCTTCGGGTATATCGGCGAGGCCGGCCCCGACGTAATTGAAAACAATCCCTATTACCGGCCTGGCGACTATATCGGCATCAGCGGCATCGAAAAGTCGTACGAAGATATCCTCCGCGGCCGGAAGGGGATGAAGATCAGGGTTTATGACGTGCTCAACCGCGACAAGGGAAGCTTCAGGGAGGGCCGGTACGACACGGCCTCTATGGCAGGAACCGACCTGTATGCCTCGCTCGACGTTGAATTGCAGCAATATGGCGAGCAGCTGATGACCAACAAAAAGGGGAGCATCGTCGCCATTGAACCGCAAACGGGGGAGTTGCTGTGCGTGGTCTCCAGTCCTTCGTACGACCCCAACCTGCTGGCCGGGAACATCCGGAAAAAAAATTACACCCTGCTCCTTCAGGACACCATCTTCATGCCCCTGTTCAACCGGGCCCTGATGGCGATGTACCCGCCGGGATCGACCTTTAAGCTGGTGGATGCCCTCGTAGGACAGCAGGATGGCGTGCTTACGCCCGAAACCCGTTACGGATGCCCGGGAGGCTTCCCGCTGGGTAACGGGAAAAAAGTAGGCTGCCACCCGCATCCCTCCCCCCTCGACCTGATCGGCGCAATCCAGATATCCTGCAACTCCTATTTTTGCAGGGTTTTCAAATCGATCATCGATAAAAAGTCGTTTCCCACCACCCGCCTCGCCTATGAAAACTGGCGTAAGGAGGTAATGAGTTTCGGCTTCGGAAAGAGGCTTGGAATCGACATCCCGGGGGAGCTGAACGGGAATATCCCTACGCCTACCTATTATGATAAATATCACGGCGTTAACCGCTGGAGATCGATGACCATCATCTCCCTCGGCATCGGCCAGGGAGAGATCGGCATCACCCCCATTCAGCTGGCTAACCTGGCTGCCCTCATTTCGAACCGCGGGTGGTACTATTCCCCGCATATCATCCGGGCTGTCGGCCGGAAAGACAGCCTCAACACCAAGTACAACACCAAACACCTCGTTTTGGTTGATCCCCGCTACTTCGATGTGGTGATCGAGGGGATGGCCGATGTGGTAACAGGGGGTACCGGCCGGATCGCCCAGATCGACAGCGTCACCATCTGCGGAAAAACCGGTACGGCGCAAAACCCGCATGGCAAGAACCATTCTATCTTTATTGCCTTTGCGCCCCGGGAGAATCCACGCATCGCCATTTCGGTGGTTTGCGAAAACGCCGGCATGGGCGCGGCATGGGCCGCCCCGATCGCCAGTTTGATGATCGAAAAATATCTGAAGCGCCAGGTCAACCGCAAGGATCTGGAAGAACGCATGATCAACGGGAACCTGATAAACGGAAAACTACCTGACAGTGAGAGAGGACAAGGGAATTTTTTACCGGATTGATTGGATGGTGGTAATGCTCTACCTGGCACTGGTCTTCATTGGCTGGCTGAATATCTATGCAGCCGTGTATAACGAAAACCATAACCATATTGTTGACCTCACCCAGAAATACGGGAAACAGATGGTTTTTATCCTCGCGGCCATCTTCCTGGCCATGGGCATCCTGATCATTGATCCCAAGTTTTTTTCCCAGTTTGCCTGGTTTATCTATGGTTTCTTTATCTTCCTGCTGGTTGTTGTGATCTTTATGGGACGTGTGGTCGCCGGATCAAAGGGCTGGTTTGCCATTGGCGGTTTCGGCATCCAGCCGGCAGAATTTGCCAAGATGGCCACGGTGCTGGCACTGGCGAAATATCTAGGGACACTGGATGTGAACCTTTCCAGGTTCCGCAGTATAGCGGTTGCCTCGGGCATCATCCTCCTGCCGGCCCTGATCGTCCTGCTGCAGCACGACACCGGCTCGGCCATCGTTTTCCTGACTTTGGTCATCGTGCTATACCGCGCCGGTCTTACCGGGTTCGTGCCGCTGGCCTTTATCGTCCTGCCAGTCCTGGGGATCCTGGCGCTGCTGATCCCTAAACTCCTGCTGGTAGCCATATTGTTGCTGATTGCCGGAGGTTTTTATTTTTACAGCAACCGGAAATTCCGCACGGTTGTCCTGATCGCCTCCCTGTTCCTGGGCTCCGTAGGATTTGTCTTTTCGATCGACTTCAGTGTGAACCGTATTCTCGAACCCCACCAGCGGAACAGGATCCACGTGCTGCTCGGACAGGTCATCGACCTCAAGGGTGCCGGTTATAACGTAAACCAGTCGCTGATCGCCATCGGGTCGGGACGGTTTTTCGGGAAGGGCTATCTGCAGGGAACCCAGACAAAATACAACTTCGTGCCGGAACAAAGTACCGACTTCATCTTCTGCACCGTCGGGGAGGAATGGGGCTTCCTGGGCTCCACGGTACTCGTGCTGATCTACCTGGGGCTCTTCACGCGCCTGATCGTGCTGGCCGAGCGACAACGATCGCGGTTCAGCCGCTTTTACGGATATGGCGTGGCTTCGATCCTCTTCTTTCACTTTGCCATCAATATCGGCATGACCCTCGGGCTGGTGCCGGTTATCGGCATCCCGCTCCCCTTTGTGAGTTACGGCGGCTCCTCGATGTGGGCCTTTACGATCCTGCTCTTTATCTTTATCCGGCAGGACTCATATCGTTATGACCTGGTTTGACGCGCAACCATGAAGAAAGACAAAACATTAACCGCCAGGACAATCCATTTGAAGAACATGACCTGCTCGTGCTGCATCCACCTGTTGCGCAGGGAACTGACGCTCGACGGAATTGAGATCCATGATATCAGGCTGGGGACGCTGGTGCTATCGCATGATCCGAAGAAAATCGCCTGGAAGAAAATTGAAACTATCCTGGAATATTATGGTTTTGAGATCCTTACCGACAAGGAAAAGATGCTGGTAGAGCAGATCAGGAGCGCGGTGATCGACCTGGTTCATAATTCAACCTACAATGCCATGGTACGCAATTCCGACTACCTCGTTGAACGTTTCGGGATGTCGTATCCCTACATCTCCTCCCTTTTTTCCAAACATGAAGGCACCACGCTCGAAAAATTCACCATTCTCCATAAAATTGAAAAAGTCAAGGAACTGATCGAATACGGGGAACTCACCCTCAGCGAAATTGCCTATATGATGGGCTACAGCAGCGTCCAATATCTCTCTACCCAGTTCAAATCTGTGACCGGAATTTCAGTGACCGAATACAAGGTGACCCCTTCAACCAGCAGGGTGGGACTCGACAAAATCAAATGAAAGGCTTATGGCGTAAGGGTTCCCTGGAAATACGCCTGCGTTTCCTCCATAAAATCTTGTACAATCTTTGTAAAATATTATAACACCCGGGATTGGGTTTGTCTGTATCATTGCAGCGGATTCAGAATGATGGCATGCCTTCTCTGAATCAATCAGGGGTAACAGGCATACAATATCCATAAAAACAAGGTTCAATTAATTCACGAAATTAGCGGTGGACCCGAAAATGGGCCGGGACCACGTTTAAACCAATCTCAAATTGTCGACTTATGAAACTGCGAAAAAATGTTGCTGTCAGTGAGGCCGGGCTGCTGTTTAACCCGGTAAACGGCGAATCTTACTCACTGAATCCCATCGGGGTTGATATCCTCAACCTCATCCGGGAAAATAAGAGCCCGGAGGAGATCAGCAAGGTCATCCTTGAAAAGTATTCAACCGATAAGGCTACCTTTGAGAAAGACTACCTCGATTTCATCGGCATCCTTGAACACCATAACCTGCTTGAAAGTCATGAAGAAACGAACGCTTAACATCGCCGTAACAGGGTTGAACGCGATCGATTCGCCGGGCCCGGGGGTGTCGGTGATCAGGGCGCTGCATGAATCAGCTACCTTCAACGTCAATATCATCGGTTTATCCTATGAATCGCTTGAGCCGGGCATCTATATGCACGATCTTGTTTCCCGCACCTATTCCATCCCTTATCCTGCTGCCGGGATCGACACACTGCTGGCCAGGCTCGAGTACATCCACGGGAAGGAAAAACTGGATGTGATCATCCCGAATTTTGACGCCGAACTATACCCGTTCATAAAACTAGAGCCAAAACTCAAAGCAATGGGTATTCATATGTTCCTGCCGACGCTTCACCAGTTTGAAGAGCGTCATAAGGTGAACCTGAATGATTTCGGCAGGAAATATGGCATCAGTGTGCCGCACAGCAAGGTGCTCTATGATCTGAACACCGTGCACAGCCTGCCTTCGGAGTTTTCATTTCCGATGATCGTGAAGGGCAAATTTTACGATGCCTCCATTGCATACAGCATCGAGCAGGTGAAGAATTATTTCAACAAGATCAGCGCCAAATGGGGGCTCCCGATCATCATCCAGGAATTTGTCCATGGAACCGAATTCAATGTAACGGGGCTGGGCGACGGGAAAGGCAATACCATCGCGGCGGTCCCGATGCGCAAACAATACATTACCGACAAGGGGAAAGCCTGGGGAGGTATCTCCATTGCCGATGAGAAAATGCTCGACATGACCCGGAAATTCCTGAAAAACACCAGGTGGCGCGGTGGTTTCGAGCTTGAACTGATGAAAAACAAGGAAGGGGAACTTTACCTGCTCGAGATAAATCCCCGCTTGCCGGCCTGGATATACCTGGCCGTCGGAGTAGGGCAGAATATCCCCGAAGCGCTGGTCAACCTCGCCCTGGGCGAAAAAGTAAAACCCTTCAGCACCTATACCGTCGGCAAAATGTTTGTCCGCTATTCATGGGATATGATCGTCGACAGGGAAGAGTTTGAACAGATCAGCATTTATGGAGAGTTGTAACCAAAAAAGATAAAACAATGAGCAAAACAAGATATGAACGCCCGGTGATTAAAAAGCTGGAAACAGGCATGCCGAATAAATTCGGAACAAAAACGGAATACGAACCTTTGACCCACATCGACGGGGTGGCTGTGAACGACCTGATCAGCAAATACGGTTCCCCCCTGTTTGTCATTTCTGAAAAAACCGTCCGCAACACCATCAAAAAGGCAAAGAAGGCCTTTGAAACCCGCTATCCTAAGGTACAGTTTGCCTGGTCCTATAAAACCAATTATCTCAACGCGGTATGCAGCATTTTCCACCAGGAGGGCTCGTGGGCCGAAGTGGTGTCGGGGTTTGAATACGACAAGGCGATCAACCTGGGTGTTGACGGCCGCAAGATCATCTTCAACGGACCGGATAAAAGCGAGCAGGATCTTACCAAGGCGATCATGAACGATTCGCTGATCCATATCGATCATCTCGACGAGTTGTATTCCATTACCGAACTGGCTGAAAACCTGAACAAGCGCCCAAGGGTTGCCATCAGGGTAAATATGGATACCGGCATCTATCCCATGTGGGACCGCTTCGGTTTCAATTATGAAAACGGCCAGGCATGGGATGCCATCAACAAGATCATGCATTCGGAAAAGATGGAACTGGTCGGGCTCCACTGCCATATCGGGACCTTCATGCTCTCGCCCTTTGCTTACGGCATTGCAGCCGCCAAGCTTGCCGACCTGGCGCTGGCGCTGGAACAGAAATTCAAACATGAGATCAAATACATCGACCTGGGCGGCGGATTTGCCTCCAAGAACACCCTGAAAGGTTCCTTTCTTCCCGGTATCGACACCAATCCGTCGTTTGACGAGTTTGCCGAAGTCATCTCCACAGCGCTGATCAACAGCAATTTTAAGAAAGACAAACTGCCCTTGCTCATCCTGGAAACCGGGCGCGCCCTGGTAGATGAAGCAGGGTTCCTGTTAGGGTCGGTCATTTCCAACAAGCGTTCCAGCACAGGCCGCCGCAACACCATCCTCGACGTCGGGGTAAATATCCTCTTTACTTCGTTCTGGTATGATCACAAGATCACCCCTGCGCAATCATTCACCCACTATTCAGAGGATACCTGCCTCTACGGGCCGCTCTGCATGAACATCGATGTGATCCGCGAAAGCACGACACTGCCGCTGCTGAACAAGGGTGAACATGTGGTCATCCATAACGTCGGCGCCTATAATATGACGCAATGGATGCAGTTTATTACCCTGCGGCCAAACGTGGTACTGATCGATATGGATGAAAAACCACACCTGATCCGGAGCAAGGAATCGCTGGAGAATATGAACAGTATGGAAAAGGTGCCCGATCACCTGGTGAGGTTTGACAAATGATGTGCTGATGGGATGATGTGCTGATGTGCTGATGTGCTGATGTGCTGATGTGTTGATGTGCTGATGTGCTGATGGGGTGATGTGCTGATGGGCTGATGGGGTAATGGGCTGATGGGGTGATGGGATGATTTGTTGATGTCGGAATGAGGGGAAATTTGTGGATGCGGATTTTTTTTTGCAGGATATTTTTTTTTCTGACATCTACATAAATATTAACCAGCGCTGGATTTAACCGTTTTGAAAAAGGAGCGCTGGCGCTTTTATGGAGGTATTCTGATTTTGTGTCACATGCGTGAAGTCAGGGATTCATAGAAAAAGGGAAAAGAGGTGCTGCCCCAGGTTGCGGCACGGAAATAAAAGTTGTGTCTTCCCGGAATTTAAAATGATTATTTTTACTTTTTAATTGTTCCAGCCTTTGATATTTAAAAGACTTACATATACTTTCCCCTCCTTCCTGTCGAGCGTGCTGAACAGCTATACCCAGATCTTTTTTTCCAACAGCATGGTCTTTGCCGTGATCCTGGTTGCGGTTTCGTTCTTCGATGTTTGGGCAGGGGTGAGCGGCATGGTTGCTGTTGTGGTGTCAAACACCTTTGCCTATCTCATGGGTCTTAACCGCCAGAAGATTAAAATGGGATTCTATGGATTCAACAGCTTGTTGGTGGGGCTTGGGTTGGGGGTATTCTACCAGCCTGGTTTCCAGTTCTTCATCATCCTTGGATTTGCCTCACTCCTAACCCTTTTGCTTACAGTTGTAATGGAAGGCGTGATCGGGAAATACGGCCTGCCGTTCCTGAGTCTCTCCTTTTTGCTGGGGACATGGCTTGTCAGCATGGCTACGCGGCAGTTTACCGCGCTGCACGTAAGTGAACGGGGCATCTACATGATGAACGAAATGTTCATGATCGGCGGGAAACACATGGTGTCGTCATACAACTGGTTCTCCGACTTTGGCATGCCTGAACCGGTACGACTCTATTTCACTTCGCTGGGCGCCATTTTTTTTCAATACCATTTGTTTGCTGGGATATTGATCGCGCTGGGATTACTCATCTGTTCGCGAATCTCCTTTATCCTGTCGCTGCTGGGTTTCTTCTCAGCCTATGCCTATTATAATTTCATCGGCGCCGATATCCATGAACTGAGCTACAGTTATATCGGTTTTAATTTCATCCTGACCTCCATCGCCGTTGGCGGATTTTTCATCATCCCCTCGCGGTGGTCCTTCCTGTGGGTGATCCTGCTGACACCCGTCATTTCAATTATCCTGACCAGCACGCAGACTATCTTTTCAATCTTCCAGCTCTCGGTCTATTCACTCCCTTTCAACCTGGTTGTAATGATCTTTCTGTATGTCCTTAAATTCAGGGAACGCTATTATGAAAAGCCTGAACTGGTGACCTACCAGCAATTCTCCCCGGAAAAAAACCTCTACTCACATTTGAATTACAAGTCCCGTTTCGGAAAATCACTCTATTTCGCGTTTGTGTTGCCCTTCTGGGGTGAATGGAAGGTTACACAAAGTCATAACGGCAAGTTCACCCACCAGGGCGACTGGCGGCATGCATGGGATTTCGAAATAACCGATGACGATGGACTAACCTATGCCGGCGACGGAACCCTTCGTGAAAACTACTACGCATTTAATAAGCCGGTAGTTGCCCCGGCCGACGGTTTTGTTGAGGAAATCACCGATGAAGTTGAGGATAATGAGATCGGCAGCGTTGACCTGGAACACAACTGGGGAAACACCCTGATCCTTAGGCATGCCGATCTCCTTTATTCAAAATTGTCGCACCTCAGAAAGGGCAGCTTCAAAGTTGCTGTTGGCGAACCTGTAAAAAAGGGCCAGGTGGTCGCGGCCTGCGGCAATTCGGGCCGGTCGCCCGTGCCCCATCTTCATTTCCAGCTCCAGGGAACACCCTACATCGGTTCACCCACGCTCGATTATCCTATCAGCCATTTTATCAGGCACAAGAACAACGTTTTTGAATTGAAGTCATACGAATCGCCGGAAAACGGGGTGTTTGTCTCTAACGTCACCAAGAATGCATCCCTTGAAAAGGCGTTTCATTTCATCGCAGGGCAGAAGTTCCTGTTCAGCGTGAATACCGGCAATGGCAAAGAATACATGATCGATTGGGAAGTCAAGGCAGATGCTGTAAACCAGACCTATATTTTTTGTGAGAACTCGAAATCCCGGGCCTGGTTCCGCAACGACGGAGACATCCATTACTTTACCTATTTCGAAGGGGACCGCTCCTCAATCCTGTTTAAATTCTTCCTGGGAGCCTATAAGGTAATGATGGGCTATTACAAGGGCTTACAAGTGAAAGATCAGTACCCGGTGAATACATTCAACCATCCGCTGGCGGAACTCGTCCAGGATTTCGTTTCTCCCTTCATCATGTTCACCCGGTCGGAATACCTTCTCCACTACGTGGGCATGGAAGATGACCTGATGCAGACCAGCATCCGCCTGAGGTCGGAGGTGTCGGCCAGGATCGGCGTTTATGAACTTAAGAAAATGGAATGCGATCTGTTTGTAGGTGTTCACGGCCTGGAGCGGTTTATCATACGCGAAAATGAAAAAGAAACGGAAGTCAAACTGGTTAGCGGCCGATGATAAGAAAACTGCTCATTTTGCTAACCATGATGGTTTCCGTTGCAACCACCGAGGCTGTTGCGTCGGTTAAACTTGATTATATGACGGTTGACCTGGTCACAAACAGGTGTTTCGCGGAACAAAAATGGGACAGTGTGATCGTGATCGGCAAGCAGGCCCTGCATCAGCATATCGATTATTACTATCTCCGCATGCGCATGGGGATCTCCTATTATCAAAAAGCCGAATATTTTCCTGCCATTATCCACCTGAAAAAGGCGAGATGTTTCAATTCAAGTGATCCTGTGGTGGGAAATTACCTCTACCATGCCTATTTCTATGCCAACCGTATTGAAGAGGCGCGTCTGCTCAGGACATCCATGGCAAAAGAGGACCGGGATACCGTTCTTGACAAGACAGGGTTCGTGGAACAGCTCCATTTTGAAAGTGGTTATACCATCAGCAGCGACAGGTCGCCCGCAAACCTCGGCACAATGATGGGGAAAGACAGTATTTACGGCGAACGGGATCTTTATGGGAACAGTTTGTATACAAATCTTGGCCTGAAACTGAAGGTCGCGAACCGGGTTGGTATTTCATTAGCCTATAATTATCTTAACTTCACAAAAACGAAGTACATCCAGTATATCAGGAACGAGGATCACCTGCAAAACATAGCCGACTCCGCATGGGGGAAAAGCTACAACTACACCTTTCCCTGGGTGACCCATGACACCAGTTTCACCTACCATGTAATGCAGCATGAGGCTTATCTCAGCGTCTCGGTCGCCCTGCCTTTCGGGATTAAAATCATCCCTGCATTCCACTGGCTTCATGTGAGCTACACCATGATAAACCCATCCTACAGCAGGGATACCGTTCACGATACTGCATTTTATACCAACAACAACAACACTTACCATACATTCCCCTTCACCCGTCTGACCTACTCCTATACCCCGAAAGACACAGCATTTAATAACTATGTGGCTTCCCTCCGCATTTCAAAAGACTTTGGAAGATGCACCCTCGGACTAACCGGCAGCTGGTCGGACCTGAACGGGAAAACGCAGAAACAGGCCGGCTTGTCGCTGACTTACTTCCCGTTCGGCAACTTCAATATTTACGGCACCACATCCATCACCGGATTCATGCAGGGCAGCGACACCAGGCTGTTATCCAGCCAGGTACTGGGTTTGAAATGCACAAACTGGATGTGGGCCGAGATGAATTTCTATTATGGCAATTATACCAATTCCAATATCCTGAACGGGTCGGTTGTTTATAACAACAGCGATATCATCGATTACAGGGGAGGCGCCACACTGGTTTTCATGGCAGGCAGTCATCTCCAGTTTTCACTCCTGTACCAGTATTTCCGCAAGGAGAGCCAGCAACTTTATTACATGAAAGTTCAGAATCCCGACACCCACGCAATAAAAGAAACACCGCAGATCAAAAATAATCCCTATAACACAAACACAATAATCGGAGGAATCACATGGAAACTATAGAAAAAATGACACCCTGCAAATTAAAAATGACAGATTTTTCACCCTTTCGCTATTGGACCATTTCATTGTTCCTGCTTTGTTCAATTCCGTTGTTTAGCCAGACAAGCATCGCCACACTCCAGGAGGCCTTCGCCAAGAGCCAGGAATATGAAGGGAGGGGAAATTTCAATGAGGCCATTGCCACCATGAAAAAAGTTTACCAGGAAGATTCCTATGAAACCAACCTGCGCCTGGGCTGGCTGACCAACCTTGCAGGCCAGTTTACCGAATCGTCATCTTACTATCAGAAAGCCATCAATCTGAAACCTTACGCCATTGAACCAAAATTCGGGTTTGTATATCCCGCTTCCGCCCTTGGGAACTGGGACCAGGTGATTAAACAATACAATGAAATTCTGACCATTGATCCGCAAAACACCCTGGCAAACTACAGGATGGGTTCCATTTATTATGGCCGGAAAGATTACGCAAAGGCGGAAAAATTTCTCGAAAAGGTGATCAACCTTTACCCTTTTGATTACGACAGCATGCTTCTTTATGGCTGGACAAACTACAAGCTCGGGAAATTACGCGAAGCCCAGGTGATGTTCAACAAGGTGTTGCTGAACAAGCCTAAGGATGTGTCGGCACTCGAGGGGTTGTCGCTGATCAAATAAAGGCGGCTCTTTCCCAATACCTCTTCAGGAAGCTGGCAATCCAAAAAAAATATGTTGATTTTCTCTTATTAAGCAACTTTTCCGCTTAACCGTGTCTGTTATTTAAATAACAATCCATCATGATGAAAGTAGCCATTCTTGCAGGCGGCCTCGGTACCCGGATCAGCGAAGAGACCCATTCGATCCCCAAACCGATGATCCAGATCGGCGGGAAACCGATTCTCTGGCATATCATGAAAATATATTCCTATTTCGGTTTCAACGAATTTATCATCCTGGCGGGATACAAGAGCTATGTGATCAAGGAGTACTTCGCAAACTATTTCCTGCACCAGTCCGACGTGACCTTTAACCTGGCCACCAACAGCATGGAGATCCTCAACTCGCAGAGCGAGCCGTGGAAGGTGACCATCCTCGACACCGGGCTGAACACCATGACAGGCGGGCGTATCAAACGGGCCGAGCGGTTCCTGGGGGATGCCCCCTTTTTTCTGACCTACGGCGACGGGGTGGCCAACGTAAATATCCACAGGCAGCTTGAATTTCACAAGCATCATGGCAAAAAGGTGACGATGACCGCCGTTCAGCCTGAAGGCCGGTTTGGCGCGATCAACATCGAAGAGGGCAGCGAGCGGGTGGCCAACTTCATGGAGAAGCCCAAAGGCGATGGCGCCTGGATCAACGGCGGGTTTTTTATTTGCGAACCCGGGATTTTCGATTTCCTCAACGAAGGCGACCAGACCATCTGGGAGCGTTACCCGCTCGAGGAGATAGCGCGGAAAGAGGAGTTGCAGGCCTTTAAACACACCGGGTACTGGAAACCGATGGATACACTCCGAGACAAAATGCAGCTCGAGGATGAATGGAAGAAAAATGAAGCCCCGTGGAAAGTATGGAGATAACATCTTTATTCGATGGAATATACCACGGCCGGAAGGTCCTGGTTACCGGTCATACCGGTTTTAAGGGTTCATGGCTTGCCTATTGGCTTTCGCAGATGGGGGCCGAGGTTTATGGCATCGCCCTTGACCCTCCCACCGAACCCAATCACCTGTCAGTTCTAGCATTCAACTGCCACTCCCTCATCCTCGATATTACCCGCAGGGAGGAATTCGCAGCGGCAGTCACCTCTATCCGTCCCGAGATCATCTTTCACCTTGCGGCACAGCCACTGGTCAGGCTTTCATATGAACAACCCTATGAAACCTATCTCACGAATGTAATGGGTACGGTGAATGTGCTTGAGGCAGCCCGTCACACAGATTCCGTAAGGGCGGTCGTGATCGTGACCAGCGATAAATGTTATGATAACCGGGAGTGGGCATGGGGTTACCGTGAAAATGAGCCCATGGGAGGCAAAGACCCCTACAGCTCCTCCAAGGGTTGTGCGGAACTTGTCACCGCCGCCTACCGCCACTCCTATTTTCATCCGGCAGCATTCGGAACATCACACAACGTATTGGTTGCCACGGCCCGGGCGGGAAATGTGATCGGAGGGGGCGACTGGGCCCTCGACAGGATCGTTCCCGACCTGGTAAAAGCTGCTTCCTCAGGCACGCGCCTGTTGCTCAGGTATCCCGGCGCTACGCGCCCGTGGCAGCACGTGCTTGAGCCCCTCAGCGGCTACCTGATGATCGGATGGCGGCTCCTGCAGGGCAAAGCCGAATTCGGAAAAAGCTGGAATTTCGGACCCTCAATTGCATCGAACCTGTCTGTCATCGAACTGGTCACCGAAGCCGCCATTAGTTGGAAGGAGGTTGCCTTTGAAACCGGGAACGGCATTCAGCCGCATGAAGCAGGTTACCTGATGCTCGACAGCTCGCTGGCCAAAAAGGAGCTCCTGTGGGATACCGTATGGGATTTTAAAACTACCGTCGGGAAAACCATCGGGTGGTACAGGGACTTTTATGCCAATTCAGGGATCAGGACCGGCGACGATCTCGCATCCTTTATCGGGGAGGCAACTGAAAAATCGATACCATGGTCCCGGAACGGCAGGAGCTGATGAGAAAAAGAGTGCTGATTACAGGGGGAGGCGGCTACCTGGGGTCAAAGCTGGCCGAAAGGATCGCCCCGTCGGGAGCCGAATGTTTCCTGCTCGACCGCTCGCACAATGCCACGGCAACCGGCCTGGATGCCCGCTTCCCGAACATTCACCTTGTCCGGGCCGATCTCACCGACCCGGAGGGACTCCGCAATGCCTGTGAAGGGATTTTCCCCGACCGGGTGTTCCATTTTGCAGCCTCCATCGACAGGAGCCGGGATTTCTCAAACTTCGACAATATCTCCGGCATCAATGTCAAAGGCACCCTGAACCTGTTGGAAGCGCTGGCTGGCGTTGACTATCAATCGTTCTGTTTTGCAGGATCCAGCGAGGTTTACGGGACCCTTAACCCCACTCCTTTCCACGAAGACCAGCTTCCGCTTCCCGTATCCCCCTATTCCCTCACCAAGTTGATGGCCGAAGAGCTGATCAGGAGCTGGTCGGCGATTCGACGGAAACCCTTTACCATTTTCCGCATCTTCCTCTTCATGGGGCCCGACATGCCCCTGACGACCTTCCTGGCGCAGCTTTATGACGCCTTTATTAAAAAGGAGGAGTTCAGGATGACCCGTGGAGAGCAGAAACGGGATTACCTGCTTCTCGAAGAGCTGCTTTACTGCATCGACACCCTCTCCTGCATCCCGGATGCTGCCGGTGAAACCATCAACCTTTGCAGCGGCACCTCCTTTTCGATGAAGGAAATTGCCGACACTGTTTGTGAAATCAGCGGGAATGCGCTGAAAGTAAGCCATTCCCTTCCATACCGCGAAAACGAGATATGGGAGATCAGGGGTTCCAATGACAAATTAAAAAGATTCCTGCCCGGATTTGAACCCCGGCCATTCCTGAAAGGTATTCAATCATTATTTAAACCCTGTCAGACCATTGAAAATTAAGTTTTTTACTGCTGTTTTAATCCCTTTCTTGATAACAGGCACCGTGATGTCCAAAGGAACTGACACCCTGACCATTGCCAAAAATCTGAAGGATACCGGGAAAATCAGGGAGTCACTGGCCATCCTGGGCCAATATCATAAAAACCATCCGGAGGAGCTCTATGCCAATTGGATCTACGCCCAGGTTGCCTACCAGGCACATAAGCTTAGCCTGGCCTCCGGCCTGTATGAACAGGCTGTCAGGCTGTCGCCCGACGATAACGTGCTACGGCTGGATTATGCAAAGTTCCTGGTGAATACGGGCAATTTCAGGAAGGCCGATGTACAGCTGACAAAATATACCGCCAGCAATATCAGCAACCCCGAACCCTGGTATTACCTCGCGAAGATCGACTACTGGAAGGGAAAAAACAAGGAGGCGCTTGGGCTGCTGGACAACCTGCTGCGGAACATCCCCGAATACACCCCTGCGAAGCTGCTCCGCGACCAGATCCTGAAGGAACTCTCCCCATGGCTTGGCATCGACGTAGCCTATTCCTCCGACGACCAGCCTGTGAACATGTTCAGTCCCGCCATTAAAGGAGGACTTTACAGGTCAAACCTTTTAGGGCTCGACTTCCGGATCATCGCGCCTGTCTCGTTCCACAGCGGCGGAAATTTCCGTGCCGCAGGGTTCAGCCTCGGAAACCGCTTCCATTTCAGCAAGCCGAATATGAATTTCTACCTGAACCTCGGTGTTTATAACCTCAACACCCTGCATACAACCAGTTGGACTGGCGACTTTAAAATTGAGAAAAACCTCCTCCGGAAGGTTTCGGTTTGGGCCGAGATCCTGCGAAAACCCTATCTTTCGACCGCCAGCAGCCTGGGCACGCCGGTTTTCGAAAACCACCTGACCCTTGCCGCCAGCCTCAACAATCCCGACCACTGGAACGGCAGGCTGAGCTTCGAAGGCAGCACCTTCTCAACAGACAACAATTCAGTAAAGGCATTTTGCGGATGGATCTTTGTCCCGGCCATAAAGACCAGGCGGTTTGACTTTCATTTCGGATACGGGTACAACTACAGTACGGCAAAGGAATCGCGGTTTACCAGCGAGAAACCGCTCAATGAGATCATTTCAGCCTGGGATCCCGCCACTCCCATTTCCGGCATATACAATCCCTATTTTACCCCAAAAGACCAGCAGGTCCACTCCCTGCTGGCGATCATCCAATTCAGGGCGGCTGAAAGGTTGAAATTCACGGTGAATATCAACGGAGGCGTTTATGCAACCACCCAGTATCCCTATCTTTTTCTGGATAAAAATGCCTCCGACTCCATCGTCATCCAGCAGGCTTCGGAGAAGAAGTCGTTTAACCCAGTCAGCGTGAATGCCGGGATGGACTGGCAGGTGTCGGGCAGCATCGACCTGCACGCCCAGGCCGACTACAGCAAGACCATCTATTATACAACAGGGAGTTTTTCCGTCACTTTGCGCAAACGCTTTTAAATGCAGAAGTCCTCACGTGACCTTTGGATTTTCAGGGAGGCCGGTGGCATTAGCAGGACCGACAGGTTCATCCTGCTTATTTTCGTGCTTGCAGGGGTCATCAGCCTGGTAAGGTTTGCCGATTGGTGGTTCAGACGGGAACACATTGAGAACCTCTGGTTTTTCGTGATCTTCAGCATGGTTTTCTGGTATGGAATTGTCCGGCTGGTATTGATCTGGGTGAACTACCTGAATATCCGAAAGCCGCATCAGGCGGTGGCTGAAGAGGGCCTCCGCGTGGCGATCTTCACCACCTGCACTGCCGGCGAGCCCTTGCCGATGTTCGAAAAAACCCTTGCTGCCTGCCTGCGGGTTCGATACCCGCATACCACTTACCTGCTAACCGACCGCACCGACCAGGGGGTAAGGGATGTTGCCGAACGACATGGCGCCGTGCTGCTGCAGCTTACCAACACGCCCGGGGCAAAAGCGGGGAAGATCAACCGCGCACTGGGGATGACCTCTGAGGATTTTATCCTGGTCCTTGACCCTGATCACATCCCGTTTCCTGAATTCCTCGACCAGACCCTGGGCTACTTCCGTGATGAAACTGTCGGGTTTGTGCAGGTATCACAAGCCTATTACAATCAATACCGCTCCTTTACCGCCCGCGGTGCGGCGGAACAGACCTATACCTTTTATGGACCCACCCAGATGGGGCTTCACGGGAAAGGTTGTGCCGTGGCCATCGGCGCCAACTGCACCTTCCGCCGCAAAGCGCTGGAAAGCATCGGGGGCCACGCGGTTGGACTGGCGGAAGATCTGCTCACCTCCATCCGGCTTCATGCCGCGGGATGGCATTCGGTTTACAACCCGGTCATTGTCAGCCGCGGCCTGGTTCCCGAAGATTTCGGGTCGTTTTGCAAACAACAGCTGAAGTGGTCGCGCGGTGTCTTCGAGGTTGCCTTCGTCGAGATCCCCAAGATTTTCAAAACCCTTACAACCTGGCAGAAACTCTCCTATTCGGTGATCGGCACCTACTACCTGGTCGGCCTCACCTCCTTCTTCTTTACCGTCATCCCGTTCCTGTTCTTTGCCTCCGGGATACAGCCCGCCAACATGTCGTTCGTCGACTTCCTGATCCATGGCTCCTATGTGGCCATCATCTCCGCCATCATCTATATTTATGTCCAGCGCTGGATGTGCCATCCCGAGACCGAACGCGGATTCCAGTGGAGGGGGATGTTCCTGAAATATGCCAGTTACCCTGTTTACCTGCTCGGCTTCCTGCTCGCCCTGGTGAATGTGGATATTCCCTATATCCCCACCTCGAAACAGGCGGTTACCGGCTTCACCCCCTTTGCCCGGCCACTGTGGATGCAGGTGATCCTGTTTGGCTTTACCTTTACAGCCGTTTTTGTCACAAGACGGTTTCTTACACCCGAGAGCGAACTGGTGCTGACTGCCGAAAAAACCTGGGGCATGATCGGCTTTGCCGCATTAGCGGCACTGGTTGCCTCGGGCGGACTTTATGCCGCCTGGGAATCGCGCAAGCTTAAAGAGGAGGACCCCTGGGAATCAATCGATATAAACAAAATCAAATAACCACAAATGGCAAAACGCACGCACCGGCTCCTGTTCGTCCTGATGGCATTGGCTGCCGGCATCCTGATAGTATTGCTGCTTACCTACCTGGGAACCAAGTCGCGCGGGCCGCTGGCAAACCTGCTCGACCATGCTGGAAATATGGTGACCGATGTAGAAAACAGGATCATCATCGAGCAGCGGTCGGATAAACGGAAAGACAAGCTGGATTGGTTCCAGCCTTACCTTACAAACCCGGAGATGTTCCGCAGCAGCAAGCCCGTATTCCTGGGACTCTATGACAATCTTTCGACCCAGTCGTTCGACAACGCCTTCAGCCTTGAAAAATCGCTGGGTACGAACTTTGCCCTTCTCCATATTTACAGTGCCTGGGGCAGCAAGCCTGAACAGGAATTCCCGAGAGACCAGGTAAAGGCTATTTTTGAACTGGGATCGGTCCCGGTGATCACCTGGGAGCCCTGGCTCTCCGACTTTGACGCAGAACAATTCCCAAAACTGCGCAAACCCGAACAACGCGATAAAGGGGGTATGGCTGATATCGCCAAAGGGAAATACGATGCCTATATCACCACCTGGGCCACCGAGGCCAAAAGTATGAACAAGACCATCTTCATCCGGCTTGGTCATGAAATGAACGACCCTTACCGTTACCCCTGGGGGCCGCAGAACAACACGGCTAAAGACTATGTGGCGGCCTGGAAGCATGTCCATAAGATCTTTGCCGCCATCGGTGCAAAAAACATCCTCTGGATATGGTCTCCCCACCCCTCCTACGGCTGGTTCGACGCCTTTTACCCCGGTGATAAATATGTCGACTGGGTCGGGGTCAACATCCTCAATTACGGAACGGTAGCCATCTGGTCGAAATGGTGGACCTTCGCCGAGATGTTCGGCGCCCATTATGCCGAACTTGCCAAATACGGGAAACCCATCATGATCACCGAATTTGGTTGCCTCACGGTTGGTGGAAACCGCGCCGACTGGTTCAAAGAGGCCCTGTCGGGAATTCCCGCCAACTACCCGGCAGTGAAAGCGGTCCTGTTTTTCCACTACTCAGCCGACCGCACTACCACCCAGCAAACGGTCGACTGGACCATCCTGGGAGATTCGACCGTGAAGGCTGTGATCGCAAAGCAGATAAGGTTGTGGCCCGATTCGCTGAAACCCAGCCTGAAAAAAGTGAAAGGGCAATAAGAAAAACTATCATTAAATATCTCTCCTGCGCCAAAATTGTTTAATCAATGTTGCGTTATCTTTGTCACCCAATTGAAACACAATTATGGCCACCACATATATTCAGGATACTATTTACCATGGTTTCCGGCTTAAAGAGCAGCGTTTTATCAAGGAAATTCATGCAGGCTGCCTCTGCTTTGAACATGTAAAAAGCGGAGCCCGCCTGTTAAAGATTGCTTCGGAGGATACAAACAAGACCTTCAGTATCGGGTTCAAGACCTTCCCCGAATCGGATAACGGCGCCCCGCACATCATGGAGCATTCGGTACTGAACGGATCCAAATCATTCCCGGTGAAAAGTCCCTTCGACGTCCTGCTGAAGGGTTCGCTCAGCACCTTCCTCAACGCCTTTACCTCCAAGGATTATACCATGTACCCGGTGGCCAGCATGAACGACAAAGACTATTTCAACCTGATGCATGTCTATCTCGATGCCGTTTTCAGTCCGCTGATCTATGACGATCCCCGGATCCTGAAACAGGAGGGCTGGCATTACGAATTAACTGCCGCAGACGAACCGGTGAACTACACAGGCGTGGTTTACAACGAGATGAAGGGGTCGTTTTCAAACCCGCAGCGTGAATTGTGGTACCAGGTTTTCAAGCATCTCTTCCCCGACAATGCCTACGGTTTTGAATCGGGGGGAACCCCGGAGGCCATCCCGACGCTCACGCAGGAATCATTCCTTGAATTTCATAAAAAAAATTACCATCCCGAAAACAGCTATATCCTCCTTTACGGGAATGCCGACCTCGACCAGGAGCTGAAGTTTATCGACAATGCCTACCTGACCCGGTTTGAAAAAACAGGGAATGCCATCACCATCGACGACCAACCCCCCTTCGCGGCCATGAAGGAGGTTACTGCCTATTACCCGCTGATGGAGGCGTCGGATGTAGAAAACCAGACCTTCCTGACCTATAATTTTGTGGCCGGGCACAACACCGACCTGGCGCTGACCCTGGCCCTGGATATCCTTTGCGAGGTCCTGGTAAACCAGGAATCTGCCCCGGTACGCCTGGCACTCCAGGAGGCCGGAATCGGCCAGGATGTGTCGGGCTCCTCATCCAATTTCAAACAACACGCGGTCCTGATTGCCGCCATCAATGCCAACCCCGCCGACAAGCAAAGATTCATGGAGGTGGTAACCGCAACCCTGAAAAAGGCGGTTGCAGAGGGGCTGAACAAGGAGGAGATTGAAGGGGTGATCAACCGGATCGAATTCCGCCTTCGCGAAGGCGATGATGCGCAAAAAGGGCTTACCTACCTGAACATGGTTCTCCCCGGCTGGTTTTTCGGGGATGATCCCTTTGGCGGGCTTGAATATGAAACTGCCCTGACAGAGGTGAAAAAGGCACTCAGCACCGATTACCTTGAAACGATCATCAGCCGCTATTTTCTCGACAATCCCCACTCCCTCATGCTGAGCCTGGAACCCCTGCCCGGACTTGAAAAGGAACGCCAGGCGAAGCTGGAGGCAAACCTTGCAACCTACAAGTCGGAACTCGACGAAAATGCAATTAACACGCTTATTTCCGAAACCGAAGCCCTCATCGGTTACCAGCAGCGGGAAGACTCCCCCGAGGCCCTTGCCTCCATCCCCATGCTTGAAATCGGCGACATCGATCCCAGGGCCGTCTTTTATGGCGTCGATGAACAGAACATCTCCGGCATCCCGGTGCTTGCGCATGAAGAGTTCACCAACGACGTGGTTTATGTTAACCTCTTTTTCGATCTGCGGGTGATTCCCATGGAGCTGATACCCTATGCTTCACTCCTGTCGCAACTGATCGGTACGCTGAACACGAAAAATTATTCGTTTGGCGACCTGAACAAGGCCTTGAATATTCATACAGGCGGATTTTTCACCTCCCTCCGCACCTACCACTTAAAATCGGACGACAACCAGCTGATCCCCAAATTCGTCGTCACCTCGAAGGCCATAAACTACAAGGTTGGAAAGCTCTTTGAGCTGGCGGAGGAGATCCTTGATTCAACCCTGTATGATGATATTGAACGGCTGAAGTCGGTACTGTTCCGCCATCATTCCCAACTCGATTCGCAGGTAAAGGGCAACGGGTACCATGTCGCAAGCAGGCGTCTTTCCTCCTATTTCAGCAACAACGGGATGTTCAACGAACTGACCGGGGGGCTCTCCTATTACTGGTTTGTGTCGGACCTGATGCGGAATTTTGACACTGTGGCGCCTGATATCTGTGCCAACCTGAAAAAGGTGGCTTCCCTGCTGTTTACCTGGAACAACATGACGGTATCCTACACAGGTGAAAAACGTGACCAGGTTGCTTTCGGGAATGGCCTGAATTTCATTGCACGGCAGCTGCCACAGGGTAAACCTGAATATGAGCAGTGGAACTTCAGCCTTGAAAAGGGAAACGAGGGATTGCAGGCTGCCTCAAACGTGCAATACGTGCTGAGCGGTTATAACTACAAAAAACTGGGATATTCCTGGAGTGCGAAAATGCGCGTGCTCAACCAGGTACTTTCGACCGATTGGCTCCAAACCCGTATCCGGGTCATTGGCGGGGCCTACGGAGGGTTCAGCTCCATTTCGCCTTCGGGGAATTTTACCTTCAACTCCTACCGCGACCCGAACCTGGCAAGCACCCTGGAAAATTACCGGAACACCATCGGGTACCTGGCCTCCTTTGATGCCGACCCGCAGCTGATGAGCCGGTATATCATCGGGACCATTTCGGAGATGGATTCGCCGCTCACCCCTTCGCAAAAAGGGGACCAGGCAGTCAGTATGTTCTTCTCGCGCCGTACGGCCGAAGAGATGCAACGCGACCGGGATGATGTGCTGTCAACCACGCCGGAGGATATCCGCGGATTTACACAACTTGTCACAGATATATTAAATCAGGATGTACTGTGTGTTTACGGCAATGCCGACCGGCTTATCGCCGATCAATCCCACTTTCATTCCCTCGTGAAGATTGACCGTTCCGAGAACCCGGAAGGGGCGCAGGATGCCGTAAAAATGCCAGCTGTTTTTTAATTAACTTTGTTCAACATGAATCTATATTCTCTTACCGGTATCATCACCGTACAGTCGGCCCTGGTCTGCTACAGCGTGGCCATTATCACCGAACAGCGCCTGCGCCTCGTTAAACCGCGAGTGCTGACCTTCCTCACCCTGGGAGTTCTGCTCGACATTACGGCAACCGCCTTTATGATCCTCGGATCGAGTCATGGCGCCTTTACCCTTCACGGTATCCTGGGCTATTCATCGCTGGCAGGCATGTTCATCGATTCAATCCTGGTCTGGCGCTATTACCGGAAATATGGCAGCACGGTGAGGGTTCCCGGCGGAACCCATTGGTACTCCCTTGGAGCCTATATCTGGTGGATTGCGGCCTACATTACCGGCGCCCTGCTGGTTGCACTCAGGCACTGAACCTTCCAGGTACCTGCTGAAAGACTTTCGGAATCATCTTCATATCGTTTAGTTCACCGGATTCATCGAGTTTATTTCGGGGATACGGCCATTTCTCCTATTTTTACCCGGTTTTCTGCCTGATCCTAAAAACAGAAAAACGTAACCCCATGAAAAACCGCATTCTATTTTTGATGACAGCCGCCCTGCTGGTTGTTATGGTATCCTGTAATTCCCGCAGTGTGAAAAACAGGGAACAAAGTACCGATCCCCTGGTTTCAAATATCGATTCGACCGTCAAACCCGGCGACGATTTTTTCCTGTTTGCAAACGGTAAGTGGTTTAAAGAGCACCCGATCCCGGCAAGTGAACAAAGCAACGGGCTGTGGCAGCTCATCCAGGATACCATCAACAGCCAGGTCAGGCATATCTGCGAATCTTCCGCTGCCCTGCCCAACGAGCCGAAGGGAAGCAACAAGCAAAAAATCGGCGACTTTTTCTTTAGCGGGATGGACAGTGTCAACCTCAACAAACAGGGGATTTCGGCCCTTAAATCCGATTTCGACAAGATCGACGCGGTGAAAAACCTGGCCGACCTCTCGGTGGTGGCGGCCTATATCCATTCGGTTGCAGGATCGCCGCTGTGCGGCTTCGATGTCAGGCAGGATGACCGTATCAGCAGCAAACACGCCATCTTTATCAACCAGGGCGGGTTAAGCCTTCCCAACCGCGACTACTATTTCGATAAGGACCCACGGGCTGTGACGATCAGGGGCAAGTTCACCGAACATCTTGCCAGCATGTTTAAAATCATGGGGTATCCCGACCCGAAGGCAAAAGAGGCTGCCACGAAGGTGATGGAGGTGGAAACCGCCCTGGCTGCCGGATCGCGTACCCTTGCCGATACACGGGATCCGCTTAAAAATTACAACAAGTACCCGGTTGCGAAGCTGAAACAGATGACCCCCGATTTCGACTGGTCCCGCTTCTTCGAAAGCACCGGGTTGAAGAAGGTTGATACGGTCATTGTAGGCCAGCCCGAATTTTTAACCGCCCTGAACAAACAGCTGAAAGCCTTCCCGCTCGAGGTCTGGAAAAATTACCTCCGGTTCCACCTTGTCCGTGGACTGGCCCGGTTCCTGGATGATAAGACCTATCACGAATATTTCAGTTTCTATTCAACCACCCTTCGCGGCATTCCTCAACCAAAACCCCGGTGGAAGCGGGTTGTCGAACAAACCGACGGCTCCCTTGGCGAACTGATCGGAAAGATCTATGTGGATGAATATCTCCCGAAAGGGACGAAGGAAAAGCTGACGGAAATCGGCAATTCCATCAAGACGGTATACGCGGAAAGAATCAAATCGCTCGAATGGATGAGCGAAACCACCAAGGTGAAGGCGCTTAAAAAACTCGATGCCGTGATCATCAAGGTGGGTTATCCCGACAAGTGGAAGGATATGTCGGCCATGCAGATCGACCGTTCCTCCTATGTCGGCAATGCCATCAGCTCCAACAAATGGTGGTTCGGCTACATGATCTCCAAGTATGGCAGGCCTGTCGACCGTACCGAGTGGGATATGGAACCCCAGACCTACAATGCCTATTACAACCCCTCCAACAACGAGATCGTGGTGCCCGGCTGCAATATCATCGTGCCCGGTTTTGAACGGAAACTGGCCGATGACGCCATTCTCTATTCCGTTATCGGGGGATCGACCTTCGGCCATGAAATTACCCATGGCTTTGACGACCAGGGGTGCAAATACGATGAAAAAGGCAACCTGTTCAACTGGTGGACCATCGACGACAGCGTCAGGTTCTTTGCCAGGACCAAAAAGATCGTGCGCCAGTTCAACAACTTCATCGCCGTGGATACGCTGCATGTCAAAGGCGACCAGACCCAGGGGGAGAATATTGCCGACCTTGGCGGGATCGTGATGGGCTACGAAGCCTTTAAAAAAACAAACCAGTATAAAAACAGGGAGATCATTGCCGGCCTCGATCCCGACCAGCGCTTCTTCCTGGGATATGCCCTGGCCTGGATGATCAACGACCGGCCCGAAGGGATTGCAAACCAGGTACGCAGCGATGTACACTCCCCCGCCAAATTCCGCGTGCTAGGGCCGCTGTCGAATATGCCGGAATTCTTTAAAACTTTCGGGATTAAAACGGGCGAAGCCATGTGGAAGCCCGACAGCCTGATGGTGAAGATCTGGTAGGATTTGAAAGCCAGCCTAACGGTTTAACCCATCCTCCGAATAGACCGCGGCGGCCAGGTCGCGCAGGTTGTAGCGGGAGGCCATGGTTTGTCCGTAGGCCCCTGCCGACCTGATGGCCAGCAGGTCATGCCGGCTGGTTTCAGGCAGCGAAACAGCCTTGCCGAAACAGTCGGATGATTCGCAGATCGGCCCCACCACGTCATATTTCTCTATAATCCCGGATGAGGTAAGGTTTTCAATTTTATGGTAACTCTGGTAAAGTGCCGGCCGGATCAGGTCGTTCATCCCGGCATCGACAATGGCAAACCGGGTACTGATCCCCTTTTTTACATATAAAACCCGGGTGACCAGGCTGCCGCACTGCCCGACCAGCGCCCTGCCCGGTTCAAAATGAAGCTGCTGGTTGCCCTGCAGTTCGATGAATTTCTTAAAAATGTTGAAATAGGAGGCAAACCCGGGGATGGGATTCTTGTCGGGTTCATGGTAGTCGATTCCCAACCCGCCGCCTACATTGAGGATTTGCGGGAAAACCTGGTTTGCGATAAACCAGCCGTTGATATCATTCACGCGGTGGCAAAGGCTTTTGAATACATCCAGGTCGGTGATCTGCGAGCCTATATGGAAATGCAGTCCTTTCAGGTGCAGATGTTCCAGGGTTTTCAGCGTTTCCAAAACATGGTCGAATTCCCAGGGAAGGATCCCGAATTTGTTCTCCTCGAGCCCGGTGGTAATGTACCGGTGGGTGCGGGCATCCACATTGGGGATGATCCGCAGGGAGATATCCGCCTGCAGCCCCATCCCTGAAGCTATTTCATTGATGACCACCATCTCCTGGCATGATTCCACGTTCAGGCTTTGTATGCCCAATGACAGGGCCAGCCTGATCTCCTCATCCGATTTGCCGACACCCGAAAACATGATCTGCTTCGGGTTGAACCCGCTGCCCGCAGCCGCCGTGATCTCGTTGCCGCTTACACAGTCGGCGCCGTAACCGGCGCCACTGATGAGGGTGAGGATTTCGGGATTTGAGTTGGCCTTGAGGGCATAATGAAGCTGGTAGCCGTATTTTCCGGCCTCCTGCGAGCAAGCCGACAGGGTGCGCCTGAGCAGGCCGAGGTCATAATAGTAGAATGGTGTCGGTATTGAGCTGAACTTTCCGGTGATTTCTTCCTTGAACATCGTTGAATATAATGGGGATCAATGGCTGAACAGATGGGAACTAAGGGCGTTGAGCGCCTGGCTTTTAAAAGCCGACGGGACCAGGATCGAAATGTTGTTCTCACTGCCGCCGTAGGAGATCATCCTCACGGGAATCTCTCCCAGTGCTTTGATGAGCCCGGCAGCGGTCGTTGTCTCGGATGCAATCCCCTCCCCGACCGCGCAGATGATGGTCTGGTCATGGTCGACCTCCACGGTGCCGTAATGGTGCAGGTCCTCAACGATCTGGCCGAGATTGGCAAGGTCGTCGATGGTAAGCGACACGCTGATCTCCGAGGTGGTGATCATGTCGATGGGGGTTTTATACAGTTCGAATATCTCGAACACCTTGCGCATGAAACCATAGGCAAGCAACATCCTGCCCGACTTGACCCTCAGCGCCGTGATGCCATCCTTGGCCGCAATGGCCTTCACTCCTTTTCCTGAGGAAAGCTCCGAGATGGTCGTTCCCGCCGCAGCGGGATCCATCGTATTTTTGATGATCACCGGGATCCCGGCAATCTTGGCTGGCAGGATTGTGGAGGGATGGAGGATCTTTGCCCCGAAATAGGCCAGTTCGGCCGCTTCGTCAAAGGAAAGGGCGGCAATGGCGTGGGTGTTCTCCACATAACGCGGGTCATTGTCATGAAAGCCATCAATATCGGTCCAGATAACCACCTCCGGGGCATTCAGCGCGACACCGATCAGGGAGGCCGAGAAATCGCTTCCCCCCCGGTGCAGGTTATCAACCTCGCCGTAGGCGTTCCTGCAGATGAATCCCTGGGTGACAAACAACTTGTTCTCCGGGTATCTCTCCATCTCCCTGAGGATGTTCTCCCGGATATAATACTGGTCGGGCTCCTGTTCACGGTCGATGCGCATGAAGTTCAGTGCCGGCAGCAGCACCGATGGAATCCCCTCCTCCTCAAGGTGAAACTGGAACAGGGCTGACGAGATCAGCTCCCCCTGGGCCAGCACGCATTTAACCTCGTTGGCCGTGAAGAGATCCTGCGTAAATGAACGCAGGTAGTTAAAATGGGTGAGGATCATCTCTCTCCCCCGCTCCCTGAACGGCTCTGTCTCAAATAACGACTGAACAACGGCTTCATACCGGAGTTCCAGGGCCCGGATCTTATCGTGCGCCGCATCCGGGTCGCCGGTGCCAAGCAGGCCGGCAATCTCCACCAGGCTGTTGGTGGTGCCCGACATGGCTGACAGCACCACCACGAGCGGTTCGCCGGTCCCGGTCACCAGTTGCGCAACCGACCTGATCCTTTCCGGGGTTCCTACGGAGGTCCCCCCAAATTTCATGATTTTCATCAGAGGATGAATTTAAACTAAATAAAGATTGTGCAAAGGTACGAATCGGGTCGTTATCTCAAAGTTTTCTCACCACAATAGGCCCATTAGGGAACAATTGATAAAGAATTTTTCCTCCTTTATTCTTAATGTGTTCTATTGTGACTATAGTGGTGAAAAAGGATTTCAACCCCAATCTTCCTATATTTGCCTCTCATTCCATCCATCTCCCTATGAAAAAGATCCTGATTTCAGCCATCCTCCTGCTGACCCTCATGATATCTGCAAAATCCCAGGAAAAGGCCACCCGTATCATGCCCGGCCTCGCCTCATCGCATATATACGTCGACGCACGTCCCTGGACACGCTGGTGGTGGTTTGCCTCGGTGATCGACAAAGCCTCGGTTGCCGACAATCTTGGCTGGCTTAAAAACAACGGCTTTGGCGGGGTTGAAATTGCCTGGGTTTACCCGCTGAACCGGATGAAGAAAGACACCATCCATTACACTCCCCGACAGGAATGGCTGAGCCCGGAGTGGAGCAGCATGGTAGCCTATGCCAAACACTGCGCCGACAGCCTCGGGCTCGGGTGTGACTTTACCTTTGGGTCGCTCTGGCCTTTCGGCGACACGAAGGTGCCGTTTGGTGAAGCTGCCATGAACATGACCGACCCCTCGTGGCGACAGGATATCGCCGCGTCATGGGATTACCCGAAAAAGGGCTACGTGATCGATCACCTGAACCGGAAGGCCTTTTTTCATTATGCCGAACGAACCGGGAATGCCCTCAAACCGGCGTTGAAAGGTTCCCTTTCCGGGCTATTTTGCGACTCCTGGGAGGTGGAAACAAAATTCCTCTCCACTCCCGGTTTTATGGAAAAATTTGCAAAACGGTACCAGTACCCGCTCACCTCTTACCGCGACAGTCTTTACTCCAATAATGAACCTTACAGGAGCATACGGTACGATTATATGAAACTCATTTCCGAATATGTGATCGAAGAGTTTTACAAACCCTTTACCAAGAAAAGCCACGAGCTGGGTGCCTATTCACGGGCGCAATGCGCAGGGGCGCCCTGCGACATCATTTCATCTTACGCCGCCATCGACATCCCCGAAACGGAGGCCTTGCTTTATGAGCCTGCCTATGCCAACATCGTCGCCTCAGCCGCTGGCCTGGCAGGCAAAAAAGTGGTTAGCTCGGAAACCTTTACCTGCCTCTATGGCTGGCCAAGGATCCATCATTCCGAAGAGCAGACGGCCGACCTGAAACTGGTGGCCGACGCACTCTTTGCCAATGGCGTGAACCAGATCATCTGGCATGGAAAACCCTTTAATCCTGCCGGAGTGGATACGGTGAAATTCTATGCCTCGGTCCATGTGGGCAAAAGCGGTAACCTGGCAAAGGAAATCCCGGCATTCAACCGGTACATGGAAAAGGTCTCCTCTTATATGAAGATGGGGGTAACCTTTTCAGACGTGGCCGTGTACCTTCCCACTGAGGACAAATGGATTGCCGGCGAACTTCCCGTGGATAAGCAGTTTATATGGGCCTGGGGCGAATATGAACATCGCTACACGTACCTGCCCGATGAGTTGAAGGCCTATCGTCCAACCTGGATCAACGGGGAATTTCTGAAGAAAGCCGTTTATAACAATGGCCGCCTGCAGGTTGGTGATTTTTCCTTTTCTCTGCTCTATGCGGATGTAAAATACATGGATGCCGATGCGCTGGGACGGGTAGCGGAACTCGCCGCGCAAGGTCTCCCGGTATGCCTTAAACAAATTCCGCAAGAGCCGGGGTTCCATAAATCGGCCGTAAAATATCAACAACTGGTCGAAAAACTGCAAAAGTGCCCGCAGGTCAAGGCCTCCATTACGGAGTTCGGCAATATCAAACCGGTGGTCACGGGAACGGAGAAATTTGATTACTGGTGCAGGCAAACCGATGATGGCCTCTATCTCTTTTTTGCCAATCCAAAGTCGCAGCACCTCACCTTTCCACTGGAATATGGTCAGTCGCTGAATGACAAAACCGACCGCTACAGTATAGAGATAAATTTCAGGGGAAAAACCATTCCGGTTTTCCTGAAATTCATGCCTTACCAGTCATTATTGCTGAAACTCGACAACCAGGGCAATGTTTCGATGATCGATATCGGTTTCACCCCGAAAACCCCTGTATATAAAGTCAGGGAGAAACACGGGAAGGAAAAGTGGGAAGTTGAACCAACCAAGAAATAAGCTTTTCCAGCAGCCTTACTTTTTGATTGCATTCCTGATCCAGGCAAAGGCCTTCAGGACATCCCTTACCTCCGATGCGCTCCCGCACTGGAAAACCTGTTCGTCCATCTTGTCGTACGATCCGGGAGCATCATATTTGCTGATGCCGTCATGGCCTTCGACCAAAATACCCGTGCCGGAATTATTATTGATTACAATGGGGAACCATTCCGACCGGCTTTTGGTATTCAGGGCGCTGGTTATCTTCACCTCGTTGATATTAAAGCGGTAGATCTCCTCCGGTGCGTTCATGGTCAGGTTTCCGCCATGGTCAATGTCCAGGATGATGGAATACAACAGCCGCGCATTGATATAATCGATGGCATCCTCAGGGGTTGAATAGGTGGCAACCCTTGCCGCTGTTAAATTTTTCAGCCCCCGGATCTTTGCCGGATCAAGATTGGCATAGGTGCTTTTCAGGTAATAAAGCACTGTGATCGCCTTATAGGCCTTCACCCGGTTCTGGGTCTGAAAGGATTTTCGGGTGATGGTCTCCCGGTCGCCGTTGCCCTTCTTATCGCTGATGCAGAAATCGCCGTAGATCCTCACTTTCGAGCCATCGCTCGCATCATTGTACCCGAATTCAGCCTTTGCCAGGTCAACCTGGAAGGTTTCATCCGGACTGTTGATCGTCATGATCCCCGCTTCATCAACTCCGGTGATCACCGAGTAGGTAAGATTTTCATTGATGAAATCAATGGCTTCGGTAACCGTTTTTGTGTTGAAGGTCGTATCGTTTGTCTTCAGCGCTTTTCCCGCGGCGTGGCTGGTACCCTGGTCTACCGTGTACCTCTTTTTTAAGAACCTGAAGGCATCGATCACCCTCATGGCATCATTTTCCGATTCGCACAAAAACGACTGGCGGCTTGTTTTCTCCGTCAGGATTTTGTGTTCATAGCGCTCAATGCAGTTATCCCCGGCAACCCTGACCCTGTCGTCGTTGTTGCCGCCGTTGTAGTTAAAGGTGACATGGTGCAGGTTGAATTTAATCTTTTCGCTGGGCGTGCCCATGGTCACCGTTCCGTCAGGATCGATCTTCTGCAAAATGGAATGCGAAAGGTGATCGTTGATGAAATCCTTTGCCTCATCAATGGTTGTGAATTGGGCGAAACCGTTTACAGCCATGAACAGCAGGAATATCATGCCTGCAACTTTAAAACTGAATCTCGGAGTTTTCATAATTGAACAGGGTTAAATTTTTTACCAATCAAAGGAATATTAGACGTAATAAAATTCCGAATGTTACAGCGGGTGTCGGCAATTTTGGAATACGGGAAAACCCTGGTTCCCATCCGGGAAAGCCTGGATTAATAAATTTCATTTCGCAGGCACGTTCCCGCTCATCCACCAGCAGGCCGGACCTGTGTTAAGATTATATTAAGTTCCATGTAAATTCCGAACCTGTGAATGCCGGAAACTGTACCTTTATCGCCACGATTACACATAACATCATGCCGGATGCCGAACTATCCGTTACTGTTTATTACCAACGAACAAAAATCCTTACCATAAAAATATTCATCCATGACAACAGAACCGGGAACAAAAGAAAATCCTTGGGTGTTGAAAACGCCACCCTTGTCGTCTGACTTTACCATGCATAAGGAGACCAGGGACGGCAAAGAGATATTGGTTTGCACCGTGGGAAAAACCATTTTACACTACGATTACCGGTGCCTGGAAGATCTGCATTCGATGCTGAAGCAGCATGGCGACTGGATGGAACTTGGCAGCGCCGACGAGCAGAAGCCGGCCAAAGATGGCACGGTGGAAGCATGGGGGCGATCGGAAAACAACCCTCTTGGCGGCTGGTACGGCCTGAAGAAAGGGCTGCGCGGCAGATTCGGGATGTATATTCCACCTTTAATGGAGGTTCTTGGTCTTGCTGAAATTACGCACGAACCCAAGGGGAATAGCATGAGAGCCCGGTAGTATCGTTAACAGAAACTGCGGTTGTCATGATTCCCTTCATGACTTAAAGTTGTCATGTTGCCGTTTTCGGCAGATTATTCGACAGACGAGCCGGAAAAAGGCTGGATGCTGTTATTTTCAACTGTTTTCAGGTCTCTCAATGGGTCGGCCGGCAGGTAAACTTCTGTCACAACATGATTGCCAGCCGGGATTTTCTGCCCGGCTGGTGGGGTCATGAACAGTAAAGTCCGGTGCAGGATTCCGGGAAATCCCCGAGGGAGTGCTGTGTCAACGGAGCCTATTTTACGATGATCTTTTCGCTTGCAACCGCATTGTTACCTTTGAATATCAACAGGTAAACACCCTTTGCAAAGGTCGAAAGATCAAGTTGCATCTCATCGGACCCGATTTTCTGATGCATGATCACAGTCCCCCGGGCATTGATGATCTGAACCGAACCATCCCTTGTGTCAAGGCTGCCGAAGTTTACCCGGACCAGTCCTGTTGCAGGGTTTGGATAGACTGTTAACCCGGGTTTATCCAATTCACCGATTCCTACGGGTGCCGATTGCACCACCTGGACAACCACAGGGGCTATCCCGGCAGCGCTGACGGTAATATTGGCCGTGCGGTTTTGGGTTGCAGCATTTTGCTGGTATGTGGCAGCCAGTGTTCCATTGCCGGAACCCGAAGCCGTCGGGACACACCAGGATGCATCGCTTGTGGCAGTCCAGCTCAAATTGGCCGTAACGGTGAACCCGGCAGTACCCGGCTGGCAGGTAACATTCTGAACTGGAGGCGTTACCGCCAGTATGGGTGCGGAACCGTCCTGTGTGACGGTGACTGTCACGGGGCTCAGCCCGGCGACGGTCACGGTGATGGTTGCCACGCGGGGAGCCACGTCAGGATTTAATGTATAGGTAGCCGTAATTGTGCCATTCCCGGTACCTGCGTTTGTGACAATGCACCATGGCTGGTTGCTGGCCGAGGTCCAGGAGGAATTTGAAGTAACCGTGAAACTGGTGCTGCCGGCTGGCGGGGTCACATTCTGGTTGGGGGGGCTTACGGAAAGAGATGGCGCCTGAATACCTTGTGTCACGGTCACCACAACGGGTGCGATCCCGGGTATCGTGACGGTGACATTGGCGATGCGCTGGGAGGTGGTGGTGTTTGCCAGGTAATTTGCCGTAATGGTGCCGTTCCCGGTACCTGTCGGTGTGACGGTGCACCAGGATTGATCCGAAACCGCTGTCCAGGCTGCGCTGGTAGTAACTGTGAACTGGGTACTCCCTGCCGGCGAGGTCACATTCTGGTTTTGCGGGGTTACCGAAAGGGTGGGTGCGGAGGCGCTTTGCGTAACGGTAACCGTCACCGGTGAAATCCCGGCTGCAGTCACGGTAACATTGGCTATACGCTGTGAGGCAGTGGTGTTTTGCGTGTAATTCGCTGAAATTGTGCCGTTCCCGGTACCCGCGGGAGTGACCGTACACCAGGTCTGATCCGAAACCGCCGTCCATGCAACGGTTGTAGTAACAGTGAATTGCGTGCTCCCTGCGGGAGGGGTCACATTCTGATTCGGGGGGGTAACGGCAAGCGTCGGCAAACCACCGGTCTGGTAAATTGAAATATCATCCAGGTATACGTTGGCTGCGCTGGCGCTGTTGTCGGTCCTGTGGCGGAACCTGAAAAAGCAGTTATTCCCGGCAAATGCATTCAGGCTGTGTATTCGCTGGATATAGGCGGCATTTCCTGTTGCAGGTGCGAGGGTATCGACCTTTACCCAGGTTTGCCCGCCATTCCCGGTCACTTCGAAATAGGTCGTATCATGGGCAGCGATTTTGTTTGCAGTTGTGTTCCGCCAGTAAAAGGAGATGGTATAGTTGGCTGGAAGCAGCACTTTGGGCGACCTGAGAATGGCTTCGTTGCCTGCGGTGTACCACGAGGATTTTGCACACAGCTGCCCGCTGTGTTGCTGCGCATTATACTGGTACCAGGAAACATCGGGCGTGATGACCCAGGCGCTTTGCACCGGGTAGGTGTTGAAAACGGTTGAATCTTCAAATCCCTGGTAATAGGGAAACTGGTCAATGACCACCTCTGTTTTGAATTTCCACACAGGTGATGATTCCTGCTGGGTAGCGTTTTTGGCGATGACCTTCCAGTAATGCCAGGTTGAATCGGCCAGCAATGCGGGTGGAGTATAGCTGTAGGTGCCTGCCCCGGCGACGGGTGCATTGCTGACCACGAGGGAGAGGTTTAGCGGGTCGGTCCCGAACCAGAGGTCGTAGCTGGTGGTGTTCGCCCCCAGCTGCCATGAAAGAGAGGTGCTTACAGAAACCACGGTGGCATTATCAGCGGGAACCGGGTTGGTCGGCGTTACCGGGCCGGTGCCGTTATAGTAGAACCGCATGTTGGTCAGCGAACTGGGATAGGGATTCAGGTAACCAGTCTGGCTGGGCAGCGGGAAATTCTGATCATTGCCACAATTCTTGTTGTTGTTGATAGAGGAACTTGTGGAGTTGAAGGTAGGACCGTAAGAGGTTCCCCAGCGGTTTTCCCAGTGAATGGAAATATTTTGCACCCCATCGTATGGGATCGGGGAAAGCAGCGTGATCTCATTCCAGCCTGTCACAAAGGTCAGGTTGCCCTGGAAGACAAGCGTATATCCGTTATTCAGCGGATCCTCGTAATTTGCACTTGCATAAACGGTATTGGGGGTGAGTTTGAAATAGATCTTCTGGTTCGTCACGGTCTTTGGGCCGTTGGTACAGTTCAGGGCGATCTTGATGATGCTCTTGGCGGATCCGAGATCGGCATGGTTGTATATCAGCGAACTCCAGGAGTAATTCCAGCTTGAGTAGACCGGCATGGTGTTCGAAACCGTCCCGCTGCCAATTTCCACATAATTCTGAGATTTTACGTGCAGGGTGAGAACGGTCAGTAATATTATAAGATACATTTGGGAGAAGAAACTTTTTGTCATCTTGGAAGAATTTAAGAAACAGGTTTAAGCTGCAAAAGTCACCAATTTAGGAACAGCACATCCTGCCGACAGGTTCAGATTCCTGAATTCGCACCTGTACCGGTCTTTTTTTCCCGGTGCGGAACGGAGTTATGATCAATTCCTTCTTCATAAGCAGTTTCATGCAATGGAGATGAATTGCGTAACTTTGCATCAAAGGAAACCTCTATGGATTCATTCATCACCCAATTATACGCGCTACCGGTATATCAGTGCCTAGTGCTTGCCATCCTGCTCTTTATGGCAAGGGCTGATTCAGGCGGATCATCCAGGGTCATTTTCGGGTTATTTAACCTGTTGCTTTCCATCTATTTTGCCTTCAACCTGCTCTACCGGCTCAAGGCCTTCCATGCCATCTCATTCCTATATTACCCAATCCTCCCTGTCATCCTCAGCTTCATCCCCACATTCTATCTTTATATCCTTTCAGTCACCCGTCATAACTTCAGGTTCACGGCCAGGCTTGCCAGCCATTTCCTCCCGGCCGCAGTGATCCTCCTGCTGAACACCCCTTTCCTTTTCCTGCCATCTGCCCAAAAAACCGAGTACCTCTCCTTTTCCTTCGGTTCCCGGCCGGCAGGAGGGTTGATCATCTACCTCTTCACCATTTATGTTGCGGCCATTTACGTGGTCATCAATATCCAGCTGGTGTTTTACCTTGTCCTGACGATCAGGCAGTACCGGAGGCATCTCAAATTTATCGAAAACCATTATTCTTCCACCGAACAAATTGATACCGGGTGGACCAGGTCGGTGATGATATCGTTCCTGGTTTTTTTCATTATCAACAATTTGCTTTATGTGATCGGATTCAGGCAGCACTATGTGGCCGGGATCCTTTATCCCGTTTCAATGCTGGGTATCACCCTGTATGCCGGTATGCGCGGGCTGAACCAGAAAGAAATTGCCGTCGGCGCCCCGGCAATAAATGACGGGATGCCGGCTGTGCCCGGCGATGAGGCCGGGTCATTGCCGGTTGACATCCCCCCCGATCCTGGGTTACCGGTAAACCAGACGATCAAATACCAGGGTTCCACCATGACCGATGACCAGAAAAGGGTGCTGGCCGAAAAGCTGGAAACCCTCATGCAGGACGAGAAGGTCTTCACCCAAAGCAACCTGACCATCGACCACCTTGCACAACGGCTTGAAACAAACAGTAAGTACATCTCCCAGATCATCAACGAGTTTTACCAGCAGAATTACTACCATTACATAAACTCTTACCGGGTAAACGAAGCCAAGATGCTGCTGACCAGCCCGGCAAACGATAAATATTCGATCCTGGGGATATCCATCATGGCCGGCTTTGCGTCAAAATCAACCTTCAATACTGCCTTCAGGAAATTCACGGGGATAACGCCAAGTGAATTCAGGGACCAGCGTGACCTTAAGATGCAGCCCGGTCAGGAAAAGAGATGATCTTTCCGACCTTTCGTCCTTAATAAAACACTGATCGTAAAGGAGAGTAAATACGGATCTGACAAACACCCTGCTGACAATCAGAATAGGGTGTTTCGAAATTCAATCAATTAATATAAATCTTTCATTTTCTGCTTACTATCTCAAACGACCCAAAAAAGGGCCCGTTTGATTTATGTTCAAAAGAGTACTGCAGAGCCTGGCTTTTTGAAAAAGGAAACCTTTTTACACTGCCATGGTGAATCCAATTAAAAACGACATACATTTCCATTCTGAATTGTCACAGCCGCCATTTTGGTCATCCCTCCCTCTATGCCTCTAATACTGGTGCGTTTATGAATAAAATACCATTAATGACACTAATTCCTGTCATGAAAACAAGAACCGGATCCCTTCTCAGGTCATGGGTCATCATGCCTTTATTATTTTTGTTAAACACCAACTCCCTGAAGCGTGACAGCAACACTGCTCCGGTTGTAGCGGGTAGAAATGTTTATACGATTGCGATAATTTCCGACATCCATCCCACGTATCCGACCTTGTCCTGAAACCGGGATGGAAACTGTTTAGCAGTCTTCTCTGATCTTTTTTCGCATCGCCGAGAATGTCAGGCCAGTCTGGCTTAATATGGCACGTTTCATGGAGTTGACCGAGCCGAATCCACAATTATTGGCAAGCGCTTCGGCAGTGATTTTTCTATCCTGTTTACTCAACAGTTTAAATTCCTCGATGCGGTAACTGTTCACGAAGACGGAAAAATTCTGATTGAACCGTTTATTGATCGTTGAGGAGATGTAACTCCTGTTGGTGCCGATCGCTTTTGCAACATCCATGATATTCAATTCATTGTCAAGATGAATTTTGTTTAGTTTAAATTCATTTTTTATCCTTTCCGCAAGATCATTCAGCACGGGTACGGGGAGGTCGGAGTATTCGGTTTGCTTGACTTCTGCCGGGTCATACGCCGGGTTGATGGGTCGCTGGCTCATTCCGAGCAACCCCAGTGTATATAAAATGACGGAGAATCCCGACCATGCAAAATAGATGTAACGGTCGTCCGACATCACATGGTCCCGGCCCATCGTGGTGATAACCAGCGAAACAAGGCTTATCCCCAGGATGGAAAAATTCAGGATGCGTGCTGCCCGGTTTTTTTCATCATGAACATCCGAGAAAAACTCCCCCATCCTCTTCCCGTGTTTTTGTATCAACCGGTAGTTGGCGATGAGGGCAAGCATTAAAAGAACAGGAAAAACGACCCGGATAACCGTCCGGCTTAATTCAAGATAATAAACATGCCCTGAGACAGGGATCCCGGGGCCTTTAAAAAGCCAGGCCAGGTAATCATCATGGGGCGTCATCATGACAGCAATAAAATAATTCAACCCGACAAAGAAGGGAATGGCCAGGTACTTTATATGTTTCCTGAAAGAAAACCGGTCATCCACTGTGAGCAGCCGGAAGTAAATATGGAACAGGGGAAAAATGAACATGGCTATCCATTGCAAGGGGATGTCAAACCATGGATATATATCCGGATACGCTGCAAAATATAAAAAATGAGCAGTAAAGATAAACGCGGTAAACAGTAAAAAAATCGCAAGGAATCTACGGGGTGCCGGAAATTTCCTCCTGTCAGCCATCAGTGCCATCGCCCAGAAAAGGCATATGAAAACGGGAGAAATCAAAAAGAGTACCCTGGCCATTAAAAAAATGTTATGGTTCCTTATTAGTAAATTATTTTACACAACCCTTGATTTTCCTGTGAGATTTGTGCAAAGATATGATTCCATTCAGTCTTTTTTACGTTATGGGTGCTTTATTTTACCTTTTATGCGGCCGCATCGGATCATGTGAAATACATTTGATGGCAGTTAACGGAAAAAATCCGAATTCTAAAAACCCCTCTTTATGAAAACCCGACGATTGCTGAAAAAACTCATCCCGGCCGCCATCCTGACGATGCTGATCCTGGTTCTTTCCATTGCCTGCAGAAAGACTAATGATGCAACCAACAGTACACCCGCGCCAACGCCCACCCCCGCGTCCGCGAACGCTGTAGTATTTACTAACAGGCCGATCCATATCATGTCGAACTTCGAGACCATGAGCCAGCAGGAGTTCCCCGGGCATGTCATCAACGGGATCGGAGGACTTAAAAGCAGTACCCCGGGGGTGACGGCCGGTCCGATGAAAGAGGTGGGTAAACTGATCTGGGACATTGCCAAGAATTCTGTCAAGGTGTCTCCCTACGATACGATCAACTCGATGTTGCTCACGTTGATTGGGCAAACTACGATCCTGACGAATATGATCACAGCCATGGGAAACAATCTGACCCTTCTCGCCACCGATGTCGACAAGCTGACATCCTGTCTTTCGACCGGTAAGCTCAACGACTATATTTCGTTGATTCAATCAGACATGGGGAATTCTGACCAAACGGAGTTCATGTTTTACGCAAAAACGGCAAGCGATTACAAACAAAATCCCCAGGATCCGATCAACATTGCCCGTATGGATTTCGCGAAGAGCAAGGTCCGTACTTACGCAGAAAACGTCTATACGGATAATGCCCCCACCTCCATGGGGAAAATTATCGGTCTGATGAAAAGTGAACTGTGCCCGACGATTCCAGGAAACAACGCACTGAGGGCCTACGCCAAGACACTGATCAACGCCTGCAAGGGAAAGATCCATGATTCCACAGACGCCATGAATGCTTACATCATGCTTGAAAGTTACTTCCTGACGGTGGTAAACTACCAGTTCCAGGCCGCCACGATAAAGGTCAATGCCGCCTATATGTACGATTCGCTGCACACGCTTGGTTTGGACACCATCTTCTGGAACCGGACCGTCGTTCCTTCTATCACTCCTGAGATCAGCACCTTTTTGTCGACGGTTGACTACCTGGCTGCCAACCTGAACGAATACCGCAACGAGGACCATTTTGTCCGCGATATGCCCTATGCAACAGCGGGGCTGGCTCCCGACGACTTTTTTTACAACCCGCTTGCCCGCGCGCAGTTTGTGGCCAACCTGCTGACAAATGGGCTGGTGAGACACTCCCCGGTCATGGGGGGCCATATCACAGTGCCAAGCCGCTACGGACCCGACGGCACCGCTCCCGCCGCCAACCTCACCGTCACAATAGGGTCTAAAACCCTGAGTGCGAATTCAACCATGATGCCAAGCCTGATCCCATACACCTGGTGGACATCGGATAAGGTATGCTCACACGACAATATCTGGAATGTATACAGGTTTAACAGCCCCGACACCACCTGGGCAACGGGGAAACAGACCATCACCGTGACCGATAACGGCAACCTTAGTCCGTGGACACATTATGTTCCCATTACCGGGAGTGTGACCCCGCTGTACTACAATCCCAAAAACCCGGAGCAATACTCCACAACAAAGACAGACCTGTGCACCTTTCAATTCGGATATTTCGCAGCCGCCTGGCCATGGGGCTATATGGCTCTCACAAACGATCCCATCAGCAACGGCTGGCAGAGCACGGGCAAACTGGATTGCTTTGATTTCAGCACATTTAACAGTCATATAACCTATATCGTCAATGGCACTACGGCGCGTCCCCCGCTTGCTGCCACCACCAGCAGCAACTATAAACTGTATTACCAGACGTCAGGCATCGCCTACACCTATCCATACAACACCCCTGGATTGATGAAGTTTTCGGGGACTTCCAGCTATACCGAGAATTACTACATCGTGGTCGACAATTTATACAACAAGGTAAAAACTTCCCAGGAAACCGGCATCGGCTGGTCGCTGCACGCATGGGCCTGGTATAAGGCCTATTATGGGATGCAGGGAAACGGAGGGGTCGATATGACGGTGAACATCGGTACCACCATTCCGGAAGGAATTGACTGGTCGGTTTTTGTGGACTATGTTGGCGGCGATGTGGTAAGAAGAAACTTTAACAACGCGACAGGAGTATGGAACAGCGGGTTCGGGTTTAAGGATCTTCCGACCGACAAGGCTTACACCTACTATCCCGGGGTGCAGTATTATTACCAGACTGCCAACCTGATGCCCGGCAAGGTTCCGGCCAGCATCTCCCTTCAGACTGGTTACCAGTTCGTATTCCAGGGGTTTAATGATGTGCCGGATTAATTATACATGTAGAAATAACAAGCAAACCGACCGGCCTTGGCCGGAATCCCCAGACTAAACAAGGGAAAAACAGTGCATCTGGATTAGTGCCATTGAAAAGCCAGCACGATAAGAGGTAATACTGAACAAGTGATACGAAAGGGAAAGAAGAAGGTCAGATTTCATGAATATTTCATGAAGTCTGGCCCTTCATCCATCCCGACACTGGATATGCAATCTGAGTTTTCTGTGTTTTCATAGAATTAATGACGGGTTTCTTTAACTGATCTGTAAAAACAAACCTGCCTGCAATACAAACAGTTCAATTATCTTCCTGCCACCTTAACAAACTTTCCGGATTCCGGTAAATATTTATCTTACGTTGTGGCTATTGCTGCAACTGGTTTTAAGAAGGATGACCGCGGGATCTACCCGCAGCTCTGCATAGCACTAGTTTTACCTATAATTAACCCCAGGAATCATGAATACTCAAATCAAGTCCTTGTCGCACCTGCTGATTGGACTGTCAGTCGGACTGCTTTTTATTACCGCATGCAGGAAGGATGACGGCACATCCGACCCTGGACCAACAGCAGGGATCACCACGCTTGACAGGACCATTGTCCCGAACATCATTTCTGTTTATCCTCCCCGGATTTATCCCTGTGAAATAGAAAAATTCCTGATCTATGGCTATGGAGGCTGGCAATATGGCCCGGGAATCGGATACCAGAAACGGCTGGACCTCATGCCCGCCGGGTATTCGGGAACATCGGTCACAAAAGCGGCAACCCTGCTGCGGTTTTTTACCATGTCAGACATCCATGTGTGCGATGAGGAGACGCCTGCCCAGTGTGTCTTCCTGGGATACCATGGCGGCAATGTCGGAGCCTATTCGCCCTCCATGCTGCTGACGACACAGAGCCTTGAGGCTGTCGTCAGGACCATCAACGTTCTGCACAAACAAAACAAGTTTGATTTCGGCATTTCGCTGGGTGATGATTGCGACAACACCCAGTACAATGAACTGCGGTGGTTTATCGATATCCTTGACGGACTGCCCATCAACCCGGATTCAGGCACCAAGGACGATCCCATCGCCGGGCCGGGGAATGATTACCAGGACCCGTTCCAGGCAGAAGGGCTCGACAAGTCGATCCCATGGTACCAGGCCCTCGGGAACCATGATCATTTCTGGAAAGGCTCGTATACCGTGACCGATGCATACCGGCCTAATTTCACCGGAACAGAGATCATCAAACTTAACAATCCGTTGAACGGGCTGAACGGCACGGAATATTACGCCGGGTCCATTGACGGGCGGACACGCTATGGTGATATCATCGGGGCCGGCGCCGTCACGGCCTTCCCTGCTCCTCCCCGGGTGATCGCTGCCGACCCGGGCCGCCGTTCATTAAAGCGGGGAGAGTGGATCGGCGAATTCTTCAACACTACTTCAAATCCACGGGGACATGGCTTCAGCCAGGACAATAAGATCACCGGCTTCGCCTGCTATTCTTTTGAGCCGAAGGCGGACCTGCCTCTCAAGGTCATCGTGCTCGACGACACCGAGCAGGACACGAATCCCGACACCCTTGTATATGCGCAAAGCTCCCTTGACCAGGCCCGGTTTGACTGGCTTATCCAGGAACTAAAAAGCGGCCAGTCCGCAGACAAACTCATGATCATAGCAGCGCATATCCCCGTTGGCGTCGGGGGTAACCTGTGGAACACCGCCGCGCCGATAACCGAACAGCAGCTGCTCGACACGCTTCACCATTACCCGAATCTCATCCTTTGGATGTCAGGTCATCGTCACATCAACGCGGTCACAGTACAGCCATCTCCCAACCCGGCCCGCCCTGAACTCGGTTTCTGGGAGGTTGAAACCTCGTCGATAAAGGACTTTCCACAGGAGTTCCGTACCTATGACATAGCGCGCAACAGCGACAATTCGGTTTCCATTTTCGCCACCAATGTCGATGCCATTGAAACTCCCGGCTCCCTGTCAGCCCTGGCGCGTACCTATGCAATTGCCTCCTACCAGATAAACAACGGGCAGATGCCTTACTTCCCGTCGGGTGCCTACAATGCAGAACTGGTAAAGCCGTTGAGTTCTACAATGAAGGCGAAATTAGGCAACACGGGAACAGCGATAAGAAAGTAACTGTTTCAAACGAAGGTACCGGGAAAAATGAAATACAGAACTTCCCGGTGACAGTGCCGTAATGGTCAGGAAGTCCATGACAAGCCTGGAATTCACCTCATCATGATGAACAACCCGTCGTGGTCAATGGCATTGATGGTTGTAAAGCAAAGGATCAGGCCCGAATGCCGGTGCAACTTGCCAATAACTGCCCAACCTGAAAATAAAAAACCCCGAACGTATTAAAGTTCAGGGTTTTTTGTTGATTTTTCTGTGGCATCGACTGGAATAATCCGCATACTATTCAGAACTATTCAGTTGAAACAGTGATTCTGTTATCATGTTGGTCCAGTTGTGATTAATCATTTTCTGATTAAAGTGAAACCCACACGGAACTACTCAAAACTACTTATTTTGTTGCCCAAATCCTGCCCAATCCGTTTTTTCTTTAGATTTGCTAAAACCGAAATTACCTCCATTGGAACCCCGCTTCTGGAAAAGTCGGAGTTTTCGACCAACCTAAGCCGATTTTTGTGACCACCTTACTTTGTTAACAATTACCAAATTGCGTTGATTATGCTTTTTCGCCGAAGGCTGGTCAAAGCGGGCGTTTTTTCCAGGTAAATACCATATTTCTTTATGATACATTGCATGGGACTTCGTTGCCAAATCAAGTACTTGTTTAAAACCCGGGTACCGAAGAAAAAAAATCTGTATTTTTACCATGTTATTGTTATTAAATTCACAAACAATAGTTACAACATTGGGGGGGGTAATCCCTGTTATGCTTCCCTATGTTGAAAAGTTAGTCTGCTAAAAGTCAATTGAAAACCATGATTAATCCCCAGGATTTCATCCACCCCGAAGATGAGGCTGCTCGTCGTAATATGGAAGCCATTCCAGGATTTACCACAGGCGTGAGACCCTTTTTAAAGAAAGGAGGGCAGATTTTCATTGAAGCCAGAGTTGGTGTATTTGGGCAGCAGACCATCCAAAAAATTATTTCCATGCTGTTATTCTGGCCGGTAACGGTTACTCAAATTTGGGGAATCCATACAACAATAAAATCTCGATGAGAAGGAAATTGAGTTACCAGAGGGAAGCATAAGGCAACTGAACCAATTCATCTAAAACAGCATTAATACTGATTCAGTGGGAATTATATAATGTACTAATTGGGGTACTATAAAATTGGAGAATGGTAAGTTTTGTAAGGAGTGTAAAGGGACATTATAAAAGAAAGGTATAATATATGGGATATGATGTTTTTATAAGCTATTCAGATAAAGACAGATTAATTGTGACAGGCCTCTGTGCCTTTTTGGAGAAAAAAGGAATCCGCTGCTTTGTGGCTTACAGGAATATTCCGCATGGAGCCGTTTGGGCTGGCGCAATTACAGATGCAATTCAAAATTGTAAAATAATGATCACCGTCTTTACTGAGAATTTTAACTCATCACGGCAGGTAGAAAAAGAAATTGAATTAGCCTCAAACGCAGGGAAAGTAATTCTTGTTTTTCGATTAACAGATGTTCCCTATAATAATGTGAAGAAGTATTACCTTCAAAACATCAACTGGATTGATGCTTTTCCATTCCCTGAGAATTATTTTGAATCAGTAAGCCAATCGGTTACAAGATTATTAGAAACAGATAGAACAATTTTTCCCGCTGATAAACAATCTCAACAGAATGTCAAACCATTTTACAATGGAAAAAAAACTAAACAACTTATCGCTTTTCTAATCTCAATTACTGTCATAGGGCTATTTAGTATATTGTTGACTCATAAATTTACAGAACCCCAAAAACGGGTTTTTGATATAAAACTTCTTGCTGAAAACACTATTCGAGAAAATTGTATTGGTTATATCCCTTTCAGGTGTTTGGTTATCATCATGGATGTTAAGTCTGGACTTGTTTTGGATTTGCTTGAAGCAGAAGGCCTCACAAAGGATTATTTTAAGGGTGGTGTTGAATATCTACCAATTCAAATAAAGCATCACACCGAAATGCCATATAAGAGCTTTTTTTTTGAACCTATAGACAATGGGTTCTGTTTTGCTCCCATTTCCTTATTGGCAGCTCTCGATGATAACAGATTAGATTTAAGAGATACTGTCTCTGTCTCTTTCGGTCGCATGGAGTATCACAATCGAGTGATGTATGATAGAGACCAGGAATGGTCTGATTCAATAAAAATATTCACTCTTAAAGAAGTCTTAATAAAGCGATCATTTGTTGGACTTGCCAAAGCCATTATCAGAGCATATAATGACAACCAGAAGGACTATTATAATAAGCTTAAAGAAATGTGCGTGGGACAACCATACAATTCTGAAATTGGAAAAGACAGTATTAATGGTCCATTGGCTTTTAACATCATAGGTTATGGTATACGATTATCAATAGTTCAGATGCTTACGGTGTACAATGCTATAGCCAATGAAGGGAAAATGATAAGACCAGTATTTAATGAGAATATTGAAAAATCTCAAACTATATGCTCCGAAATTGCTTCAAAAGAAAGTATTAGTAAAATGCAGCATTTGCTGCAAGAAATAAATACTAAAAATAATGGTTCAAATACTGAAATAGCAGGAATTTCTTCACTAAATAAAAATTTTACTTTTTATCCAGAATTTAATTACCAGTTTAACTTTTACGGCTATTTCCCGGCTCAAAACCCTGAATATTCTTGTGCTGTAATCCTTGAAAAAGATAGTATAGAAAGTAATGAAAACCTGGCCTTAAATATCGCCAATAAAATATCCTCAGAAATCATGAATGCGAGCCATAAAACCAAATGAAAATGAAATGAAATTCCCTCTAATTCAATATTTTACTTGTTTCGTTCAGTTACTGGATATTCTTTTGCGAAAACTCCATAACTTTTGTTTTTCTTTCAACTGATTTGGCAATTGAACTTGATTTGTCATTCCTGATATTCTTAAAAATGCAAAAACAAAGATGATATAGTTTTCTTAAGACGGCAGAACATAATGATTAGGATAAGTATATGCAGCAAGAAAATTGTGCTAATAAAATTTCTTAATTGCAATTGGATTGTCACTTACACTTAACTGATAGGTGTTGGCGATCAAAACAAGGTAAAAAGTGGTAGATTAAGAATAATGAGACAGGTGAAGCACCCAATGAAATATGGCAAGCAAAAAGCAATCTCAATACGACATCTTCATCTCCTATCGCCACGATGGCGGGTTTGAGACGGCCAAAATGGTCCAGGAAAAACTGAAAAGCCTCGGCTATAGAGTCTTCCTGGATTTTGAGGAGCTCCGTACCGGGAAATTCAACGAAAAGCTCTATGAAGTAATCATGGAGTGTAAAGATTTTGTGGTAATCATGAGTCCCGGAGGCCTCGATCGCTGCCAATATCCTGACGACTGGCTGAGGTTGGAAGTGATGCATGCCCTTGAAAACAAGCGTAATATCATCCCTATCATGCTACGCAACTTCACATGGCCTGATACCATGCCATCTGGAATGGAGGAGCTGAAGTTTATGAACGGACTTTCGGCCAGTGATGAGTTTTTCGATGCTTATATCAAGCGCCTGGTGTCTTACATGAAATCGAGCCCCAGTATCCTGCGCAAATTCAAACGTCTTTGGGTTATTTTGGTCGTTTTTGTTACGGTTATAACATCTTTTGTGTTTTTTTACAGCCGTTATGAATCACAGAGGCAACTCGAACAGGTGTCAAATGCAGTGATCGGTGACATGGGTTTAAAGATGGCACGCCTCAATGCAGAACTTGACGGTGTAACCGAAGCATCAAAAAAATGGGCGGCTTTTTACCATCTCATGATTATGCCCGGCGATGAAACATATAAATCACAGGAAAAATTATCGTTTATTCAGTATATCACTTACAGGGAAGAGCAGTTGCAGCATGTTGATTACCGGTCACCCCTTACCGATCATTACCTGAAGGTGCTATCGGGATCAAAAATTCCGCTCGAAGATGTTCAGGCCTTTTACTCCACGGCAAACCACCTGTTTTTTGAAGAAGTGGCGGGTTATTATTCAAGTCTGAAAAGCTTTGCCAACATGCCGGTTCAGGGCTGGTCTGCTCAAACAATTGAAATGATGTTTCTTCGGGAACGTATGGTCGCCCTCAACGGTGAAGTGCTTTATTATAATATCCTGGAGTTACTATCCGACATGCCGGAAGCATCAAGGCAGGTCTACAACCGTTTTAGTTCGCAACTTACCCATTTCCCAAGTACCCCTAAAATGGGTAAGGAGGAGGCCAGAAGCGCGGCAGAAAAAAGTATGAATATGTATCAGCAAGCGCTCAATGAGTATGCTGCACTCACCGGTCAGGCCAATAAAGAGGTTAAGGAACTCGAAAAAGATGTGGAAAGTTTAGCCCTGAAAAAGCAAAAGGTCGATGTACTGAAAGAGGAGTTGGCTACGGTTGATCTCCGTTTGAGTCAATCGAAAGCCAACCTGCTGAAGAAATGCCAGCCGGTGCCCGACGATGATGAATGGATGATCTGGGGAAAGATGTCGCGGCTGCTTTCAGCAAAAATGAACAAGCATGCCCTGGAGGTGCTGACAGCCTTTGAAAAGAAGATGAAATCAAAGGGTGAAAATGTTTATGTTTATACAAAAGCTGTAAAGCTTTTCATCGACAAAAACCTTTGGCATGATTATGACGGGGGCATGGTTGCGATTGGCTTTGAAAACGATCAGCCCCATTCCTGCATGAAACCCGGGGATATTGTTGTTAAGGTAAATGGTAAAACATGTAATAATCTCAAAAGTATGAACGCCTTACGCAAAGAGTTTGGAAAAAATGCGCCGGTGACGGTTTTGCGTCTGACAAGTTCCGGTTCATTTGAGACGGTTATACTTACCTTTCATGAAAATGACCCGCGAGCCGCATATTTAGACCTATTGGCATCTGACGATAATTAATACAAAAACCAGGTTAAGAAAACTTTCTCGGTTTGTCCCGGATAGCTGATTCGGGTACTCAGGATTACAACAACCCGGGAAGATTACACTCCGATCTGAAGAAAGCCGGAAATGGCCGGAAGACAGCAATGAAACATGGTTAAAGACGAAACAAAAAACAACAACAATTTATGATTTTATTAAACGCATTTCAACAAACCTGGTTAGCTTCGGAATGGCTGTCGAACGCATTGGTTGCAGCAGTTCTGTTCCTGTTGTATGGTTTTTACCATGTTTTCTACAGGCGCAAGCAGGAAGGTTTTCTGAAATTCATCCGGTATTTTCTGTTGCCTTTTACCTTTTTGAGCGGCTTCGTGGTTTATTTTATTGGTTACCAGGTGGGCAATAACAACTGCAATCCATCTTCCATACTGCCCGACATTATGGAATCGATTTTCTCAACCACCCGTTTGTTTATTTTGGGCAACGATCTGGTGGAACTGGAAGCTCCTTTTAAACATGGCGCAATTTTTCATGCCATGTTTTCGCTGACAGCAGCTTTGGCAGCTTTTATCTTTATTTCAGTAATGGCCAGGGTATTTTTCAAGGATTGGCTGATCAGGCTAAAAATAGGCAACATGGTCGCTGCAGAAAATCATTTCTTTTTTGGGATCAATCTGTCTGCATTAGCCCTGTCAAACGATTTGCTAAAAAACAATCCAGACCGTTTGGTGACCTTTGTCAAAGATATGTACGAGGATGAAAGCCAGAGCCTCTATTCGCGGTTACCAAACAACGCCTATGTGGTAAAGCGCAAATCCTTTTTTGAAAGCATTAGCCTTGAAAAAGAGGAGGGCTTGCTTCAGCTCTTTCACCGAAAGAAAGAACATTCCAACACCAGCGATCATAATGCTTGCATTTTCCATAATCTGAAGATTTTGAAAAATAAAATCGGAGTGGTTGATACCCACCTCTATTTTTTAACCAATGATGAAGACTGGAATATTGAACATGCAAAAACGGTATTAAAAGAATTAAAGAATCGTTCATATGATAAACCTGTCAGAATTCATGTATCAACTTATGCCGAAATTGCTGAAAAGCATTTCGCTCATTATGCCAGGGCAAGTACATCCGAAATCAGTGTAATAATCCACCATTATGCATCAATCGTTTCAAGGCAACTGATAACCGGGCATCATCCTGTCGATTCCGTTGAGATTGACAAAGTAACAGCAACTGCCAAAACTGATTTCAATGCCCTGATAGTTGGTTTCGGACAAATAGGCACAAGTGTGTTGCGTAAACTTACCGAGCATGGGCAATTTGCCGGTTCAGCATTTCATGCCACTGCTATTGATAAATGTATGAACGTGTTGAGGGGCAGGTTTGAATTTCTTTATCCGGGTTTGCCGGTAAACTATGACCTCAGTTTTATTGATGCCGAAGTTGGCAATACCAGCTTTTATAAGGAGATAGGGAGGCTGATTGACAAACTAAATTACATTGTAATTTCATTGGGAAATGACAACCTGAATATCCAGACTGCACTGGAAATCCTGGAAATAAACAATATTAAAAGCAAAATGTTGCTGAAGATTTTCATCAAACTGGAAGATGAAAGCCACTGGAAAGAGACGCTTAAAGAGTACGAAAATCAGATAATGATCTTTGGAGAGGCCTCCAGTGTATTCACCGAAGAGAACATCCTGCAGGGCAAAGCTGAAAAACGGGGACGAATCATCCATGATGTTTATAACGATTTGATTTATCAAAATCCTGATAAACAGCCTTTTGATATAATTTCCCGGCATGAACAGCTTTCAAATATCTCATCTGCCGAGCATCTGTATGCCAAAGTGCGGTTGCTGGGCTATGGCAACACGGATGATTTTTCAGGCAAGTTTTCCGATAACGACGATTTTTCCGGATCACTTTCTGAAACACAGAAACTGAATTTGTCAATAGGCGAACACCTGCGGTGGAATGCATTTCATTTTATTCATGGATGGACAACACTTCCACTTGACGAAATTCCAGGTGCCGATAAAAAAGCGAAATATAAAAACCGGAAGAATACCATTCTCAGAAAACACGCCTGCCTGGTAAGCTGGGAAAAGTTAAAGGAGCTGAGCGATCTTCTTGGAGAAGATATGCAGAAACCCGATGTGGTGTCAGTTGAAAACATATATAACTTCATCAACTATCATCCGCTGAATAATATTGGATAAACTATGGAGCACGATGTTTTTATAAGCTATTCGAACAAAAATAAGCAGACTGCCGATGCGATCTGTCACGTTCTGGAACAACACAACATCAAATGCTGGATCGCCCACCGCGATATATCAATTGGTGAAAAGTATGGTAACGTGATTGAGCAAGCGATTTGCTCGTGCAAAGTCTTTATCATAATCTTCTCGAAAGAGTCAAGCCAAGCACCGTGGGTGGAGAGCGAGCTGAATATTGCATTTACCGACCGCCGTGTAATTATGCCATTTCGTATCGACAGCACCAAACTGGAGGGTGAAATGCGATTAATGCTGAACAACAAGCACTGGATTGAAGCATATCCAAATCCAGAAGAGCGTTTCGCTGAACTTGTAGCCGCGGTGGCAAGGCAGGTAGGTATAAAAATCACTCCTTCAGCTTCTTCTTTGCCCAATGATGATTTTCCTTTCAATCGGAAACAACCCCTTCCGGCTGAGGAAAAGGAAAAGCAGAAAACCCAGCAGAAAACCTGTCCAAATCCCGCGTGTAAACGAACCGGGCTCTCCGCAGAGGCTGTTTATTGTCCCTATTGTTCCGCCAAACTTACAGACCCAGGCTGTGACTTAGTCAACTTCACTGAAATCGTGAATGACGTCTGCTTCGACATGGTGGTTGTTGAGGGGGGGACTTTTATTATGGGCAGTAACAATGGGGATGAAGATGAAAAGCCCATTCATAAAGTTACTCTGGATAATTTCTACATCGGCCAATACCCGGTTACCCAAAAACTATGGCAGATAGTGACAGGAAGCAACCCAAGCTACTTTAAAGGGGACCATTTGCCGGTTGAGAAGATAAGTTGGGATGATACCCAGGAATTTATCGAGAAGCTCAATTTGAAAACCGGAAAAAGCTATCGGCTACCAACTGAAGCCGAATGGGATTATGCAGCCAGGGGAGGAAATCAAAGCAGGGGTTATACCTATAGCGGGAGTAACTCGATTGACGATGTGGCCTGGTATGACGGTAATTCCGGTTTAAAAACCCATCCCGTGGGTCAGAAACAGGCCAATGAACTTGGACTCTATGACATGAGCGGGAATGTATGTGAATGGTGCAATGACTGGTTTGCCTCTGATTATTACGCCAATAGCCCCGAATTCAACCCAAAAGGCCCTGCAACGGGCGGTCGCCGCGTGTTTCGCGGCGGTAGCTGTTTAAGCATTCCTCGACGCTGTCATTCATCGAATCGCTACTACTACTACCCTATCTACCATTTCGACCTTCGTGGTTTCCGTTTGGCATTTATCCCATAGCTCAATTGCAGGTGTTTTTGCCATGTCTTTTGCGCTAAAAAAACGAGTTGGCTAAAATGCGGGAGGGACGATCGAACGAAAATCCAACGAGTTGTCATTAAATACCGCTAAGCGGACGAATTTTTTTTTACAGGAAGAACAAAATATGAATGAAGTATTAAAATACATTGTCCCCGAAAATTTTATAAATGAGTATTTCTATGAAAATGCTTTGAAATATACATCACTATTCGGAAACTCAGAAATATTCCCCTTTGTTAACGGCATGGCAAGGGTTAAGTGTTACCTTGGTGAAGACACCGGTGATGGCTTTGGCCGAGGTCCTGATGAATATCTCTATGGGTTTATCAATGAAAGTAAAAAGATGGTTATCCCGTTTTTGTACAGCGAAGCCTGGGATTTTTATGAAGATGTTGCCTGGGTCAGAACAGAATATTATGATAGTTATTCACGAACATTTAAAGTTAAAAATCCTGAAAGTGTAAATCCGGATGAAGAAATTGAAGTAGTTAGAACGTATGATCAATTAAACACGAAAGCAACCCTGATCGACAAAACAGGCAACACTGTTATGGATATGAATGTGAGCATTTTTACAGAATTTAATGACGGGTTGGCTTACTTCGAAACCCACGACCATAAAATGGGTTACCTCAACACTAAAGGTGAGGTTTTGGAAATACATTGTAAATAGTCAGGAAAAGCACAGGCATGAGCGTTGGATGGAAGTCAAATTTTAATAACCAATGGAAGTTATCAAGGAAACAGTCAGCGAGCTAAGGTTCACCCTCCTTCCTATCCCGGGCGGCACTTTCCTGATGGGCAATGAAAACGAATTGGCCACCCGGAATGTGCACAAGGTGGAGATCCGCGATTTCTATATGGCTGAAATACCAGTTACGGTTTCGCTGTTTTATCAGTTTGCAAAGGATGCCATTGAAAATGCAGAACATAAGAAAACCGGCAGTTACCTCTGGCTGAAAAGTGGTTTCCAGTTTACAGAAGGGATCAACTGGCAACACGATGAAAAAGGACAATTGCGGACCCATTTCGACAGCAATCAACCCTTGGTGAATGTGAGCTGGTATGAAGCCGAGGCTTTTTGTCAATGGCTGCGACTGAAAACTGGGAAGCCTTACCGGCTGCCCACCGAGGCCGAATGGGAATTTGCTGCAAAACGAGGTCTCACCGGGACTGACCTCCCAAATCTGCCTAAAAGCGGTCTCGACCCTGCCACTTTAGACGAAATAGCCTGGTACAGGGCTAATTCCTCATCCTCCCTGCATCCTGCAGGTTTGAAAAACCCAAACATGTTTGGTTTATACGACATGATCGGGAACGTTTGGGAATGGTGCAACGATTGGTATAGCCCGATTTACTATCGTTATTCTGCTTCGCTGAATCCCGGTGGCCCCTCTTTGGGTAATGATAAAATATACAGGGGCGGAGGCTGGGATGCAACACCTTCGTTTTGTACCCCAACCTACAGGGGTCAGGATAAACCTGATAAACGTTTTAATTTTACGGGTTTCCGGCTGGCGCTTGGCGCTTTGCCCGGAGAAGAAACATCTGATTATCACCCTGCTTTTATAAGATTTTGTTCAGGCTGTGGTCAGAGGAATTTTTTCGGTAATGAAACCTGTCGAAGCTGTAATGCATCTGATTTTAAGCTTTTGCAGCCTGAAGTAGTATCATCTGTTTCCCTGAATCAAGACCTCACTCAAACAGGTAAGGACAAGATGCGCCTTCAAAGGGGAAATTACGATCAGAGCCATTCAAATATTATCGGGCAGATTGGAAAGGTGGATTTTAAGATGGTACCCATCGAAGGTGGAACTTTTATGATGGGGAAAGGGAGGAGGACCAGCGAATTATTCAGGCATATGGTAACGCTGGATGGATTTTTTATGGGCCAGGTCCCTGTTACGCAGGCCTTATGGATGGCAGTAATGGATTTTAATCCGAGCGAGATTACTGGTGCTGAATTGCCGGTGACCAATATAAACTGGTATGACGCCGAAGCTTTCACACTGAAACTAGCCTACCTTACGGGTAAAAATTATCGCCTTCCCACCGAGGCTGAGTGGGAATTTGCTGCCCGTGGTGGCAATTTAAGCAGGAATACCAGGTATGCGGGTAGTAACCGTTTATCTGAGACCGGCGTTTTCAATCAGAAACGCAGTAATTACGGTCCCAAGCCCGTGGCCAGTCTTAATCCCAACGAACTGGGATTGTATGATATGAGCGGTAATGTTTTAGAGTGGTGCAAGGATTGGTTTAACGAATATCCTGATACACCCCAGGTTAATCCAAAAGGAGCAGCTACAGGAACCGGCCGTGTTCAGAGGGGCGGGTATTTTTATACCAGCGCACCAGATTGCCAGAATATATTGCGTGCATTTAGCAACCCATTCAGGCAAATGCCATGGTATGGGTTCAGATTGGCAATGAGTTAATTAGTTCTGGCTCGTTCCGTGTTAAAACTTGCCCAATTATTGTTCCTGATCCAGAGGTTCCGGATTTAACAGAACCTGCCAAAACGCGAAATGGCGAACCGGTTTTCACCATTTCGCCATTTCGCATTTCGCTATTTTTTTTCTGTGGCATCGACTGGAATTGAACCAGTGACACAAGGATTTTCAGTCCTCTGCTCTACCAGCTGAGCTACGACGCCAGACCCCCCGGTAAAAATCGGGACTGCAAATGTACAAATATTTTTGAAAAAACAAACATCCTTCTTCAAATTAGATTGCAATCAGCCGGGGAATATTTTTTTCTCCTCTCAGCATCAATATTTTTCGTACATTTACTCATAATTTACCTAACTTTTTTTGTAACTCTCCGTTATGAATCTGATCATTGATCTTGGAAATACAAACCAAAAACTAGCCCTGTTTGAAAACGGTTTACTTACTGATTTACAACAGTTTCCAATTCTTACAATGAAAAGCATCCGCGATTTCATGCAGCTCCATCCCGGGATTGAAAACTGTATTCTGTCGTCGGTCATTCCACATCGTGTTTCACTGACCCGGTTCCTGGCATCCACCTGCAATTACATTGAACTGGATGAAAATACGAAGGTTCCTGTTACGAATTTGTATCGGACACCCAAGACGCTCGGCAAAGACCGTCTTGCCGCCGCAGTTGCCGGGAACAACCTGTTTCCCGGGAACAATGTCCTGGTGATCAATACCGGAACCTGCATCACCTATGATTTCATCAACTCCAAGGCAGAATACCTTGGAGGCTCCATCTCCCCGGGCATCCTCATGCGCTTCCATGCCCTGCATACTTTTACCGGTAAATTGCCGTTAGTCTCTTTCCATGAACAGGGGATCCTTACCGGGACAGATACCCGGGAATCGATCCTTTCCGGGGTGCTTACCGGTGCAGTGGCTGAAATTGAGGGAATTACTGCAAGATACCAGGAGATTTACCCGGATTTGAAGGTCCTCCTAAGTGGCGGAGATCAAAATTATTTTGATAAGCGGCTAAAAATTAGCATCTTTGCACAACCAAATATCGTCCTACACGGTTTACAACAAATTCTTGCATTTAATGTCAATAACAGCACATAACCTACGACTCCCGATTCTCCTTTGCTCTCTGCTGATCAGCCTTACCATGTTTTCTCAAATCCGGATTGCCTCTCCCTACTCCCGCTTTGGCGTTGGCGACCTGTCGGACAACAACAATGCCTGGAACATGAATATGGGCCAACTCGGCATCGGTTTGCGAAGTCCCTATCATGTTAATTATACCAACCCGGCCTCTTATACGGCCTTTGACTCACTTTCCTTCGTTTTCGAAGGCGGTTTTAACGGGGAATTTACGACCCTGACTTCATCGGTTCAGTCAGCCAGCCGCAATTACGCCTCCCTCGGCAATCTACTTTTTGGCATGCCGGTCAATAAATGGTGGAAAACCAGCATTGGGCTGGTCCCTTACAGTACCGTGGGATACAATGTTGCAACCTATGATACCTACCCCGATGTGGGCCGGATCGCACGTATTTATGCCGGTTCGGGAGGGATCAACCGCCTGTTCTGGGGAAATGCATTTCAGCCATTTAAAAACTTTTCGATCGGCGCCAATATTTCTTACCTGTTCGGGAGTATGGACCGGGAGGCAACCGTCATCTTCCCCGATTCAGCCTATAACATGAATATCAGGGAGATATATCATGTAACCATGAATGATCTCTACTTTGATTTCGGCGCCCAGTTCAAGGTTAAAATTAAAAACGACCTCTCGTTGAACCTGGGGGTCGTTTATGCTCCGACCCTAAGCATGGCAGCCAAAACCGATGTTTTTGCCTATACCTTTCTTGCCGGATCATCGGGAACCGAACTGCGTCGCGACACCCTTCTCAATGAGGCAGGGTATAAGGGGAAGATTATCATCCCGACGATGCTGGGGGGAGGATTTTCCTTTGATAAAACTGACAAATGGATGGTTGGCGTTGACTACAAATGGCAGAACTGGGATAAATTCAAGGCGTTTAATGTAGGCGATTCACTGATGAACAGTTGGCAGATATCGGTCGGCGGGGAGATTATCCCGAAAATCGACAATTATACCAATTTCCTGGCCAGGATGCATTACCGGCTGGGCTTCACCTATAACAAAACTTACCTGAAGCTGCGGGGACAGGATATCAATGAGTTTGATTTCTCAGCTGGTGTCGGAATTCCGCTGCGGGGTATGAAAACCATGCTGAACGTGGGCGCTGAATATGGTTCACGTGGAAATATCTCACAAAATCTTATCCGCGAAAACTATTTTAAAATTGTCGTTGGATTCTCCATCTATGAACGGTGGTTTGTTAAACGTAAGTATTTCTAAACTTGTCCTCCACCTTGTCCTTCAGATATTTCTTTCTTTTCGCCACATCCCTTTGGTTTTTAATTGCCTGTGACAAAGCCCCCGAAGCAACAGGTTCCATCCAGGCACGGGAGAACGACCCGGTCATGTCGGCCCATAACATCGAAGTCCTGTTCAGCGATTCGGGCAAAATCGAGGCACGGCTTACCAGTTCACTGATGAACCGCTACGAGGGAAAAAGTCCCTACCTCGAATTTCCCACAGGATTCAGCGTGGTCATGTTCGACTCCCTGCAGCAAACGGCCTCCACGATCACGGCCGACCGCGGGGTCAGGCGGGAATACACCCGTACGATGGAGGCCTGGGGCAATGTCGTGGTCCGCAATGTCAAAAAAAATGAACAGCTCAACACCGAACACCTTATCTGGGATGAGGGACAGCATCGTATCTGGTCGGATGTTAAGATAAAGATCACAAAGCCCGATCAAATCCTTAACGGCAGCTCCATGGAATCGAATGAAACCTTTACCCGGTATTCCATCGAGCAGCCCATGGGACAGATGAATGTGAAAAAAGATTCCATCTGACCCGTTAACCTCCGGCCGGTAAAAACCTGATCCGCGAAACAAAAGTCGTTCCATAACTGTAAAATGACGGGAAATATTCGCCGTTAATGGGTTAAATACCGGTGATTAAAGCCATTATTCCTTTGTTGTTTCCCGAAATTTCTATACTTTTGCACACTGTTTCAAATAAAAAGACTTTAGCATGGCGATTATTGGAAAAATCAGAAAACACTCCGGACTGGCTGTCATAATCGTAGGCGTCGCAATTGCCGCCTTCGTGATCGGCGATTTTGGAAAGAAAAGGGTACGTGGTACCGATGATATCGGCGTTGTGAACGGAGAGAATATTCCATACGTGGAATTCAATGTCAAGGTGGAGAAAAACCTTGAAGCTCAAAAGGAGACTGCCGGGAAAGAAAAAATTACCGACCAGGAGACCTACCAGGTACGGCAAAACACCTGGACCACCACGGTGAAGGAGATCCTGATGGGCAATGAATACAAGGAACTTGGACTTACGGTATCCCCCGAGGAACTTTTTGACCAGGTCCAGGGAAGACAACCGCACCGGTACATCCTGCAATATTTTAAAGATCCTGCTACAGGCCAGTATAACTCCTCCATGGTGCTCAATTATCTGAAGAACCTGGAAAAGATGGAACCCAAAGCTAAAAACCAATGGCTTACCTTTGAAAAAGCCATCAAGGAAGATCGCCAGGAGACCAAATACAACAACCTGGTCATCAAAGGTTATTATACCCCCACCGCCTTTTTGAAAAAAGCCTACATCAACCAGACCAGGGCCATTAAGCTTTTATCCGTTTCTGCCGACCTTGCTTCGATCCCCGACAACACGGTAAAATTAACCGACGAGGATTATCAGAAATTTTATGATAAGAACAAGGTCTATTTTTTCACGGATGAAAATTACCGTGATGTTGACTACGTTGTTTTTGATGTTAAACCTTCAGACATTGACAGGAAAAAGACAGCCGCCGACGTTTCCCAGCTGTTCAAAGATTTTCAGACCAGCTCCGACCCTGTTATTTTTGCCAACGCCAATTCCGACAGCAAACTGGATACCGCCTTTACCAAAAAAGGCAAATTTCCGGCACAACTTGATACGCTGTTTTTCTATTCGAAAGCCGGTACCGTGTTTCCCCCCTTCGAATTCAACAACGCCTGGTACATGGCCAAGCTGATCGATGTGCAGGAACGTCCTGATTCCATGAAGGGTTCGCAGATCCTGCTGGCTTTTGAAGGAGCCGGAAACGACAAGGTGAAACGCACCAAGGCGGAAGCAAAACTGAAAATTGACAGTTTGTTCAATGTCCTCAAAAAAAATCCGAAACTTTTTGCTGAAGCCGCAAAAAAATATTCCGACTACCCGACTGCCAAAGATGATGGCGGAGATCTTAAATGGTTTCCCGACGGAAATCCCAATTTCGACCCCTTCTTTAAGGTCGGTGTTGAATTGAAGCCCAACGAAATGAAAGTTGTCGAAACCCGTATCGGCTATTCCATCTTTATGCTTACCGAAAAGTCAAAACCGGTTACCAAGGTTAAGGCAGCCGTTCTGACGCGCGCCATCGAACCCAGCAACCAGACCTTCCAGGATACTTACATGAAGGCAAGCGCTTTTGCCGGGCAGAACAAGACTCCTGAAGCGTTTGAAAAGGCTGCCGTTGAAAAGGGCCTGCAGAAACGCTCTGCTCCCAATGTCCGCGAAATGGACAGTTATGTAAGTGGTCTCACCTCCGCCCGTGAAATGGTACGCTGGGCCTTTGCCGAAACCACCAAAATCGGTGAGGTCAGCCCTGTTTTTGATTTAAGCGGGAAATATGGTATTGCCATCCTCAAAGGGATCACCAAAAAGGGAACCCAATCGCTGGAGGCAGTCAAACCAAGAGTTGAGCCTTCGGTGAAAAACATGAAAAAAATCGACATGGCTGCCGACAAAATCAAACAGGCTATGTCGGCCGGTAAAGATATCGCCACTTTGGCTGGAAAGTTGAATGCCAAGATCGATACCGCAGAGGTGACCTTAAGCGGTTACGGCCGTTCTAACATCGGGCGTGAAATGGAAATTGTAGGCAAGCTTTTCTCCATGAAAAAAGGAGAAACACAGGGGCCGCTTACCGGCAACTATGGCGCTTATGCCGTATATATCACCGACATTATGGAGGCCCCGGCCAAGGATAATTTTGCTTCCGAAAAGATGCAGGCTGAGCAGAATTTCACCCAGCGTGCATCAGGCGCACTCTATTCTGCACTGGAAAAATCAGCAAAGATCAGCGACAACCGATTACGGTTCTATTAACAGATACCTGATATTCGTAAAGAGGCTGCTTCAATCCGGAGCAGCCTTTTTTTTATCCCAGCACCGGAGGTTTATTACCAGGGGATCAAGCGGGTTTTCCGGGTCACGGATTTCTGAAAGAGATTGAAATTCAGTTCCCGCCGGATTTTTTTCCTGATCCATAACCGGGTGGTTGGGCGCAACAAAAGGTTAAGCCAAAGCCGGGATTGAAAAAAGAGATCGTCGGGGGAGAACGGGGGTATTGGATTATCTGACCGTATCGGCAATGGAAATGATCCTGGTAACCTCTGCCCATTCCCGGCGGCTTTCGGTATAGCAACGCAAGGTAACGCTGTATTTTCCAGGTCTTGCATAGCGGAATACGGGATCCTTCAACCGTGAGCCCGCCGTATCGATGGTTGCACGGGAATTGTCGGTGCCAAACCACCATTCATACGAATAGCCCATGGTTGACTGGTTGGCAAAATGAACAGTACAGGGGATTTTAAAGCTGTTATCCCCGCTGAAGGCAAAACCGGCAGCGGGAACAGGCTCATTCTTACTACATCCGCCTGTTGCCAGGAGCAGCAACAGGGTTGCAAACGCAATATTCCGTTTAATCATAGCGTATATCCCTGGTGGGACTATTCAGCAAGGACCAGGATTTTATTATTGAGCACCTCTATGACTCCGCCCTTGATATCGAAAAACTGTTCCGTTTTTTCACCCTTGTTGACCACCTTGATCCTGCCTTTTTGCAATACGGAGATCAGGGGGGCATGGTTGTTCAATACCTCGAACGACCCGTCGATGCCCGGTAATTGAATGAGCCCGACATTGTCGCCTGTAAAAATGGTGGAATCCGGAGTTATAATTTCTACTTTCACGTTGTGCTTTTCACTTACAGATACTACTTGCTGTCGGCCAGCATCTTTTTACCCTTTTCAATAGCCTCTTCAATGGTTCCGACCATACTGAAGGCCGATTCAGGGTACTCATCCACGGCTCCGTCCATAATCATGTTGAACCCTTTGATGGTATCTTCGATATTCACAAAGGCGCCCGGGATCCCGGTGAACTGGGTCGCCACAAAGAACGGCTGGGAGAGGAAACGCTGTACCCGGCGGGCACGCGAAACCACCAGTTTATCCTCGTCCGACAATTCATCCATCCCGAGAATGGCAATAATATCCTGGAGCTCCTTGTAACGCTGGAGAATTCTCTTGACACGCTGTGCGGTATCATAATGTTCGTCGCCAACCACGTCGGGCGAAAGGATGCGCGAGGTGGAGTCGAGGGGATCAACCGCAGGGTAGATGCCCAGCTCGGAGATCTTACGGCTCAATACCGTTGTGGCATCAAGGTGGGCGAAGGTGGTGGCAGGCGCAGGGTCGGTAAGGTCATCGGCAGGTACATAAACTGCCTGTACCGAGGTGATGGAACCCCGTTTGGTGGAGGTGATACGCTCCTGCATGATCCCCATTTCGGAAGCCAGCGTGGGCTGGTAACCGACAGCCGAAGGCATACGTCCAAGAAGTGCCGAAACTTCGGAACCAGCCTGGGTAAACCTGAAAATATTATCGATAAAAAAGAGGATGTCGCGACCGCCGGACTTTTCATCCCCGTCACGGAAATATTCAGCCATGGTGAGACCCGACAGCGCAACGCGGGCGCGGGCTCCCGGTGGTTCATTCATCTGTCCGAAAACCAGGGTTGCCTGTGATTTAAGCAGCTCTTCATGGTCAACTTTCGACAAGTCCCAGCCGCCTTTTTCCATATCCTCCTCGAATTCCTTGCCATACCGGATAACGCCCGATTCGATCATCTCGCGCAGCAGGTCGTTCCCCTCGCGCGTGCGTTCGCCGACACCGCCAAATACCGACAAGCCGGCATATTTCTTGGCAATATTGTTGATCAGTTCCATGATAATAACCGTCTTCCCGACACCGGCGCCACCGAACAATCCGATCTTTCCCCCTTTTGAATAGGGTTCGATCAGGTCGATAACCTTGATACCCGTATAGAGCACCTCCTTTGAAGTACTCAGCGTGTCGAATTTAGGCGGATCACGATGGATGGCATAGACGTGCTCTTCCGATACATCGCCGAGCCCGTCGATGGGTTTGCCGATTACATTGAAGAGCCTGCCGCGAACCATATCGCCTACCGGCATGGAGATTGGCCTGCCCTTGGCAACCACCTCCATTCCGCGACGCAAACCATCGGTTGAGTCCATGGCAACCGTGCGCATGGTATGTTCGCCAACATCGTACTGGCATTCGAGCACAATGGGATCACCTTTCTGGTTGGTGACTTCAAGTGCATCATAAATATTGGGCAGTCTGACATCTTCATCAAAGACCACATCGATAACAGGACCAATGATCTGCGAGATTTTTCCGTTTTTCTTCGCTTGCATGATATGGGATAATAATTTATGCAAAGATAAAATATCTGGTTGATTAAATGTTTGATGTGGCAAAATTTTCCCGTAGTTTTGCAGATAAATTTTGCCTGAACCTAACAAAAAAACAATGAAGTTACTTAAATTGTGGATGTTGTCTCTTTTGGTACTCCCTATGTTCTCGGTTGCGCAACGGAATGTAAATGCAATTATTGATACCGTTGAAACGCCTAACGGGGCTGCCATCCTCTATAAAAACTTCACCTGGGAATATCTTCAGAATGAACCTGTGCTGATGAGCCAGGATGAAGATTCCACAGGTCTGTTTTCCAACCAGTGGGTTAACAGCCAGATCTTTGCTTACCGGATCAACGTGGATTCGATTCATGATACCCTGATTGTACTGACCAGCAATGAGCGCGTTTTCACCATGCCGATCTACGGCAAGCTTTTCAGGGGATTTACCTATTCGCACAAAGGACTCGATATTAAATTAAACAAGGGCGACTCTGTCAAAGCTGCCTTTGACGGAGTCGTAAGGTACGCGAAATACAACCGGGGGGGATTCGGCAACCTGGTGATCGTGCGCCATTACAACGGACTGGAGACCTACTACGGGCACCTTTCAAAGATCATGGTGAAGGTAAACGAGGTGGTTAAAGCCGGTGAATATATCGCGCTGGGCGGATCTACCGGGAGAAGCCGCGGGCCCCACCTGCACTTTGAGGTTAGGTATAAGGATATACCCCTCGACCCGTTGCGCGTGATCGATTACGACAGCCAGAAACTTATTTCCAATACCTTTCCTGTAACAAAACGGGTTTTCTACCCCAATGATTATGTTGCCAATGCATTGATTGTTAGGATAAAAAGCGGGGATACCGTTGGCAAACTGGCCAGGAGGTACCACACCTCCATCAAGGAGATCTGTGCCATGAACAAGATCAAGCAAACAACCACCCTGAAGGTTGGCAGGTCAATAAGGGTAAGGTAATTTTTCGCTAACTTTCCTGTTGCAGGGCTTCACCCTGGCCGGCCCTGCTGACCGATGCAAAAACCTTTTTCTGAAAAAGGATCAGGATGAAAACGCCGGTGGTGATGGCTGAATCGGCAATGTTGAAAATCGGGCTGAAGAACTGCAGTTCAGTTCCTCCGATAAAAGGCACCCACGCGGGATAGGTCGAATTGATGATGGGAAAATAGAGCATGTCGACAACCTTCCCGTGCAAAAATGCGCCGTAACCGCCACCCCTGGGAAGGAATGCGGCAATCTGCATATAGTTGCTTTCACTGAAAAACAACCCGTAGAAAACGCTGTCGATAATGTTCCCCAGCGCACCGGCAAGAATCAGCGCGATGGATACCAGCAGCAGGGTGCTGGCCCCCTTGCGGGCAACGCGGTAGAGCCAGCCGCCGATCAGCACCACGGCGACGATGCGGAACAGGGTAAGCAATACCTTGCCATAGTCGCCGCCGAGTTTCATGCCGAAGGCCATTCCCTCGTTTTCGGTAAAATGGAGATAAAACCAATGCCCCAGCACGGGATGGCTTTCCCCCATATAGAAGGTGGTTTTGATCCAGATTTTCAGTGCCTGGTCAAGGACCAGCACCAACATAATAATGAGGGAGGCTTTTTTCAAATGCAGGGGGATTGCAACGGCTATTCCATATCAGGGTCAAGAGGCCGCATGGGAGTGGCAGCCACCACCTGTACCCGCTTCGCTTCAATGCTCAGGGTAGCGTGAGGTACGCTGCGAAGGCGGTCTTTTGGAATAAGTTTACCGGTTACGCGACAAATTCCGTAGGTTTTATTTTCAATCCTGATCAGTGCATTTTCCAATGATTTGATGAACTTTTCCTGTCGGGCGGCAAACTTGCTGTTTTCCTCCTTGGAAAACACCTGGTAGCCCTCTTCCAGCACCTTGAAGGTGGGAGAGGTGTCGTTGGTGTCATGCTCGTTCCCGGTGGTATAGGATTCTGTAAGCAGCTTCAGGTCGTTGTGTGCTTTGTCCAGCTTTTTCAGAATAATCTGTTTGAATTCCTCAAGTTCCTCATCTGAATACCGGTTCTTTTCCGTCATTGTTGTTCCTGTTGCTTTTTTCATAATTAAAAATTATTAATCAACCCTGTTTATTTCAATGAATGTTGAAATCGTATCTGTCAAGTCTACCTGGACCTTTTCATTCCCCTCAATCATAGCAACAACTTCAAACGATTGAGCCAAAGTTTCCGAGCAAATATAGGTAATATTATGATTCACCGCTACGTCGATGTCAGGTTGTGACTGGAATTTCACAATTATTTTATCTGTGACATCAAACCCCTTATCCTTACGCAGGTTTTGTATTCTGTTGATCACCTCACGGGCGATCCCCTCCTGCCATAATTCATGTGTAATCGTGGTATCCAGGGCAACCACCAGCGATCCCATCGCAGATGTTTGCATTCCCGGCAGATCCTCCGTACGGATCTCAACCTCGCCGATGGTCAGGTTCACAAGGACCCCCTCGACCACCATTGAATACTCCCCGGATCTTTCGAACTCGTTGATCAGCGCCTGGTCCCAGTCCTTCATGATTTCGGCAATGGGTTTTACCAGCTTTCCGAATTTGGATCCCATCTTTTTGAAATCGGGTTTGACGGTTTTCACCAGGATGCCGGCCGTATCTTCAATATATTCGATCTCCTTTACATTCACCTCTGAAATGATGAGGTGCTTGATCGCTTCAACCTGGTTCTTAAGGTTATCGGCCAGCAGGGGCAGCATGATCTTGCCCAGCGGCTGGCGGACGCGGATGTTCATCTTTTTCCGGATGGACAGCACCATGGAAGATATCTTCTGCGCCAGTTCCATTCGCTCCTCGAGTTCCTTGTCGATCAGGGAGAGATCGGCCTGCGGGAAGGCGGTCAGGTGCACCGAATCGGCATCCAGCCTGCCTGTCACGGTGTTGAGGTCGACGAAAAGCCTTTCAGAAAAGAAGGGCGCTATGGGCGAGGCAAGCTGGGCGATGACCTCAAGGCACCTGTAAAGGGTTTGATAGGCTGAAATTTTATCCTGCGAATAATCCCCGCGCCAGAAGCGACGGCGGCAAAGGCGGACATACCAGTTGCTCAGGTGCTCATCGACGAAATCGGAAATGGCGCGGCCGGCCTTGGTGGGTTCATAGTCGGCATAGCATTCATCGGTGAGTTTAATGAGTGAGTTCAGCTCTGAGAGGATCCAGCGGTCAATCTCGGGCCTTTCATTGATCGGGATTTCAGCCTCTTTGTAGCTGAACCCGTCGATGTTCGCATAGAGTGAAAAGAAGGCGTAGGTATTATAAAGCGTGCCGAAAAATTTACGCCGGATCTCTTCGATTCCCTCGGTATCGAATTTGAGGTTATCCCAGGGTTGCGAATTGGTGATCATATACCAGCGGGTGGCATCCGGCCCGTATTTGCTGATGGTTTCAAAGGGGTCAACGGCATTGCCAAGACGTTTGGACATCTTGTTGCCGTTCTTGTCGAGTACAAGTCCGTTGGAAACGCAGGTTTTATAAGCAACGCCGCCGAAAAGCATCACGGCGATGGCATGCAGGGTAAAGAACCATCCGCGGGTCTGGTCAACCCCTTCGGCGATGAAATCGGCCGGGAAATAGCTTTCAACTGCACGGGTCTGTTCAAAGGGATAGTGATACTGGGCATAAGGCATGGCGCCGGAGTCGAACCATACGTCGATCAGGTCGGGTTCGCGGTACATGGCTTTGCCATCGGCGGTGACCAGTATGATATCATCCACAAACGGCCGGTGAAGGTCGAAGGAATGATAGTTTTCATCGGTGGTGTCGCCGGGCTTGTAGTTTTCGAGGGGGTTTGTTTTCATGACCCCTGCCGCAACGGCCTTTTCAACCTCGTCCTTCAGCTGGACAACAGAGCAGATGCAGATCTCCTGGCTGTTGTCTTCGGTGCGCCAGATGGGCAAGGGGGTTCCCCAGAAACGAGAACGGGAAAGGTTCCAGTCGACCAGGTTTTCAAGCCAGTTGCCGAACCGCCCGGTGCCGGTGGATTCGGGTTTCCAGTTGATCGTTTTGTTAAGCGCGATCATCTCCTCCTTGTAAGCCGTAGTCCGGATAAACCAGGAATCAAGCGGGTAATAGAGGATCGGTTTATCGGTACGCCAGCAGTGCGGGTATGAATGTTCATACTTCTCCGATTTGAAGGCCTTGTTCTCGTGTTTAAGCTTGACGATGATATCGATGTCGACCGGGGGGCAGGTACCGGCCACACAGTCGGCGTCGTAATCGGGTTTCACATAACGGCCGGCAAACTCGCCCATCTGTTCGGTGAATTTTCCCTGCTTGTTGACAAGGGTAAGGGAACCCAGCCCGTACTGCTTCCCGACGCGGAAGTCGTCGGCTCCGAAACTCGGGGCGATGTGAACGATGCCGGTGCCATCCTCGGTAGTGACAAAATCGCCCATGACCACGCGAAAAGGATCGCCGTCGGCCGGCTGTGCATAGGGCATCAGCTGCTCAAAGCGGATTCCTTCGAAATCGGAACCTTTGAATTCAGCAACCACCTGGAACGGGATATGTTTGTCGCCTTCGTGATAGCTTTCCATCTCCAGCATGCTGTTCTTTTCAGGAAAATACTGGTGCAGCAGCTCCTTTGCCAGCACCACCGCTTGTTCGGTGAAGGTATAGGGGTTGAAGGTCTTGACAAGAACGTAGGTGATGTCTTTTCCCATGGCCAGCCCCGTGTTGGAGGGAAGGGTCCAGGGGGTGGTGGTCCAGGCCAGGATGTAGAGTTCACCGAAGAGGTCGCCGAACAGGAATTCCGACTGAGCATTGCGGATCACCTTGAATTGAGCCACAACGGTATTGTCTTTCACCATTTTATAGGTGCCGGGCTGATTCAGTTCATGGGTGCTGAGTCCGGTGCCGGCGGCAGGGGAATAGGGCTGGATGGTATATCCCTTATAGAGGAGTCCCTTCTGGTAGAGTTGGCCCAGCAGGTACCAGACACTTTCAATATACTTGTTTTCGTAAGTGATGTAGGGATCGTTGAGGTTCAGCCAGTACCCCATGCGGATGGTAAGGTCGTCCCAGAGGTCCTTGTATTTCATGACCTCGGTTCGGCATTCCCTGTTATAATCCTCGATGGAGATGGATTTGCCGATATCCTCTTTGGTGATGCCCAGTTTTTTTTCGACCCCGATCTCGATGGGAAGGCCATGGGTGTCCCAACCTGCCTTGCGGCTTACATAGAACCCCTTCATGGTCTTGTAGCGGCAGAAAATATCCTTGATGGAGCGGGCCATAACGTGATGGATCCCGGGGATGCCGTTCGCGGATGGGGGCCCTTCATAAAACACGAAAGGAGGAAGACCCTCGGTGAGCTTCAGGCTCTTTTCGAAGGTGTCATGCTGCTGCCAGTAAGATTGGATTTCATCGCCAATCCGGGTCAGGTCGAGATTTTTGTATTCAGGATATCGTACACTCATGGTTGTTTATCAGTCACCGTATGGGGAAATTCCCCACGCTTCCTTCAATAGCTGAAAAAGGCGTGCAAAATTACGAAAATTTCTTTAATCCAATGATATAGGGTTGGCAGAATTGAGCTGAATGGCAAAATCGCAGTATCTTTGCCTCCCTGAATTCCAACCTGCCATGAACGAAAAAACCTCCATGATTCTCGATAACATCATGTCACGTAAAAGCGTGCGCATTTACACAGGGGAACCTGTAACCAAAGACTGCCTGCTGGCGCTGCTGAAAGCGGGCATGGCGGCGCCTTCGGCCCGCAACCGGCAACCCCTGGCCTTTGTGGTGGTGACCGACCGGGACCTTATGAACGCGCTTGGCGATGACTTGCCCTATACCAAGATGATTTACAAGGCGGGGGCGGCGATCGTGGTCTGCGGCGATTCAACCGTCGATCTCCAGGAGGGGGCGATCGACCTGTGGTACCAGGATGCGGCGGCGGCAACGGAGAATATCCTGCTGGCAGCGGAGGCCATGGAACTGGGAGCCGTGTGGTCGGCGCTTTATCCCTATCCCGAACGCGAAAACCATGCGCGTAAGATGCTGAAGCTACCCTCCCATATCACGCCTTTCAGCATAATTCCCGTAGGGCATCCCACCGGCATCGAGCAACCCAGGGATAAGTTCCGGCCCGACAAGATCCACTGGGAGAGATGGTAATCCCCGGTGTATCCTCCTTTTTCCTACCTTTGCAAAAAAAAACGAACTTGAAAAAACCCGGTACCCAATTCTTCAGCCCCGGCAGGATCTTCACGGTTATCCTGCTTCTTTTATTTGCACAGGCTTTTCCCCAGATCCCGCCCGGCTATTATGATTCGGCGAACGGAAAAACAGGGGTTGCCCTGCAGGCAGCCCTGCATAACATCATCAAGGGTCATACCGTTATCTCATACGCCGGTCTCTGGACTGCATATTATACCACCGACGACAAGCCCAACGGCAAGGTGTGGGATATGTATTCCGATGTCCCCGACGGCACTCCCAACGGAAACCCGCCCTATACCTTTACCTTCGGAACCGACCAGTGCGGGAATTACAGCACGGAGGGGGATTGTTACAACCGTGAACATTCGTGGCCGAAAAGCTGGTTCAACGATACGCCACCGATGAATTCGGACATTTTCCACATCTACCCCACCGACGGGAAGGTGAACGGTATGCGCGACAATTATCCTTACGGCACCGTCTCCTCCCCTTCATGGACCTCGCTGAATGGCAGCAAACTGGGCCCCTGCACCTGGCCGGGGTACACTGCAACCGTTTTTGAACCGATCGATGCTTACAAGGGGGATCTTTCTCGTGGCTATTTCTATATGTCGACCCGTTATTATACCGAGGATGCCGGCTGGGCAGGGAGTCCTGCCACCACGGGATCACAGTTGAAACCCTGGGCGCTGCAGATGATGCTCCACTGGGCCAGCGTTGACCCGGTTTCTCAGAAGGAGATCGACCGGAACAATACAATTTATGGCATGCAGCACAACCGCAATCCCTTTATCGATCATCCAGAATATGCCTACCTGATCTGGGGAACGCCCACAGGAACCGGCAATCCTGATTCGGCATCCCCCCAACTGGCAGTTTATCCAAACCCTGCCGCCGACCATTGCACCGTTATCCTGCCGGCCGACCTGGGTACCGGCGTTCTCAATCCCGTCGTGGTTTCGGTTACCGGTATCCGGTATGCTCCCGAATTCAAACGGCAGGGCAACCTCCTCGACCTGAACATCCAACCTCTCGCAGGAGGCGTTTATGTGCTGGTACTGACAGGCGAATCCGCCGTTTACAAAACAAAACTGGTAAAGGACTAAATGAGAAAAACCCTGCTGTATCAGGGTTTTTCCGTTCCACCGTTATTAACACATTTACCGGCAAAAACTGTACGATTGCAGGTAACCGGATACAAAGATCCTGTGCGGTTCCCATTTATGGAAATGGAATATATGAACTGCCCTGATTTAACGCCGAAGTGCCCTGTCAAACCGTTTTTACCCGGCCCGGTTGGCAATGAAACCGGGGCAGCCGCCTGGGATCTTTGCAAAAAGAAGACATACAACAAAGCAATAAAAAACCGGAGGTGATGCCCCCGGTTTTTTTATTCGCTTGTGAACAGGCTTAATAGGCCCATTTCACCCAGATGCTGCCCCAGGTGAACCCGCCGCCAAAGGCAGCCAGGATGATGTTATCCCCTTTTTTAAGCTTGTCTTCCCACTCCCACAGGCAAAGCGGGATGGTGGCATCGGTGGTATTGCCGTAACGTTCAATATTGATCATGACCTTGTCTTTCCCGACGCCCATCCTGCGGGCGGTTGCGTCGATAATACGCAGGTTGGCCTGGTGGGGAACAAGGTAAGAGATATCATCGGCCGTCAGGTTGTTGCGTTCCATGATCTCGGCTGAAACATCGGCCATCCTGGTCACGGCAAATTTAAAGACGGGCTGGCCCTCCTGGTAAATATAGTGTTCTTTGGCATCAACCGTTTCATGGGTAGGTGGTTTCAGCGAACCGCCAGCCTTCATGTGAAGGTAGTTCCGGCCCGAACCGTCGGTGCCTGCGATTGAATCCATGATTCCCACGGCTTCGGTGGTTGGTTCGAGCAATACGGCTCCGGCGGCATCCCCGAAAAGGACGCAGGTTTCGCGGGCTGTATAATCGGTAATTCCCGACATCTTGTCGCCGCCGACCACGATCACCTTTTTATATTGTCCGGTCTCAACGTATTTCGACGCGGTGATAAGTGCAAATAAAAATCCTGAACAGGCCGCATTGACATCAAAACTGAAGGCATTCCTGAGTCCTGTTTTGTCGCTGATGATGTTGCCGGTTGCGGGGAAGGTCATATCCGGGGTGACCGTTGCACAGATCAGCAGGTCGACCTCTTCGGGTGCGGTACCGGTTTTTGCCAGCAATCCCTTTACGGCTTCGGCGCCCATATCGGAGGTGCCCAACCCTTCGCCCTTCAGAATATGACGTTCGCGGATCCCGGTTCTCGTCATGATCCACTCATCGGTGGTATCCACCATGGTTTCCAGCTCCTTATTGGTTAAAATGTAAGGTGGTACCCATGCATGAATTCCCGATATTTTTGCTCTGATTTTTGACATGAAGAAAGGGTGGCGTTAAATGAAACTTGAACTGATTATTTGGGGAACGACTCCAGGGCCTGTTTAATCTTATCCGAGAGTTTGGCATTATAGACCTCCTTGGTAAGGAGAATCATGTTATGGATAGCAATATCGTTGGAAATGCCGTGACCAACAATAACGGTAGAATTGATACCAAGAACGGGAGCGCCGCCGTAATTTTCGAAATTAAACTTTTCAAAATAGGGGTCCAGCAAATTTTTTTTCTTCAGGATATCATAGAAGGCCTCACCCTGTTTTAATACGACATTGCCCACAAAACCGTCGCAAACCACCACGTCGGCAAAATCGGTATAGAGATCGCGCCCTTCGATATTCCCGATAAAGAGGAAATCTTTCGAGTCCTTCATCATCTGATAGACGATCTGGGAGGTAAGGTTGCCCTTTTTTTCCTCGGAGCCGATATTCAGCAGGGCCACGCGGGGCTGGTCAATATTAAATACATGTTTGGCAAAGAGCGAGCCCAGGATCCCGAACTGGTACATCACATCGGGTTTGGGATCGGGATTGGTTCCGACATCGATCAGGATGGTGGTACCGCCCGATTCCTTGGGCAGGTATGCCGGAAGGCTGGGCCGGATGATCCCCTGCACCAGGTTCACCGATGAGATGGATCCTACGACGATGGCACCGGTGCTGCCTGCGCTGCAGAAACCATCTATTTCATTGTTTTTCAGTAACCTGAAACCAACGGAGATGCTCGAATTCGGCTTGCTTAAAAAAGCCTTGGTCGGCTGTTCATCCATCTCGATCATGTCGGGTGCATTCACGATTTCAAAAATACCGGAATCCACCTTTTCCTCCCTGAGAAAAGACAAAATAGCTTCACGATTGCCAATCAAAACGATCTGATCGGAATCGGGCAACTCCTTTTGAGCCATAATAGCCCCATGTATCGTGGCATTTGGAGCAAAATCACCCCCTAAAACATCCAGACCGATTTTCATTGGCTACAGATTATGTAAAAACACTATTCCGCGGAGGCCTTCACTACTGCTTGTTTCCCACGATAATAACCGCATTCGTTGCAAACGCGGTGGTATAAAACCGGTGATCCGCAATTTGAACATACGATGGTGGTACGGGCAACTGCTTTGTCGTGAGTTCTTCTCTTGTCCCTGCGGGTCGTGGAAATTTTGTGTTTCGGATGTGGCATAATACTATTTATTTACAATTTATAATTTATTTTTCTTCTTCAGCTGACCAAGCGCCTCCCACCTGGGATCCGCTGCATGCTGCCTGTTCAGTTCATTTAACTTTTTCAACATTTCCGGATCGCACCGGTTGTTCCCCTCTCCCTCTTCGGGATGAACCCTGCGGATGGGCAACAGCAAATGGATATATTCATAGATAAAGGGACTCAGATCGAACTGGTTGGCCGTATCGGGGATAACCTGCACATCTTCGCTCTCTTCATAATAATGATCCCCCAACTTGACAATCAACCTTTCGGTACCCTTTACGGGAACATCCATCAGCTCATTGCAGCGGTCACAGGAGACCTTCACGGTTCCGGCAAGGGTAATATGGAGATCCATCATGCGCTCCTCCTTTGCCATGGTAACGGTCACAATAACCGTACCGTCGTGAATTTCAGCATCTTCAATCTGATCAAAGAACAACTTGCCGATCATAAAATCGAACATATGCGTGCCGGGTTTCAACCCGCTGAACGCAATCTGATATTGATCCCGGTTATTCAAGTTATCCTCAAAAAAGTCTGCAAAAGTAAATATTAATTTGATGAATACCAAATACCTGATAACATCCGGCCCAATTTAAAACCGGATCCTGTAAAACAGTACTGGGCTTCCCTTGCATTTTAATGATTGAAAACTGTGAGCCCTGTCACTACAATTTGAAATCCCCGGTTTCCGGCAAATATAGGTTGTTTGTAACTCCCCGTGACCGGAAATCAGATTATTCTGTATGTTTGTGCCATTGATTTACCATTTAACCCTAACGTCCAATGATCAACAAACTGATAACCAAACTGCTTCCCCTGATGCCCAAAGGGCTGGTGTGGATCTTTTCAAAAAAATATATTGCCGGTGAAACCATCGAGGATGCCATCAGGGTTTGCCATAACCTGAACAGCCTGAAGATCAAAGTCACCATCGACCTGCTGGGCGAGTTCATCACCCGGCTTGAGGAGGCGACGGAAAATAAAAACAGCTACCTGGAGATCATCGACCGGATCGAGCAGGAAAAGATCGATGGCAACTATTCGCTCAAACCAACCAGTTTCGGCCTGCTGCTCGACCCTGAAGCCTGTTACCGCAACATCAGGGAGATCGTTGCAAAAGCAGCCTCCTATGGGAATTTCGTCAGGGTTGATATGGAGGATTCGCAATGCACCGACCTGGAGCTGGCCCTTTTCCGCAGGCTGCATGATGAATTCCCGGCGAACGTCGGGCTTGTGCTGCAGGCTTACATGAAGAGGACGCCCGAAGATATCAGGAGTCTTGAACAAGTTCACAATACCGCTGCACCGCTGAACTTCAGGCTCTGCAAAGGAATCTATGTGGAGCACGAGAGCATTGCCTGGAAGAGGTACCAGGAGATCAATGATCATTACCTGGAAGAACTGGAATATATGTTCCAGAAGGGGATGTACCCGGGGATTGCCACGCATGACAAACCCCTGGTGGAAGGAGCTTATAAACTGATTGAGAAATACGGCGTACCAAAAGACAGGTATGAGTTCCAGATGCTCTACGGTGTTACCCCCGAGCTGCGGAAGTCAATCGTCGACAAGGGGCATACGATGCGCGTATATGTACCTTACGGGAAGGAATGGTTCGGCTATTCAACACGCCGGCTGAAGGAAAATCCCAAGATGGCCACCCATATTATAAAGGCATTGTTTGTAGGGGGCTGATTTCAGCACGAATGACGGGCCGGCAACTCAACGTTTATTTGAAGGCCTTTTCCAGCATGCCGTCGCCGTGTATTTTAAGCCTGTCGAAATAGTCCGGGGCGGTTCGGCCAAGGAGTTTATCGACATATATCCTGGCAAGGTATTGACCCAGCATGAACCCCTGTCCGCGCAAGCCAAGGAAGAGCCCGAGTTCCGGGTCGATGACCATGCGGGGCTCCACATAATATCCGGCCCAAACAGCCTGGAATCCCACCGAGGAGAGTTCCGGGATCCAGTTGGTGAATATCTCCGAGGCAATTTCGACAAAATCGACAGAGTTTATCTTGATGTTCTTGCCCGACTCCATCGGTTCAACCGCTGGTGAGGCACAGCCGATGATCTGTCCTGTTTCGGCAAGCTGCTGGCCATAAACGGCAATAAATCCCTTGTACCGCCTGCGGTCGATCAGCATGGGCAGCGGTGCGCCGTCCTTTCCGAGCATGGGCAGGCGCCGCGTGATAAAAGCCTGGTGTTTGACAGGGTACAGCCCGGTTTCGATATCAAGCTGCCGGGCAAATTTCTCCCCTTCCGGTCCCAGCGCGTTGATAAAGATCCCGGTTTCGTATTCCACATATTTATGCTGATGGTTCTGGACCAGCACCGTATAAAGTCCTCCTGACCTGCTCACATGGATGAGCTTGCAATCCTCCTCTACCCTTCCGCCCTTGTCAATACCGATCCTCCTGATCAGGTCGATGACGCGGCCGGGGGTTGCCTGCCAGCAATCGCGCGTGATCAGCGCGGCCTGGTAGCCGGCGAGGTTCGGGTTGATGCGGGGCGAAATCTCCTTTACAAAATCCTTAGGATCGACCATATAGGCATCGGACCACGACATGGAATCGACAAGCGCCCGGTACATCTGGTCGTCGTGGGCAAAGGTCACATAGAGCCCTTTCCGGTAATCGATGTTATGGAGCTTCTGCAACTCCTTGAAAATTTCATGGTTGCGGGTGGCGATCTCCGATAGCTCGGGCAATGAAAAGTTAGGCCGTCCGCCGGCAATGTTACGCCAGGAGGCGCCGCGGCCGTAGTTCAGCAAAACGGGGTCCATCCCGGCTTCTCCCAGGTAACGGAAGAGGGCGCTGCCGCCGATACCGCCGCCGGCAACCAGCGATTTCACCCTGATCTTTTCAGGTTTTTGCCCGTTCAGGCTGGTGATCACATTTTCGTGAACCAACCGCGGGTAGAGTTCACCCATGGCGACCTGGTTTGAAAGCGGGCCACGCGGCGTGGGTTCGCCCACGATGGAGATCCCCGACCCGTAGAGGGTCGACTTCAGTCGTTTGATACAGCGTTTTCCGCGGCAGGCGCCCATTCCCAGACGGGTGGTGTGCTTCACCTCGTCGACCGAGATGAACTTGCGGTCGCCGATGGTATCCAGAATTTCATCCAGGGTCACATCGTCGCAGTGACACACGTAGGTTGCCTCTTTCTCCTCCCGGCTGTATGGCTTGAACTCAACGGCAGCGGGGTAGTTCTGCTTTACGATAAATCCCCTTACATTGCTGAGTTCCTCGCCATGGAGGGTAAGGGAGCGAACCCGGGCAATATTGGTCTTGTTGGGTTTGCGCAGCACCTTGTCGACGATGCCCTCGCCCAGCTTTTTTCCGAAATTGTCAACGAGGTAACACTCCGATTTCTCGGCCACCTCATATTCGATAGGCAGGAACAGCCAGTCCTTTTTAAGGTTGTACCCGAAAATCGCCAGCCCGGGACACTGGTAAACGCAATCCATGCAACCGATACATTTTCCGAAATCTATTTCCGGGACGGTGCTGGTAGAGGATTTGGTGATGGCGCCATGCGGACAGGCAAAGGCGCAGGGGTTGCAGGCAAAGCCATAGAGGCAGTCGATCAGCACAAAGCCCTTTTCATGCATCCGTTCGCGGTCGGGCCGGGCGGCCCCTGGGATAACCCTGACGGGATGCTGCTGGGAGTCGATGTACTCCTTCGACAGTTCGAGGTATTCGTCGTAATCATAGTGTTCGCCGAGCTCCTGCAGAACATCGAAGGCGGCCTGTTTCCCGCGGAGAACGGCGCTGGTGCCCTCCCCGATGCGGATGGCATCACCGGCGCCGAAGCAATGTCTACCAAAGATTTCGTTGCCCTTGATGAGCAGCTGGTCATCCTGGACAAGACCGGTGCAGATATTGATGGCATCGATGCCGTCGATGATCTTTTCGGTTCCCGGGATCGGCTTGAAGTTCTCACATTCGGCGACCACGGCGCCAATGATTCCGTCGTGGCTACTGTTTGGAATCGCCTTCAGCAGGATATGGGAGGTCAGCACAGGGATTCCCAGCCGGCGAACCCTGTTGGCCTGTACGGGAAACCCGCCCTCATGGGGCATGGCTTCAAGAATGGCCTTAACGTTGGCTCCCGCCTGCATGAGCTGGTAGGAGGTGAGGTAGCCGATATTGCCGGCGCCTACCGTCAGGATGTTCCTGCCCAGCAGTGTCAGTTCCTGGTTCATCATCTTCTGCACTACCGCTGCGGTAAATACACCGGGCAGGTCGTCATTTTCGAAGGTGGGCATAAAGGGCACGGCCCCTGTCGCCACGATCAGGTTTTCGGCATCGACGTAATAGATCTCCTCGGTGCGGATGTTTTTCACGGCAATCCGTCCACCTTCCATGATATCCCACACCGTTGAATTAAGGAAAATGCCTTCATGGTTTTCGCCTGCAAGGGTCCTGGCGATATCGAAACCTCTCATCCCCCCGAATTTCTTTGCCTTCTCGAAGAAGAAGAACTGGTGGGTCTGCATCAGGAATTGTCCGCCGATCTTGTCATTGTTATCAATGACGATATTGCTGACATGATGTTTGTTAAGCTCTTCACGGGCTGCCAGTCCGGCGGGGCCCGCCCCGATAATGGCTACCGTGGTCTTGTAGACATTCACCGCTACATCTTTTTTTACGGGAACACTGTAAGGCGCGTAATCATGGGGGATCTCCTTCACCTCCTTCACGCCATCGACCACGGTAATACAGATTCGTTTGATCTGGCCGTCGACCAGCATTTCACAGGCGCCGCACTTGCCGATCCCGCATTCAAGGCTGCGTTCGCGGTTGGTCAGACTATGGCTGTGGACAGGGTGGCCGGCTTGGTGCAGGGCCGCGGCAATGGTAAATCCCTTTTCGCCGGTGACTTGTTGTCCTTCAAATAAAAACAGTGACTTTGCTGTTTCCTGAATCTCCAGAATCGGATGTTTTGTGATCTTTAACATAGCGGGTTGAGAATTGGAGGAGCAAAATTACTTTTTTTCCAAACACAAAACGGTCCATCCTGTTAATATTTTCACAGGTTAAAAGGAAAAGCTGAATCCCAGGGTGATGAGGTTTTCGACCTGCAGCGTCTTACTCACCGTCGATTCATAGGTAACATGCGTGCGGATACTGGTTTTGATAAATTTGTTGATGTTGATGCCGACCTGGTTGGTCAGGGTAAGGTCGACAGGTTTCAGATAGTTTTTAAACAGCAACAGGTCGCAATGCCAGTGGAAGCGATTTTTAAAATCGTGATCAACCAGCATATGCATGCTGAGCCCGAATTCGAAGGCATGATTTTTTCCCTTTGGAACCCCGTAGAAACTGGCAACCTTCAGCTGATCGTAAATTCCCCGGTCCCTGACCCAGGTAATTTTCCCGGAGGTGGCGCCAAAGTCGAGGGTGGCATAGCCGGGGACCGTCCAGGCAAGTCCGCCCGAAAAGGTCCAGAGCAGGGGTGTCAGAAACGATCCGTTCAGCGCCCTGCAACGGTTCCCGTTCTGGGTTACAGAATAAACATAGGTGTTGAACAGCCGGGTTGTCATCTGTGAAAACAGTGAAAACAGCAGGTGGCGGGTAACGCTGTATTCAGCCCGGGTGATCATCGTGTTCTCATCCGGCTGAAAACGCGTAATGCTGTCGATGAAACATTCGATTCCAAGCTCCTGGACAACGGAATTGACAATTTTAAATCTGGTTTCGCTGCTGATGGCCGACTGGTATCTGAAATGCTGCAGCAGCATCACCTCCCTGAGGTTTCGTTCATGAGGCCTGTTGCAGAAAAACTGGCCGGAACAGCTGATGGAATAATCGACATCCTGGAGGACCCTGAAACTAACCATCCGGGTCCCGGGAGGTGCCAGGCAGCCCAGGTTGACCACTGCCATCGAATCAAACCAAACCTTTGGCTGGGCGAAGGCAATGGAGGGAACCAGGATAAGTCCCACGACAACCACAAAGCCATTTCTTGCCATCATCACCCGCCCGTTGATTTACCCTATCTATCATCATTTAATGACCCTCCCAAAGGATACCACCTACCGAACCGAAACCTTATGATGCCGGGTAAGATGCCATTCTTTCTGCATGTCGATATTGAGCCAGATCAGCCTGATCCTGGCATTTTTGTTTGCCGTGACCGCCTTCTCCAGGTCAAATAGCCGGTAATTGTATTTGCCCAGGAATCTTGCCCAGGTAACGATAATGGTAAAGTCAGGGTTTTTCCCAACTGTGTCGGGTGGCAATGATTTACCGAAAGGCTTTATTTGGGCCAGTACCTCGTCAACAAGCAGGCCGGGGGTGGTGCGGTAGGAGGAGTCGGGGTGCAATTTCCTGATGAATTCGGCACCCCACCACTGGCAGTTGGTGGTATCCCGCATGAGCAGGATACCGTTCCGGGTAAAAATCATATGGGTCAGCAGGTTTTTACCCAATACGGGGTGTTTCATCATCCGCACATAGGATGCCGAGTCGACAAACATATACAGGCTGGTGGCCGGGAATTTGTTTTTTTCGAGAAAACCTACCAGGTCTTCAGGCGTTTGCTCTTTGGGTTGGGTCATCCCGTACATCAGATGGGTGTATACCCTGCATCCAGGGGCTGCCGACAGCAGGAAAACGACCATGAGTACTTTCAATAATGTAACCAGTGTTTTCATATGTTATATTTATTTTTTCGGGCCATATGAAATAGCCAAAAATTATCATTCACGGTTTGCTATAACGTTGTATTTATGGCAATTTCATGCGACTGGGTTTAAATGGGTTTCGGGACATTGGTTAAACACCGGATGGCTGCCCGGGATAAAGGCAGCCATCCGGCAGGGATCGCTACAATTGAAAGACAACAGTATAAATCCCGTTTGCAAAGGAAACCGGGTAGGTTCCCGCCTTGATGGTAACGGGTGACAATGAACCAAGCGCTTTAGAGGTGCCGGGCGACAAAGTGTAGGGTTCCTCGAGCGTGATCGCCGTTTTATCCTTGAAATTGGGCAGTGCGGCGCCATACTCATAGTTGGCAAGGGCTTCGGCCGTGACCTCCAGTACCAGCTGGTTGCGGTCGTTGATCATCGCTTTTACGGGACACATCGCCTTATCGGCGACAGGCCCCGGATTGTCGATACCGGCGGTGACATCCATGCAAATGCCAAAGCCAGATTTACAGAGCAATTTAGGGCGATGAAAGCATAATTCGAATTTAATCCAAATACCACATGGAGCTGTGCAAACCACTACTGAAGCCCGGCTCTGGATTGCATCGGCAACCAGCATCAGGCTAACCAGGCTGAAAAGGACCAGTTTTTTCATGGCAGATAAATTTTTAGGGTCGTGTTATTGCTGATCATTCCGCGATCAGGGTGCGGTGACCTGTTTGTTCCGGAAGCAGGGTCGGGCTTCCCGAAAACCCCTCCCTCCCGGGGAACGGTTTTCCAACGCCTCATCCGTTTTTGATTAACCTCCTTTTTCATTCAACTTTTATGGTTAATCGGTTTTGCAAGTAAAAGGTAATACGGGAATTGACATTATTTTTCAAATTGTTAATAAAAAAATTCTAATCGAATATGAATCATTATTTTACACTTTTCGCTTGGAAATTATCTGAAAAATTTTTACTATCTTTGCAAACGAATTTCAAATAGGGACCAAACCGAGAGGAAAAACATGGAAAAAGCGAAAGTTTTATTTGTTGCGCAGGAGATTACCCCATATCTGAAAGAGAGTCCAATGGGAACCATCGGACGTTACCTCCCGCAGGGGATCCAGGAAAAGGGCAGGGAGATCCGTACATTCATGCCACGTTATGGCAGCATCAACGAACGAAGGAACCAGCTGCACGAAGTGATCCGTTTATCAGGCATGAACCTGATCATCGACGATACCGACCACCCGCTCATCATCAAGGTGGCCTCCATCCAGCAGGCCCGCATGCAGATCTATTTTATTGACAACGAAGACTATTTCCAGCGGAAATATACGCTGCATGACAAGAACAACAAATTTTTTGCCGATAACGACGAACGGGCCATCTTTTTCTCAAGGGGTGTCCTGGAGACCGTAAAGAAGCTCGGCTGGGGTCCCGACGTGGTCCATTGCCACGGGTGGATTACCAGCCTGGTGCCGATCTATATTAAAAAAGCCTATTGCGACAACCCGCTCTTCAGCGACACCAAAGTCATCTATTCCATTTACGATGATGATTTTGAAGAGCCTATGCATAAGGACTTTGCAAATAAAATCAAGCTCGAAGGGATCAATACCAAAGATCTCAAACACTATAAGGGCGCGAACTACGTTAGTGTTATTAAGGCAGCCATTGACTTTTCGGACGGGGTGATCATCGGCTCCCCCAAGGTGAATCCCGAACTGGTAAGCTACCTGAAGGAAACCGACAAACCATACCTCGAATATCAGCCCATGGACCGTTACGTGGATGCCTATAATGATTTTTATGAAGAGGTCATGGTAAATGATCATGTAATCGTGGATTAACTGAAATTAATACGAATCTATTGAACCCGATCCTTTCCAAACTTCCGGCTACTCTGTTGACGGGCATTTTGCTCGTCCTGGTTCTGTTCTCCTGTAAAAAAGATCCTTACGAGGTCGGCATCGCCCTGCTGCCATCAACCGACACGCTCAACATCAAGGTAACGGATACCTGCACCGTACAAGCCTTTTCGGTCAGGCAGGACTCCATCCGCTCTGATAAATCGACCCTGCTGACCCTCGGGTCGATGCTGGATCCTGTTTTTGGAAGAATCACGGCCAGTATCTATACGCAACTCCTCCTTTCGTCGGAAGGAGTGGATTTCGGCAAGAGTCCCACACTTGACTCCCTGGTGCTGATGCTGCAGTACAGCAGCCATTACGGCGACACGCTTGCCTCTCAAAATGTGAAGGTTTACGAGCTCAGCGAGGACCTGCATTACGACAGCATCTATTATACCAACAAAACCCTGAAGAGCTATCCCACCCTGCTCGCCGACCAGGATTTCACCCCCAAACCATCCGACAGTGTCAAGGTATACCGCTCAAAAGTGGCGCCACACCTTCGGATCAACCTGAGCAACCTGAGCAAATACCTTGGAAACAAGATCCTGCAGGCTCCGACAGCTTCACTGGCAACCAATACAGCCTTCCTTGCATTCATGAAGGGACTCCTTATCAAGTCGACGCCCGCCAACTCGCACAGCGCCATCCTTAATTTCAGCATCACTTCAGGGTTATCAAAAATGGTGGTCTATTACCATAATCAGACCGATCCTAAAAACGATTCGCTGAACTTCGACATCCCGATCAACACCAGTTGCGGCCGTTTTACCCATGTCGACCACAACAGCTACCTTGAGGCCAGCACCGGTCTGAGGCAGCAGATCATCAACCGCGACTCGTCGCAGGGTACCCGGCAGTTATTCCTGCAGGGAATGGCCGGCGTGAAGGTAAAGGTCAAGTTCCCCTTTATGAAAAACCTGGGAAAAGGCAAGAAGATTGCAATCAACGAGGCCATGCTGGAAATAAAAAATGAGGAGAGCGACACCACCTTCGCCCCGCCCACCTCGCTATTGCTCCTGCGGCAGGACAGTATCGGCCGGATCGCCAATATGGTGGACCTGAATGAAGGTACCGGGTATTTCGGCGGGAGTTACAACCCCACAACACGGACCTATCGTTTCCGTATCACACAGCATATGCAGAAGATTATTCAAAATGCATACTCCACCCATTTCGATGTATACCTGGTTGTCGACAATCCGATTGCCAGTATCCTTTCCCCGAACCGGATCGTGCTGAACGGAACCGATAAACAATTCGGAGCCAACCGGTTTCACCTGAAAGTTACCTATACAATTTTACATTAGTTTGATTTACCTTTGGTTTTTTCCGGAAGAAAACGGTCGATCTTTTTAGCATATCTTCCGGTAATTTGCGTCAGAAACAATGTTAAAACAACCTGCTTATGTGTGGAATAGTTGCCTATATCGGACCCCGTGAAGCGTATCCCATCCTGATCAAGGGGTTGCACCGGCTGGAATATCGCGGATATGACAGTGCCGGGGTTTGCCTGCTGAATGACGATATCCGGATTTTCAAGTGCAAAGGTCGCGTGGCCGACCTCGAGAAATTCGTCGAAGGGGAAAACATTTCAGGTACCATTGGCATGGCGCACACCCGCTGGGCCACCCATGGCGAACCCAACACCATCAATGCCCATCCTCACTTTTCCCAGAATAAAACCATTGCCCTGATCCATAACGGCATCATCGAAAACTATGCCGTATTGCGCAGCGAGCTGAAGAACCGCGGCTATTCGTTCACCAGCGACACCGACACCGAGGTGCTGGTTCACCTGATCGAGGATATCATGAATAACGAAAAGGTGGCCGTTGAAGATGCGGTTCGTATCGCCCTCAACCAGGTGATCGGCGCCTATGCGATCGTCATCCTGGCCAAGGATTTCCCCAACAAGATCATTGCAGCCCGTAAAGGCAGCCCCATGGTGATCGGCATCGGCGAAGGTGAATTTTTTGTCGCTTCCGATGCCACCCCCATTATTGAATATACCGACAACGTGGTCTATCTCAATGATGAGGAGATTGCCATTATTGAACGGGATCACGAATTAAAGATCAAAACGATCCGCAACCAGGATCATACCCCCTATATCCAGAAACTGGCCATGAGCCTGAATGAAATTGAAAAGGGCGGGTTTGCCCATTTCATGCTTAAGGAGATCTATGAGCAGCCCCGTTCGATCTATGATTCGATGCGCGGCCGGCTGCACGTTGACCAGGGCATTGTTACGCTGGGCGGCATCCGTGACTTCAGCCAGAAGCTGATGAATGCCAAGCGGATCATCATCACCGCCTGCGGCACTTCGTGGCACGCCGGTCTGGTGGGCGAATACCTGATTGAGGATTGTGCCCGGATCCCCGTGGAGGTTGAATACTCGTCGGAGTTCCGTTACCGCAATCCTGTTTTATCCGAAGACGACGTGGTGATTGCCATCTCGCAGTCGGGCGAAACGGCCGACACCCTGGCTGCCATCGACCTTGCAAAGGCCAAGGGCGCGACGGTGCTGGGCATCTGCAACGTGGTGGGCTCCTCCATCGCGCGGGCCACCCATGCGGGCATCTATACCCACGCAGGACCCGAAATCGGGGTTGCCTCCACCAAGGCCTTCACAGCCCAGGTAGCGGTGCTTACCTTGCTGGGATTGCTGATTGCCCAGAAAAAGGGGACGATCCCCGAATCCCATTTCCAGAAACTGCTGCTCGAGCTGGATTCAATCCCGGCAAAGGTCACGCGGATCCTCAAACTGAATGAAAAGATCAAGGAGATTGCCATGATCTACAAAGATGTGAAGAACTCACTATACCTCGGCCGGGGCTACAACTTCCCCGTCGCCCTCGAGGGTGCGCTGAAGCTGAAGGAGATCTCCTACATCCATGCCGAGGGCTATCCTGCCGCCGAGATGAAACACGGCCCCATTGCCCTGATCGACGAGCATATGCCGGTTGTGTTTATCGCCACCCGCCGTGGGATCTACGAAAAGGTGATCACCAACATCGAGGAGGTGAAGGCGCGCAAGGGCAAGATCATCGCCATCATCACCGAAGGCGACGAGTCGGTGAAACAGCTTGCCGACCATTACATCGAGATCCCCGACACCGAGGAGATGCTGATCCCGCTGCTGGCCACCATCCCCCTGCAGCTCCTCTCCTACCATATCGCCGTGATGCGCAACTGCAACGTCGACCAGCCCAGGAATTTAGCCAAGTCGGTGACCGTGGAGTAGTATGGAAGGGGTGTTTTCTGGTCGGGTTGATTGACGGGGGTTTCCTGAGGGTTTGCTATAAGATACTTGTCCGACTTTTCTTTTTTGACCCCATTCCCAAGTTGAAATACGGGTAATTTGAAGTGGATTTTCAACCTGTGTACCTTCTCCAACTCCAAGAGGAGCTTTATAAATTGAAATTGGACAAAAAGTTTAAAATTCCAATCCAAACTACTACCAACAGTTAACCTATTCGGTTGGATTGTACCTCCTGATGCCTATGATTTCCCATTTCAGATTTAGAAGTTCAGATGAAGATAAAATCTGTGTAGAACACTCCTATTCTCATAGTGGGAAAGGAGTTGAATACCTGTCTCGTTCTGTTATTTACGATAAATATGGTTTGATCACGGAGGATACTTCCTTCACTCCAGGTGGGGACAAAAAGATTAAATGTCAATATTTCTATCTACGTGGAATCATTGATAAATTAATAGCGTGTGATAAAACTATCTCGAAATTCAAGGGTGACATTCAGGTATCGAGTCAGAATTATGGATACATTTGGGTGAACCCAGAATATATTTCACAATCAATACAATACAAGAGTTGTTTTGTAAAATTAGAGGATTTTCCGGTTCTGGTGGTTGGAAATACTGAATCGGAAGTGATGGAACAAATATATGATGATGGGGTGAATTGTAAAATTGGTTATGCGTTTTAGTCTTACATGACGGACTGGGGATGTTTGTTATTTGTTTTTTGTTTATCGACCGTCATGTCCATTATCGTCAAAGATGAACCTTTTAGCTTTTGTATTTCCTTTTCAATTCTATTTATAACAATTTTCATCCCCGCTTTTTCGAGATTAATACGATTTTCCTTATCAGGGAGAAAAAATGAATTCACACCTTCAGGATGTGATTTTTTTCTTATTAATTTTGGTATACTGTTCCATTCAAAAGGGTTGGCCCTCATCTTTATTTCAAAACCATAAAAAATAGACATGAAAAACCTCCTTCAAATCCTGCTTTTAACTTCAGGAATTCTGCTTGTTTTTTCAGCATGTGAAAAAAGCAGCAAGGATTCAACAACAACAACGGCCGACAAATGCGGCGGTGTGATCAGCAAGGTTGACTATCATCGGCTGGGTGGTCTTTTTTCTGATTCACTGACGGCGCCAATGAATTACGGTATCATTTACATGTACGATCCTGTCAATAAGCTTACTACGATCAATTTTTATACCGCAATCATGGCCGATATCTGTACATTTAATGACTCCAGTTTCGTATTAAAAAACACTTTCACAATTTCCGATACTGCTGTTAAGTACAAATTCTTTAAAATGTATGTGGACGGGACCTGGCATCTGATTTACGGGAACAAATATATGCTTCCTGCCGGGGGCTATTCCATTTCCAACGATACCACTTTCAAGACAAAACCATTGAATAACGACGGACCTGCAGCAGCCGATTTTCTCTGGTCTTTCACTTTTCCGTCACAAACAACCCGGCAGGGCGACATCATCTATCTGGCAAACAGGGTAAGCTGGGATGTAGGGGTGAAATACCCGAAGTATATCGGGAAATAGGATTATACTCCAGCACATCCCAATAAAAAACGGGGCACTGCGCCCCGTTTTAAACAATAAATTAACCGGTCAGGATTACCTTGCTGCAACCGCGCTCCAGTCGACCAGTTTCCAGAAGTCGGCGATGTAATCGGGGCGGACATTCTGTTTGTCGAGGTAGTAGGCATGTTCCCACACGTCGCAGGTAAGCAGCGGTGTAGCGCCCGTTTTCAGGGGGTTGCCGGCATTGCTCTCCTGCACGATCTCCAGGCTGCCATCCTCTTTCCTGATCAGCCAGGCCCAGCCCGAACCGAACAGGGTTGCAGCTGCCGTGGAGAATTTCTCTTTGAACTCGCCGAACGATCCAAAGTTCTTTACCAGGGCATCGGCCAGGGCGCCACCCGGCTCACCGCCGCCCTGCGGGGTGAGGCAATTCCAGTAAAAGGTGTGGTTCCATACCTGGGCGCCGTTGTTGAAGATGCCGCCGCCGGCAGTACGAACGATATCTTCGAGGGAGGCGTTTTCAAACCCTGTTCCCACGATCAGTTTGTTCAGGTTGTTTACATAGGCCTGGTGATGCTTTCCATAATGGAATTCGATGGTCCGCTTTGAAATATAGGGTTCCAGTGCATCCTGGGCATAAGGCAATTTAGGCAATTCGTGAATCATAAGGATAAGATTTAAAGGTTAATAATTAAGGAAAAATTTAAGCGTCTGTATTATTTTTTGTCGATAACCATCAGAATCCTGATTCCATCTTAAACACATTCAATGTAACCACAATGTTCACAATGGTTTGCACAATGTTCACAATGAAGTACTTTGGGTTCATTGTGCATTTCTTTGTGTCATTGTGGTTTATTCAACATTCAATATTTGGTGTCGATATTCAATATTCGATATTCCGTGTTCTTTATTCAATATTCATTTCCCTTTTGAAAGTTCCTGTATCGCCCTGTTATAGGCCGGGTCGATTGAATTCAGGATCGGGTAAAAGCCGGGGTTGTCGAGAAGATTACGGCCGATATAGGCTTTCAGCATGGTTTTAACATAGAGGTCGGCCTTTTGCAGGTTGTTTCCCTTGCGTTTGACTCCCTTTTTTTCGGCATAGTTCACAAACTCGTCATAGATGGGCCCGGTAACCGTAAACCCGCGTTCGAACTGCTCGCCGGTTTTAAAATGCAACAGCTGCGCCCGTGTCCGGTCGGTATAGTCGAAGGCAAACTGGTAGACCAGCCCCTTGTTGATGCAGAGGTTGTAGTAGGCCAGTGTTGAATCCTTTTCGATGGGGATATAGATATCGGGCATGATACCGCCACCGCCATATACGGTTTTGCCCTTGGGGGTTTTGAACTTCAGCGAATCGGGGAATTTGATCGAGTCGGCGTGTTCCAGCTCGCCGCTCATAAAGCGGTGGTAATAGTCGCTGTTATAGACCTCCAGCCCGTCCTTGTACGATTTCTGGATACACCGCCCGGTGGGGGTGTAATATCGCGATACGGTAAGGCGCAGGGCGCTGCCATCCTTGAAATCGAGCTGCTCCTGTACGAGTCCCTTGCCAAAGGTACGGCGACCAAGGATGGTGCCGCGGTCATGGTCCTGGATGGCGCCGCTGACGATCTCGGCGGCCGAGGCGGTGCCCTCGTCGACCATGATCACCAGGTCGCCCTTTTCAAAGAGGCCGTCGGCCGTGGCATTGGCAACTTCGCGTTCGTGATGACTCCCCTGGGTATAAACGATGAGCTGCCCTTTGCCGAGGAATTCGTCGGCCACGTCGATGGCGGCCTGCAGGTAACCCCCGCCATTGCCGCGGAGGTCGAGGATAAGCTTCTTCATCCCGGCCTTGATCAGGGTTTCCAGTGCCTTGTGAACCTCCTCATGGGTGCTCTTCGAGAAGTTGCTCAGCCTGATATAACCGATGCCGGGGCGGGCCATATAGGTTACATCGACGCTGTAGGTAGGGATCACGTCGCGGGTAATGGTAAAATCGACCAGCCCGCCGGTGCCGCGGCGGAAGATGGAGACGGTAACCTTGGTTCCCTTGGGTCCCTTGAGTTTGCGCATCACATCATTGGTGGAGATCTTGATGCCGGCGATCTTCTTCCCGTCGACCTTTACGATGCGGTCGCCGGCGCGGATGCCCAGCTTTTCGGAGGGGCCCCCCGAAACGGGATTGACAACCGTGACAGTATCATTTTCGATGCGGAACTGAACACCGATGCCGTCGAAGCTGCCGAGCAGCGGGTCGTTGGCCATATGAAAATCATCGGCGGAGATATAGACGGAATGGGGATCGAGTTTCTCGAGCAGCCCGTTGATGGCCTTCTCCTCGATGACCTTCCGGCTCATGGTATCCACATAATTGTCGTGGATATAGGTGATCACCTCCTTCAGCTTGTCGCGGTTCGAATGAAAAGGGTTCAGGCTGCCGGCCCGGTTGCCCAGGAAGATCCCGAGGATGATGCCTGCTGAAAGGACAAGGGCAAACAGGATGGGCAAATATGCATTGTTTTTCTTCATGTAGTCTGATTAACCTGACATAAACGTAAAAATCCCGGAATTGGTATTTCTGTCTGACTGTCGGGCAGCGTTCTGCAAAATTACATAATCTGGTTGAACACGATTATCCCGGTGATGGAAATATGAATATTTAGAGCTGAAAATGAATCAGAGACTGCTTGCCTTTTAAAAACAGGGTTAAATTTAACCGCCATGGCACAATGGTGGCACAATGTACACAAAGAATCCCATTGTGGCCATTGTGTAAATCATTGTGAACATTGTGGTTAATGTAAATGAATCGGTTACGGTACCCGGATGCTTATAAAATTTAACAGGCAATTAACCGCCATTTTTTTGTTTACACTTTTTCCTTCTTTTGCTGCCATCAAAAGAAAGCAACAAAGAAAAATCACCGCTTCATGAGGCGGAATACCTGCTTGGACATGGTTATTCCATTATTCCGGCAGGTAGTATAACTGCGTAACCCGGGTTCCGATCACCTGCAACGGATCCCTGCATGGAGAGCCAATTGATCCATCGATGATTTCGGCCCGTCCGGCACGACAAACCTGAGGAACTTTGATTTCGTTTCTGTTTGATTTTTCCGGATGGTCCTTTGTCCCATGATTTCCTGAACATGAATTCAGGATATGTTCCGATCTGTGAAGGAGTACAAAGGTAACGGCCGACCGGGAGTTGCAGTCATTCCGGCAGCGGATCACCATGGCAGACCCTACCAGGCATCGACTCCAGGAGTTTGGGTCGCATAATCCGGCGGAATGACCGCTATTTTTTAGGACTATCGGCAGGCACCGCCTGGAATTTGATCTGCTGCTGCTTCTCATTCTTTTTTGACTCCAGTTCGAATTTGATCGGGATGACAAAATTTGTCACGATGGGTTTCCCTTTCAGTTCGCCCGGTATCCATTTGGGCATCATTTTTATCACCCTGACGGCCTCTTCGTCACAGCCGGAGCCGATTCCCCTCAGGACCTTTACCTGGGTGACAGAACCGTCAAGTTCAACATTGAACGAAACAAAGACCTTTCCCCTGACATTGTTCTTCATGGCAAGTTCGGGGTACTTGATGTTTTCCACCAGGAATTTCCTCCGGACCTCTTCTCCGCCGGGGTATTCGGGTTGTTTGTCGGGGACAGCGTATTTATGGATGGTATCGCCGGCTTTTACAGGGATGCCCATGCTTTTAGGCTCCTGTTTGCTCTTTTCCTGTGACAGTGCCGGGCTGAGGGTACCGGCCGAAAAGAGCAGGCCAAGTAAAATAACTGCGGGAAGGACCAAGCTGATCTTGCCTATGGCCCACCTCCCTGAGCGCTTTTGTGTCATCATAAGAATTCGTTTTTTTATTTGTGAGACGTTGAAATTATTGGTAAGGTTGTTGACCTGGATTCCCAGGGTTTCGTTCAGAATAAGCTGCTGGTAGCCGGCAAGGGGAACCCCTTTTTTAATGACCCCTTCGTCGGCAAGGTACTCATGGACCATTTTCAGTTCGCGGTGGATCATCCAGGCAAAGGGGTTGAACCACTGGGCGATGATCAGCAGTTCGGCCAGGATAAGGTCGAAGGAGTGTGCCTGCCGGATATGGATCTTTTCGTGCGCCAGGATCACCTCCCGGTTTTCGGCCATCATCATGCCTTCATGGATAAAGATCATGTTGAAAAAGGAAAAGGGGGCATAACCGCAGTCAACCGACACCAGCCGGATGCCGCCCGACCACCGGACCTTTGAACGGTGCACCAGCATCGACAGCTGCACCACCCGGGCCACGTACCTGACCAGAAAGATGGTCACACCGGTAAAATAGATAATTTGTGCGATCCCGAACCACTGCAGGTGGCTGATTACCGTTTGTTCCATCCTGTGAGGGGTGATGAGCACCGGCTCGAGCAGCACCACCAGCGTGGAGGCGGGCGCCCAAAGCAGCTGATGCAAGGGGATCAGCGGGACCACCAAGGAGAGAAGCCCGGTGAGGATCAGGAAGATCCGGTTCATCTGGAAAAAGGTATCGCGGCGCAGGAAGATCCAGTATACCCCGAACAGGGTGCCCAGGCCGACCGACGACTGTAACAGGTAAAACAGGAGCGCATTCATGACTTTGATTGTTTTTGTTTTTCAATTTCGGCGGTAATTACCTGCTGGATCTCTTCCAGTTCTCTGAGGGTCATCTTCTTCTCCGACGTAAAGAAGGAGGCGAGCGATTTGAAGGAATTCCCGAAGTAGTTGTTCAGGAAATTGCTGAAATGGGCGCTGGAATATTCATCCTTGCTTACCAGGGTAAAGTATTCGTGCGTGCGTCCATAAGCCTTGTGCCCCACAAAACCCTTCTGTTCAAGGATCCGGATGATGGTAGATACCGTATTATAGGCGGGCCTGGGCCCGGGAAACCCCGTCAGGATGTCATGCACCAGCGCCGGTTGTTTTTCCCACAATATCTGCATCACCTGTTCTTCGGCTTTTGTAAGTTCCCGGATGGGTTGTTTTTGTTTATTCATCGTACATTGTTTTTTCCCTGATGTTGCAATTCTTCGATTCGCCTTGCGGCAAAGTCCCTGTTTGAGTAGGGATGCGATATGTTCAGCCCGGCAGCCGGTTCCTCGCCGGGGTTCCCGCCATTTTCCCTCTCTGATGGGTTTGTGCCGGCACGAACCTGAGGTGGCGGGGTAAGTTTGTCACCGGCAGCATCCTTAAAGGAATGGAGGTATTCCCGGTACCAGGCCAGGGCCTCTTTGGGCTGGTTGAGGAAGTAGTCGTACTGGTAAGCAATGCGGAAGAGGAAGAGGTCGTTGGCGGGGTCATTGTCATGCGCCATCTTCAGGATGACCAGGGCAGTATCGCTGCGGTGGTTCGCGTTCCAGGCCCCGGCAAGCTCGGTATAGAGCGCTGATATAAACTTCGTCGGGGGCATCAGCAGCCGCAGGGTCCGGTTCAGATAGACCAGCCCCGTGTCGGTCAGCATCGACCTGTAGGCGGTTACCCCGTAATAAAAACAGATCTCCGAATCGGTGGTATCCATGCGGAAAGCCTGGCGGAAGTGAGGCTCAGCCTCCTCGTAGCGCTCCTGCTTATAATAACTGAGGCCAAGGTACTTGTGCGAAAACCTGGAATCGTCGCCCAGAATGGCACTCTGCAGGAACCGCAGCTCGGCGCCTGTGTAATCCTTCAGCAGGTACCGGCAAAAACCGCTTAACTGCAGGATGCCGGTATTGGCCGAATCGAGCAACAGGTAATGGTCGGCAATGTCAAGCCCCTTTTGCAGCATCTTTATTTTGACATAGAGGTTGATGAGTTTCCCCGTGACCACCGCATCGGAGGGATATAGCGCCAATGCTTTGCTGTAGCAGAAGATGGCCGAATCGGGCCGTTTAAGTTCCGCATAGCAGTTGCCAAGCTGCTTCACCAGGTAAAAATCAAGGGTGTCGGAGCGGTACAACGGCAGGAGCACATTTTTCGCCTTTTCAAACTCATCGTTGCCATAGTAAAGGGAGGCAAGCTGCTGGGCAAAGTAACGGTTTGCGGGATCAAGCGCGATGGCACGGTTGCAGGCAAACACCGCCATCCCGAAGTTTCCCAGCTGACGGTATATACCCGAAAGGTTAAACCACCCCCTGGTATTGGCAGAATCGACCCTGACAACCCTGACCAGCACGGACCTGGCTTCACGGTATTTGTTAACGGCCGCCAGGGAAGCGCTTTTCAGGAGCAGCATGGCCGTATTGCTGCTGTCGGCCTGCAGGAAACGGTCGGCTGCCTGGGTTGCCTCGTCGTACCTGAAATTCTCCATCAGCTGCTTTACATGGTTCAGGTCGTCGGCCGACTGACCTTTCACGGGCTGAACTAAAGTAAGGAGGAGGCTGAGGATAACAAAAGGCGCTAAGGAAATGATGCTTTTCATGGGATGCCGCTGACAGGGTTTTTAGATTTTGGTTTTTTGATTGGCTGCTATAATGCCTGTTATGATCCTTAACCTATTTAACAGGTATCATAACATTAATCAAAAATCCAGTTACCTTAATCAATGCGTTTATTTTCACGACAATGGCACAAAGAAGGCACAATGTACACCATGAGCCACATTGTGAACATTGTGTAAATCATTGTGTCATTGTGGTTAATGTTAATCATGATTTTGAAAATAAGACAGTTTCGAATTTCCAGGACAAAGATACAACTATATTTTTAGTTTGTCAACTAATTTATTAATTTTATAACGAAGATACCGGGTAGTTGGGCGGATAATGGAGCGGTTTCGGCGATTACCGACCGACACGGTTTGATAAACCCGGAATGGCAGAGGCCGGAAACCCGGGTACCCTATTTCAGATTTCGCACCGATCAGATTTCAGATTTTCCATTCAGATGCCTCCTCAACAAACCCTTCCCCTTTATGCTATATTCCTGATGATCATAAAAAAGGATGGCCACAATGGAAAATCAGGACAAATCAAGGTTTAACGACCATCTGCGTGAAAGAACAATTCAGATGGCAGCAAAACTTTATTGGCTATTGAACGATAGAAAGGTTTCCCGGATCATCCGCCCGGGTGTGAATCAGATCATGGAGTGTGGGGAAACCCTGTTTAGCTTGATTATCTCCTACGTATAAGCTTGCTTGATGTTGAAATGACGAAGGAGATCTACTCAGAGGTTGAACAATTGTCGAGATTGTTCAATGCGATAAAATAAAAGATGAAGATAAAAATCAGGGGTTAATACATAAATCTGAAATGTGAAATGTGAAGTCTGAAATGTGAAGTCTGAAATGTGAAAAAAAAAACCTGGTGTTCAGGTGGATTGCATGAACACCAGGGGTTATGAATTAATACGAAAAGGATCTCCTGTGAATTATTCGTTTACATGCGGGCAATTGAACGGCACGCCGATCTTCTCCCCCTCCATGATGAGGTCGTCGACGATGGGCTTGATCAGCGGTACGCCGTGGAGCTCGTTGAATTCGGCATATTCGAACTCCTTTTCCCCGGCTACCATGATCTCGTCGCGGCCGACAGCCAGGGGCGATTGTTTCAGCAGGGTGATCATATCGTCCATATGGTGCTTGAAATCGAGGATCGGGCGGAAGGCTTCGACGTTGATGGCCATAAAGAAATGGGAAACACCGGTAGGTTCGGGTTTGCCGGGTCCTCCCACCTGGGTGAGGAACTTGCCGCCCGAAAGGGCTGAACAGAGGATCTCCACCAGCACGGCAAGTCCGTAACCCTTGTAGCCGGCGGTGATATCCATTCCCCCGAGGGGCAGCAGGGCGCCGTGTCCGCCGGGCTTGATCAGCGACGGGTCGTTGGTAGCCTGGCCCTGCTCGTCGATCCCCCAGCCGATGGGGATATGTTCATGTTTCTTTTCATATACCTGGATCTTGCCATAGGCCACCGCGCTGGTAGCCATGTCGAGCAGGTAGGGATAGGCCTTATCGGAGGGGGCTGCCATGGCAATGGGGTTTGTGCCCAGCACGGCGGTCCTGCCGAAGGTAGGTGCCACCAGCGGCTGCGAATTGGTCAGCGAGATGCCGATCATATCCTGTTTGAGGGCCATCATGGCATAATAGCCGGCAATGCCGTAATGGTTGCTGTTGCGTACCGTGATGGCCGCAATACCGGCTGTTTTGGCCTTATCCAGGGTCATCTGCATGGCTTTGTGCGATACCACCTGGCCACAGCCGTTACCGCCGTCGATCAGCGCGGTTGACGGGGTTTCGCTGATGATTTTGAACGGGGTCAGCGGGTCGATCCAGCCTTTGCTGATACGGTTCCCGTAATAGGAACCCAGCCGGTGCAACCCGTGGGATTCAACCCCGCGGATATCGGCGCAGATCAGCACATCCCCAACAATTTTTGCATCTTCGGCGGGAACTCCCAGCCTCGACATATACCGAACCACAAAGTCCATCAGGTCTTCGTGTTTGAATCGAAATGTTGTTTCCATAGTTTGTGATTTTAATGATTCCTGAAAAACCTGTTATCCCTTTTCAACGTAATTGTCCACCACCCATTTTGCAAAGGGGAAGCTGCAGGTAAAGGCAGGCGAAACGGCATTGAGCACGTGGATGGTGGTGTTGTCGCCCTCGACCACGAAATCCATCACCAGCTCATAGCTCTTGGTATTCAGCAGCTGCGCACGGATCCCGGGTTTGCTCCATTCGGTAAATCCCGATTTGTCGATGTCGTGGACCATGCTGGTGGCCAGGTTGACAAAATAGGATTTGTTGTATTTCTTCATCTCGTCAAAGGCAAGCCCCCTGAATCCGAAGGCATTGGAGAGAAATAGCTTGCTTTCCCAACCCAGGATATTGGCCAGTTCATCCGCCCTGAAATTGTCCATCCCCTTGTAATTCTCTCGCCAGAAGGCGGGAATGGAGGTGGGGCCGATCTTGATCGTGCCGTCGACGGTGATGGTGTAATGTACCCCGAGAAACGGGTTTTTCAGGTTGGGAACAGGGTAGATATTGGTTTTGATGGGTTTGTCCTTCTTGGTATATTTCAGGTAAATACCCTTGAAGGGGATGATGGTGTAATGCTGCGAATAGCCAAAATCACGGGCGATCCTGTCGGCGTAGAGACCCGCCGTGTTGATGATCTTTTTCGCTGAAAAGGTCAGCCCGCCTGTGGTTTCAACGGTAGTCCCGTCAATCTTCCGTTTGTATCCCTGGCTGAAGACGATCTTCACCCCGGAGGCGAGCAGCTCGTCGCGCACGGCCTTGTTCAGCTCGGTGGGATCGACGGTGGCGGTGTTGGGCGAGTAGAGCGCAAATTTGAAGGTGCGGGCATTGGGATCGATCTCCTTAAGCTCATCCGCGGTGATGATCTTTACATCGACGCCATTGCGTTTCCCGCGGCGGTCGAGTTCATAGAGAGGCTCCAGTTCCGATTCGTCTTTGGCGACTACCACCTTCTGACATTCATTCAGCTTCAGCCCCTTTTCCCGGCAGAAATCCTTCATGGCAAAATTGCCGTCGCGGGTGAATTTGGCCTTCAGCGAATCGGCCGAATAATAGAAACCGGCATGCAACACGCCGCTGTTGCGGCCGCTGGAGTGGTAAGCCACATCAGGCTCCTTCTCCAGAATGGTGATGGAGGCCTGGGAATACCTCGATCTGAGTTCACGGGCAATGGCCAGGCCGATGATTCCGGCGCCAATGATTAGATAGTCGGATTGTTGGGTCATATAATTGCGTTATAGGTGATGATCATGAATAAATAACAAATGGCAACATGCCGTTATGGTAAAACGGTTATCCCGCAAGGGCTTGGCAGTGCAACAAACCAGTTCCTGTGAGCCTATTTCGGCGTAGCTACCAGGCTGTCAACCAGGTACCGGGTATCCCCGCGCCACGAAAGGATACCGTTTTTTTCCTTGTAATGCAGCACGACCACGGTGCCCTCGAGATGCAGCAGCTGTTCGGCAACAGCCTTGTCAGGCACCGAAAAGTAGAATTTCTCAGAGGCCAGTGGTACATCCTGGTTACTCTTGATACTGTTGAGGATCAGCTCGCCCTCATAGGTTTTAAAGATGGTTCCCTTGTAGGAGAATTTCTGCAGCAGCCCCGAACGGTTACCCTCGCTGTAGGTGAAACTGTATTTCCAGTAAGAAAAGGCCGCCGCCGCGACGATCAGGATCGCCAGGCTCCAATATAAAAATTTCTTCATTTTCCGAAAATTAGATTGAACATGCAAACTTACTTGAAGTTTCTTTAAAATCAAACACAAAGAGACAAAGGAGTTTTTACATTTGCGCTTTTTAACAACAACCTGCACCCCATGACTCAACCTGCCTCCCTTGTCAAGAAATTGCCGCGAATCCTGATTACCGGAGGTTCCGGCTTCCTGGGCAGGGCCATTGCCGCCGAACTGCTTGGCACCAGCTCACCTTTACCGCCATCGTTGCTGCGAATCTTCGACCTTGTTCCCTATGCAGGCCCCGCCGACGAACGGATTGAATGCCTTACCGGCGATATCCGCGATGCACAGGCGGTAAGCGATGCATGCCAGGGCATCGACCTGGTGATCCACTCTGCCGCGATGGTTGACTGGGGCACCCGGCCGGAGCAGGAGGTACTTTCTGTGAATTTCGGGGGCACTGAAAATGTGATCCGCGGATGCTGCCTCCACGGGGTGAGTCACCTGGTCTATACCAGTTCGCTGGATGCCGTTTTCGGCGGGAAGTCGCTGGTTGATATCGACGAAACCATCCCCTACCCGGCAAGCCATCCCAACATGTACTGCCGCAGCAAGTACCTGTCGGAAAAACGGGTACTCGAATCGAACGGCATGGAAATCCAGGCTGGCGGCGGGATGACCAGTCCCGCCCGGATGACCACCTGCGTGCTGCGTCCGGCCGATATCTACGGGGAGGGAGATCCCTTTCATATCGGGTCGCTGATCAGGATGGCCAAAGGCGGATTCTATGTGCGCCTGGGCAACGGATCCTCCAGGTCGCAGCATGTGTATGTGGGCAACATGGCCTGGGCGCATGTGCTGGCGGCAAAGGCCCTGCTGGAAGGCAACCCGGCTGTTGCAGGCCAGCCCTATTTTATTACCGACGGGCCGCCGGCTAACTTTTTCTCCTTTTTCGATCGTTTTGTCGAGGGGGCGGGTTATCCGATATGGCCGAAAAACATCTGGATCCCGCGCGGACTGGCCTATTTCATGGGACTGGTTTCGGAGGGGGTCGCCCTGCTTGCCAGGCCTGTTAAAAAATATGCACCCAAATTCAGCCGGTTTGCGGTGGTCTATACCTGTAACGATTTCACCTTTAGCGCAGATAAGGCGAGGAGAGATTTCGGTTTTGAGCCCAGGTATTCCGCCGCAGAGGCCTTCAGCCGCACGGTTGCCTGGTGGAGGGTTGCGACTGTAAAATAATCAGCCATATTTTTTCCGAAAAAATCTCCTTCGATTGGATTTTTTCGGAACTTAGTGGACCTTAAAACTCCCGTTTCATGAATTTAAAATCTACCGGTCTGATAGCTGTTTTCGAGACGGCCATCCGCGGTAACTGGGAACTCACGGCCCTTTCAGATTACGGCGGTGATTCATTCACATACAGGGCTGTTGGTGAACGTATTGTAAAAATCCATGCATTTTTCAGGGCGGCCGGCGTTCAAAAGGGAGACCATATTGCCCTTTTGGGCAAGAATTCGGCCCATTGGGGGATGATCTACCTGGCAGCGGTCACCTATGGCGCGGTGATCGTACCCATCCTGCCCGATTTCAAGCCTGCCGACATCCAGTCGATCGTGGCCCATTCCGATTCGGTGCTGCTTTTCATGGAAGAGGGCATGTTCAGGGATCTCGACCCGCAAACGGTTCCCCAGGTCAGGCAGATCCTGAAGATACAGGATGATTCCGTACTCTTCTCGCGAGATCCCTCAGCGGTCGTCGCGACACCCACCGAACACGGGAAACCGCTCCTCCCGGAAGATGTCAGCTTTCCCTCCTCCGCACCCGACGACATTGCCGTGATCAGCTACACTTCGGGAACGACGGGGTTCTCCAAGGGTGTGGTGCTGCAGCATAAGAGTATCCTGGGCAACATCCTTTATGCCCACCGGAACATGCCGCTGAATCCGCGCGACAAGATCCTCTCCTTCCTGCCGCTTGCCCACACCTACGGATGCGCCTTTGAATTTCTCTTTCCCTTCAGCCTGGGCTGCGACATCACCTTTCTGACCAAAACACCCTCTCCCAAGATCATCATGCAGGCCTTCCAGGAGATCCGTCCCGCCCTCATCCTGTCGGTCCCGCTGATCATCGAGAAGATCTACAAGTCACAAATCCTGCCGGCCCTGCGCAAACCCGAAGTCAGGCTCATGATCAAAATCCCGTTCCTGAAAAACCTGGTTTACAAAAAGATCCGCCGGAAGATGATCGATGTATTCGGCGGCAACTTCCGCGAGCTGGTCATTGGTGGCGCTCCCTTTAATGCCGAGGCCGAGCACTTCTTCAGGAAAATGAACTTCCCCTTTACCGTGGGCTACGGCATGACCGAATGCGGTCCGCTGATCTCCTACGCCTCCTGGAAAACCACGCAACCCGGGGCCTCAGGCAGGGTGGTCGATGAGCTCGAGGTCCAGATCGACTCCGAGCATCCCTATCATCAGTCGGGAGAGATCCTGTTGCGGGGAAACCACGTAATGCTTGGCTATTACAAAAACGAAGAGGCGACCCTGGCGGTGCTGGAACCTTCGGGCTGGCTGCACACAGGCGACCTCGGCGTGATCGACCGAAAGGGAAACATCTATATCAAAGGCCGCAGCAAGAGCATGATCCTCGGCCCTTCCGGCAAGAACATCTATCCCGAGGAGATCGAAGCCAGGCTGAACAACCGTTTTATGGTGATGGAGTCGCTGGTTGCCGACCGCGAAGGCAAACTCATCGCCATGATCTATCCCGATTTCGACGCCATGGAAAGCGCCGGGATGACGCGTGAGCAGCTGCCCCAGGTTTTCGGGGAATATATCCATGAACTGAACCACCACCTTCCAAAATACGCCCGTGTGGCCAGTTTTGAGATCACGCAGGCTGAATTCGAAAAGACGCCGAAAAAGAGTATCAAACGATTCCTGTACCAGTAACAAATCAACCTGCAACCATCCAGTCTTCATTCCTGAAACCAACATTCAACAAACATCCTATGAAACAGATCAACCATCGCCCAGTTCTCCTGCTTGTCCTTTTCCTTATCCTGTCATCATGGATGATGGCCCAGTCATTCGACCTGAAAAAGTTGCCGCCGCTCGACCCGCAGATACGCACCGGCGTGCTGGAAAACGGGATGCACTATTATATCAGGGTCAACAAAATACAGGAAAAAAGGGCCGAATTTTATATCGCCCACAACGTCGGGGCCATCCTGGAGGAGGATAACCAAAACGGCCTGGCCCATTTTACCGAGCATATGGCCTTTAACGGAACCATCAATTTCCCGAAAAAGGGGATCCTCGATTACCTTGCCACCATCGGGGTTAAATTCGGCACCAACGTCAATGCCTCCACGGGCCTTGAACGTACGGTGTACAACCTCTCGAACGTGCCGCTGCTTCGTGAAGGTGTGGTTGACACCTGCCTGATGATCCTGCACGACTGGTCGAATTACATCGCCTTCGAACCCTCGGAGATCGATCTTGAACGGGGGGTTATCCTCGAAGAATGGCGCACCTACGGCTCGGCAAGTGAACGAATGAGCAACCAGCTGGCGCCTGTGATCTACAAGGGCTCAAAATATGCCATCCGCAATGTAATCGGCGATACTGCCGTTATCAAGCATTTCAAACACGAAGCCATCAAGGATTTTTACAAAAAGTGGTATCGTCCCGACCTGCAGGCCATTATCGTGGTTGGCGATTTCGATGTGAACGCGATGGAGGGCAAGATCAAAAACCTCTTCAGCAGTATTCCGAAGGCTCAGAATCCCACCGCCAAAGAAGAATACGGCTTACCCGACAACAAGGAACCGCTGATCGGAACGGCTACCGACAAGGAGGCCACCAGCACGATGGTCAACATCTATTATAAGCACGATGGCGTCAGGGACGCCGACAAAAATCTCGGCTATATGCGGCTCCAGATTATCCGCGGCTTTATCAGCACGATGTTTGGCCAGCGCATGTCGGAACTGGCAAACAGGGAAAATCCCCCATTTATCTTTGCCCGCTCCTATTATGGCCAGTTTACCCGCAGCAAAGATGCTTTCGTGGGAATGGCCCAGGCTGCCAACAACAAGTCGCTGGAGGCCCTTTCAGCCCTTCTTACCGAGATGGAACGCATGAACCGGTACGGGTTTACCGCGGGCGAATTTGAACGCGCCAAGGCGGAGGTAATGCGGAACTTCGAGTCCCGCTTCCTGGAGCGCGACAGGCGCAAAAACCGCGAGCTGGTCAACCAGAATATCAGCAATTTCCTTACCAACAACCCCAACCCGGGTGTCGAGTTTGAATTCAACTTTGCACAGGCCATGGTTCCCGGGATTTCGCTCGATGAGGTAAACCAGGAGACGAGGAAATACATCACCAAAGAAAACCAGGTGATCACCATCACCGGTCCTGCCAAAGCCGGCATCACGGTTCCAACGGTCGACGAGATCAAAATGGTTCTCGACAGCTATCAGAAGGCCCCCATCAACCCTTACGTAGATGTAATAGCCGGTAAAAACCTCATCGACAGGGAGCCGGTGCCGGGCAAAGTCGCAACCACCTCCTCCAACGAAACCTTCCAGACCACCGAATGGGTGTTGTCGAACGGCATGCATATCGTGTTTAAACCCACCGACATCAAGGAGGATGAGCTGATGGTACGCGGGTTTGCCATGGGCGGCACCTCACACCTGAGCGACGACCTGATGCATGCAGCCGAACTGTTTTCCGACGGGGTTACCCAGATGGGTGTAGGCACGCTCTCCCGCACAGAGCTCTCCAAAATGATGGCCGGCAAACGCGCCAATGTTTCCATCGGACTGTCAAAGGACCAGGATATGGTGACGGGGCGTACCTCTCCGAAAGACCTGGAGACCACCCTGCAGCTGATCTATCTCTATTTCACCCACCCCAGGTGGGATGCCACCGATTACAAGACCTGGATGGACAAGGAGAAGGCCGCTTATATCAATGCCGCCTCCGACCCGCGTACGGCGTTGTCGGACTCTATCGACGCGATGATGAGCAACCACCACCCGCGAGCAGTCCCTTTGACTTATGAAACGCTCGACCAGGTGAGCCTGGCGAAATTACAGGCCATCTACCAGCAACGGTTTGCCAGTCCCGGCAGTTTTACCTTTCTCTTTGTTGGGAAAATCGATCCAGAAAAGGTCAAACCACTCATTGAAAAATACCTGGGTTCCCTGGCTCCCGGGAAGGGCCCCGAAACCTTCAAAGACGATGGCATCCATCCCCCCAAAGGGAAGGCAGTCAATGATTTCAGTCATGAAAGCACCACGCCCCGCACTACCATTTTTGTAAACCTGAACGGGCGATGCAACTACCTGTCGACCGACCGGCTGCTGGGAGCCGCTATCCGCCATATCCTCGAGCTTCGCTATGTGCAGTCGATCCGCGAAGATGAAGGCGGGGCCTACAGCGTAAGGGTTGCCTGGGCGGTTGAAAAATACCCCGAGCCCAATTTCCAGTTCACCGTCAGGTTTGATACCGATCCCATCAAGGCCGACAAACTGCTCAGCATCGTTCATAAGGAGATCACAAACCTGATCGAAAAAGGTCCTTCCGAAACCGACCTGCAAAAAGCAAAGGAGTATTTCCTCAAGCAGCGGCCCGAGGACATGAAGGAAAACCAGTGGTGGAGCAGCATCCTGTCAGACTACTACTTCTACGGTTTTGATCATATCACACGGTTTGAAACCAATGTCAGGGAACTGACTACCAAAGCCGTTCAGGATTATGCCAAACTGACACTCACGCAGGGAAATGAAGTACAGGTAATTATGCGGCCGTAATTTTCAGAAGGAGAACCTTTAACGCACTGCATTTTCAATCCATAACACCGAATTTCCGGTTCCGAATTCGTTATTCTCCCACAGTTCGTTGGACGGATCCAGGATCCATTTGTCATCGACCACAAATTTGTAGGTGTATTTTCCAGGTTTGAGATAAAGGGGTAGCGTCCATACGCCATTCTCTGCGGCCATCCGGTAACCCGGTTTACTCCAGCCGTTGAAGCTGCCTGAAAGGAGAACCTTTTTTGCATTGGCATTTTTTTCGAGCCGGAAGACATGGTTAGGTTTGACAACCAGGATTGAATTGGTATAATCGCCACCGCCGCTGATGTAAGGATTTGCAGGATCGGTGATCCATTTGCCGTCGATCACGAATTTGTATTCGTAATTGCCGGCGGCCAACACATAGGGCAGCTGCCATCCGCTCTCCGTTTTTTCCATGAAGAGTTCGCCGTCATTCCAGAGATTGAAATTTCCGCCGACGGCAACCCTCTTTGCGCCGGTGAACCCTGTTAACCTGAAATAGAGGGTGTCGCCGACGCCCAGGAATGAGTTCCGGTTGCCTTTCCCGTCGGGCCGGGTCACCTTGTTGGCCGGGTCGGTGATCCATTGCTGGTCAACGATGAATTTATAGGCATGGGTTCCCTCCCTGAGATAAAGCGAAAGCATCCAGGTACCCTGTATACGGATCATCCTGAGTTCATCGGGCTTCCAGTTGTTGAAACTTCCCGCAACGACAACCCTGGCTGCCTTTTCGTGGCCGCCCAGTTCAAACAGGTGGTTATAGCAGAAAAAGATATTGTTAATGCCACCATAGGTGTCGGCCTCATGGAGCTTGTTAAAGGAATCGTTTGTCCATTTCCCGTCGACGATGTATTTGTAGGCATACTTCCCGGGCTGCAGCTTCAGGGTGATCACCCAGCCCGAATCGTTCCGTATCAGGGGCGTTTGCCGGGTTGACCAGCCGTTGAAGGATCCCGAAATGCATACCGACTGCGACTGGCGGTGCCCGGGAAGAAAAAACCGGACCCTGCCGCCCGGCAGCTGCATGATCGTGTTGCGGGTAAGGCGGTTCACGCCGAACGGGACCGACTCCCGTTCCTGGACCACCGAAAGGTCAACCGATTTATCGTCGATGAGGAAGATTTTATTCCTGGCCGTCTCGCCGGCGGCGGGTTTCCGTTGTTCCTTCGACAACTCGACAAAACGGTCATCAACCTTACGGGTGACCCAGTTGTTGTTTTTTTCACTGATCACCGGTTTCAGGGCAAAGGCATCGGCCAGCAGGGCGCTGTCGAGGGCGTACAGGTGCGAAACCTCCCTGCGTTGTGCCTGGTTCCACCGCGAGTCGAGGGTAAAGACAAGCCGACCGTCCTCCAGCCGGCACACCTTTTTGATATCGAGCTGTGCCCTGCAGGTCAGTGCAACAAAAAGGAGAAAGAAGGAAAGAAGCGCGCCTATGCTGATTCTCATGATTTTCCCTCCGGTTTCAGGCAAATTCCAATCTCTTTTTTAATCAGGTTGATATAGATCTTCCCTTTTGAAAAAAAGTCATATCCCAGCATTCCGTCGATCGGGTATCCATATTGTCTTGCCATGTCGGTAAGGCTGCAAAGGATGGTCTCCATCGTGGCGATCTGGCGGGTTCCCATTAAAAAATCGTTCAGCGTACCGTACAGCACCTCGTTTTCGTCGGTGCCAACGCCGTTCAGGCTCGACCGCCGGGTAATGGTGATGGTGCTGAGGGCCTTTTTCGGGAGGTCGATGCTCATTACGTTCGATTCAGCGCCGGTATCCAGGCAGAAACCCAGCATTTTCCCGCCAATGGATGCCCTGACAAACATGATATTGCCATACTCATCGATTCTCTGGATGATGTCGAACTTTATCTTCGGGAAACCGGGTTCAACGGTATTCCCGCTTTTATCAAGTTTAAGCAGCTGCAATTCATTGTTCCTCAGGTCGATCACCATCTCCATATTCAACAGCATGCTCATCCCGAAAAGGCCAAGGATTTTAACCCCCCTTCGGTTTTCAAGATGTCCGAGCGGTGTAACATCCGCTGCGATGTTCTGGTACGACAGGTCGGCCACCTGCAAATGCTTCACGGTTGTACGGCTTACCTGTCCCGTGGAACCTGTTACGCCGCCTCCCTCCTCGTTGTCGACAGGGATGCTGTTGCGGAAGTAGGTTTTATTCAGCACCAGTCCCGAAGCGCCGGTATCGAGGATGAAATTGCCCGTAACATGATCGAGGGTGGCTTCGATTAAAAACAGGCGGCCTGCCCGTTTCAGCGGGATGGTCACCCCCACGGTGTTGCCCAGTGGGCCGGTGATGGGCGTACAGGTAAAGACCAGCGATTCAACCGTGACCGGCGACGGGTGCACACCTCCTTTTGAGGCGATGCACGACAAGGAAAGCGCCGAAAGGCAGACCAGCAGGTCCATCTTCAGCGTAAAGAAAAATCCCTTGCAGCATTTCATGGGAACAGGATTCAGGCTATTTGCCCGCAAGTTACTAAAAAAACATCCAATATCGCAGCTGCCGCGGGCCGGAGATATTCAGGCTGGTTGCCGGTGTGTTGCAACGACTAAATTTTATATCTTTGGTTACCAAAACGTATCAACATGGAACATAAGAGCGAAAACACCACAAATTTTTATTTTCCACCCAAAGACATTGTCAGGAAGGCAAATGTCAGGGAATATGAGGCCCTGTACCAACGCTCCATCGAAGACCGGGAAGGTTTCTGGGCAGCCGAGGCCAAAAAACTGGATTGGTTTAAAAAATGGGACAAGGTGCTTGATGACAGCAACAAACCCTTTTTCAAATGGTTTGCAGGCGGCCGGATCAATATCGTATACAATGCCCTTGACCGGCACCAGAAGAATGCCACCCGCAACAAGCTGGCGATCATATGGGAGGGCGAATCCGGGGATGTCCGCACCTTTTCATATCATGCCCTGAACCGTGAGGTTTCAAAGTTTGCCAATATTCTCAAGGCGATGGGTGCGAAGAAGGGTGATGTGATCACCATATACATGCCCCAGATTCCCGAGCTGGTCATTGCCATGCTGGCCTGTGCCAAGATGGGTGCAGTGCACAGCGTGGTGTACGGAGGTTTCAGCGTTGAAGCGCTGGCAGAAAGGATCCATGATTCCGAAAGCCGGATCCTGATCACGGCCGACGGCGGGTATCGCCGTGGAAAGACCACGCGGCTCAAAGCCATCGCCAATGAAGCCATGCAGCGTTCGGCTACGATCGAGGTATGCATCACGGTTAAAAGAACCGGTGAAGAGTGCTACATGGAAAACGACCGTGACTTCTGGTACCACGACCTGATGATGATGCCCCTCGACAACAAGGAGTGCAAGACCGAGGTGATGGATTCGGAAGACCCGCTGTTCATCCTCTATACTTCGGGTACGACCGGCAAGCCAAAAGGGCTGGTTCACACCCATGGCGGGTATGCTGTATATACCGCCACAACCCATAAGTATGTTTTCGATATCAAGCCTGAAGACCGCTGGTGGTGTGCCGCCGACCCGGGATGGATCACCGGCCACAGCTATATCGTATATGCCCCCCTGATCAACGGCGCCACCATCATGATGTACGAAGGAGCCCCCAACCATCCCTACCCGAACCGGTGGTGGCAGATCGTCGAAAAGTACGGGATCAATATACTCTACACCTCTCCCACGGCAATCCGCGGACTGATGCGTTACGGGGCCAGCTGGGCCAACCGTCATGATCTCAGCTCGCTGAGGCTGTTGGGTTCGGTAGGCGAACCCATCAATCCCGAAGCCTGGAAATGGTACCATGAGGTGATCGGCCGCAACAGGTGCCCGATCATGGATACCTGGTGGCAAACCGAAACCGGCGGGTTTATGATCACCCCGCTGCCGGTCATGCCGCTGAAGCCGGGTTCCTGCGCCAAGCCCTTTTTCGGCAACGAGGTCTCCATCGTCGATGATCACGGAGTAGCGGTTAAACAAGGCGAAGAGGGCAACCTGGTGATCAAGAACCCCTGGCCGGGAATGGCCCGGACCATCCTTCACGACCCGGATCGTTACATCGAAAAGTACTGGGAGAAATACCAGCAGCAGGGATGGTACCTGGCAGGCGATTCCGCCCGGCAGGATGAGGATGGCTATTACTGGGTCATAGGCCGTATCGACGATGTCATCAAGGTAAGCGGTTACCGGCTGGGATCGGCTGAGATCGAGAGCGCACTGGTGAGTCACCCGGCCGTTACCGAAGCGGCGGCCATTGCCCTGCCCGACGACCTGAGGGGCAATATCATCCACACGACCGTGATCCTGCGCGAAGGCATCGCCCCGAGCGACAAACTTGCCGAGGAGCTGAAAACGCATGTTGAAAAGGAGATCGGCCCCATTGCCCGTCCGGCCTTTGTGGTTTTTACCGATAAACTGCCAAAGACCCGGAGCGGCAAGATCATGCGGCGGGTGCTCAAGGCGGCCGCACAGGGGCTCGACACCGGCGACCTGACCACACTTGAAGAATAATAACCAATGGGCTTCCTGAAATTCAGAATCCTTTCCGTCATCGTGTTGGCTTTAACCACCCAGCTTGCCTGTGCACAGGGAAGCTGGGTGAAAGCCGCCATTCCCGCTACGCAATTCCTGAGATCGGTTTGTTTTACCGACAGTCTTTACGGATGGGTTGCAGGCGATTCGGGAACAATCCTGCATACCATGAATGGCGGTAACAGCTGGATCAGGCAGAATACGCAGACCACCAATGATATCGAGTATGTGTTTTTCCTCAACCGGAACCTGGGATGGGCCTCTGAATTTAACTTCTCCACCAGTCCCAACGGGACGATCCTGCTGAATACCACCGACGGCGGGGCTTCCTGGCACAGGCAACCCTACCCGGTCGCCAACATCTTCATGACCTGCATCCTGTTCACCGATTCGCTTCATGGATGGATGGGAGGCAAGCCAAACGGGATCTTCAAAACCGTCAACGGGGGGATAAGCTGGACACAGGCTGTCATCGACACCTCAACACTGGCATTTTTCCCGGTACTGGACATAGAATTTTACAATCAGCAAACCGGTTACGCCAGCGGCGGCATCCTGGATGTGGCGGGGGTCATCTGGAAAACGACCAACGGAGGCCTGAGCTGGCAAGCCATTGACCCTTCATTTGCCCCAGCCGACGAGGTTCACAAACTCCACCTTTTTGATGCCATGAACGTGATGGGAGCCGGCGGAGATCCCGATTTCGGGTATGGAGTCGGGATGATCACCACCAATAACGGCGGGTTAAGCTGGATCTATCATGAACTGTCTGTTCAGGGCAATGCCTATGACCTGGATTTCAGGAATGATACCGAGGCATGGGCCCCGCTGGGAACCAAGCGCAAGCTGATTTACAGCCTTGATGCCGGTGTGACCTGGACTCCCATCCCGACGCCCGACTCCACCTCCATTTACGACATGACCTTCCCCGATTCGCTGCACGGTTACGCGGTTGGTAAGGAGGGGGCCTTTTTGAAATATCACCCGACCGTTGTTCCTGCCGTGGAACCCGCTATTTTTACAAAGGAAGGCTGCCTGCTGTATGACAATTACCCAAATCCCTGCAGTGCCTTTACCAGTTTCACCTTCAGCATCCCCGGCGCATCCGCAGGCAATTCACCCGGAGGCCGCGATCTGACGGTGCAGATCGTGGTGACCGATATCCTGGGCCATGAGGTGGCAACCCTTCCCTGCACGGATAATCTTCCCGGCAGGCACTCCCTGCAATTCGACACGGGATCCCTGGCCGCGGGGTGTTACCTATACCGTCTCAGGGCTTGTCGTTCGGAACATCATTATATGGTTGCCGGGCCGAAACGCATGATCATCCTCAGGGGAAGATAACATTCAACGATTTTACCACATTTGCCCCATGAAAAGCCTGTTCAAACAAAAAAATGGCCTGCCGGCGAAGGAAAAACACCAGCATTTCCCTGGTCCCTGCCTGAACTGTGACACTTATCTTGACAGCAGGCAGTTGTTCTGCCCGCATTGCGGCCAGAAAAGGATAGAACATGAAGATATGTCGTTCAGCCACCTGATCGGCGAATCCTTCCTCGATTATTTCCATTTCGATTCCAAGTTCTTCAGGACCATTGTACCTCTTATTGTCAGACCCGGGTTTCTTACAAGGGAATTTATGAAGGGGAAGCGGAAATCCTACCTGGAGCCCTTCAAACTGTTCCTGGTGATCAGCGTGATCTATTTCCTGCTGCTTCCACTGGGCGGTGAATCAACCCTGGAACAGGTTAATCAGGAAAACGGCATTAGCGTAACCCGGGGAACGATCAAAAAGCAGCCCTTTTCCTATTCCCTTGAAGGTATTCCCGTGACGCAAACCGGGCAGGATTCAATCCGGCGGCAAATCGACAGCACCGGGATCAAACCCTTTGTTGACAAACGTTACGCAAAATATGGCTGGCCGGTTAGGATGTTCCTGCGGCAGGCCATTAAAATCATGATCTATTCCAGCCAGTCGTTCAAAACAACGCTGGAACATACCGCCTCAAAAATGATCTTTCTGCTGATTCCGGTATTTGCCCTGCTGCTGAAACTCGTTTACCTGAAGAGTAAACGGCTCTATTTCGAACACCTGGTATTTTCACTGCATGTGCACGCCTTTATCTTCCTGGTGCTTACCATGGTGCTGCTGATTGAATTCATGACGCCCGTGAGGTTGTTGTATATCCTTCTGCTGTTCCTCCTCTACCTCTTCCTGGCGATGAAAAACAATTATGGCGAGAGGTTCGGAAAGCGGTTGTGGAAATTATTGATGTTGTCGGTGCTTTACCTGATTGTGGCCCTGCCGGTATTCATGATCCTGCTGATCCTGGTTGCCGTTTTCCTGGTCTGATCCACCCTCCCCGGCATTACCTGTTTAGAGTTTTATCCCCGCCAGCCGGCATAATTCCATCCTGGAAAGCAGCAGGTTATAGTCGTATTGCAGGCGGCTGAGCAGGGCATCCTGGTAGTTGGTGAGCGAAGTCAGCAGGTCGAGGTTGGTGATCACGCCATTTTTATAGCGGTCGGTGGCCAGGTCGAGGGCCAGCTGGGCCTGCCGGATGAGGGTATCGGAGCTGGCCAGTTTCTGCTGGTTTTTCCGGATATCATCCATCGCGTTCAGCACATCCTTGTTCAGGGTTACCTTTTGCGTTTCCAGTGCCAGGCGGGAGGCATCCAGGCCGATAATGGCCAGCTTTTTCTGCATCCCCGGCCGGGAGGCGGAAATGATCGGGATGGTCACCCCAACCCCGATGGAATAGTTAAAAGTTGCCTCATCAATGGCCGGCATAAAGCCGTTTTTATAGCCCAGCCCGGCCTGCAGGTTCATGGTTGGCAGCCTTGTGCGGTTGGCAGAAACAATATCCCAGCCGGCCGACTTTATCCTGTCGTCGGCGACCTTCAGGTCGGGATTGTTGCGGAAGGCCACGGCAAAAACCGAATCGGTGGCCAGGCTGAAGGCCGACTGGTTCACGATGGTATCGCCCAGGTAGGCTGTTCCATGGTTCCCTGTCAGCATGTTCAGCATGTTATACTGCTTGTTCACCTGTGTCGTCAGGTCGGTGTAGAAGTTTTCGGCATTGGTATATTTAACCTGCGTGGAGACCAGGTCATAGCTCAGTGCATCGCCGTTTTTCACCTTCACGCCGATCTGCTTCAGCGTCGTCTGCAGCAGGTTTATCTGCTCCTGCTGAACATGCAGGCTCCTGTTGAGAAAAATAATGGAGTAATAGATCTGGGCGACCTGGTATGACAACTGGTGTTTGAAGTTTTCCAGGTTATCTCTCGAAGTGACGAGATCGCTTTTTGCCTTGTTCACCGCGGCGGAGGTGCGCAGGTCGAGCAAAGGCTGTGCGATGCTGACAGAGGCGTTGTAATTATCGGCCGGCAGGAATTTGATCTCTTCCGACTTGCCCGGCGCGATTGGGAAATTGATGGAGGGGGTGGGGTACTGCCGGCGATAAGAGACATCGCCGCCGGCAATGGGCAGATATCCTGCTTTTCCGAGGTCAACCCTGACTTCGCCCATCCTGACTGCGGCATTCATTTCATCCACCCTCGGGTATTTCTGAAAGGATTGTTCAACCAGTTGTTTCAGGGCTGCAGGAGCCACAATGGTCTGTGCAGGAAGCAGGTAACAAACAATGGAAAATATGATTACAAAAAGGGTCGCTTTCATGCTGACGGCAAAATTATATGATTAGTATTAAGATTTTATTCATTGATGATTCCGGGATCAGTGTGCCTCTCCCGCCATTTTAACCTCTTCGCTGATCCTCCTGCTTCGGGTGATGAAGATCAGCGGAAAGGCGATCAGGATAAAAAGGGTGGAATAGAGAAAGGCATCGAGATAACTCAACATAAAGGTCTGCTTCATTACCGACAGTTCGATCAGCTGGTAAGCCTGCTGCCGCAGGTTTGCAGTAACCGGAAGTCTGGCCTGCAGTCCCTGGTAAATCTGGTTATACCTTTCGGTGAACTGCAACCCTCCGCTGTAAATGTTGCTGACCAGGTCCATCCTGTGAACGGCAACGCGATGGGCAATGTAGTTGTTGATAAGGGCGATGCCGAAGGATCCGCCGAGCTGGCGCATCATATTGTTCAGCGCGACTCCCTGCGGGATGTCCTTTGGTTTCAAACCCGCAACAGCCATGGCATTCAGGGGAACCATCAGGCATGCCAGGCCGGCGCCCCTGATCATCAGGGGGAGGGCAAAAAAGCCCGAGGATACATTCAGATCGGCCCGCGACATGAGGATGCCGAAGCCCATCAGGGTGATAAACCCTATGGTGACGAACACCTTGGGCTGGGTTCCTGCCTGGAGCATCTTCCCGATAAAGGGCATGAAGACCAGCGATAAAATGGAGGCCGGGAGCAGGGTCAGCCCGGTTTCATAGGCGGTATAGCCCAGGACGCGCTGTAACATAAGCGGGAAGACAAATACCGAGGTAAAGAGGATAAACCCGACGATAAAGGTCAGCAGGGTGGTTAACGACAGGTTCCAGTCTTTTAATATCCGCAGGTTCACCACCGGCTGCTTCTGGCGCAGTTCCCACCAGATAAAGGTGACCAGCCCGACCACCGCCACAACTGTCAGCCAGATGATCAGTTTCGAATCGTACCAGTCCTCGGTTTCGCCGCGCTCGAGCACATACTGCAGCGCGCCGATCCCCACCGTGAGCAGGAAGATCCCCGACCAGTCGATCCGGGGCTTCGCCGATATGTCAAACTCCCTCGGGATAAACCGGTAGGTCAGCAGGCTGGCCACGATGCCGAAGGGGACATTGATATAGAAGATCAGCGGCCATGAATAGCTGTCGATGATCAGTCCGCCGAGGGTAGGGCCGATGGTGGGGCCCATCACGATACCCATGCCAAACAGCGCGGCTGCAAGTCCCCTTTGTTTGCCGGGGAATGTCTCAAACAGGATTGACTGGGAGGTGGAGAGCAGGCCTCCTCCGCCCAGCCCCTGTACGAACCGCCAGAGCACGATCTGCCACAGCGAGGTTGACATGCCGCAGAAAACCGAGGCAACGGTAAAGATGATGATGGAGGCCATGTAATAACGCCGGCGTCCAAAATAGGCTGCCAGGAAACCCGTCATGGGAATGATGATCACATTGGCAATGGCATAGGAGGTGATCACCCAGGCGATGTCCTCGATGGAGGCGCCCAGGTTTCCGGCCATCTGGCTCAGGGCCACATTGACGATGGAGGTGTCGATCAGCTCCATGATGGCGGCCGAAATGGTCGTCAGGGCGATGATGACCTTCGCGATTCTCGTTAGGGGTATCATAGCGGGGATCAGATAGGAACTGAAACAACGACACTGATCCCGGCCCTGAGAATGTCCTTATATTTTTCGGCATCGATGATCTCGATCCGCACCGGGACCCGCTGGGTCACCTTGATAAAGTTGCCCGTGGCGTTGTCGGGGGGCAGCAGTGAAAACCTCGCCCCGGTGGCTTCCGACACGGAGACCACCTTTCCCTGAACCTCCCTGTTGGAGAAACCGTCAATCCTGATATTGACCAGCTGGCCTACATGGATGTTTTTCAGCTGGTTTTCCTTGAAGTTGGCGACCACCCATTGACTCTGCCGGTTGACGATGGTGAACAGGGGCGCCCCCGACTGGATGAACTGTCCCTCATCCACGTTGCGTTTACCCAGTTTTCCTTCGGCGATGGCATAGATCCTGCAGTAGGAGAGTTTCAGTTTTTGCTGGTCTATGCGGGCCTTTTTAATGTCGGCCTGCGATTGGGCCTTACCAACCAGCGACCGCATGACCTCCAGGCGGGTTTCAGCAACCTTTACATCCATCTGGCTGGTTTCAAGCTGTTTGGAAGTGACATCGGCGTTCGACTGGCTGTCGTCGAGCTGGCGTTGTGTTATGGCATTGCCTTCAAACAGCCGTTTGTCGCGGTTCAGGTCGCTGGTGGCCTTGGTCTGGCGCAGCCTGATCACCTCCAGGTTCCCCTTCGAATAGGTCAGCGATGCCTCGGCGTTGGTCAGTGATGCCTTTGCGTTTTCAATGTCTGAAAGCGACTGGTTAAAATCGGCCTGTATCTCCTGCAACTGGAGCACCAGCTCCGACGAGTCGACGACCATCAGCAGCTGGCCCAGGGTTACATTGGAATAATCATCCACATAGATTTTATCCACATAACCCGAAACCCTTGAAAGGATCGGGACCAATCTCATTTCTACCTGGGCATTATCGGTTTCTTCATGGTGGAAGGCGTACCAGACCTCTTTGCCAAGGTAGATAACAGCTGCCAGTACAACGGTGAATATGATGATGCGGGGCAATATTTTTTTCCTGCTTTTTTGTTCATTTAAGGATTCCGTGTCCATGTAAATACTTTTTTATATTTTTGCAAAAGTAAACCAAGTTGACGAAATATCGACAATCTGGTTGACTATATTTTCAAATAAGTTACAATGCTTTCAAAATCAGTCAGGAAAACAATTCTGGAAAATTGTCTCTCGAAGGAGGATAGTTTTGGGCGTCAGATCTATTTGTTATATCGTTACACGGTGCTTTGGGATGACACCCTTTGGCCCAAAATCGGAACGCAGCCCCTTGGTCCGAGTCATATTCACCTGTTGTTTACCATTGGTCTCGATGGGGTTTCCAACAGTGAGATGGCCCGCAGGGCCATCGTTTCAAAACAGGCCATGAGCAAGCTGGTCAGGGAGATGCTGCATTATGAGCTGATCGTTATCGACCCAAACGAGCACGACAGCCGTTGCAACATTATCACCCTGACGGACAAAGGTGGCCGGGTGCTGTTGAAAATCTGGGAGGCAAACAAGACCCTCAGGGCTGAATTTGAAAAAAGGCTGGGGAAGGCGAAGGCAAAAAAGCTGCTTTCGCTGATGGCTGAGCTTGTTGAATCGCTGGATACAAGCAGGTCCGCATCGACGGTCATTCCGGAAGGCAGCCTTCCCGTGGGAAGAACGGGAACGGTTATTTCCCGTTTGTCTCCCCCATCATCCGGGCATTAAAGTCATCTTCACCGGTTTTTTCGATATCGGCAATCATCTTCCTTGTGACGGAAACGATATAGCTTTTCTGTTTGGTAAAATGGATGAACATGGCGGCAAGGTTCACAGCCGGTTCAATTCCCCCGGGATTTCTGAAGATGACGGTGAAGAACATTTTCCAGTAAAGCCAGCCGGTCTCGCCTGAGAATCCTGCGGTTTTGCAAACCCTTAAAAACGAACGCATATATACCAGCCAGGTTTTAAAAGCCGGCTTGTGCTTGTAGGCAGTCCTGACATGAAGTCCGGTATAGATTACCCTTTGGTAATAGTTCGATGGCTTGAAGATGGCTTCAATCACCTCGATATAGCCTTTCAGCATGTCGACCCTCGGGCGGAGGGTGAGAAAGTTCAGCCCGCTGGTCATCTGGTCGATATCGCCAGATGAGAGCGATTTGGAGGTCAGGTGAAACAGCCTCTTTTCGACCTCCAGCCGGCGGGTAAGCTGTGTGTTGGGCAGCGCATACAGCAGCCCGATCATGGCCATGCAGATGCCCGAATCCTGGATGGAGGTGATCATCTGTTGGGCGATATGGGGGCGGTCGCTGTCAAAACCCATGATATATCCGCCATTGCTGACCATCCCGTAAGAGAGGATCTTGCGGACCGCCTCCGTAATGGGCTTGTTGACGTTCTGATTTTTTTTGTTGAGCAGGAGGGTGTCGTTGTCGGGGGTTTCAATACCCAGGAAGACGTACCTGAAATCGGCATCCCTCATCAACTGCAGCAGTTCGTCGTCATCAGCAAGATTCACGGATGCTTCGGTGGTGAAGTAAAACGGGTAGTTGCGGGCTTTGGTCCACGCGATCATATCGTGCAGCAGCTCTTTTACCTTTTTTTTATTCCCGATGAAGTTATCATCAACCATATCGATATGACCCCTGTAACCAAGGTCGTACAGCGACTGCATCTCCCTGATGACCTGTTCGTTGGTCTTAAACCTGGGCGTACGGCCGTAAAGTTCGATGACATCGCAAAACTCGCAGTTGAAGGGGCATCCGCGGATAAACTGCAGTCCGATCATGATATAATCGTCGAAACGGATAAGGTCGTAACGGGGTACGACGGCCGTTTGCATGTCGGCCCTTTCCTCGGAGATGTACCTCCCGGAGGCGATACCCATCCTGAGGTCGTTGAGAAACAGGGGGATTGTGACCTCGCCCTCTCCCAATACCAGGAAATCGGCATTTTTATAAAGGTCGGGCTGAGAGGTAGGATCGGGGCCGCCGACAACGACCACGCAGTTCAACCGGTGTGCCCTTTCAATAAGGCCAAGCATGCTGTTTTGCTGGGGCAGCATGCCGCCTATGCAAACCAGGTCGGCGTTGAAAAGATCTTCATCCAGTAAGGGCTCCACATTCTCATCAACCAGCCTGAACTCCCAGTGCTGAGGCAACAGGGCGGCTACGGTCAGCAGCCCGAGCGGGGCGGCAGGGTATTTTTTCCCGATGATTTTGCAAACATCCTGGTAGTTCCAGAAGCTATAGTCAGAAAACTTGGTCTGAACAAGCAAACACTTCGTTTTGCCGTTGTATAAATCTTTCATAATACATTTTTCCGTGCAGATTTTGCGCCTTTAGTTCTGCCCAAAGGCCTTTTTCAGCAACTCGGTGGTGCGGGCGGCAGGGTTCTGGCGAATCTTCACCTCCTCCTTGGCGATCATGGTAAAAAGCCCTTTGATGGCCATGTCGGTGGTATAAGCTGCCAGATCAGGGTTTTGCTTTTTGACAAAGGGTATCTTGTTATAAATATTGATCAGCTCGCCCCAGTATTTCGTTGCATTGACCCTGTCGAGCGAGGTTTTGATCACCGGGGTGAAACTGGTTTTAAGTTCAGGGGTTGTGGTATTGGAAAGGTACTCGGTTGCAGCGTTATCTTTGCCCCTGACGATTTTGACGGCATCGGCGACTGTCATTTTTTTCACCGCCCCGACAAAGATAGGTTCAGCGCTTTTGGCGGCATCTTCGGCCGCACGGTTGATCGACAGGACTGCCTCATCTACCTGTTTCCCCATCCCCATGGACCTCAGTTTCGTTTCGATTTCCCGGGCTGATTCAGGGAAAGGGATCTTGATCTCAGGGTTCCTGAAATAACCATCCGCCTTGGAAACAAGGGCAACACTTTCGCCGGTACCCTTTACCAGGGACTCCTTGATTGCATCAGCGGCATCCTTTTCGGTGAGCCCTGTTTTGCCCTGGCTGGCCAGTTTCATCGCCTGGTCGAGGTTCTGAGCATGCGAGTTAAGGGATAAAACGGCAGCGAAGAGGGTGACGATAAGCAGGTGTTTTATGATCATTACATGGTTTTTTTAATAATTACACCGGGATATAACGGCAGGAATCGATCAATGGTATGTGATACGCGTCAGAATTGCGTTTCAAAAAACCTCAGGCAAATGTATAAATATTGGAATTCAGTAGCTTACAATTGGTTTATTTTCTTTGCTCATCAGCAGGTTCCGGAACCTGATTCTGAACGAGGTTCCCTTTTTTCTGTCAATCTCGACACTCCCTTCGAGTTGTTCCACGAGCAGGCCAACGATATATAAACCAAGCGATTTTTCAGAATCCAGCGTTGAGGAGGCAGGAAGTCCGACGCCATCATCCTCGACGACCAGCCGGCACATATCGCCTTCGGCCTTCTCCAGCAGGATGGTAATGATACCTTCGGCATTACCGGGGAAGGCATATTTAAACGCATTGGTAAGCAGCTCATTGACAATCAGACCAATGGGAAGTGCCGCCTCAATGCTGACATCAATAGCCTCAAGATTTGTTTCCAACTTCACGCGATGGCCACTGAAGGTAGTAAGAATCATGAAGGAGAGCGATTCTAAATAGGCTGCCAGCCGCATCCGGTCGAGGTTTTCCGAGCGGTAAAGGTGTTCGTGTATGAGTGCCATGGACCGGATCCTGGTTTGAATATCGATGATCATCCGGGTGATCTCCACGTTGGTGGTGTTCCTGAGCTGAAAATTAAGCAGGCTGATAACGATGGCAAGATTATTTTTAACGCGGTGATGGATCTCCCTGAGAAGCACCTCCTTCTGGTCGGCATTGCGGCGTTTGAGCTCCTCGTTCTCTTTTTCCTTTGACCGGTCGCGGATTACAAGGATCACCTTGACAGTTTTATTGTCTTTCAGGATCGGAACAGCCGTAATCTCCACATGGAGCGTCTTCCCGTTCATGACAAAATCCTGTTCACCGACTGAAACGAGCCCGGTGCTGAAAACCAGTTCGGTTTCGGCGATGGTTTGCTTGCTGATAAAGGGAAAGCACTCCATGATCTCCTGGCCAAGGCAGTCGTTAAGGAATCCATGACGGGCAAGTTCCGATTTCAGGGCAGCGTTGAACATCACGATCTTATGTTGCAAATCAACGACATAAATCCAGTCAGGCAACGAATCAAGGGTGTCGCGGTATTCGATTTCGGAGCGGCGCAGGGCCTCTTCGGTTTGCTTGCGACTGGTAATGTCGACAAAATCAACCGAAATGGCATCGGGGCCTGTTCTGAAGACATGGACACTGTAAAACCCCGAGAAGCGCTCATCGTCATATTCAATTTCAAAGGTTTGCGGTCCAAGTTCGTTTTTAGCCACCTTCCGATACATATCAGGCACCCCGGTCTGGCAAAGGCTTGGGAATGCTTCCGTGATGGTTTTACCCAGCAACCCCTTGTGGGAAATCCCGATGATCTGGTCTGAAGCAGGGTTGGCCCCGGTAAGGATGAGACGGCCGTCGGTCTCAAGATGATAAAAGTACATGGCCGTAGGAGAGGATTCGACGACACTCCTGAATTTTTCCTCCGATCGCCGGAGCGCCTCTTCCGCCCTTTTCCGTTCGGTAATTTCCCGCACAATGGCCCACATACCCTCCTCTTCTCCGGCGGTGTTCCTGATCAGGAAGGTCCGGATTTCAATCGGGAAAACGGTGCCATCTTTTTTCCGGTACTCCTTCTGGTACACCAGCGAGTGGCCTTTAACCATGATTTGTTCATCAACGATCCGTTGCTCGTAATCGTGCCACTTTTCCGGGGTCAGGTCACGGTAGGTCAGACGGGTAAGCTCTTCAGCCTGGTATCCTAACATCTGCCGGAATGCCTCATTGCTCTCGATTATAACACCGTTCATATCTGTCAACACATAACCATCCATCATGCTCATATGAAGGTTCCGGTATTTCCTTTCCGAATCGGAAATTGCCTTTTCGGCTGCCCTGCGTTCGGTGATATCCCTGAAGAATGACTGGTAGGTTCCATCGGGCATCGCCTTTGAAGTCATCTCCACCAGCATGTTCCTGCCATCTTTGCAATGGAGCACTCTTTCTGTTTTAATGGTTTGCCCCTCCAGCAGCAGGTCATATCGCAGCGGTTTTTCAACCAGGTTTTCGGGAAGAAAAAGTTCACGCATGTTTTTATGTAACAACTCCTGCCGGGTATAGCCGGTCATTTCAACAGCCTTGTCATTGACCGTGATGAAGTTGCCATCGCGGTCGCCCTGGAAAAAAGCATCTACCGCCAGTTCGATGAGCATCCGGTATTTTTCCTCGCTTTTCGTCAGGGCATCCTCGGTGAATTTTTTTTCGGCAATGTCGATGATCGCAACCTTGCAGAGAAGTTCCCCCTGGCTGACAAAGGCTTCGGAACGAATGAATATGCCCTTGCCGGCTCCGGTCAGCGAGAATTCCCGGATGATCTTCCTCTCCGAGTCAAAGGCTTCCGCCAAAGCGCTGACGAATGACTGCTGGTCATCGTCATCAAGAAATGACTGGAATGACCTGCCTGTAACTTCCGGTTCATCAATTCTCAGGATACGGCAAAAGGACTGGTTGAAAAGGATGATTTTTCCGGCCGGATCGACCATGATATAGCCAAACGGAGCGTGATCAAAAAGATCCTTATATTGCTTCAGAAGATTGTTTTGCAGGGATCCGGAAGGCTCCCCGGGTTCACCTGGCAGGTGTGGCATTAAATTATTTTCCATGCAGTTGTTCATGATTGTCTGAGCATAAAATACCAGAGACAAAATCTCCTTCGTTCAAAAGTATAGAAAAATTTTTCTTCTTCCAATTTGCCAGGGAAATTTGTCATGGAAAAAATTGTAAATTTTTCAGGTTTTCATACAATAGCCTTTGATGGTGAACAGGTTGCCGTTTCGGAGGGGTTTTTCAAATTTCCCGGTTGCTGGTACACACCATTTTTGCCTGGTCCACGTATAAAATTATTTATAATTTTGATGATTGATTTGGTCTTAACCAGCTTTATCAAGGTGAAGGCACACCTTTCAACCGGATGTTATTTTTCACAGCGGCACTGCGAGAATCCTGATTTTCAGGCTTGGTTTTGTCACCGGGAAAAGGTGAAATTTTTTGAATCATTCAGTTCAATGACCTACCAGCGGATTTATAGAAAGAATCTTTACCCTTCTGCTTCAGCTATCATACTGGTATTGTTGATATTAAGCAGCACCGGTCTCTGCTCCCCATCCCAACCGCGTTCACCTGCAACTCCTGTTTCTTCCAGCCTTAATCCCGCGCAGGAGGATTCCATCATCCAGTTCAACCAGGTTGGCTCTTTCGGATTGCATGTCAATGGCATCCGTGCTGCCGTTATGACAAGCACCACCGGCTTCACCACGAGCTACACTTACCGGAACTTCGATGGTTACCGGGCCCACAACAATGATTATTCGCATAATTTCGACCTCAACTTTGAAACTGCAACGACAGCCCGTTCCAACCTCCGGGTGGTGCTGCATTACCTGAACGGGGTTCAGAAACGGCCGGGTTCGCTGACCAGGAGCGAATTTGACAGTGTCCCGTTCCAGGCCGATCCGCGCGCGGTAAGCCGCGATGAAAAAAGGATAACCCAAAAGGGGCAGCTTGATCTCGGCTATGACCTAAAATTCGGCAGGTCGTTAAACCAGAAAATCGAGATTTCAGGGAACGGGCAGATTGAATATTTTGAGCGCTCCACCAAGGAATTCAAGATCACAACCCGCTACATCATGGGGCTCAGGACCAACTATGTGTGCACTTTTCATCTCTGGAACAGGAGCAGTGAATTCACTGCCGGGGTGGAGTTGTTCCACCAGCCTGAACGGAAGGAGGAGTATGAGAATTACAGTGGTCAACGCAGCGACCAGCTGGAGCAGATAGAGGTTGAAAATACCAGCATTGCCTCCTGTCACCTTTCCGATAATTTCGAACTGGTGAAAAAAAAATTGTTTATCCTGCTGACAGGCAGGTATGACAACGTGATCTACCGGGTGGCGGAGGAGACGGGTCCCTCGCGTTCCGACAAGAAAAATTACCATGCCCTTACACCTGAAATTTCGCTGAATTACAAGGCGGCACGGGCCGTCACGCTTTTCACCTCGTGGGAGATGGATTTCAAAAACCCTACCGACCGGGAACTCGAAAGCCCCGATCCGGGATTCCTTTACAACCAGGAGCTGAACGCGCAGGTAACCCGGACGCTGAAAGCCGGCATCAGGGGCTCCTGGACCGGGAGCGGCAAAACCAGCTTTTTCAGGTCGTTCCGCTATGACGCCCTTCTTTACAGGAGCAGGATCAGCAATGAAATTGTACGATATGAGATTTTAGGGGATGAGTATTACCGGAATGCTGCGAGGACGAACCGTTTGGGAGTTAAGCTCCACGGCAGGGTGGAGATTATCAGGGACCTGACCTTCTCGGTCGCATACACCTATTCGCACTTCATCTATTCGGCCTATACCGCAATGTCGTGGGAGGAAACGACACCCGGCAATATCGTCACGATCGGCAGGGACTTTTCGGGGAACACGGAGCCTGCCATTCCACGGCATAATCTTAACCTTACATTGGGATACGAACTCCCCATAGGAAAAAAATGCGGTATCTTTGCCCGGTTGAATTATCATAAATCCAGCGGCTTCTGGATGGATGATGCCAACAGCGAAAAAAGCGGCACCTGTGACCTGGTAAACACGATGGTGGGCGTCAATATCAAATCGGGTCATCTGTTTTTAACCGTTTCAGGCGGGGTCAATAATGTCTTTGACAGGATATATGTCGTTAATGCCAATATCAATTCTGCCGACAGGCGGTTTTATGATGCCGGCAGTCCGAGAGATTTTACAGGTTCTGTTAACCTGGGATACACTTTTTAATGACTGCTCACCGGGACGGATGTTTTCCCGGGCAGTTAAAACTGAAATAAAATGAAAAAAACAAACCTGTTATTATTTTTCCTGGTGATGGCAGTTGGTGTGTTTGCGCAATGGGGTGCGACTCCTGATACTCCGTTGGTTGCCGGCCATAATTACAGGATTTACCCGAGTAATGTTGACCAGACCGAGGTTTTCCTTGTGAAAAGCCCGTTGGATCAGAATATCCTCTTTGCAGCCTGCAACACCATCACCTTTGTGCCTTTTTTTATCAGCGAAGGCATCTTTTCGACTACCAACGGTGGACTTACCTGGCAGGGCAATGATACCTGCACCGGTGATCCTGTAGGATTTCATGGCGGCGACCCTGGAATTGCCATTGACAAGAACGGCACCTTTATCCTTACGCGGATGGGGCGCTCCCCCTATGTCGGGCTGTATGCCCACTATTCCAACGATCACGGTCACACCTGGTCGGCCCAGAAGGCCATTTCGACCGACGACCTGGAACGTGCAGCCCTTGCCACAGACGCCGGCCGATCCAGTTCCTATTACGGAAGAACATATGCTGTTTGGGTTAAATTCGCGTCCCCCTTCCCGCTGATGTTTTCCTATACCGATAACCCGGCACTAAGCTGGAGTGCGCCGAAACCGGTAAACAGCCCAACCAGCAGGAGCGCCGGCGGCGACCTTGCGGTTGGCCCCAATGGCGAACTGTATGCCTGCTGGGCCGGTGTTACCGACGTTTCCCCCTTTAAAGAAATCCTGGTTGGCTTTGGATCGTCGGTAAACGGGGGCGCCAGCTGGCAGGTCACCGAAAATGCCTTTGCCGTGAACGGCATTACCGGGATACTGGCCAGCAAAAACAATATCCGCGTGAACGGACTTCCCAGCATTGCGGCAGATACAACGCACGGGCCGCGCAGGGGGTGGCTTTACATCGTCACCGGCCAGAAAGCCCTTGCACCTGCCGGTAGCGACCCCGATATCATCCTCTACAGGTCGTCGGATGGGGGAACCTCCTGGTCGGCCGGCATCAGGGTCAACCAGGATGCGCTGAACAACGGCAAAACCCAGTATTTCCCGAACATCCATATCGACAAAACCGGGGCAGTCAATGTGATCTTTTATGATGACCGGAATACGACGAACGATTCAACGGGCGTCTTCCTCGCCCGGTCGACCGATGGCGGAACGACCTGGAAGGAATATGAGATCAGCGACCACCATTTTGCCCCTGCCCCCATCGGCGGACTGGGACAGGGATACCAGGGCGATATCATCGACATCACCTCTACAGATTCAACCATTCATACTGTCTGGATGGATAACTCAACAGGGGTTTACCAGATCTGGAGCGCCCCGGTCCGTTTTTCGGCGCTCGAAGCAATTGGCGAAAAGAACAACCCTGCACAACCCGGGTTGATGCAAAACTACCCGAATCCATTCACCTCCTCCACGAAAATCGGTTTCCGGACAACCACCAGCGGATTTGTCTCCCTTAAAATTTTCGATGTGGTGGGTACTGAAATCGCCGGGCTGGTCAGTGAAAACCTGCAACCCGGCTACCATGAAGCTGAATTTGCCCCCGCCGATCCGGCATACCGCCTTGCCTTGAAGAGCGGCGTTTACCTTTACCGGTTGCAGTTAAACGACCGGGTTGAAACCAGGAAGATGCTCTTCCTGAAAGAGGATCGCCTTATCAGGTGACCTGCCATTTTTTGTTGAAAATTGAAATATCAGTCAGTCAAAATTATAAATCAGTCATTTACACTATTAAACTTTATGAGAAAACATCTGAACATCATCATCTCACTGCTACTGGGATTATTTATGGTGAGCCATGGATATTCGCAGAAGGCCGGCTATTTCAAAGTATCGGCAAACGGTTTACGTTATAAACTGTATAAAAGCAGTAAGGATACTGCTAAACCCAGCATTGGCGATTGGGTATCCCTTCAAATGCGTTATTCCACGGTTATAAAGGGCAAGGATACGCTGCTGTTCGACAGCAAAACACAGTTAAAGGGAGCGCCGGTAAGGTTCCAGCTTCCACCCTCCGACTTCAGGGGCGACCTGTATGAAGGTATCAGCATGCTCTCAGCCGGCGACAGCGCCCTCTTCGTCATCAATGCCGATTCACTGTTCCTGAAGACCTTCAAAATGGATAAACGGCCTGCCGTGATTGACAACAATGCAGATATCTTTTTCTTTGTGAACCTGGTTGCGTTTGACAATCCCGATAAGCTGGTCAACGACGAACTGGTCGCCCTGCAGAAATTCATTGCCGATAACAAAATATCGGAGACTCCCACAGCTTCCGGCATCTACATCATCAACAGCCAAAAGGGGGAGGGAATCAAGATGGATACGGGATGCATGGTAAAACTCCAGATGAAGGTATCGCTGATCGACGGCAAGCAGATCTTCTCCTCCTATGATCGTCCTGAACCCCTGAAATATACCTGCGGGAACAAGTTTGACACGCCCGGACTGGAAGAGGCCCTTGTGAAAATGAAGAAAGGTGAAAAATCGAGGGTGATCGTGCCTTCGAAGATGGGGTTCGGCGATAAGGGACGCGGCATGATTATCCCCCCCTATACCACGATCATTTATGATGTGGAAATCGTTGACATCCTGTCAAAGGAAGAAAGTGAAAAGGAACGCGCTGCAGCCAAGCCGCAGGAGACAAAAATGAGTGACCAGAAAAGTGAAACCGCTAAAAATGATGAAGCTATGTTATTGGAAAACTATTTAAAAGACAACAAAATCACCGTAAAGCCTAATGCCTCGGGCCTTTATTACATTGAAAAGACCGCGGGTACCGGTGCGCAGGCAGTCGCCGGGAAAAAGGTGAAAGTTCATTATACCGGCACCCTGCTGAACGGGAAAAAGTTCGACTCTTCGGTCGACCGGAATGAGCCTTTCGAGTTTGATCTTGGCATTGGCCAGGTAATCAAGGGATGGGACGAAGGGATTGCCATGATGAAGGTGGGTGGAAAAGCCACCCTGATCATCCCCTCTTCCATCGCTTACGGTTCAAGGGATATGGGAGTGATTCCCCCGTTTTCAACCCTTGTCTTTGATGTGGAGCTGATCGACGTTAAATAGGGGCGCGACTCTGCGGCCGTTTGATGGCAGGAGACTCCCCGGGTGATCCTCTGTCCCGGGTTAAGTGGGACAGAGGATCACCCGGGGAAATAATTCAGATTTGACCTTGATGGATACTATCTTGAATAAGGGATTTGGCTATGGTTTGCTGATGCTGGCTGCAATGTTGGCAGCGGCTCCCGCACAGGGTTATGCAGCGAAAAACAGTGCCGATACCCTTAAACATCCTCCAAAATCCCCTGCGAAGCCGGTCAGCATGATCACGACCGCAACCCGGTTACCGGAACTCCTTTCGGCAATTCCCTGCCCTGCCCTGCTGCTGAAAAATACCGGTTTCAAATACAACAGGGACATCGGCGCTGCCGACCTGCTCACGGCGGTGCCCGGTTTGTTCATCCAGTCGCACTGGGGTGGGCAGGATACACGATACTCCCTCAGGGGCTACGGGAACGGATCAAATGCAGGCGCAACGGGTGTCTTGGTCATGGTCGACAACATTCCCGAAACGGAGACTGATGGCCAGACTCCCGCCGATGCTGTTGATTTCCAGTCAACCGGGCGAATCGAGGTGGTAAGGGGGGATGCATCCTCCTTTTATCCCCATGCCCCGGGTGGGGTGATCAACTTCATCTCCGACCTTGATTTCAAACGGTCGTCGGTATTGCAGTATAATGAATTTGGCTCTTTCGGCCTGCTCAAAAACGGGATCAGGGCTGCTGTCAAAATGGAGCGGTCGCGCATCCTGGCAAGTTACAGCAATCTCAACTATGACGGTTACCGGCAGCATAACAATGAATACCGGCAGATGCTGAACCTTGCGATGGAAACCTCTGTTTCGGGCCACTCCCGGCTTACCTTCCTCGGCTATTTCAACACGGGCGCCGTCAAACTCCCGGGTGCGCTTACGCAGGAAGAATTTGCCAAAGATCCCCTGAAGGCCGATCCCCGTTCAGTAGCCATGGATGAAAAGGGGGTCGCCACCAACGGCAGGGTGGCGTTACGTTACCATTCCGCCTTCGGGAAAAAGTTACAGAATGAAATTGAAGTTACCGCCTTCAGCAGGGTCAGGTTCCTTGAATATGCCTCCCTGAAATACAATATTGTCAATAAATACACAGTAGGCCTGGATGGGAGGTATGTCAACAAGTCGATGCTGGGAAACAGGCATAATGAGCTATCCGTCGGCGTTGACTTTTATGCCCAGCCAACCCGTACCGAGGAATACAAGAACATCAGGGGGGTAAAACAAAACCAGATCCAGCAGGTTACCAGTGAAAATATATCCGGCAAGGGGCTCTATCTTTCCGACCATTTTGAAATCATAAGGAAAAAACTCTTCGCCCTCGTAACGGGTCGGTTCGACCAGGTATCGTACCGCCAGGCCCAGCAAACCCTGCCATCGCTTTCAGGCAGCAGGTCGTTCGATGCGCTGAATCCCAAACTGGCATTGAATTACCAGGTTACAACCGGGAATATGCTCTTTTGTTCCTTTGGCCGCAGCCTTGAAAATCCCGCCCTGTATGAAACGGGCACCGCCAGCGAAACGACCCTGCTGAACCAGGAGGTGCATCCCGCCGAATCCATGAATTTCGAACTGGGGGCCAGGAGCGCCATTGCACTGACAGAGCACGCCCTTCCCAGGCGCCTCGCATTTGAAGTTACCCTGTTCAACACCAGGGTCACCAACGAAATCATCCCATACGAAATACAGGGGAGTGTTTATTACAGGAATGCCGCCAGCTCGGTCCGCCGCGGCATTGAAACGGCCGCCCGGCTGGACATCTCGAAAGGACTTGCCTTCGGGATTACCTACACCTGGACCGACTTCACCTACCTGTCATACGAAGCAGCCGCCATCACTGCCACACCCGCGGGAAATAAGGAAACGACCCGTGATTTTTCAGGTAACCGGCTTCCCGGGGTCCCGGTGAACAACCTCAACCTTACCCTTACATGGTCGCAGGCTGCCGGCAGCCATTTCCATGTTTTTCTTGAACCCGGCTGCCGGGTCGTCAGCGGTTTGTGGGCCGATGATGCCAATACCGCAAGGACCAGCGCTTATCACCTGCTGAAGGCGGTGGCAGGGCTGGATTTCAAATACGGGAAATTCTCCCTCATGGCATCCGGCGGGGTTGACAACCTGTTGAATGAAACCTATGCGGGATATCTCCATATCAATGCAACCGACCAGCGTTTTTATGAGGCAGGGGCTCCCCGGAATTACTTCGCATCGCTGAACCTTGGCTATTCTTTTTAACCGGCATACTGCAAAAAGGAGATCCCTTTAAATCACTTAATAGATTGAGATTTTGGAAACCCTTGGGCTGTCGCCGGTCGTAAGCCTGAGCATATACAACCCCTTCAGACCGGGCGGGATGACGATTACGGTATTGCCTTCAGGATAGTCATGGCAATCGCGTGTTACCACACAAATCCCGGTCATATCGAAAATTTCAATCCTGCTGATCCTCTCCTTTCCAGCCTCCAGCGTGAGGGTTCCATGGCAGGGGTTGGGATAGAATCTGGCAGTTGAAGCGGTTCCAGCGGGGTCTAGCCCAGCCGGGAAAACATTTCCGCCTGCATCAGTTTTGACCAGGTAAAGCTGGTTTGTCCCTGAAAAAATGTCAATCAGGTTGCCCGACACGATAAAGCCGTTGTCAGGGGTCTGGCGGGCCGAATAACCGATCGCCATGTACTGGTAACCGTTTGGGAAAACCCGGGTCCATAAACTGTCGCCGGCCTCGTTGATCCTCACCAGCGAGAGTTGGGAGTTGTCGCCGGGGGGTGCCATTTCACCGGTTGCGATATAACCGCCGCCATTCACGGGCGATACCGACATCAGTCCATAGGATCCCATAAAGGTCCTGCTGTAGCTTTTATTCCATACGACGGTCCCTGCCGGATCGGTTTTGGCGATTGCGGTCCTGATAAAGGCTGGTCCTGCCCCGCCTGCCAGGATAAATCCCCCGCCATAGGCGTTGCAGAGTGAATTACAGGTCAGCAGGATGGTATTGCGGTAACCCTTGCTCCACGCAAGATCCCCGTTTTTATTGGTCTTCATAAGGAAAACGGAGGTGGTGTCCCAGCGGTTACCGGCAACCACAAACCCGCTGTCGGCTGTTTGTTTGACCGATGCCGGGGTGGTCCTGACATTGGTGACATTCAGCGGGAAGTAGGTTTTGCTCCATTGCAGCTTTCCCGCCGGGCCTGTCTTTACCAGGAATACCTCATAATACCTTGATCCCGCCAGGATAAAGCCCCCGTCGATGGTGTGTTCCACCGCGTCGGCCGTTCCCTCCTGGAATGACGCGGACCACAGCGAATCCCCGTTTTTACCGGTTTTCATCACCATCATGTTGCCATTCCCTCCGCAAATGACGATCCCGGAGTCGGGGGTTTGCAACAACATATTCTCGCTATAGGGAAGGAACATGGGAAGTTTCCGGGTCCAGAGGGTATCTCCCTTTGCATCGGTCTTAATCAGCAGGGCCGGCGGGCCCTTCGAGGCGATGATGTACCCCCCGTCAAATGAGGGCCTTACGGCATATCCATCGTGGTTCTGCGGAAAACTGAGCGTTTTGATAAACGTAGTCTGGCTATGAACTGCCAGGCATAAGATTAACACCAGAATGGCTGTTGCTGATATCCTCTTCATACTTTTGCGTATCCGGGCAAATATAATAAATTATACAAATGGCTGGTTATGCGTTCTAAACCTTTCGTTTACCTGTTAACCGACCGCCATGATTATCAAGTAGAAAAAACAAGTTCATCATGGCAGAACATTTCAAATTTCCCAATTCGGCTTCACGCAGGGACAATCCTTGCTTACCGAATAAAAATCAGACCGTTATCGGGACTGATTAATATCAAAAACGATAATGCGTTTTAACCACGATGGCATAAGGCACAATGTTAACAGAGAATTTCAGTGTATGCTTTTTGTCATACATTGATGACTTTGTGGTTAACTTAAACGATATGGTTATGGGAACAGGATTACGATGATAAGCGGTACATTTTAAAAAATCCCTGATACCACCATCAGCTATTTTCCAAAACCGGGCCAGTTGAAAATTTCGTTTGTTACGGGTTCAACGTAAGCTCCGGCAACATTATCCTGCCCAGGTAGTTCCGTCAGAATTTCCCGAAACGCAGGCCCAGCCTGGCTGTAAACTGGTTGATAAAGCCTGCCGGTGCAAAATTCAGGTCCAGGTCGGGACTGTATCGGTAACTTACCGTGATCCCGATCCGTAAGGTTCTGATGATATTGCATTCGGCCTTGACCCCCGGCTCCACCAAAAAGAAATGATCCCTGGAGAGGTAGGTTTGACGCCAGTCATGATAGGTGTGAGTGGCCCCGTTATGATGCTGCTGCTGATCAAAATAGAGATATCCCCCGCCCAGTATCAGGGGAAATGAAAGATGGAGCCGCGATTTCGGAAAGAGGGTATATTCAAGCAGTAACCCGCCATACCCGCCATAAAGATTGGCTCCATGCCAGGTCGCACTCGCTGAGTCATGATACAGGTGGTGAAAATGCAATCCTTTAGGGTTGCCGATGAAACTTCCGGTCAGCCCGGCCGTCCAGTGATGGTTGAAAATCAACCCCATGCTGATCCCCGGAAGAAAAACATTTTCATGTCCGAAACGGCTGTAGCCACCATTCAGTTCAATGAAATAACCCAAAACCACCGCATGAGCCCCCCCCTCCTTGTCGAAAACGGTATTCATCTCCTTCGCGCTTGCGGCTGACCCTGCCACTTGCGTTGCCTGGGCAAATGCAGTCAGGTAAAATTGCCAGCATATAAGGAAAATGATCCATTTTTTCATCCAAAACAGGTTTTTATCAAAACAAAGATAGTTGTAATTTAGTATGTTTAAACGAAAATATCCCTGGGAGTGGCTGTTTTCGGGCGCCATCTTTTTCCCGCCCGTAAAATAAAGTTCCTTTTCATCTGTTTATATGGCATACCCGAATTAGCTCCCTGCCCTGATGAAGAAGGGTTTCCTTATTATCCTGTTATTATTCCCGGCCCTGTTGGCATTTCCGGCTGTTTCTGTATTACGGGTCCATGACAGCCTCGTCAAAAAACCGGCCGACAGCGGCTTTCAGCAACTGGATGTCGTCGACCTGTTTTTCAGGGGGAATAATCCCTTCAGGAGCAGCACGCCACACCGTTTCCGGGCATTTGCCATACCCCTGGTTGCCTATGATCCCGCAACCAGCATGCAGGTTGGGCTGGGTGGTTCCTTTTCGATGCAACTGGGAAATCCTGAAAACACTAAACTTTCGGCGGGAATGTGTTCGGCCCTGTTCACCCTGCGGCAACAATTTTTTGTCCAGTTCAAGAGCAACCTGTTTTTCCCGCACAACGACTGGCTTTTACAGAGCGACTGGCGCCTGTACCTGTTCAACCTGCCCTCTTATGCACTCGGAACCCAGAACCAGTGCCTGATTCCTGATCCGGGGGGATTTAAAACGGTTTCCGTTGACCCGTCGCTGGATGGAACTTACCTGATGGGTTATGACTGGATCAAATTTCATAACATCCTGTCGCATAAAATTACCAGGAATATTTACATAGGCGTTGGCTATCACTTTGATTTTCATTACAACATCGACGATTTCGAATTGCTGGTCACGGGGAATTCACTGCTGAACACACCGCATTACGCCTACAGCATCATGCATGGCTTTAACCCGTCGCAATACATTTCTTCAGGGGTCAGCGCCAACCTGGTTTATGATACGCGTGATGATATGGTCAATGCCTACCGGGGGAACTACATCAATATTAATTACCGTCAGAATTTACAATGGATCGGCAGCAGCCGGAATGGTTCCGAATTATGGACTGAATACCGCACCTATATCGGGCTCTCGAAACGATGCCCGCGCCATTTGCTGGCCTTCTGGTTTTTCGGCAGTTTTGTCGTGTCGGGGGATATTCCCTACCTTGACCTGATGAGCATCAGTTACGACCAGATGAACTCTTCCGGACGGGGATATTCGCAGGGCAGGTATCGCGGCGAGGATTACGTGTATGGCGAAATGGAATACCGTTTCCCGATTTCACCGCGAACCCATATCCTGGGAGGGGTGATTTTCACCAATGTCAGCACGGTTTCAAACCGCGACATGCATATCCCGGTGTTTGGTTATTTTCAGCCTGCAGCCGGCATCGGGCTGCGCATCATGGTTGGGAAGCACGACCGGACCAATATTGCCATTGATTTTGGTTTCGGGAATAATTCGAAGGGGCTCTATGTGCAAACCCAGGAGGTATTCTGATCGGCACGGGTGCTGAAAAACAGGCCACCTGCTGCAATAAACCCTGAAACTATTTGTTTATACCGGAATATCTGTGTTTATTTGTAGATCAACATTCATAAATGAAAAAATCAGCTGACTATGGAAGAAATAGAGGTGCCAACTGAATTGTTGCAGGAAAAGATGCACGAACGTGCCCTTGAGAGCGAGGAAAACTGGATTTTGAAGGTTGCCCTGACGGCGGCTATCCTGGCCGTTTTTGCCGCCATCGCCGCCCTGCTGGCAGGACACTACGCCAATGAAGCCATGATCGAGCAACTGAAAGCTTCCGACCAATGGGCCTACTACCAGGCCAAAGGGATCAAATCGGTTGTCCTGCAAAGCAAAATGGATATGCTGAAAGAGATGGGCAAAGAGGTTAAGGTTGCCGACCAGGAGAAGGCCGCCCAGTACAAGGAAGAACAAAAGGAGATCGACAAGTCGGCCCGTGAAAAGGAGAGTATCTCCTCCGAAGATCTCCTCCTTCATAATAAACTGGCCAGGGCGGTTACCGTATTCCAGATCGCCATCGCCATTTGTGCCATTTCGGCCCTTACCAAGCGGAAATGGCTCTGGTACGGCAGTATGATGCTGTGTGTCGCCGGGATATTTTTAATGGTGCTGGTTTTCTTTTAGCATTACCGGCAGGTTCTTCGCGATAGTTCAACTATTATCCGTCACCATCGTACCCTGTGCGATGAGGTAACTCTTTCCCCAAACAATATCCCAATGTCTGCCCATACCTGCGTCGCGTCATACCGTGATCGCCGGCCGGTGATTTGCCGGCCGGTGATTTGCCGGCCGTTGACTTGCCGGGAATTCGCGGGTATTCTCACGGCAAACACTGTTGTTCCAGGTTACAGTCCACCCCCCGAATTCAACAATTCACCCGGTTTTCACTTTCCTGCCCCTGATTTCCTCCCTTATTTTGCGTGAAAAACAAAATATCATGAAACGAGTCTGTCTGATCTTCATTTTCCTGGTCGCTTTATCAGGTATAACAAGGGAATTCGCCCAGCATCCCACTCAGGTCATCCGCGGGACGGTCATTGACAAGCAGTCGCAGGTCACCCTGCCGGGGGCCAATGTAATCATCCTGGGGCTGACGCCTCCCAGGGGGGCGTCAGCCGGGGCCGACGGCAGTTTTAAAATAACAGGTGTAGCCCCGGGCCGGTACGACCTGCAGGCAACCTTTCTCGGTTATAAACCGGTAGTGGTTTCCAGCGTAGTGGTGACGGTGGGAAAAGAGGCGGTGCTGGAATTCGGGCTGGAGGAAAACATCAGTTCCCTCAAAGAGGTTGAGATTTCCGGGGTAAAGAAGAATGAAACCCTCAACAGGATGGCCAGTGTCAGCGCCAGGTCCTTTTCGATGGAGGAGGTGAACCGCTATTCGGGCGGCAGGTCCGACCCGTCGCGGATGGTCTCCAATTTTGCTGGTGTGAGTACACCGAACGATTCCCGCAACGATATCGTGATCCGCGGGAACTCGCCTGCAGGCGTATTATGGCGCATCGAGGGGCTCAACGTGCCCAATCCCAACCATTTCGTCACCCTTGGAACCACGGGTGGCCCGGTAAGCGCCCTTAACCCGAACGCGCTGGACAATTCCGACTTTTTAACCTCGGCCTTCCCGGCCGATTACGGTAACGCAACGGCGGGTGTATTTGATATCCGCCTGCGGAACGGGAACACCGACCAGCATGAGCATATGATCCAGTTTGGCGCGCTCACCGGGCTCGAAGCCATGTCGGAGGGACCCTTCAAAACCGGGGGCAAGGCCTCCTACCTGGTCGCCTACCGCTACTCGTTCACGGGCCTCTCGCAAAACCTGGGGATTCCCATCGGGACCGAGGCCACCCCCTTCTACCAGGATCTTACCTTCAAGATCAATTCGGGGGATACAAAATTCGGCAGGTTCACAGTTTTCGGACTCGGCGGGTTAAGCCATATCGACTTTATGCACGACAAGGTAAAGGCCTCCGACATCTTTGCAAACCCGGGCCAGGATGCCTATTCAAAAAGCAAGATCGGGGTGGCCGGACTGAAACATTTTATCAGGCTGAGCAACAAAATTTACTGGAACACCGTGCTGGGCATCTCCTATTCCGAGAATGGCTATGACCTTGACACCATCAATGGCGTGACACCTCCCGTGCGGGTAAGGGCTGCTCAGGATGTCGAGACCCGTTATGCCGTCAACACCTTCGTGGACTACAAGGTGAATGCCCGTCTGGCGATAAAGGCAGGCCTCCAGTGCGACCTGCTCCACCTGGACCTCAACATGAAAGACCGCCGCTTTACGCCGGGTTGGGATGTTAAGTGGGATTACCGGGGAAACACCTCCCTGCTCGCTGCCTATATCGAGACCAAATACCGCATCACCGAAAACCTGACCCTTAATGCCGGGCTGCGCAGCCAGGGACTCACCCTGAACAACGCTGTTTCGCTGGAACCGCGCATCGGCCTGAAATACCAGGTCAGCCCCAAGCATACCATCGGCATTGGTTTTGGCATTCACAGCCAGATGCAGCCACTTTCGGTCTACTTTTACCGGGCTCTCAGACCCGGCAATACCTATGATGAGACAAACCGCCAGCTTGGATTCACCAGCAGCCGCCACTTTGTGGTATCGTACGAGGTATTGCCTTTCAGGGACTGGCGGGTCAAAGCGGAAATATACTACCAGATGCTCTATGATGTCCCGGTTTCAAGGGACAGCAGCAGCTTTTCGATGCTGAACGAAGGAGCCTCCTTTGCCCCTACCCAGCAGTCAAACCTGGCCAACAAAGGCACCGGCACCAACTACGGCATTGAGCTGACCATCGAAAAGTTCTTTTCGCATGGCTATTACGCCCTGCTGACCGGGTCGGTATATGAGGCCAAATACAAGGGAAGCGATGGTATCGAACGGAACACCGCCTTTAACGGGAAGTTCGTCTATAATATCCTGGCAGGCAAGGAATTCAAGGTGGGAAAGGCAAAGCGGAATGCAGTGTCCATCGACCTGAAATTCACTCATGCCGGGGGCCGGTATTACACACCTGTCGACCTGGCGGCATCCAATGCAGCCCGCGACCAGGTTACCATGGGCGACGCCTATGCCTTTTCGGAGCGTTACCCCGATTTTTACAGGCTTGATATCAAAACCGGGTTTACTTACAACAGCAGGAAGAAAAAGCTCTCCCAGTCGATCTACCTGGATATCCAGAATGTGACGGGGCACCAGAATATTTTCGCCCAGCAATACAATCCTGTCACAAAACAGGTCAATACCTTGTACCAGATCGGATTTTATCCGAACTTTGTCTACAGGATTCAGTTTTAAAATTTCCCGGCCGGTCCCCGCGCCTGATGGCGGGCGGGGACCGGCCGGGAAAATAATGATCCATAACCTATGCTCCGCAACAAGAACCGCTTTATCTACATGACCCTGCTGGGGATCCTGCTGTCGTTTATCCTCACGATGTTCGTTCCTTGTGAGAACGGACCGATCCCGCGTCTCGCCGATTTTCTCCAGTCGATCATGATCACCATCATCGTCTGGGAAGGGAACCTCCGCATCGATTCCTGGCTGAACCGGCGATATTCCTGGATAAAACAACCCGTCAAACGAATCCTCATTCACCTCCCGGTCAGCGTGATTTACAGCGCCCTGGTCATTTTCATCCTCTCCTTCTTTGTCAACAGGTTTACAAACCATATCCTGTTTACCAGGAAGGACTTCCTGCAGGTCTCCCTGGTTATCCTGGGGGCACTGGTCCTGATGTCGGTCATGCTGTTAACCATCGAAATCAGCGCCCAGTTCTTCCGGCAATGGAAAAATTCACTGGTTGAAATTGAGAAGTACAGGGCCGAAAATCTCCAGGCACAGCTGCAGAACCTGAAAAACCAGATCAACCCCCACTTTTTATTCAACAACCTGAGTGTCCTCTCATCCCTTGTTTACAAGGACCAGGATAAAGCGGTTGAATTCATCAGCCAGTTGTCGAAGGTTTACCGTTATCTTCTCGATAATCAAAGCAGCGAACTGGTCACCGTTGAACAGGAGTTGCTCTTTATCCGCTCCTATATCTTCCTGCTTGACATCCGCTTCGGCCATAACCTGACCATCCGGACCGACGTTAAAAAGGAGGAGCTTTCCAGGGTCATTCCCCCGATGGCGCTCCAGATCCTGATCGAAAACGCAATCAAACACAATGAAACTTCGTCGGAATTTCCCCTGTCCATATCCGTTGTTTCGGAAGAGGAGAAAATCATTGTCACCAATAACCTGCAACTGCGGCCCCAGCATGAACCGGGATCGCAAACCGGGCTGCAGAATATCAGGGCCAGGTACCAGTTTTTCACTGCCAGCCCGGTGGAGGTGATACAAACCACCAGCTCGTTTATTGTAAAAATTCCGTTACTCTCAACCAAATGAATGTCATCATCATTGAAGATGAGCTGCTTTCGGCAGAACATCTCTGCAACCTGTTAAAAAAAACGGATCCCGCCATCCAGTTGCTGGGAATTTTCGACTCCGTCAAACAGAGCGTTCAGGCCTTTAAAACAGGGTTAAAGGCCGACCTGCTCTTCGTTGACATCCATCTTGCCGACGGGCTGAGTTTCGAAATTTTCAACGAAATCTCCATCGATACCCCGATCATCTTTACCACGGCTTATGATGAATATGCCATCCGCGCCTTCAGGTTCAACAGCGTTGACTACCTGCTGAAGCCGGTCGGACTGGAGGAGTTGGGCCATGCCCTCGAAAAATTCAGGAAGTATGGCCGCAACGATACTACCATCATTGCCGCAAATATCGTAAATGCCTGGCAAACGATGAATAAACAGTATAAAAGCCGCTTTATGGTCAGGATAGGCGAGAGTATCGTTTCAGTTAAAACCGAAGAAATTGCCCATTTCATATTTGAGGATGGCATCGTATTACTGTCAACCGTTTCCAACCATCTCTATCCTGTCGATTTCACCCTCGACCAGCTGGAACCCATGCTGGATCCTGCCATTTTTTTCAGGATCAACCGCAAGGTGATCATCAACATCAACGCCATCCGTAAAACCGGGACCTACTTCAACAGCCGTCTGAAAATCACCGCTCCCAACCTGCTGGACGACAATTCAATTGTAAGCCGCGAACGGGTCAACGATTTCAAGGAGTGGCTGGGGAGGTAGGAAATAGACCTTTTCGCGTCTCCATTTGATAGTTCTTCCCCCGATGAGATTTTTTTTACAGGATATGTTTTTCATATAATATTGTTTATTAGGTTTTTATAAAATTTTCAAAAAATCGGCACGCTTCTTGTTTATGAGAAATCATTCACACAAAAAAAACCATTTATGAAACAATATACTCTGTTCAAAGTCATTACCCGGTCGGTCCTGGCTTTTCTTTTATTGGTCATCCTGATGAGCCAGTCCGCCTGTAAAAAAAGCGTTGACACCACAACCACCCCCGCAACTCCTTCTAAATTCACTGAATTGAAGGTCAACCCTGCGTTTCAATTTGACAGTTATGTCACGCTGGATATTACGGTCGGCGTATCAAACACCGGTTCTCCCTTATTACCGGTAGTTCAGGTTTACCAGGGCGACCCCAGGGTCGACGGCAAGCTGATCGCCACAGGTGCCACCGATGCAAATTTCCAGTTTAAAACCAGCCAGCGGGTACCCTCAAGGCTGAAAGAGCTCTGGGTTTGCAACGTTTCTGCAACAGGGGCCAATGAATATGTATCAGTACCCATCAGCGGAACCACCCTGAATTACACCTTCGGCAAATCGACAAAATCGACCGAGTCGAACGATTGCAATACAGGAACGCCGATCAGTGTCAACGGCAGTTATACGGTTAATTCGGGCAGTATCTATGTTGTTCAGCCAGGCATTAATGTCACCAATATCCAGCTTACGATCAACGACGGGGGCACCGTAAGAATCTGCGGCAGCGCCAATATCACCGCCCTCTCCGGTTCGGGTAAACTCATTGTTTCTCCTTCAGGGGTTGTCACCATCCCGGTTACACAGGTGAACGGGACCATTGAAAATTACGGCACTGCCAACTTTGCCCAATCGGGCAACAATAAAAAACTCACCATCGCCAGTGAGGGAACCATCCATAACTGGGGTGTGCTGACCCTTTCAAACAGCCTCGATGTAAAAGGCGCGCTGATCAATGAATTCCACACCACCATTGTTGAAAATACCGGGACCAGCGAAGAGGGTCGTATCACCAATTACTGCCAGCTCTTTATCAACAGCAACTCCGCCGATGCATTTAAAATCACCTCGGGGTCGGCATCCAACCCGGGACTGGTCAACAATGCCAACGGTTATATCAAGGTTACCGGGAACACCAATTTCACAGGGGGTTCGGTGGTAACGATGGGCTCCCAGAGCCTGATCGAGACCGGCACTTTCCAGATTGCAGGTTCCGTTGCCGGTCCCGCCTCACAGGGGGCGCAGATCCATGCACTGGGCACCTCCAAAAGCCAGGTGTCTCAGGGAACTCTTTCAGGTTATATCGACCTGTGGGCGACCTCGGTCAATCCACAAAACGGGACCTTTGGCCCGAACATCACCTGGCACAACCCGGGATATACCATCCAGTCGCAGAATTGCAGCGCACCCGTGGCTCCTGTGATCACCAGCACATTACTTGCTGCCGGACTAGTCGGCACCCCCATCGTGCCCTATACCATCACCGCCACCGGTACCGGCCCCATTACCTTCAGTGTTTCCAGCCTCCCTTCCGGTCTCAGCTATAATGCCAGCACACATGTTATCAGCGGAACACCCACAACTGTCCAGCAGAAGAATGTAACGCTAACCGCCGACAACCTGGTGGGAACCGATACCAGGATCCTCGATTTCACCATCGCCGGACCAACTTATCCCCCTGTAATTACCAGCCCGGGAACGGCACATACCCCGGTTAACCAGCAATTCACCTATACTATTATCGCCACCGGAACCGGTACCATCACCTACAATGCAACCAACCTGCCGGCTGGCCTGCAGTTCAATGCCACCACCCACCAGATCACCGGTGCGCCCACCTCTGCCGGGGTTTACACCATCCCCTTTTCTGCCAGCAGCCCGTATGGTATCGACAATCACAACCTCGTTCTCACAGTCGGCACCCCCCCCTCCATTACCAGCGCCCTGACGGCAAGCGGGACCACCGGGCACCAGTTCACCACATACAAGGTTACTGCTACAGGGTCGGGTTCAGTTGAGCTGGAGGTTTCGAACCTCCCCGGCGGACTGGAATTCGATGACGACAACCACTCCATTAACGGAACCCCGTCCCAGGCCAATGTGGTCAATGTCACCCTGAAAGCCTCCAACGAATATGGCAATGATTCGAAAATCCTGGTGATCACCATCAAGGATCCCGTTGAACCGCCTGCAATTACCAGCCCAATGGAGGCAACCTGCACAAAAAACCAGCCCTTCAATTACGGGATAACCTTTACTGGAACACATCCGGTAACCTTCAGTGTATCCAACCTGCCGGCCGGCCTGTCATACAACTCCGAATACAATGTGATCAGCGGGATTCCTACAACTGCAGGTACCACGAATATCAAGATCACCGCCACCAACAGCGCCGGATCGGTTACCAGGACCCTTTCGCTGAAGGTTCTCTCGCCTGTTATCGTTGACACCGACGGCGACGGCGTTCCCGATGCACTGGATGCTTACCCCAACGACCCCACCCGCGCCTTCAACTCATATTATCCCAACCAGCTTGATTTTGCAACCTATGCCTTCGAAGACCTCTGGCCTGCATACGGCGACTACGACTGCAACGATATGGTTGTGAATTTCAATTATCAAATCGTGACCAATGCCCAGAACAAAGTGGTTGACCTGATCGCCAAATTCAAGATCAAAGCTTCGGGCGCCTCTTTCGACAACGGTTTCGGCGTGGCGCTGGCAACCTCACCCGGTAACGTGGAAAGCGTGAAAGGATGTATCAGGGTCGGATCAGTGGTCAAAATGGATCCCAAAGGATTTGAATCGGGCCATACCACCAACACGGTGATCATCCCCGTGGATGCGGTAAACACCCTGCTGGGCCGTTCGATCATCAATACCCAGCGCGGCGGATATACCGTGCAAACAACTGTTCAAACGGTTACGGTACATTTATCGACCCCCCAGGCCAGCATCGGCACAGCACCCTTCAACCCCTTCATCTTTATCAACCAGGATCGCGGCAAGGAGGTACACCTGAAAGACCATGCACCTACCGAGCTTGCAAATCCGGTCTACTTCGGATCATTAAACGATGCATCTGATCCCGGACAGGGACATTACTACCGCTCTGCCACCGGTTTACCCTGGGGACTTGAAATTCCTGTTGATTTCTCTTACCCTGTTGAAAAGGCCGATATCGTTCAAACCTACCTCCACTTTGCCGCTTGGGCACAATCGGGGGGGGTTCAGTATCCCGACTGGTATATGGATAAAACCGGTTACCGCAAGGCTGACAACGTTTACTAAACCACTGTTCACAGATTCAAAAATCCCCGGCCAGCCACCGGGGATTTTTTTTTATGGCCTATCCCTGTTCTCAAAAATTGGTGCCATTCATACCTCATTAAACTGGTAATTGACAAGTCTACAGCGTTGGCGGAATCAATTTGTACACGACCGGCGTTACAATACGCGAAAGCAGGGTAGAGCTGATCAGTCCGCCGATAATGACAATGGCCAGCGGGGAGATCAGCGGGTTGGTGGAGATGGCAATGGGCATCAGCCCTCCGATGGCAGTGAGCGATGTCAGGATGATCGGCAGGAACCGGATCTCGGAGGCACTTCGGATCGCCTCCTCAAGTTCAACCCCCTCCCTGCGCATCTGGTTGGTAAAATCGACCAGCAGGATGGTGTTCTTTACCTCTATCCCGGCCAGGGCGATCAAACCGATCATGGCGACAAACGAAACTGAATTCCCGGTAATCCAAAGGGCCGTCATCGCCCCAACCAATCCGAGCGGGATCACTGAAAGCACGATCAGGGTGTTGCGGAACGATTTGAAAAGCAGGATCAGCACTGCGATAAACAGGAATGACGCTACGATGATGATACCCGCAAACCCGCCGAACGACTCATTCCTGCTCTCATATTCACCTCCCATGGCATAGGAGTAGCCTGCAGGCATGGGAAACCGGTTCATTCCGGTGATCACCTCGGTATTGACATTGTCATTCAGGTATCCCTTCTGTACAAAGGCGGTGATGGAGACGGTACGGTTCTTGTTAAGGTGGTTGACCGAAAGCGGGGAGGCCTCCAGGGTGAGCGAAGCGAGCTGGTGAAGCGGAAATGCGTTTCCGGCATAGTTGTTCACATAGAGGTTGTTGAATACATCCATCCTGGGTTTCCCGTCGCGCGGCGTCCCCACGAGGATATCATGACCGGTCCCTTCGGCGTCGGTAAACCGCCCGGCACGGATACCGGTCACCGCCATCCTCACGGTCCTCCCGATATTGACGGTCGGAACCCCCACCTGCATGGCCTTTTCCTTATTTACCCTGACCACGATGTCGGTATTGAGGTTGCTCACAGGGTTGTTGACATAGAGGGTTCCCCGGGTTGATATCAGTAGCTTTTCCACCCTGCCAGCCAGTATCCTTAACGTGTCGAGGTTATCCCCGAAGATCCTAACCTCAACTGGCGCCGCCACCGGGGGACCCTGCTCGAAATTCTTCACCTCAATGTGCGCCCCGGCATAACCTGTCCACTTTTTCCGGAGCGATTCGATCAGTTCGACCTTTTCCTTTGCCGGCGTATGTTCCGCGAGCTGGACGAAGATTTCGGCAAAATCGGTACGCAGGTTGGCCTGGATCACGTTATAATAGACCTGCGGGTTTCCTTTGCCCACGTTTGAGGCGAAATATTTCACACGGGGTGTTTTCGCCAGCTGACGCTCGATATCGCGCGTCACCGAATCGGTATAGGCAAGCCCCGACTGCAATGGTGTTTCTATGCGGACCAGGAACTGGGGTTTTTCCGAAGCCGGGAAGAGGCTGAAGCCGACAATTTTGAAAAGGACCAGCGACCCTGCAAAGAGCACCACGGCGATGGCCACCGTGATCAGGGGGCGGGTGAGGGCCCTGTCGAGGGTTTTGGAATAGATGCCGCTGATCAGCATCCGCTTAAGCCCGCGCATGAAGATATTTCCCTGCGAAGGCCCGGCATGTTCCTTCAGGATGGTGCCGGAGATCAGCGGGATGATGGTAAGCGACACCACCATGGAGGCCAGTACGCTCATCATCACGGCCATGGGCAGCCCGCGGATAAAATCACCGGAGGCTTCGGGCATGAAGGCCAGCGGCATAAAGGCGATGATCAGCGTTACGGTGCATCCGACCACTGCAAGCCCGATCTGCTTCGTTGCCTTCAAAACCGATTCCCTGCGGCTGAAACCCTGCAACATCCAACGTTCAATATTCTCGATCACCACGATGCTGTCGTCGACCAGCAGTCCGAGCGCCACCACCAGTCCTACGATGCTGAGCTGCGTGAGGGTATACCCTGTCATATTGAGCAGGATGATCCCGATAGCCAGCGAAAGCGGGATGGAGATCATCACCACCAGCGATGACCGGAAACCCAGTGGCAGCAGGGTAATGGCTACCAGCAGGATGGCGATCAGGAAGTCGGTGCCCAGCCCCGAAAGCCGGTTGTTGACATTGTCGGCCTGGTCGAAATGGTGGATCAGCGCAATGGAGGGGGGCAGGCTCTTTTTGAAACGTTCGATGACGGGCTTCCAGAGTTTCTGCGTTGCCGTGATATTCTCGCCCGGCTTCTGGGCCGCCACCACGAAGACACAGCGGTGCCCGTTCAGCCGGGTGATGTAGTCGGACGACTCAACCTCCTGGTAAACGTCGGCAATGTCCCGCAAATAGACATTCCTGCCGTTGGCCGAATAGACAATGGCATTTTTGATCTCCTCCACGCTGGTGAACTTTCCCGAGGTCTTTACGTTGTAAGATTTGTTCCCGGCCTCAATATTGCCCCCGGGAATGGCCGACAGTTCACTTTCGATGGAGGCAAACACCGCGTTCAGCGGGAGGTTCATCCTTGCCATCTTCTCAGGATGCACATCCACCCTGACCTGCTGTTCCGCCAGCCCATGGATCTCCACATTTTTCAGCGCCGGGATCTTTTCCAGCTCATCCTGCAGATTTTCAGCCTGTTTCCTGAGTTTTTCGGAGGAAACATTTTCCGAAACCAGGGCGGCCTGGATCACATTGACGCTGGAGGGGGTGATCTTCTGGACCTCCATGCTGACAATTTCCTGCGGCAGATCCTTGCGCATGGCGTTTACCTCGCGGACCAGCTCCTGGTATTTTGACTCCACGCTGCTGCGGTGGGTATATTCAACGGTGAGTACGGCAATTCCTTCGCCGCTGCGGCTTTTGATGCGCTTGATGTCTTCGAGCGAGTATATCCGCTTCTCCAGCGGGTTGATCACCAGCTCCTCCATATCCTTGGGGCTGGTGCCCGGGTAAACGATTACCACAGGAAACATGGGGCTTTCCATCTCCGGGTCCTCCGAACGCGGCATATTCAAAATGGTGGTGATGCCCAGCACGACAACCATCAGGAACATGACCAGCGTGAACTGTGGATTTTTTATGGCTAATTCTGTGATTTTCATTGGATGAGTTTTATTTTTCAGGGCCATCCGGGTTTTCCCGTGTGGCCATTTTGGGTTCGCTGATACCGGTTAACAGGGATAATGCAACTTTCGGGTACGGGTCACTGTACGATCGTGATCAGCGATTGGTCGGTAAGATAGGCGCTTCCGGTGACGATCAGGGTGCTGCAGCCTTCCAGGCCGCCGTCGACCAGCACATGGTCGCGGGTGATTCCCGAAATGGAGACCTTCACCCTGGCAGCCTTATGACCGTCGCAGGTCACAAACACATAGCCCTTGTTCCCATCCCCGTCGAGCAGCGCATCATAAGGGATTATCCAGCATTTGCGGCCGCGGGCCGGGGTGATGACCGCTTTGCCGAACATGCCGGAAGCAACCGACCTGCCCAGGCCTGTCGACGGTTTCAGGTCGACGGTAAAGGTGCCCGAAACCGGGTCAACCCCTTCGGACTTATGTGTGACAAATGCCCCGGCTGATTTCATCTCAGGAAGGTCGGAGCTGATAACAGCCGGATCGCCGATCGCCAGGCTGCTCCATTGGCCGTCGCTGACAGCCACCCGCAGGATCCAGCTGCCGTTGCCGGCGCCATTGGTCTGGAAAACAGGTGTTCCGGGCCCGACAACCTGCCCCTCGTTGACAAATTTTCGCAGGATGAAACCATCGCCGGTAGCCCTGATTTCGGAAAAGGTCCTGTTGAATTGTGCAGCTTTCAGCTGTTCACGGGCAATGTCGAGTCCCGTGGCCGCATTCTGGAACTGCTCGAGGGTCACCACGCTGTCGTTGTAGAGGTTGCTGACCCGCTTGTAATCCCGCTGCGCCTTCTCGCAGGCCAGCGTTGCCTGGGTGACCTGTGCGGTGACCTCTGTCAGGTCGAGGGTTGCCAGCAGCTCTCCCTTTTTTATGGCATCGCCCTCCCGCACGAAGAGACGCTGGACGACACCACCTGTTTTAAAGGAGCGGATGGTCTCATCGTCGGTGGTGAAGTTCCCTGAAGCATACACAGGTTCGCTTACCACCTGTTGGGTAAGGGTAACAACCTTAACCGCGACAGGAGCGCCGGGCAGGTCGGGCGCATTGCCTGCCGGATGGCTGCAACCGGCCAGCAGGGCCGGGAAAAGCAGCATATACAAATAGTTTTTTTGCATGATCTTGGACTATTGAAGCGTTGATGACGCGGTTTGACGTTTCAGGTCGGAATAGGCCGACAATACCTTGTACCTGTTTAATTTAACCTGGATTTCTGATGCTGTAAGCTGGTTACGGGCATCCATGAATTCCAGCAGGCTGTTGATGCCTTCGGTGTAGCCCTTTTCCACCAGGTTGAAATAGGCACGGGCACTCTGGAACTGCTTTTCGGAGGAGGAGAGGTTTGCCATGGCGGTATTGAGATTGTTCCGGGCTACATCGGCTGCCACCTTTATCTGGCGACTGGTATTTTCCATCCGGATGGCCAGGTCTTCCAGGTCAAGTTTCGTCCGGCTGATCTTAGTCCTGTTGCGGAAACCTTCGAAAACGGGCACCGTCACCCGAAACCCCGCCATGAAATAGCGGCTTTGGCTGTCAAAAGCCCATGCGGAAGCCTGGGATCCGAGGTCAACAAAGGTGTTTACCCTGGGCACGGCAAAGTTCCTGTTCATGCTGAGTTCCGAATGGCGTATGGTGATGGCGGTACCAATTTCCCTGAGTTCACTCCTGTTCCCGGTCGCGGGGTCGGCCGAAAGGGCCTGCGTAAGATCGCCGGGAAATGGCTGAATTTCATAGGTTACCGTATCGGGAAGAGGGCGGTTCAGCAGGAAATTAAACCAAGCCCGGGCATTTTTTTGCTGGTTTTCGGCTTCCCTGAGATGGGAGGTGATGACCTCCGTTTCACTTTCAGCCCGCAGGACATTTGCCGGCAACCCTTTACCATTGCGTACCAGCGACTGGTTAACCTGGAGATTGCGGTTTACCAGGGTCATCGCGCTTTCATAGATCTTTTCGGCATCAATTGCCAGGCAGAAATTATAATAGGCGGTCTCTATCTCGCGTGTGAGCTCCTGGCGGTAAATTTCGATTTCAAATTCCGCCATGCGGATCTCCCCCTTTTTGATCCGATAGTTATAATAGAGGTCGGTATTCAGAACCGGATATGCCACCCGGATGCGGGCATCGTAGAAATTCTGCGGCAGCAGCTGGAATTCGCTGTTGGCGATCGTGGGAAATTTGGCGGAATGGGTGATCTGGTTGAGTGTCGCATAAACCGGGTTCAGCAGGTCGCCCACCGGAAACGCAATGGTCCTCCCCCCTTCGGCCCAGGTATAATCGCCGGTGAAGCCTGCCGAAGGATAAAACCAGCTTCTCGCCTCCTTCAGCGCCTGCAGCCCCTGCTGAAGGGTTATGTTTTTCTGCTTCATCACCAGGTTGTTGGCCAGTCCCTCCTCTATATATTTCTGCAGCGTGGTCTGCGCCCCGAGATGCCCGGGTAATCCCGCCCCCAGGATGAGGCATATCCCGGTGAAGAAAATTTGCCTTATGTACATCATATATTAAATTAACATCGTTTAGTAAAATGAAAAAATTTATAGTCCTTCGATCACCTTGACAAAAGTTTCAAAGGCACCCCTGAATATCTCCTGGGGAGTTTCCCCACTGATTCCTTTACAGCGGTCGCGGATTTCGAGTGCGACCATCCCGTGAACGCAGCTCCAGATCATAAAGGAAAGCGAGTCGGCATCATGGCCAGCAAAACGCCCGGCGGCAATGCATTCGGCCACGGTATTCGAAAGGAATTCAAAGGTGGTCTTCCCTTCGCTCCATTTCTCCTCCGCCATCTTCTCGAGGTAGTGCATCGGGGCCTTGGCGATGAACATCAGGTCGTACATCTCGGTATTTTTCCTGGCAAAGTCGATATAAACCCTGCCCAGCGCCTTGAGCCTTTCAACAGGATCGGATACTGCCATCAAAACGCCCATCTGTGCGCCCATCTCGCGGAATCCCTGTGAATGGAGCTCATGCAGGATCTCGTCCTTGTCCTTGAAATAGAGATAGATCGTTGCCGGGCTGTATTCGATCCGCTCGGCGATATTCCGGATGGAGGTCTCCCCGATGCCCCGCTCCAGGAACAGGCTCCTGGCTGCCGACATGATCAGCGCCTTCAGTTCGGTCTTCTCCTTGGTTTTTCTTTCAGTGATTCCCATAGCGATATAAAATAACGCTGCAAATATAATAAACAGTGTTTATTTTTTCCAAATTTTTTTATTTTTTTTATGATTGATCACGATTGGGCCAGGTATTTAAAATATTGGTCAACTTATTTTGTGACCGTTTATTGACCTGTCATAGCATAGGAATTACCCAGACTAAGCAGGCAGACCGCCTCATGAAAGTCACGCTAAAAAAATCGAGGAATGAGCGTAAAACTGCGGACTGTCCGAGGAGCGAAGCGAAGAGTTTCCGCAGTTCAGCGAATGACGAAGATTTTTAGTGCCTTTCATGAAGCGGTGACTTTCCTTTTTTACTTTCTTTTTGCGGTAGAAAAAGAAAGTAAGGTTAGAACAAATAATGTTCAATTACTTCAGCAATAGCCAGTTTTCAAACGAAAAGGAAATTTACGGTTCGTTCCAGGTATAATAGTGACCAATCAATTTTTTTAAGGGATAAGCAGGAGAGGTTTTGTTTGATATTTCAAATTGACCGGTCACTGTGCATCTTAATATGCTGTTTATGCCGGTTATCGGGGCCAGCCTTCGCAATTACCAGGGTTATGGGCCATGCCATGGCATGTCCTTCAGCAATTTATGTTAAATTTTTGTTAAACATATTTCAGAAAAAAAACTTCATTTTATTTTTGCGCTGCAATTTAATCGGGTACATATGGAAGTAATCGTTGATAAAATCACCAAGAGCTATGGCTTTCAGAAGGCCGTGGATAACATCTCCTTCAAGGTAAACCAGGGGGAAATTGTCGGTTTCCTGGGCCCGAACGGCGCCGGGAAGACCACGACGATGAAGATCATCACCTGTTATATGCCGCCCAACGAAGGGGATGTGCGGATCGGGGGTGTTTCGGTGCTGGAAAATCCCGAAGAGGTAAAAAAACACATCGGCTACCTGCCCGAGGCCAACCCGCTTTACAAGGATATGCCGGTGATCGACTACCTGCGGTTTGTTGCAGAGATCCAGGGTGTTCCGTCGGAAAAGATCCGCGAACGGATCCTTGAAATGATCAGGATCTGCGGGCTGAAGAATGAACGCTACAAGAAGATCAACGAGTTGTCGAAGGGTTACCAGCAGCGGGTCGGGCTGGCACAGGCGCTCATCCATGACCCCGAGGTGCTGATCCTCGACGAGCCCACCTCGGGGCTCGACCCCAACCAGATCGTAGAGATCAGGGAGCTGATCAGGCGGATCGGCCGCGAAAAGACGGTGATCCTCTGCTCCCACATCCTGGCCGAGGTGGAGGCCACCTGCGACAGGATCCTGATCATCAGCAAAGGCCAGCTTGTCGCCGACGGAACCGCCAACAACCTCAGGAAACAGGCCCAGGACAAGGAGATTGTAAAGGTAACCATTGAAGATGGCGACCGCGACGACATCTACCGCCACCTGCAGCACCTCGATTCGGTTGAGCTTGTCGACCTTATGCCTGCCAATACCCAGGCGTACGAGGTACAAAGCAAACCCGGCATCAGTTCCAGGAAAGCCATTTTCAGGCTGTGTGTTGAAAAAGGCTGGTCGCTGACCGAGATGACCCCTGTGGAGCGCAAACTCGAAGAGGTGTTCAGGGATCTGACCATCACCAACTAACTAAAGTGTAGCAGCATGATTCATCCCGTAAGACAAAATAGGTTTCAGCATGAGCATCCATGTTTAACCACAATGACACAAAGCAAGGCACAATGGTCACAAAGAAATCCATTGTGAACATTGTGGCTAAATTAAACCTGTCAAGTATTGGAACAGGATTCTAATGAAAATCGACACCATATTAATCAACCTCTAAAAATAAAAAAACAACATATGATCAAGATCTGGATAATTGCAAAAAGGGAGCTCCGGTCGTTTTTCGATTCCCTCATGGCCTACGTGATGATCGTGCTGTTCCTGGGGTTCAGCGGTTTTTTCACCTGGCTTTTCGGCAACGATGTATTCCTGATGAACCAGGCCAGCCTCCAGTCGTTTTTCGGCATCTCCTTCTGGACCCTCTTCTTCTTTATCCCAGCCGTTACCATGGGACTGCTGGCTGACGAGCGGAAATCGGGCACTCTCGAACTTCTTGTGACCAAGCCGGTGAGCGACTGGCAGATCATTGCGGGAAAATTCACCGCCGCCTTCCTGCTGATCTGCATCACCCTGGCGCTGACCATCCCCTATTACATTACCGTTGCCAACATCGGGAAGGTTGACCACGGGGCCGTCTGGATGGGTTATCTCGGGCTCCTCTTCATGAGCGCCTCCTATATCAGCATCGGCCTGTTCGCCAGCAGCATCACCTCCAACCAGATCGTGGCCTTTTTGATCGCCCTGTTCATCGGCATCTTTTTCCACCTGATCTTCGGCCTTGCAGGCGGTGGTTCCGGAGGGTTCCTCTCGGGAATCCTCGGCTACCTGAGTCTCTCAAACCATTATGAATCGATGGCCAGGGGGGTGATCGATACCAAGGACCTGCTCTATTTTCTTTCGATCATCTTCACCGGGCTGATCGGCACCGAACTGGCTTTATCAAGACGTAACGTCTCCAATTGATCCTTCCCGGCCCCCCTCCTGCAAACAGCCGGGGAGCGGATGAATATAAACACCTTAACCATGAAAAATAAAAAATCGATTTTAACTTATCTTTTACTGATCATCGGGGTGATCATCCTGGTCAACATCCTGGCCGACCGTTTTTTCCTGCGGCTTGATTTCACCGGGGATAAACGTTACACCTTAAGCAAGGCAACCCGCGATATCCTGGGTTCGATCAACGAAACGGTCACCGTAACGGCTTACTTCAGCGAGGAGCTTCCGGCCGACTTTGCCCGGCTGCGCCGCGATTTCAAGGAGGAGCTGATCGAATATTCTACCCGGTCGAAGGGAAAGGTGATGTTCGAATTCATCAACCCCAACAAGGACGACGCCTCCCAGCAAAAAGCCATGCAGGAGGGGATCAACCCGGTACTGATCAATGTCAGGGAAAAGGACCAGGTCAAACAGCAGAAGGCCTACCTGGGAGCCGTGGTGCACTATGGCGACAAGAAGGAGGTGATCCCGCTGATCCAGCCGGGTGCGGCCATGGAATACAGCCTCTCGACCAGCATCAAGAAGATGTCGGTGGAGAACAAACCCAAAATTGCCTTCCTAGAAGGCCATAAGGAAAATTCACTGAATTCGATGATCCAGGTGATGCAGTCGCTCTCGGTGCTTTATGACGTAGAACCCGTAAACCTCAATGATACCGCCGCAAAACCCGAAAAATACAAGACCCTGGTCATCGTCGATCCGAAAGACACCATCCCGGCGCAGCAATTGCGGAGACTGGATGATTTTCTTGCCATGGGAAAAAACATCTATATCGCCATGAACAGGGTGAACGGCAATCTCCAGACCTCCTCCGGCACGGTGGTGAATACCGGGCTGGAACAGTGGCTCGAGAAAAAGGGGATCAGGGTCAATCCCAATTTCATTATCGACCAGAACTGCGGGAAGATAACCGTAAACCAGCAGCAGGGATATATGACCTTCCAGTCGAGCATGAACTTCCCCTACCTTCCGAATATTACAAAATTTGCATCAACGCCGGCAACCCGCGGACTAACCTCCGTTGTTCTTCCCTTTGCCAGTTCGATCGATTTCTTTGCCGTGAACAAGGAGGTCTCCTTCACCGCGCTGGCCTCCACATCCGAGAAATCGGGAACCGAAAACCCGCCGCTCACCTTCAATATCAGCCGCAACTGGCAGCAGCAGGACTTTCCCCTCTCAAACCTCACCGTTTGCGGCGAACTGAGCGGGAAGATCGTTGGCAATGCCAGCTCCAGGCTAATCGTAACCTCCGACGGGGATTTTCCCGTCAACGGCGAAGGACAGCAGGCCAGGCAGATCCCCCCCGACAATGTGAATTTCATGGTGAACGCCATCGACTGGCTTTCGGACGACACCGGGCTCATCGACCTCCGGACGAAGGAGGTCACCTCCAGGCCCCTCGACCAGATGGACGACGGTAAAAAACTGTTGCTCAAATATTTCAACTTTCTCATACCCATCCTGCTGATCATCGGGTTTGGTATCTTCCGCTGGCAGGCACGCAGGAATACCAGGATGAAACGGATGAACGAAAATTATATCTGACAACCAGACTAAAAGGAAAAAATACCATGTTCAGAAAACTCCATACAAAGACACTCCTGGTCCTGTTTGCCCTTCTCGGTTTACTGGCAGTGGCGGTCCTGATATATGACAGGCACACGGGCGAGCGTTCCTTTAAAAGTGAACTGTTCACCATCGATTCGGCAGCGGTAACAGCCGTCACAATCTATCCGAAAACCAAGGGAGCCGGCGTGGTTAAACTGGCAAAGACGGGAAAAGGCTGGGATATCCAAAGCCAGAAAAAGAGCTATCCTGCCGACTCCTCCATCATCCGCAACATCCTGCAGACGCTGGCCCATATCAAACCCGAACGGGTTGCCGGCACCGACCGGCAGGCCTGGAAAACCTTTGAAATAACCGATTCCGCCAGCACCCGGGTGGTGGTGGAACAGGGCCAAAAGGTTGCCGCCGAGTTCAGGGTGGGCAAGGTCTCCTTTTCGCAGGACCGCGGCATGCAGGGATATGGCGGAAACCGCGGCATGTCGGTAAAGTCGCATATCCGCGTACCCGGCGACGACCGTGTGTACGTTGTGGATGGATTCCTGTCGATGATGTTCCCCGAGAACCCCTCCCAGTATCGTAACCGCATTTTGTTCAGGATCGATAAAAACCTGGTCACCAAACTTACCTTTGTCTATCCCGGCGACAGCTCCTTCGTACTGGCTAAAAAAGAGAACCGCTGGACGGTCAACGACCAGCCTGCCGATTCGGCAGCCACTGAGAAATATCTCAATGCCATCGCCAATACCATGGGCAGCGAATTTGCCGACGAAGGCGCCATCTTCCCGGCATACCGCTACACGCTGAAGATCGAAGGGAACAACATGCCGCCTGTTGAGGTAAACGGGGCACTGGATGAGGGCTCGAAAAAATATTATCTCCGGTCCGATAAAAACAGGGATGCCATCTTCGGATCTTCAACGCCAACCCTGTTTAACCAGGTTTTCGCCGGGATGAAAAGATTTCAACCGTAGCATTCTTTTTCCGGGCTTTCATTGTACTTTTACGCCCTGGTTCCGGGTACCCGGAACCAGTTTATTTTATTAACCAAACCCCTTGATAACATGCAGATAAAATATCTCCGGAGGTGCATCCTTGTAGCCTTCGCCATCGTTTCCTATTCATCCCTGCTTTATGCCGGAAATACCCAAAAAACCATCATGGAAGAGAATGTAACATACAAATCGGGCGATGTAATCCTGAAGGGATTTATCGCCTATGATGCCGCCATCAAAGGCAAGAGACCCGTGATTTTGGTGGTTCACGAGTGGTGGGGACAAAATGACTATACCCGGATGCGTGCCCGCAAACTGGCCGAACTGGGCTATTTCGCCATGGCAGTCGACATGTTCGGCGATGGTAAAATTGCTGCCAATCCCCAGGAGGCACAGGAATATACAAAACCCTTCTATGGCGACCCGCAACTGTCGAAAACCAGGCTGGAGGCTGCCATGAACAAGGTAAAAGATTTCCCCCAGGCTGATGCGGACAACATCGCCGCGATCGGTTATTGTTTCGGCGGTTCGGTGGTGCTCAATTCTGCCAAACTGGGCGCTGACCTGAAGGGAGTCGTGAGTTTCCACGGCGGCCTTGGCGGAGCCCCTGTCGACAAAAAGCTGCTGAAGGCAAAAATCCTGATCTGCCACGGGGGCAGCGACAAGTTTGTTCCCCAAGCGGATATTGATGCCATCAAACACCGCCTCGACTCCATCGGCGCAGCTTACACCTTCAAGGTCTATGCCAATGCAACCCATGCCTTCACCAACCCGGAGGCCACTACCATCGGCAAGAAATTCAACATGCCCATTGAATACAATGCCGATGCCGACAAGGATTCATGGGCAGATATGAAACTCTTCCTGAAAAGCCTTTTCCCGGTAAAAAAATAGCGGCTTCCGCTGCAACCAGCCTGGTTTCAGTGGTATCTTCCATTTTACAAAAAAATGGTGCCGGTTAATTATTTTCGTACCTTTGACCGCTCAAACAGATTAGTCAAAAGGTTAAGGCCGTTGCCATGGTTTCCATTATCCACCAGCTGGGGAATACTGAAAAGCTCGATGCCATCCTGGCTGCGGCGCAGAAGCGGTTCGGTCACTATGGGTTTGAGAAGACCACCATGTCGGAGATCGCGGCGGATGTAAACATGTCGAAGGCTTCGCTGTACTACTATTTCCCCGATAAGGAGAGTCTATGGTGGGCTGTGCTGGCCAAGGAACAGAACGAATATTTCGCGCTGGTTTCCGCTAACATGAGCGAACTTAGAGACCCTGAGAAAATGCTGTATGAGTTCGTCAGGTTACGGCATGGCTACTTTACCACCTTCCTGAACCTGACCAAGTTCAGGTTTTCCGATTTTTACCAGATCCGGCCCCATTTACGAGAGATGATCGACCAGCTGCTTTCGCGCGAAGCCGGTCAGATTACTGCAATCCTGAAACAGGGTACTGTGTCGGGGGCATTCGAAATTGAAAATCATGAACAGACGGCCCGTTTATTCCTCGACATTCTTCACGGGCTGCGGATGATCGTGATCCGCAACCGGCCGATGATGGAAATCAAGCAGGAAGATTATGACCTGATGTTTGAAAAGCAGCGGAATTTTATTGAACTTTTTATCCGGAGCATCAGGAGCCATAAGGGTTTATAACGTAACGGGGCCTGCTTCCGGGAAATCGAAATCAAAGCAATTATTCAAAATACTTTCATGTTATGGCTGAAGAAAACAAACCTGAATCATCAAAGGGCCGGAAGATAAGGGCCTACATCCTGCTGGGACTGGTCGTGCTGGCGGTGGTGGTCGTCGGCTGGTGGTGGTATCGCCAGTACACCCGCTATTTTTCAACGGATGATGCCTATATTGATGCCGACAGGGTATCGGTCAGTTCGAAGGTTCTCGGCAGGATCCTCAGGATCGGGGCTGAAGAGGGCGATACCGTAAAGGCGGGGCAATTACTGGTAGATATTGACAGCAGCGACCTGGTAGCCCAGCGCGTCCAGGCTGCATCAGCACGCGACCAGGCGATTGCCTCGGTGACCCAGGCCACGGCTAAATACGAGTTGGACCAGAAAAATACCAGGGTGCAGGAAATCAATGTTGAAAAGGCCAAAGAGGATCTCGACAGGGCGACCATCCAGTATGAAGGCAAAGTGATCACGAAGGAGCAGTTCGACCACACCAGCAGGTCGTACGAGGCATCGGTTGCACAGCTGGAGGCTTCACGGGCGCAGCAGGCCGTAAGCAAGTCGATGATTGAAAGCGCCTCGCTGACCATCAAAACCGCCACTGCCCAGATCGGCACCATCGAAACTTCGCTGCGCAACACGCGCATATATGCACCGGCCGGCGGCCGGGTAGCCAAACGATGGCTGCTGCCGGGCGATGTGGTTCAGCCGGGACAGTCGGTATTTACCATCACCAGGGACTCCCTGCTCTGGGTAACCGCCTATTACGAGGAGACCAAGGTCGGCGGCATTCACGACGGGCAGCAGGCGGAATTCACGGTGGATGCTTTTCCCGATGTCGTGCTGCACGGGAAGGTCTATAATATCGGCACCAACACCGCGGCGCAGTTTTCGCTGATCCCGCCCAACAATGCCTCGGGCAACTTTACCAAGGTAACGCAGCGCATTCCCGTCAAGATCTCCATTGATCACAGCAGCACCGGCGATTCAAACCTCTGGCACCGCCTGGTATCGGGCATGTCGGTCGTGGTAAAAATCTATAAATAATCATGGTAGTGTTACAGCCGTACCACGGGCTCAGGCGTTTCATCCGGGCCCAGAACGCCACGTTCGATGAACGCAGTCCGGCCTATCGCTGGTGGCTGCTGGCCAACGTGATGATCGGCACCTTTATGGCCGTGCTCGACGCCACCATCGTGAATGTAGGGCTGCCCAAGATCATGGCCTCCTTCGGTGTGGGGATCGACAAGATCGAATGGGTGCTTACCGCTTACATGCTGGCATTGGCCGTGATGCTTCCCACCTCGGGATGGATGGCCGACCGTTTTGGCTATAAGCGCGTCTACTTCCTGGGACTCTTTCTCTTTACCCTGGGATCGTTCATGTGCGGCTACTCCTCCTCGGAGGACATGCTGATTTTCGCCAGGGTCATCCAGGGGCTGGGGGCAGGCGCCCTTATGCCGGTCGGGATGGCCATCATCACGCGCGAATTCCCTCCCGAACAACGTACCCTCGCACTTGGCTTCTGGTCGATCGCCTCGGCCGCCTCGGTCTCGTTCGGCCCGCTCATCGGAGGTTACCTGGTCGATAATTTCAGCTGGCCGCTGATCTTCGATGTCAATGTCCCCATCGGCATTGCCGGGATGCTCGCCACGGCCATCATCCAGAAAGAATACAGGAGTCCGCGGAAACGAAAGTTCGACCCCGTGGGATTCATCTCGGTGAGCATCTTCCTGCCTGTACTGCTTTATGCCCTTACCGAAGGCAATGCCGCCAGCAACTCCGGGGGATGGAACTCCCCGGTGATCCTGGCCTGTTTCGGCATTGCCGCCATTTCGCTGACCTTGTTCCTGGTCACGGAACTGACCATCAAAGAGCCCCTGATTGAACTAAGCCTGTTCAGGGGGTACAACTTTACCGTAAGCAACCTGGTGATCTTCATCTTCGGCATCGGCATGTTCGGCAGCACCTTCCTGCTCCCGCTCTACCTGCAGAATGCCCTGGGCTATACCGCCATCCAGGCCGGTTCGGTATTCCTCCCTGTCGGGATCATCCAGGGGATTATTGCACCCGCCACGGGGATCTTCTCAACAAAGATGAATCCCAGGATACCGATCATCATCGGCGTATTCCTGCTGGCCTTCAGCTTTTACCTCAACAGCAAGCTCTCTTACATGACCGAGCATTCCTTTATCATGCTGTCGCTGTACCTGCGCGGACTGGCGATGGGGATGATGTTCAGCCCCCTTACCGCCCTTGCCACCATCGGGATCCCCAAAGAAAAAATGGGCCAGGCATCGGGACTGATCAATGTCCTGCGACAGATCGGAGGAAGTTTCGGCGTGGCCCTGTTATCGACCCTGCTCACGACACGTGTCATCTTCCATTCCCAGGTCTTTGGCGAATCGCTTGACCAGAATTCACCGGCCTTTAAAGGGGTCATGACCAACATCAGCCACTTCATCGTTCATAACACCGGCAGTACCCTGGCCAGCGCGTCACAGCAGGGCAGCTACCTGCTGATGTCGCACCTCAACCGGCAGGCTTTTGTCCAGGCCATCAGCGACGATTTCCTGATTGCCACGGTATTTACCCTGGTAAGTGCCATACCTGTTTTTTTCCTCAGAGTTAAAAAGAACAATTAAGAACCATGCAACTCAAGAATGTAATCTGCTGCTTTGTTTTTGCCGCCATTGCCTGTGCGGCGTTTCAGGTATCCGGCCAGCCGCGGCAGGAGAGGACTCCTCTCGATACCAAGGATTCGCTGACCCTTTCGCAAATCCTGAACCAGGTGCTGGCTACCTATCCCAGCGTCGCCAAGGCACAGGAGGCGATCCAGGTCGCCGAAGCGGGGGTGGCGCTGGCAAAATCGGCCTGGTATCCTATGGTTTCGGCCGGCGCGGATTATACCCGCATCGGACCCGTACCCGAACTGACCATCCCAAACCTGGGCCATTTTGTAATGGCCCCCAGCAATGTCTATGATGCCACGGTCAGCGCCTATGGAAACATTTACGATTTTGACAAAACCTTGCGTAAGGTTGAGGTTGAAAAATCGAACAGGGAACTTGCTGAAAAAAACGTCGAACTTGTGCGGCAGCGGCTGACATTGCTAACCTCGGTGAGTTTTTACACCCAGATCTACCTGCAGGAGGCCATCCGGATCAAGGAGGCCCAGATCGCCACTTTAAAGCAGCACCTTGATTTCGTGACACGGAAGGAACAAACGGGATCGGCCACCCACTACGAGATACTCTCGACACAGGTAAGGCTCACCAACGCCGAAAACCAGAAGGTCGACCTGGAGGCATCTCGCCAAACCCAGCAGGCCATGCTGAATTCGCTTCTCGGTTTGCCGGTAAGGACAGTTATCAAAGTACAGGGAAGTTTCGTCTACACACAACCCGGGATGCACCCCGACTCGCTGATTCCCTATGCCCTCGGCCACCGCTACGAGATGGTGATGGTTCACATGCATGAAAAACATGCCCAGCTTGAACTCCGGTCAACCAAAGCGATGAATTACCCGAGCCTGGGGGCCTTTGTCGACGGAGGGTTCAAGAATGGCTACTTCCCCGATCTCAACAAGTTCACCCCTAACTTTGCCGCTGGCGTCGGGCTGAAGGTGCCGATTTTCGACGCGACGCGCAGGCGCAGCTCGATGAGGATTGCCGCTTCGCAGATCAGTATGGCCAGGAGCGACATCGAACAAACCTCCCGCGATATCTCCACTGAGGTGTATCAGAATGAGACCAACATGCTGGCCTCCCTGAAAAAAATCGACCAGGGCAACCTTCAGGTCAACCAGGCCCGCGAGGCCCTTGAACTGGCTGCCATCTCCTACAAGACGGGGGCCATCACCAACCTCGACCTGCTCGATGCCGAAACCGCCCTCGAGGAGAGCCGCGTCAACCTGCTGAAAGCGCGCATCGAATATGCCATCAACGTGGTAAGGCTGAATATCTCGGTGGGAAACCCGGTGCAATAACCGCTGAACTCTTATTCTCCCCGCAAGGCTGGGAAATCATCTTTCCGGCGAATTTGCTATATCACGGTGACTTTCCTATATTTGTCCTTGCGTTCCCTGCCGATCCGGCCATGATCCGTCTGCCGCCGGCATGAATATCCACCTGTAACCTATACCAGGCCATGAGGAAAAGCGAAACCATCTTCAACTACTTTTATGCAAAACTGCTTTCGGAAAAGGTAAGGGAAAAAAGCGAAGTCGTTATTATCTCCATCGCCATTGTCAGCTTTATACTGCACCTGGCGCTCGTCACCCTTACCGGCTTCAACCTCGTCCAGCTTAACGATTATGCGGGAATTTTCCGCAACCCGATCGCTGCAATCTACACCCCCTTCTCCTTTATCCTGATTTACGAAGTCTACCTGCTGGTCTATTACCTGCCCAAATCAACCACCATCTATATCGGCAAACAATACGAGATCATCACGCTGATCGTGATCCGCGGCATCTTCAGGGACCTGGCAAAGCTCGAATTCACCTCGAACTGGTTCGCCGTGCATAACGACCTGAAATTCACCTACGACATTATTGCAACCCTCCTGCTGTTTTTCCTGATCCTGGTCTTTTACCGGCTGAACAGCAGGAAAGAGGAGGCCAACGATCATCACCCGGTAACGATTATTAAATTCATCCGGCTGAAAAACATGATCGCGATGTGCCTGATCCCGATATTTTTGTTTTTAGCCATCCATGGCCTGACCCGCTGGATTCACGGCAACTTTTTCTCAATCAGCCAGATGGTCGATTCCATCAAGGATATCAACGGTATCTTTTTCAACGAATTTTTTACGATCCTGATCCTCACGGATGTGCTGCTGCTGCTGATCTCCTTTTTGTACACCGATAAATTCAGCAAAGTGATCCGCAATTCAGGATTCATCATTTCGACCATCCTGATCAAGATGTCATTCAGCGTGGAGGGAATGTTGAATACGATCCTGATCGTTGTGGCAGTCGTCTTCGGTGTGCTGATCCTGTGGATCCACAACAAGTATGACAATCTTGCCTGACGGGAGATTCCGGTTAGTTGAGAATGATTTTTCCTTCGTAGAGGATCGATCCGTAGTTAAGGATTCTGAAGAGGTAGGTCCCGTTGGCCAGCCCGTTGCGTCGAAGGGTATAGTTAACCTCTTTGCTGTTGTTACACGGGATTTCCAGGTCTGCCGCCCGGACTCCGCTCATGGAATAGAGCTCAAGGCTGCATCCTCCGAACATTTCATGATCCGATACCAGCCTGAATTTCGTTGATTCCGTAAAAACCGACGGGTTCACGCTCACACGGAAAGCCGGTGTTTGGCTGGTTTTATCGCTTAATCCCGTTGTGGCAGAGAACTGGATGTTCAGGATCGGGTGGAACTCCATCTGGTTCGGCGCAGCCCCGGTTTGCCCGTGCGGCACATCAACAAAAGCCACCCCGGTAATGTCAACCGCCGGGATATTTACATTTGCCACTGCCCCCGTGCCGATATGGGCATTAACCCAGTTACGGGCAGCGATAAAATCATTCACATGAGCTGAAGTCGCGGCAACCGCGCAAACCGGATCGGGCACTTCACCGATCATGGTTTCGCTGCCGGAAGCAAGCACCAGGTGGTAGTCATTGTCATCCTCATTCTTTTTTATGGTGATCCTGCAGGTGATGGTGTAATTCTGAAACTCGATGCCGGGCATGCGCGGTGCAGTGGTACTGGGTGTGGTGGCAATATGGATCAGGGAATCCATGGTGGTGAGCCGTGGCGTGTAATTCACCTGCGCAGCGGCAACATCCGTCAGTACTTTTACAGCCCATCTTTCAACACCTCCGCACAGCACGCTTTTGGGTTCATCCTCCCCTCCGGCTGTTTTATCACACCCTCCCCGGGCAATCAGAAAATTAGGTAACAAAAAGAACAACAACAGCGTGGTCAGAAGATGCTTCATCCTGGTTCAGTTTCGGTTAGGTTTGACGACGGTAAAAGTCTGTCTCAGATTTTGCCGTTTTTCATTAGAATCCTGTTTCCATAATCAAGGCATATAATTTAACCACAATGTTCACAATGATTTACACAATGTTCACAATGGCATTTATTGTGTTCATTGTGCCTTCTTTGTGTCATTGTGGTTATATTTTTAAATGATAACAGCCTCTAAAAGAGTGCAAATGTATCATAATAACCCATACCTCCTGCAAACCTGGGAATCCGGTTCATGTCCAGGTTAATCATGGCGGCTGTTGAATTGAGAAAAACGGTATATTTGAGTAGTCAAAAAGCGACGTTCCTGTCATGATGAAGCTGAAATATTTTCTGATCCCTGTTATTTATTGCCTCACCTGCAGTCATGCTCCTGCACAGCAGGCACTTCCTTATAAGAATTCCCAGCTCCCTGTCGAAACCAGGGTAAAGGACCTGTTATCAAGAATGACCCCGGAGGAGAAGTTCTGGCAAATGTTCATGATCCCTGCCGACCCGGACCAGGGACGGGAAAAGTTCAAAAACGGCATTTTCGGCCTCCAGCTGAGTGAGCCGGGGAATTTTGATGCCGCCGGGCAGATCGTTGACCACAGCTTTCACCTTCAGGCAAAGGAGACGGTGCGCAAGATCAACTCCCTCCAGCGCTATTTCACGGAGGAGACCCGCCTGGGAATCCCTATCATTCCTTTTGAAGAGGCGCTGCACGGACTGGTGGCGCCGGGGGCCACCTGTTTCCCCCAGGCTATCGCCCTGGCAGCCACCTGGGATACGGCGCTGGTGGGCAGGGTGGCTGCCGCCATTGCCCGGGAGACCCGGAGCCGCGGAATCCGTCAAATACTATCTCCTGTTGTAAATATTGCCAGCGACGTTCGCTGGGGCAGGGTGGAAGAGACCTACGGGGAGGATCCCTTTTTGTCGGCACAGATGGGCATCGCCTTTGTTTCGGCTTTTGAAAAAGCAGGCGTGGTGACCACCCCGAAACATTTTATCGCCAACCATGGCGACGGAGGCCGCGACAGCTACCCTGTCGATTTCAGTGAACGGGAACTGGAAGAGGTTTATCTGCCCCCCTTCCGGGCCTGCTTCGAAAAAGGGGGCTCCCGTTCGGTCATGACCTCCTACAACTCCCTTGGCGGCAGTCCGTGTACGGCCAATGACTGGCTGCTGAACCGCAAACTGAAGCAGCAGCTGCATTTCTCAGGCTTCACCATTTCCGATGCCTGCGCCGTTGGCGGGGCGAATGTGCTGCACTATACGGCCGCCGATTATGCCGGGGCTGCCGCCAATGCCATCAACAACGGGCTGGATGTGATCCTGCAGACCGAATTTGACCACTACCGGCTTTTTATCCCTCCCTTTCTCGACGGGCGCATTTCCACCGGCACCATCGACAGCGCCGTAGCCAGGGTGCTTAGGGTGAAGTTCTCGCTGGGGCTTTTTGACCAACCCTATACCGATGAAAAGAAGGCGGCCGCATCGGGTGCCAACACGGCAAACCTTCAGCTGGCAAGGGAGGCAGCCCTGAAGTCGGTCGTGCTGCTGAAAAACGACCACCAGCTCCTGCCTTTGTCAAAATCAATCAGAACCCTTGCCGTGATCGGGGTTGACGCCGTGGAGGCGCGGAGTGGCGGCTACAGCAGACCCGGCGGTGGCGGGATCAGCATCCTCGACGGAATTAAAAACAAGCTGGGTGAAAGCTGCAGGGTAACCTGGTCCCCCGGCTGCGGCCGGTCATCCCCCGAATGGACGGTTGTGCCCGATTCGGTTTTTTCAGCCGTTGTCGCAGGAAAAATCCAACCCGGCCTCTACGGGGAATATTTCAACAATCTTGACCTGGCGGGAGATCCTGTTATCACACGGGTCGACAAGTCACTGAATTTCCGCTGGACTCTCTATTCGCCCGATCCGAAGATCAGCTTCGACTTCTTCTCGGCAAGATGGACCGGGAAGCTGAAATCCCCTGTAACCGGGAACTTCAGCATTGGGATTGACGGCAACGACGGGTACCGCCTTTATCTCGACGGGAAACTGCTGATCGACAACAGCAAACACCAGACCTATGCCACCTCGCTGGTTGAATACCATTTTGAGAAGGGCAGGGAGTATGGCATCCGCGTTGAATTTTCAGAACCGTCGGGAAGCGCCTGGATGAAACTGGTATGGAATGTCGGCATCAACAACGACTGGCAGCAAAGGATCGATGAAGCCGTGGCATCGGCAAAGAATTCCGATGCCGCCATTATGGTAGCTGGAATAACCGAAGGCGAGGGTCTCGACAGGGCATGTCTTAACCTGCCCGGGCACCAGGAGGAGATGATCCGCAGAGTTGCCGCTACCGGAAAGCCTGTGGTCGTCGTGCTGTCGGGCGGTAGCGCCATCACCATGTCGGGATGGATCGACAAGGTAAACGCCATCCTCGATGCCTGGTATCCCGGCCAGGAGGGTGGCAACGCCATCGCCGGGGTTTTGTTTGGCGATTACAACCCCGCGGGCCGCCTGCCGGTAACCTTCCCTGTTTCCGAAGGCCAGCTTCCGCTTACCTATAATCATAAGCCCACCGGCCGCAACGACGACTACGGCGACCTCACCGGCCAGCCCCTGTTTCCCTTTGGTTTCGGGCTGAGTTATACACAGTTTGAATACCGCGACATCACCTTCAGCAGGCGGCATTTTGCAAAGGATGACTCAACGGTGGTGCGTTGCAGGGTTAAAAATACGGGAAAGGTTGAGGGAGATGAGGTGGTTCAGCTCTATATCCGTGATATCCTGGCATCGGTTGCCCGGCCGGTCAAGGAGCTGAAGGGATTTAAACGTATTCACCTGCTTCCCGGCGAAGAGCGGGAGGTTGCATTTGTCATCACCCCGGAGATGCTGAAAATGCTCGATCAGCGGATGGAATGGGTCTTAGAGCCCGGCGATTTCAGGGTTATGTTGGGGGCCTCCTCCCGCGATATACGGCTCAGGGAGATCTTGACCGTAGAATAGGCAGAATCTTGTTCATTAATCTTGATACCATGTACCGAATTTACCTGATGATCCTCCTGCTGGTGGTGGCAATACAGCTGCCGGCACAGAAAACCAACCCCGTTTCCTCCAGGGTTTTCTGGAAGGAGGACTTTTCGCAGGGGAAGTTGCCCGCAGGGTGGATCAGCAAAGCGGTCAATGACAGCAATATCATGTGGGAATGCACCAACCAGCCCTTCCCGGGCTCCTATGGCCACGACCAGCAGGCGCCGCCCATCGCCTCGGAAAGCGGGGGCTTCCACATGCAGTTTGCCCCGGGAGCCAGGGTTGATAAATATTACCGCAGATGGGAAAAGAGGGGAATCTGGCCCGATGCCTGGTTTCAGACCTCGCCCGTTGACTGTTCCGGGAAAAATTCGGTCGTGTTGAAGTTCAAACAGAACTTCCTGTGGAATGACTGGGGCAAGGTCAGCAAGGATGGCGGCCTCTATGTAGGCGTTTCAAACAACGGCACTGAATGGCATGAATATGAAGTGCGCAGGGGGATTGCCTCCGAAGGGGATTGTCCGAACCCCATGGCGGTTGAGCTGAACATCACGGCTAATGCGGCCTTTCAGAAAACGGTATGGCTGCGTTTTTACTGGAGGGGGATCTATGCCTGGTACTGGATGGTCGACGACCTGGAACTTTCTGAAGCGCTCGATCACGACCTGCAGGCCGCGGCGCTGGTCTCGCATCCGCAGGAGGGAAATAACTTTACCACTGCGGAGGTGTTCCGGTTTAAGGTGGTAAACCTGGGATCCAAAGCCATTCAAAAACCGTTCGATTGCTGGCTTCAAACGGATAACCGCCCGCCGGTGAAGGTTACCGTGGCCTTCAGCGAAAAACATGCACTGGGCGTCATCGATACGACGGAAGTTGCCTTCCCGCCTGCCGACCTGACCGACTATGGCATCCACAGGATCCGGTTTTACACCTCCCTTCCGGACGACGACCGCCGGTCGAACGACACCCTGTCGGCCGAGCTTTTTTCAGGCGCCTACCAGTTGGGAGCCGTCACCCGGTTTTCAACATCGGGCAATACCTTCACCTTCGATTGCAACCATGCCAGGGTGCAGGTTGAATTTGGCAGGGATGATATTTTCAGGATCAGGATGGCATATGACGGACTTCTGACCAACCCGGCCGGCGACGATATCGTGATCCACCCACCTGTGGGCGATGTTAAGGTAATATTATCAGAAACGGCAGAATACTACCTGATGTCGACAAACAGGGCCGCCCTGCGGGCCTATCGCAACCCGCTCCGGTTTGCCTTGTATAAACCCGACAACAAAACCCTGGTTTGGGAGGAGACCAGGGGGTTGACTTACGGGAAAGAGACCGTGCAATACCTGCGCCGGGGTGAAGATGAATATTTCTATGGCGGTGGCATGCAGAATGGCAGGTTCTCGCACAGGGACAAAACGATCAGGATGCGTATCGACTGGAACTGGGAGGATGGCGGGGCGCCCAACCCGGCTCCCTTTTACATGAGCACCAATGGATACGGGGCTTTGAGGAACACCTTCGCCCCGGGGGAGTATTCCTTTAAGGATACGCTCCGGCTGGCACATGCCGAAGCCCGTTTCGATTGCTATTATTTTGCCTGCGAATCGATGAAGGAGGTGCTGAACGCCTATACCGGCCTTACCGGGAAGCCCTTTCTGCCGCCGCGCTGGGCGCTGGGGATGGGCGATGCAAACTGTTATAACCGGGGGAATAACAAGGGAAAAAATACAACCGGGTATGCCGGTACGACGCCCGATGTGATCCCCCTGATCGCCGACCAGTACGTGGCGCACGACATGCCACGCGGGTGGATCCTGCCCAACGACGGGTACGGGTGCGGTTATACGAAGCTCGATTCGGTGGTGACTGAATTGCGGAAGAGAGGGTTCCATACCGGGTTGTGGACGGAGCACGGGGTGGAAAAAATTGCCCGGGAGGTGGGCCAGTATGGCAGCCGCTTGTGCAAGCTCGACGTGGCCTGGATCGGCGAAGGTTACCGGTTTGCCATCGACGGGTGCCGGACGGCTTACGATGGAATCGAGCACAGCAGCGATGCCCGCGGCTTCGTGTGGTCGGTATGCGGATGGGCCGGGACCCAGCGCAATTCGGTGGTGTGGAGCGGCGACCAGAAGGGATCATGGGATTATATCCGCTGGCATATTCCCACCGTTTCAGGGGCTGGCCTTTCAGCATTGAATTGTGCGACCGGCGATATCGACGGCATTTTTGCCGGCAGCGACAAGACCTTTACCCGTGACCTGCAGTGGAAATGCTTTACCCCGGTGCTGATGTCGATGTCGGGATGGGCGCCGAAAGACAAGCAGCCCTATGTTTACGGGGAACCATACACCACGATCAACCGGAAATATCTGCAGATGAAACTGCGCCTGACACCTTACATGTACTCCCTCTGCCACGAGGCATCCGTAACAGGTGTGCCGGCCGTGCGGGCCCTCGTGCTCGAGTACCCCGGCGACAGGGTGGCCCGCGGAACCGCGACCCAATATGAATTCATGCTGGGTCAGCACCTGCTCGTGGCGCCTGTTTACCGGGACGAAGAAAAGCGCGACAGTATTTATCTCCCGGCGGGCAAATGGTTCGATTACTGGGATGGAACGACTTATAACGGGAACACAACCTTGAACGGATACCCAGCACCGCTCGATAAGTTACCACTCTTCGTAAGGGCTGGTTCGATCATCCCCCTGTACCCGCTGATGAATTATGACGGGGAACGCCCGGCCGATACCCTTACACTGGATATCTATCCCGGAAATGGCGCCACTTTCGACATGTTCGAAGATGAAGGTTCAAACCGCGATTACAGGGAGGGCAAATTTGCCGTGACAGACCTTTCGGCTGTTGCCGACCCTGCCGACCGGGTCACTGAAATCAGGATTAAGGCCGCAACAGGAGATTACAAGGGAAAACTTCAGGAAAGGGCCTACATCATAATGGTTCACACAAGGGTGGTGCCAAAACAGGTAATTGTCGAAGGGCTGAAACTTCGCGGATACGGAAAAACAGCATTCACGGCAATCAAAAAAACCGGCTGGCATTATAACCCGGATGAAAAACAGGGTGTAATCACCATCCTGACATCAAGGCTGCCAACCAGCCACGACGTATTGATCACCCTGGTTTACGGCAAAACCAGGTAACCAGGCTTGTACATGAAGATGCTTCTTTCAATTTTCCACCTGATGATGGTGACGCCGCTTATCACCTAAAATCGGGCCCTGAAATAATTTCCTATTGCTACCTTCCCGAATGGCAGGGTGTTGGAAATATCTTCAAAAGGTGATCCTATGAAACTATTGAGGGTTCCGGATGATTACCTTCTGCGTAATGGCTCCTTTCTCCGTTTCCAGCCTCAGGAGGTACATGCCTCCGGAAAGCGTGGCAACATCAAGGCTGATCTCATGTTTCCCGGCAGTGCACTGTACTCCGGCAGGTTCCAGCACGACTGCTCCCAACAGGGAAAGCAACGACACTTTAACATTAGAATTTGCCGGCAGGTCGAAGGCAATCCGGGCCCTATCCGTAACCGGGTTTGGATAACAACCCATGGATAATGTCCCGGGAATAACCGGTGAGGGAGGATCCGAGGTATAGAGACAGGGATTCGTTATATCGGATATATGGATGTATTCCGAAGAGATATAACCGGTTCCGTAAGGTACAAATACCCAGTAATCGCCCGGGGCGGTGATGGGGATGGAGGAGGTGGTTGCCCCGGTTGACCAGCGGTATTCAGCATGACCCGGTTCCGCCACCAGGAAATAATCCCCTTGTATTTTCTGGCAATCAACAGGTGGACGATGCAGTCGCCACGGCAGGGTGAGGTAATTGAATGCACGGTAGCTGATATACCCTCCGGGATAGGTGATGTCAACAATCTTCGACTTATCGGGCTTTACCAGCACCATCCACGGATTCGTCCCGGTATGAAACCCGAAGTCAACCAGGTGGTTGCCATTCCCGGTATACTGGTGATTCCCGCAGGCCATGCTGTACATGGAGCTGTCATAGATATACTCCCATACGAGGGTGGCAACTTTATTGGTTTCATCGAGTGCATATTCAACGCCGCGGGCCACGGGAGGATTGGTATACTGCCCGTTATCAAAAAAGGAGACCGAGGTGTCGCTGCATCGCCTGATATCGTGCTGTCCGGTAAATCCCACCGGATCGTTTGGGAAGGAAAACTGGTTTTGCTTCCCTCCCATCCGCCAGATGATATTCCCCGTTGCATGGCTGATCTTGGTGATCTCGTTGAAATGCCGGCAAGAAAGAAGGATGTTGCCGTCGTGATCAAGCTCAACCGCGTTGGCATGGGTCCAGTCCACCTTGTTGGGGTTCGAAAGCCATACCTGGTCCACATCGGCAAACTGGAAATGATCGTGAGCTTTCCATTCCCACACCAGTGACATATTTTCATCAAATTCCTGGATCACCACGCCAATTACCTGGGCATTGGCGTTGCCCGGAGCCGAATTGTTCGGACCAAACCAGTGATAGGCGGTCAGGTTCAGGATCCGGGTCTCGCGCCCTAACAGCAGATAGTGATGGTTCGGCAAAATCTGGAAATCATGCTGATCCATGGGAAAACCGTTGGCACTGCTCAGGGAATCGATAACAGTAAAGGTACTGTCCATAAGATAGACCTTGCTGCTGTCGGTCGAGAAAAAGGTCATCCTGCCGTCGGGTTGAAGCTTGAAATCGATGGTCGGATTGACATTCAACCCTCCCTGGAAAACCCGGTAATAAATCGTTCGCCCATACCTGTCAAGGATCAGGTGGGGCCTGTCGTAATTGAAGGGAGGACTGTTTGTATAGGGGCTCATAAAATAATAACCCTGTGTGGCGGCAGAATCGTGGATGGTGAAGGTCATGGGTGGAAAATTCTGCGGTTGACCGGAGAAGGGCAGATAAAAGCCAGCAAGGGTGAGAAAAAGAGACCACGTAAGGATTCGAAGGGAGGAGGTTTTCATAAAACCGGGAGTTTATTTGTCAGGTATCCAAAGGTAATGCAAAACAAGGGAAACCGGGTGAAAAACAGGAAATTGTTATACAATTAACATTGTCGCCTGTCATCCCTATGCATGCGTTAAGGGGAATTCAGAAACCGTTATCAAGGAAGGAGTCCGGAAGAAAAACAAGGAGACCGGCACAGATGCCTCCGGATTAATCCTTGGGTTCAGTCCAGGATATTACAGATTTCACGGTTCACCCTCCTGATCTTCTCCAAATCCATTTTAACCACTTTACGGTCATAGGTAAGCATACCGTTTACTTCGCTTTCAACATCGGTGGTCTGGGTATAGATGGCTGCTGAGAAACCCGACCGGATAAGGTTTTTCAGTTTCCCGGCAAGTTCAATGTAGGCATTGGTGACCTCTTCGGAGGTTTTGTATTTGACATATCCCCAGTTGCGTTCTTTATTCCAGAGATGGTTTTCCACGGCCAGTCCCAGTCCACCGAACTCGCCCAGCACGGTTGCCCGGTTGCCGTCGTAGAGGGTCATCTCGGGATCGGGGTAATGGTGGATGTCGAGCATATCGCCGATGGGATAAAAATTCCCGCCGCTGGCGGGGTTCACAAGCCGTGAAGGATCGTAACTTTTAATCCACTGCGCAATCTCCACAGTCTGGAACTGCCCCCACGATTCATTGAAGGGAATCCAGGTAACAATGCAGGTTTCCGATTTCAGCTGGTCGATAATATTTTTCCATTCTGTTTTGTAGTTCTCGGCCGATTCTGCCGTCCTGGCGGCCTCTTTGCCGTTGAAGTACTGGTTTGTCTGCCATTCAGGGCCGTCATCGCCGCTGGGCATGTCCTGCCACACCAGGATACCCTCCCGGTCGCAGTGGTAATACCAGCGCATCGGTTCCACCTTGACATGCTTGCGGATGAGGTTGTATCCAAGCTCCCTGGTCCGCACAATATCCGATTTCAGGGCTTCATCGGTCGGTGCCGTATAGAGCCCATCGGGCCACCAACCCTGGTCAAGCAGCCCAAAGGGAAAATAATCCTTGTTGTTCAGCTGTATCCTGACTACCCCGCCGGCATCCTTGTGCGTTGATATCTTTCGCATGCCGAAGTAACTTTTCACCGTTTCCAGGCTTTTCCCGTTTTGCCACAGGGTGACTTCAAGGTCATAAAGCACAGGATTTTCAGGGCTCCAGAGCCTTGGAGCCGTGATCGCCATCAGCGCAGGCTGGCCGGCAACGGCCCTGGCGCTGGTAAGAACCTTCCCGTCCTGAAAGACCTTCGCCTCCACGATTACGTTTTCAGAAGGATGCGCGGCATCGGCGGTAACGGTCACGGTTCCCCTGTCAATATCGGGGATCGATGTAACCGAAGTAATCCTGTTTTCACCAACAGGCTCAATCCACACGGTTTGCCAGATGCCGGTTACGGAGGTGTACCAGATACTCCCGGGTTTTGTCACCTGCTTGCCCCGGGGTTGAAACCCGTTATCTGCAGGATCCCAGACCCTGACGGACAGCTTCTGCGGCCTGCCCTGGACAAGGTAAGGGGTAATATCAAAGCTGAAGGCGGTGTATCCCCCCTGGTGGGAGCCAATTCTCACATCGTTGATCCAGATGTCGGCTTTCCAGTCAACGGCGCCGAAATTCAGGACCACCCGCCTGTTTTTCCAGTCGGCAGGGACGGAAAAGGAGGTGGAATACCAGAGTTCATTCTGATCCCCTACGGCCTTCTGAACACCCGAAAGACTCGACTCGACAGGGAAGGGGACGAGTATCTTTCCGTCAAATTTCACCGGTGCCGCGGATCCCTTTGCGAGGATGGCATAATTCCACAACCCGTTCAAATTCATCCACTTTTCCCTGGCCAGGCCCGGGCGGGGGTATTCGGGCAGCGGGTTCGACGGATCAACTTTTTCAGTCCAGCCGGTCTTTAACCTGTCGCCGGCAGGTTGCCATTGCTGGCAATTTGCAAATAAACCAAGTGTGGTGAGAAGGGTAACCAGGAGGCATCGCATAATCGGGGGTTTTTGGGATAAACCGGGTGTGGGGCTAGGCTATTTTCTTTCCGGCCGTGGGCCCTGGTTTCAGCGAATGGATTTCCTCGATATGGATCACGGCAACGGCAACAGGCCTGCGCATTCCCATTTTTTCCGACATGGCGGCCGCCATATCATAAAGCTCGCCCTCTTCCTGCAGGTCGGCGCTGCCGACAAACCTGAAACCATTTAAAATTTCACGGTTCACAACGGCGACCGATACCGTTGAACCTCTTTTCAGGTTGGCATAGGTCGTCCCCCCGGTGCCTTCGGTAAAGATCAGCGCCTCGTCGGTCAGCACGCGGGTTGAACGTTTCGGCGCCACGTTGGGTGTGCCGTCTGCACTTACCGTTCCGATAAAACATTGCTGCGTCGCAATCATCTCCTTCATTTCCTGTGTCAGTGTTGCCATAACTCTTTTATTTTGCGGGTGTGGATTTTTTTGTTTTCACTGCTGTAAATTTATCAATAAGTAATGAAATTCTTAGCAGGACAAAGCATTTTTAAGCCCCAGGATGACAAACGGCCCGATTTTTCGGCCTGTAAAAGCAAGGTAATGAACGCTTTCGCCTGCCGGATCACGGTGCCCGGTCTGCACAAGCCCCGGTCATGGTTCGTCGATACGATTCCGGAACCGAATTCTTACTTAATGTGAAAAACTTGCTGCAGGCTTGTTGCCCGTCGCAATTACCTGGTCATCCGGGAATATCCTGAAATGGTCTCCCGGCAGCTGGAACATCCAGCGCTCACAAGCACCCGCGGAACTGATAAAATACAGGTGACCGGCAGGGCCGGCAGGTCAATGAATCCTAATAAATCCCGGAGATAAGTTGCAGGGGATTACCTGATCCCCAGGGATTCCAAAAGTTTCTCCTTTTACAGGTTACGAACCCCGTTACTGACAGGGTTCTCCGGGTGCACAAGATTGTCCCGGCGTAACCTCCCGGTTTGTTCCGGCCGTCTCCTTAAGCCAGCCGGAATGCGCCTTTTCAAGGGTTTCCTGAAAGACACTGCCGTCCTGGGCACCCTGGATGGCGTATTTTTCATCAAACAGGAAAAAGGGAACTCCCTTTACGCCAACCTGGCGGGCTTCATAGAGGTCTCTCCTCACATCTTCCGCATACAGGCCATTTTCAAGCGCCGGCTTCAGTTCGCCTGCATCCAGCCCGATTGAAATTCCCAGCTGAATCAGTACGGTGAAATCGTCGATATTCAGGCCATCGGTAAAATAGGCGTGGAACAGTGCCTCTTCCGCCTCCTCCTGTTTGCCCTCCTTTTTGGCAAAATGAAGGAACCTGTGGGCGTGAAAGGAGTTGGCCACAACCGACTTGTCGAAATTATATTCAAGGCCAACCTCCGCCGCCATCCCGGTTACATAGTCATTCAGCTCCCTCGCCTCTTCAAGGCTGATTCCCTTGTGTGCGGCCAGGTACTGGTGAATATTGGTGGACGGATCGGTCACCATACCGGGAGCAAGCTGGAAGCTTTTCCACGTCACATGTACATCCCCACGCCCGGGAAATTGCGCCAGTGCGGACTCGAACCTCCGTTTGCCGATGTAACAGAAGGGGCACATCACATCGCTCCAAATCTCAATGTCCATTTTTGTCTTGGTTGCTTCCATCTGCTTATATTATTTGGTTTTCGGCAGAATAGGTACTTTTTTAAATCTGCCCCATGCCACAAATACTGCAAGGCAACCGAGTGCAACGGTAATCCCAACCTCCGAAAACTGCCCTTTTGAAACATGCAGGATCGTGGCCAGGATCATGATGGTCAATATGCCAACGGCAGCCCAGGGTGTCAATACCGGTTTGATTCGCAAAATCGAGGGAAGCAGCAGCCCGAGCCCTCCCAGCGTTTCTGAAACCCCGATGAACCGTACGAGCCAGGCCGGCATCTCCTTTGTCATGACTTCAATATTGGGCGCCAGTTTCATAAATCCTGCCATCATGAACATCCCTGCCAGCAATATCTGTGCTACCCAAAGGGAAATATTTAATCCTTTTAACTTATTGTTGTTCTCCATGTTATCTGCTGTTTTTTTGTAAAAATAATGTACTCCTGAAAACTTTCCAATGATTTGCAAAAGTAGGCTTATTTGCCTTTGGTATTAATGACTGTTTTTCCCCCGGAGGGATATGTACTCCAGGCAGGCGGGAGGCAAGCCTTGAAACTTACCTTAAGATGACAAGTGGTCCCTCTGTGACCCATGCAATCCGGTCACAATATTTTCTTATCTTTGGAGATAGATTACTCTATTAAAAGAGTTGATGGACAAAATAGTACAAGCCTGGTTAAAGACGGTTTTTTTCCTGCTCCCTGTTATCTGGCTGTTTCCCTTTTATGCTGCCGGGGAGGGGACCAAGCAGCTGCTGCCTGATTCTACAATCTCAGGGGCCGGCCTTTATATTGACAATGCAGCCGGAAGCAATTTTACAAAATTCGGTGTGGGCGGTTGCCCGGCGAATTACCGGCTTTACATCCATGTGAAGAATGCCGGCGAATATATCCTATTCGGATTCCAGTCGGCATATGCAAATGTTCCTTTTACCCTGCGGAAACCAAACGGGACCGTGGCGTTTTCAGGGATTGTCCCCTATCTGCAAGGCCAGACCGGTTACATCACCTATTACCACCAGGCCATCGTAGGTCCCTATCCTGCCTCCGGCAGATACAGCCCACTCTCCTATCATGTCACCAGCATCGCCGATACGGGCAACTACTACTTTGAAATTCCTGCCTCTGTTACCTATTCGGTCACCTTCGACCTATGGGATTTCCAGGTGGTAACAGGCCTTCACAGCCCGGCCATTCCCGCCGATGCCGTGAATGGCCGGGTCTGGTCACAGTCGTGGCAGGTCTATGCAAGTCTTGGTTTTTATGGTTATGATTACCAGCCATTTAACGGTTCATTTTTTATCTATGCAGATGACGGCATTGTATCAAAACTGGTCTTTTCCAATGCGGCTATCGGGGTCGTGACCGTATTCTGCAACCCATACGGTTGTTTGAATACCGGGAACTTCACCAGCGACCGCCAGTCGAAAAACGTCAACACTTTCAGCACCTATCCTGCCATTGCGCAGTACAAGGTTTTTCTCAACGATCCCGATTCAACCCTTTATCCAAGCGGCGTTTATGGCGCCATCACCGGAACACCCACCCTGGTCCCCGACCCCGGCTATCCCTTGTGCAGCGGGAAAAAATATGTTGTCGTAACGGTCAATAAATCGGGATGGATGGAGGTGGATATTACACTGCCCTACGGCGGATCAGCCACCAAAGTCACCCTGTTCGCCAATGTAGTTCCGGGCGTCAATAATATCCCCTGGAATGGCCTTGACGGGCTGGGCAACGCGATTCCCGACGGGACCCTGATCACCGTCAACATCCACTATATGAACGGGCTGACCAACCTCCCGGTATGGGACCAGGAGGAGAATCCCGACGGTTACATTATCACCGGCGTACGACCGGCAAATATTTCGGGGCTGCAGCCCATCTCCTTCTGGGATGATTCCCAACTGGTCACCAATACATCCGGCGATCCATGCAACAATCCTCCTCAAACCACCAACCTTACAGGGTGCACGCCGGGTTCCATGGCAGGTTATGCCGGATGCCATCCCTGGCAGCCGGCCGACGGCTATTGTCATAACAAAATGATCAATACCTGGTGGTATGGGAGCACCAGCAATACCAGTTTCACAGCGCTTTATACCGCAACGGTTCCCAGCCCGGCAGGTCATGGCGCAACCCGTTGCGGAGCGGGCACCCTGCTGCTACACGTAACCGTCCTGCCGAACGAAACCGCCGACTGGTACGCCCTTCCCTCGGGAGGATCTCCCATCCTGGCCGGGGATACATCGTTTACCACTCCCCTGATCAGTGTCACCACTACCTATTACGCCCAGGCCAGGAATGGTGCCTCCGGGTGCCAGAGTGCAGCAAGGATTCCCGTGACGGCCACCATTAACCCCCTGCCGGTCCCGACTATTACGGGTCCGCTTACGGCCTGCCAGGGTTCTGACGGGAATGTTTATTCAACCGAGCCCGGAAAGTCGGGTTACAGCTGGTTTGTTTCACCGGGGGGAACGATCACGGCCGGAGGAGGCGCTTCCAGTAATACCGTCACGGTAACCTGGAACACGCCGGGCGTGCAGACAGTTTCGGTCAATTACACCAGTCCACTCGGCTGCCCCGGCGCCGCGCCAACGCTTTATGCGGTAACGGTAAATCCCCTTCCGGTGCCGGTAATAACGGGTTCGAACACCGCCTGTGCAGGAATTGCAGGCAACACCTATTCAACACAACCTGGAATGTCGGCATACTCGTGGACCATCTCCCCGGGCGGAGTTGTAACGGCCGGAGGAACATCTTCCAGCAACTCGGTTACCGTAACGTGGACCGTCCCGGGAACCCAAACCGTTACGGTCAACTACACGAGCGGCTTTGGCTGTGCGGCAGTCAGCGCGACCATCTTTACCATCACCGTAAACCCGCTTCCCTCGCCCTCCCTGACGGGCCCCGCCTCCCTTTGCGCGGGAACCCCGGGGAACCTCTATGCGACCCAGGCCGGGATGACCAGCTATGCATGGATCATCTCCCCGGGCGGCACCCTTACATCCGGCGGAACCACTGCCAGCAACACCGCTACGGTAACCTGGAATACTCCAGGAAATCAAACAGTTTCTGTAAATTACGCCAATGGTTCCGGATGCCAGGCACTGACGCCTGTTGTTTACCCGGTAACGGTAAACCCGCTGCCCCTCCCGGCAATTGCAGGACCGGCAACACTTTGTGCAGGAACGGCGGGCAACACCTATTCAACCCAGCCGGGAATGTCGGGCTACCTTTGGACCGTCTCCCCGGGCGGAGTAGTTACAGCAGGAGGAACCTCTTCCAGCAACACGGTTACCGTAACCTGGTCAGCGCCGGGGGTCCAGTCCGTATCGGTGAATTATCTGAACAGCTTTGGCTGTGCGGCATTGAGTGCAACCATCTTCAATGTCACGGTCAATCCCCTGCCCGTTCCTTCGCTCACAGGCCCCAGTGTGATCTGTACAGGGGCTTCCGGCAATCTCTATGCAACCGATGCCGGAATGTCAGGCTATTCCTGGAACATCTCAACGGGTGGTATCGTTACCGCCGGCGGCACCTCTTCCGACAACACGGTTACGGTTACCTGGACTATTCCGGGAGTTCAAACCGTTTCGGTCAATTACACGAACAGTTCCGGCTGTGCGGCATTGAGTGCAACGATCTTCAACGTGGCAGTCAATCCACTGCCGGTTCCTACGCTCGCAGGCCCTTCCGCCTTGTGTGCAGGAGCAACCGGCAATATTTACACCACAGAGGCAGGAAAGACCAACTATTCCTGGAATATTTCGGCGGGCGGCACCATCACTGCGGGCGGAACCGCCACCAGCAATACGGTGGCGGTCACCTGGAACAGTCCCGGATCACAGAGCGTTTCGGTAACCTACACCGATGCAAACGGCTGTACTGCTGCAAATCCGGCAACTTTCCCGGTTTATGTCAACCCGTTGCCGGTACCAACGATTTCGGGGCCGGTTTCTCCCTGTCAACTGGCGGCAGGAAATGTCTACAATACAGAACCGGGAATGTCGGGCTACCTTTGGACGGTTTCCACGGGTGGAGTGATCACCTCCGGTGCATCCACCAACAGCATCTCGGTGACATGGAATGCAGCCGGGTCACAATCGGTCAGCGTGCTCTATACCGACCCGGACGGATGTACCGCTGTTGCCCCCGTGACGTTCCTGGTTACCGTGAACCCCTTGCCCGGCCCCACAGGAGTTATCTCTGGACCAACTCCACTTTGCGCGGGAGCGCAGGGGCTGGTTTATTCTGTTCCGCCGGCTTCCGCTGCCCTCAACTATGCATGGACGCTGCCCCCCGGGTTCAACCTGGTTTCGGGGGCGGGTACCAGTTCTATCCTTGTGAACCTTGCCTCAAATGCCGCTTCCGGGAATTTACAGGTCTATGCATCGAATCAGTGCGGATCAGGACCCTCATCCCCCCTGTACCCGGTTGCGGTGAATACCCCTCCATCAGGAAATGCCGGCCCGGATGGCATTACCTGCCAGGAAAACTCCTTTACCGTCACACAGGCTTCCGCGATCAACTATAGCCAGGTTCACTGGACTGCCAGCGGGCAGGGCACCCTGACCGGGAGCAACTCCTTATCGCCCAACTACATGCCGGCCCCGGGAGAATATGGTCTTGTTACCTTAACGATGTTCGTTGCCGGCAACGCACCCTGTCCTGACGAAACTTCCGGGATGACCCTGGACATCAAGCCTGCCGCCACGGCCCGGGCCGGGAACGACCTTATCACCTGCGGGCAAAACCCGGTACTGCTGTCGGGTTCATCGGCTTCGAATTACGGCAGCCTGTACTGGACTACCTCCGGTTCAGGTGCGTTCAGCGACCCGTCGGTCCTGCACCCTGACTACACCCCCGCTATTTCCGACGTCAATGCCGGCAGCGTGTTGCTCACCCTGCATGTCACCTCCGCGGAGCCATGCAAACCTGATTCCGGAAGCCTGACCCTGACGATCCGGCGCCGTGCATCCGCATTTGCCGGGGCAGGCACCTCCATTTGCCAGGGTCAAACGTTCACAATCAACCAGGCAGCGGCGCATGATTATTCATCCCTGACCTGGAGTACGGCAGGCGATGGCGTTTTCAGTGATCCGAACGTGGCAAACCCTGATTACACGCCGGGAAACCTTGATATAGTTCACGGTTCGGTGGTATTAACCTTGAATGCGGAGGGATTGGTTCCCTGCCCGGCTGCCCGTGATTCACTGGTACTGGACATCCAGAAGCGAGCCACCGTTCAACCCGGCCCCGATGGCGTAACCTGCCAGGGGAATCCTTTCCAGGTAAGTGGCGTCACGGCTGCGAACTACCAGTCCATCACCTGGACCACCAGCGGAAAAGGCACCCTGACGGGAACCGCTGCTCTTTCGCCTGTCTATCATCCTGCCCCCGGTGAAACGGGAAGCATAACCTTCACCCTGACTGTTGCCGGGCAAAATTCCTGTCACGACAGCACCGCCTTCTGCCGCATGGCGCTGACGATCTACCCGCAAGTCATGGTCAATGCCGGGAAGGATACCATCGTCGGGAGCAATACTTCCGCCCTCCTTGATGCCCAACCTTCCGGAGGAAGCGGGAATTACCATTTTCAATGGGAACCGGCATTACTTGTATTAAACGACACCGCCAGGATGCCTCAGACCATTACCCTTACAAAAGACACCCTCTTTATCGTGACGGTAACCGACCGGGTTACCGGCTGCAGCGCCTCCGACTCGGTCAGGATTCATGTTTCCGGCGAGGCTCCTCATGACTGCCTCGTGCTTTATAATTTTATCACCCCCAACGGGGATGGGGTCAACGATACCTGGATCATCGACTGTATCGAAAATTACCCCGCCAACACGGTGCAGATCTTCGACCGGTGGGGCGACCGGGTCAACAGCTTCGACGGCTATAACAACACAACGCAGGTATGGAATGGCACCAATGCGAAGGGAGCGCTGCTGCCCGACGGGACTTACTATTATGTGCTTACCATAAAAAATGAAAAGACCCGGACAGGCTGGGTCTTTCTCAGGAGCGGGATAAAATAGGGTATCCAGCGGCTATTCCTCATCGAAGGATTTCAGGTTGTCGTCAGGCGTTCTGTCAACCAGGTAATTATAGGGATCGATGCCGGCCTGTACCGGTTTTTCCTTCACATGAAAGGTGAAAACATTATCCCTTTTGGTGAGCTTCAACCGTTTGAGCAATAAGGGTTTGCCCAGGTTGTATTTATTTACGGGCGCCCCGAAAATTCCGATATCAACATAATCGGCCATCGCGATGGCGGTTTCCTTACCCAGCGAATCGGCCCGGAATTTCTCGGAAATGGTATTCAGGGTGACTTCAAATCCATCTCCCTGCTTTTTAACCTTTGCGCCCACCATCCGGTTGGAGAAGAGGGTGATGTTTTCAAACATGTCGTCAACGAGGTATTGCAAAGTGTCGGGTGTGACCTTCCTGAAGGCGCGCACCGCCGAAAGCGACGTCGCATAGGGCGGTTTTTTGTAGGCAAAGGTGTCGAGCAGGCTGCGCAAGGCTTCGTTCACCTTCTCCTCGCCGATCATCTCTTTCAGGTAATACATCACCACGCTGGCCTTCTGGTAATGGATATAGCCCTGGTGTTCCGACCTGTCGAGGGGATGTTCGGCCTCAAATTCCGAACTTCTGCCCCGTAAATAGCCATCCATCTCGTATTTCAGGAATTTCTTCATCTTATCCCGGCCATATTCCCTTTCCATCACCATCAGGGCCGAATACTGGGCAAAGCCTTCGCTCATCATCTCGCTTCCCTGCATGTCGGCCCCGCAAACCTGGTGAGCCCAGTATTGATGGCCCATTTCATGCGCCACCACGTAATAGACCAGGTCAACATCCTCTTTGGTCACCTTGCGCAGGTCGGTGATAAATCCGATTCCCTCGCTGTAGGGCATGGTGCCGGGAAAAGCCTGGGCAAACCCGGAATACCTCGGAAATTCAATGATCCTGCATTGTTTGTGGTAATATTTTCCGAAATTATGGGTGTAATAGTCAAGCGATTTTTCAAGGCTTTTCAGCATGTTGGGCACATTGTAGGCATGTTCCCTGATATAATAGACCTCCAGGTCGATGCCGTTCCACTTTTTCCTGGCCACCTCATAGCGGGCCGAAATGAAGGAATAAAAGTCAAGCGACTCCTGGTCGAGTTTATAGGTGAAATACCTTTTTCCACCTGCTTCCCATGATTTCAGCAGGCTTCCCGGGGCGACGGCAATCTGGTCGGCCGCCGTGCTGATGGTGGTAGTCACCTCAACCCAGTCGGCATCGTCGGTAAGGTAATTGTTAGCCCTTGTGGCCAGGTCCAGTTCGTTAAGTTTCGGCATCCTGATGCGTTTGGGCAGCTTTAATTTAATCCGTTTGTTTTTATCCCCGATCTCATTGCCTTTGAGATAACCGAAAGCCGGCGTGATATCGGTGTTGTTAAAGAAGGTGCCATTCTGGGTAAGCTGCGTGAAAGTTACCTCGTTTTCGAATCCCCTGGTCATCCTCGAGACCTCGAACCTGATCAGGATGGTATCGTTGGGAAGCAGGGGTCTTGCCAGGGTGTAGATGCGATATCCGAGACGGGTATCGTTTAGCTTCATTTTGCTGCCCGGGATCAAGACCTTCACGCTGTCGGGGATCTGGGGAAGTGAAAAATGCAATTCACGGATCGGCTGCCCGGAAGTATTCCTGGCGCAGGCCTCAACGACTGCCTTCATGCTCCGTTCATAGGGCATCAGGTCGATGGTGTAGTTGTACCCATAAAACCGGGGTTGTACCAGCCCCTCGTATTTTTTGTAGGTCCGCTCATAGTCAACCTGCTTGTTTTCCTGTTCCTTTTCCGAATCAAACTTGTTCAGGATCTTGGTATTGTAATAGACAAAACCGAAACACAACAAAAACAGGCAGCCACAAAAAGCAATGGCAATCTTGTTTTTCGATAAAAGCCGTTGCGTATTCCGGAGGCGATGGCCAAACCCGGTTTCCTTACCCCTGATATAAAATGAGAATATCACAAAACCCAGGAGGAGTGAAAAGATAAACCAATAGATGATGAACCAGGTAACAGAAGCGACAAAGGGGCCAAAACCGTTCATATCGGAATAGGTAACGTCGGGCATCTGGCCGAATTTCACCATGTTGGTGTTTACCTTGAAAAGCCCCCAGATAAACTGGTTCAGGATAACAAAAACAATAAAGGCAAAGTAGGCGATATAACGGTTGTTGATGACATAATGAAAAAAGAGGGCAATGATGATAAGGTAGGCAAAGGTCATCAGGTTCATCACCATCAGCGATTTTATATATACATCCAGCTGGTAGCGATGATACCCGAAAGCAGTCTGCACAACGATCCCGATGATGATCGTGGCGGCAAGGACAAGGGCAACCGCGGCCACCATGGCCACTACCTTCGAAATAAAGAGCATGGAGCTCTGGATCGGCGTTGAATCCTGGATCTCGCTGAATTTTGCATCGCGTTCCTTCCACACAAGCACGCCTGAATAAAAGGTGACGATGGCAAGCAGGAAGAGGAAAAAGGAGCCCTTTATCGAGTCGATCACATTATAGGTCACGGGGTACTGCGCTGCTCCGTAGCGCCCGGTAAAGCTTGTCAGCGAAGCAACCAGGTTGATCAGCCCGATCAGCGTGATGATGATGAAGGTTGGATTTTTAATGATCGCCTTTGTCTCAAACCTTACCAGGTACCATAAGGCTGACAGCGAGAAGCGGTTGGCCCGGGTGGCAGTGTAGATTACAGATGAAGCCATGACGGGTGCAGCCTGTTTTTCGGCCCGTTTAACCCTCTTCAGCCTGGAATTTTTTGTGGTAAAGGAAAATTTGAAATAGCCTGCAAACAACACCAGCATACTTAATCCCAGCCAGATAACCCGGTTGAAGAGGAAGGCGCCGGCAAGGGCCACGCCGTGGATGTTCTTTTCATCCACCGTAAGGTATTTCGAAATAATATTCTCGGGACGGAAACCAAACGGATCGAGCAGGTTGGCGAGCCATTCCTTCCCGATATCCCTGGTAAAGCCGGCCGATACTGCATAGAATATCAGGATCAGCATCGAGCCGATAAAGGATACGATGTTGCTCCTGAAGATAATGGCCAGCATATAAAGCAGTACTGCGGCGATGATCGTATTGGGGATGCCGAAGGTGATGATCCCCAGCAGGTGTCCGTTCCACATGACGGCCCCGTATCGTTCGGGCTGTGCCCATGGCATCAGCGGCCCGAGCAGGCTGCCCAGCGACACCCCCAGCAGGGGCACCACGGCGATGGTGACGGCGCCGATAAACTTCCCGAAATAATAATCGCGTTTTTTTATGGGCGATGAAAAGACAAACTGGTACATGTCGTGCGCGAAATCACGGTTGGCAGTGGCATTCATGAAGGCGGTGGTCATCAGCAGGCAAACCAGCGACATAACACCGTAATAAAACTGGATGACATAGGGGGCGTTTTTATGAACGCTGCCTACACCACCACCGATAATGACATCATCGGAAGAAACTGCTCCAAGTACCATCAGGGTGTTTATGATCAGGAATATCCAGGTCATCGGGGAACGAAGCCAGTATTTCCACTCGTAGGTGATAAATTTCCACATAGGTTTTCGGGAGTTGGCGGTTATACTAATTCGTTCAGTTTCGCAAAAAAGACATCTTCAAGATTTTCTTCGGCCCGGGTAAAGCCATCCTCCGGGTCGGTGTCGGAAAAGACATGGATCAGCGGGTTCCCACCCGACAATTTACTTGAGATGATCCTGAACTCACCCTGGTATCTGGGCAATTCAGCTTTTTCCACCTTGCGTTCCCAAACCTTGCCTTTGATCTGCCGCAGGGCGTCGTCGGTATTACCGCAATACAATAGCCTGCCTTTGTCCATGATGGCCATCCTGACGCAGAGTTCCCGCACATCCTGCACGATATGCGTGGAGAGGATGACAATGGTATTCTCGCCGATCTCGCTGAGGATATTGTAAAACCTGTTGCGTTCGCCCGGGTCGAGCCCGGCGGTGGGTTCATCCACGATGACCAGTTTCGGATCGCCGATCAGGCACTGGGCTATCCCGAACCGCTGGCGCATCCCGCCGCTGTAACTGCTGACCGATTTTTTCCGGTGCTCGGTCAGGTTCACCTTGTTCAGCAGGTAGGTCACCATTTCCCGGCGTTCGCCCCTGTTGGCAAAGCCCTTGAGCAGGGCAAGGTGATCGAGCAGGTCAACCGCGGATGTACGCGGATAGACGCCAAATTCCTGGGGCAGGTAGCCCAGCACCTTCCTGACCGCATCTTTGTTTTTCAGCACATCGATGTCGCCCAGCATCACCGAGCCGCTGTCGGCATCCTGGAGGGTTGCGAGGGTCCGCATCAGCGAAGATTTCCCGGCGCCATTTGGGCCCAGCAGGCCAAACATACCCTTGTCAATGGTGAGCGAAACATGGTCCATGGCAATAACGCCGTTGCTGTAACGCTTGCTTAAATTGTCGATGCGTAATATCATGTATCCTGGTTTTTAGGTAAGATGCCAATAGCGGAAAAAGGTTACAAATTTATGCCATTCCTCCCGTGAGGTGCGTTATTAAAGCGATCGGGGAAAAAATGTTTTACCGGTACAGGAACAATCCATCTTCATGAAAAGGGCTGTCCCAAACTTGTCGGGACAGCCCATTCGATTCCTGTCAGCCAATGCAACTGCAAGGCTCCCCGGGAGGAGTTAAAAGGTATAGGAGAATGATCTCCCGGCAATATTGCCTGTCAGGCTGCCATGACCTGTGGTCATGTTCACATTCTCGTCAAATCCATAGGAGATGGTTTCCGAAATGGAGGTGCCCGCAACCTTTCCCTTGATTGTCATGGCAGGCGCTGCGAAATGAGCGGTAACAGCCGTGGAATTCACACTGCCTGTATAGGTCATCTGGCCACTCAGGGTATAATCATTGGTGCCCCCGTCGGTATACCGGTAATTGTTCCATGCCAGGGTTATGTTCCAGGTCCCTCCATCCCCGGTCTGGCTGGTGGTCATGGAACCGGTAACCACGCAACTGCCACCACTCGTGCTGGTAATGGTCTGGTTAATGGTAATGGTCTCCGACGGATTATCGCTTTTAGCCAGCTGGATTTGGGAAAAAACCGTGCTGAACGCTGTGAAAATTGCTGTGGCAGTCTGGGGGTCGGTGGGACCGGCAGGGCTGGCAGCAGCATCCGTCTTTTTCTTTGCACAACCGGAGATGAACAACATCACGATTGAGGCTAACATGAACATGCTGATTGCTTTTTTCATAAACTTTCGGATTTGATTGTTAACTGGATGATCACGAATTTTTTCGAAGTTTCAGGATAAAACCTAAAATTACCCTACAAATGTGAAAAAAATATTTCATACCGGCAACATTTTGCTGATTATTTTTTCCTCATGGTATCCGATGAAAAACAGGCCATTATTGCGGAAAAATTCTATCCCGTTGCGGTGACAAAAAATATTTGATAAAACCAGGCTGTGCTATTTTACAAACTGTTTGGCATAATATTTGGCCGTCAGTTTTTCGCCGGTTGCCTTTTCGATCATTTCGTTCCAGTACCAGCGGCTTCCGGGCATGAAAACTTTTGATGTCAGCCAGGCCCCGACCTCTTTTCTCCCTGCAAAGCTCTGGAAATGGTAATCGCCCGACTTGACAATATTACCCACGATATAGTAATAGAATTGGGAGGCAAGAAGTTCTCCAAGAAGGTAATTATGATAGTAACAGGGGTAGGTGGCGATATGGATCTTGGTAGCCCAGTCGGGTTCGTTGCGTCCCTCCGGACGTTTCAGCTGCTGGTATTTTTCAACAAGGTCCCACCAGAGTTTATTCAGGTCCTGGTCGGGGTTTTCGTACATCCCCTTTTCGAAACGGTACATCACCTGTGCCCAGCGACTGAAAACGAGCTGGTCGAGGCGTTGGGTTTTGAAGCAGTTTTCGGCAATCTGCTTTACCTCCATGCCGCTGATGCCAACGACATCCTTGATCCATTGCGGATTGGATGAGAAGCGGCCGAACATCATGGCAATGGCTTCGGTTGTAAAGGTATGAGCCGGGTCACGAAGAATAAACGGCAATCCTGTGTCAATGTGCTTATCATAACAGGCATGGCCGAATTCATGGAGCATGGTATTCATCCACCTGGCGTTGGGTTTTACGTTGCAGAGAACCCTGACATCGCCTTCGTTGTCGAGGTCGGTACAGAAGGCATGCTGGTTTTTTCCCGGTTTTTCATACAGGTCGCTCTTTTTGATCATATCGTCGATGGGGAGCCCGATTCCCGCATAATACCCTGTGACAAGCGTTTCAAGATTTTTATCCTTGTAGTATCTATCCAGGTCAACATCGTAAATCTTCGGTGCTTCCTGGAAAAAGCGGTCCTGGTAATTCCAGGGCATCAGTTCTTCCTTGCCTTTCAGGTTGTAATACTTTACAAAATAGGCGTCGACATCCCCTTTAACCTGGGTAAAAGCTCCCCTGGTAAGGCTGTCAAGTTCATCGAAAATCCTGCTGACCTCCCTGGGATCCTGGTCGCTCAGCGTAAGGCTCATCTCGTGGTAGTTCCTGAATCCAAGTTCCTTTGCGACTGCATTGCGCATTTTGACCAGCTTGATGATATCCTGGGCAACGACGGGCCCGATTGATTTTTGTGCTTCCCAAACCTCTTTTTGTTCGCCAACATTTTTAGAGTGCTTCAGGATATCATCCACATCGTTGTCGGTCAGCTTTTTCCCCTTTACCTCGGTACGGAAATTGCCGTACTTCTGCTCAATTGAAGTTCCCATGCGTACCATGGCGTTGAGCTTTGCCGTATCGGCTTTTGCCATCAGGAAGGAGCGGTAAAGCACGTCCAGCTGGCGGTTTAGCAAACTGTCGGTAATCAGGCCCGAAACCTTGATCTCTTCCAGCTTTTTTAAGGTTGCTTTATTGGCATATAGCTGGGTCATCTTAAGGTTCAGATCTTCGGATTTTTTAAAATCCTCTGGTTTGCCTGATATTGCAGCCTCCCACGACGCCAGCGCCGATTGCTTGTACAGCGGTATCAGCAGCGAATCGTGATGGCGGATCAGATCTGTCAGTTCTTTCTTCATTTTTTCCTGTTTGGAAGTGCATCCTGCCAGCAATAGCAGGGATAAAGCAAAGGTGTAAATTACTTTCATATGGTATGGATTTAAACTTCAGACAACTGGCAACAACCGACCGGTCAACCTAACCAATCAATCTTAACTATAAACATTGTTTGCATTCCTGCATTCCTGCATTCCTGCATTGTATTATTCATTCGTCCACGTTGATCCCTCTTTCCCGTCCTTCACCGTGATATGCAGTTTTTGCAACGTGTCCCTGATCTGGTCGGAGGTTCCCCAGTCCTTTGTTTCGCGCGATTTCTGGCGGATTGCAAGGATCAGCTGCATAAGTCCGTCGATGGTTTCATGCTGATCGTTTCCCTTTTCATCCTTCAAACCGAGAATACCAAACAAAAAGGAATCAAAGATCTCTTTCAGCATCTGCAATTCCGGTGCGGAAAGCGCCTCCTTTTTATCGGCTGCAGAATTGATCATGCGTACTCCTTCAAACAGGCTGGCGATGACCACAGGGCTGTTCAGGTCGTCATTCATCGCTGCATAGCAATTCGTGGCCAGTTCGGCAATTTTCCCGCCGCACTCTTCAAGAAATGCCTGCGGCTGGTTTTCAGGCAGCATCTTTGTCAGCGTATCGTAGGCAGTGAGTAATTTCTTAAGCCCTTTTTCGGCTGCCGCCAAAGCCTCGTTCGAAAAGTCAATCGTGCTTCGGTAATGCGCCTGCAGGATAAAAAACCGGATGGTCATGGGGCTGAATGCCTGTTCGAGCAGCCGGTGAGACCCAGTGAAGAATTCCTCGAGGGTGATAAAGTTACCCAGCGATTTTCCCATCTTCTGTCCCTGGATGGTCACCATGTTGTTATGCATCCAGTATTTTACCGACTCGTGGCCAGTGGCAGCGCGTGACTGGGCAATTTCCGATTCATGATGGGGGAAAAGCAGATCCATCCCGCCGCCATGAATGTCGAAAAAGTTTCCCAGGTACTTTGCACTCATGGCCGAACATTCAAGATGCCAGCCGGGAAATCCTTCGCTCCAGGGCGAAGGCCAATGCATGATGTGTTCCGGCTGTGCCTTTTTCCAGAGGGCAAAGTCGGCCGGGTTGTGCTTTTCATCCTGTCCCTCCAGCGTGCGGGTATTCGACAGCAGGTCATCCAGTACGCGACCCGAGAGTTTCCCGTATTCATAAGTTTTGTTGTATTTTTCCACGTCGAAATAGACCGATCCGTTTTCAACATAGGCATAGCCGGCATCCAGGATCTGGCCGACAAGCCTTATCTGCTCAATCATATGACCGGAGGCCCTGGGTTCGATGCTGGGGCGCTTCACATTGAGCGAATCCATAAACACGAAATAGCGGTCGGCATAATACTGCGCGATCTCCATCGGTTCAAGCTGCTCCACGCGGGCTTTAACCGCAATTTTATCCTCTCCCTCATCCAGGTCGGCTACCAGGTGGCCGACATCCGTGATATTCCTGACATACCTTACCTTGTACCCGAGATGCAACAGGTAACGGAAGACCAGGTCGAAGGTGATGGCTGGGCGGGCATGTCCCAGGTGCGGATCACCGTAAACAGTTGGCCCGCAGACATACATGCCTGCAAATGGCGGGTTGATCGGCTCAAAAAGCTCCTTTTTCCGGGAGAGCGTGTTGTATATATAAAGCTGGTTTTCCATGGGATAGGCAATTCAGTCGCAAAGGTAGAAATATTTTGAAATTACCTCCGGTAGTCTATCCCTCCTAAAATCGTTGTGAAACAAAAAAATCAGGAGCGATCCCTAATTGCTAATTTTTTCACAATAAATCTTGCTATTTTTGCAGGATAATTCAAAACGTTCCCGGAATATGTCAGAAAAGATACTTGTCATCGGATGTTCAGGCCAGATTGGCTCGGAGCTCACCCTCGAATTGCGTAAGATTTATGGTGAATCGAAAGTAATTGCCACCGATATCCGCCCGGCCCCACCCGAAGTGGCTGGTACCGGTCCGTTTGAAATCCTGGATGTGCTCGACGCCTCCAAACTTCACCTGATCCTTGAACACGAAAAGATCACACAGGTCTATCACCTGGCTGCCATCCTATCAGGCAACGCTGAAAAACGTCCGCTGGCCTCATGGGATATCAACATGCGCAGCCTGATGAATGTGCTGGAACTGGCGCGCGAACTGAAAATCCCCAAAATCTTCTGGCCATCGTCCATAGCTGTTTTTGGCCCGTCAACCCCACGGCTCGACACACCCCAGTACACGATCATGGAACCCAACACCGTTTACGGAATCAGTAAACTGGCAGGTGAAAGGTGGGTGGAATACTATTATAACAAATTCGGGGTGGATACGCGGAGCCTTCGGTACCCCGGTCTGATCAGCTACAAAACGGAAGCTGGCGGCGGCACGACCGATTATGCCGTTGAGATCTTTTATGAAGCCATCAAACACAAGAAATACGAGTGTTTCCTGGGACCCGATTCGGCGCTGCCGATGATGTTCATGCCCGATGCCATCAAGGCCACCATCGATGTGATGCAGGCCGACGCCTCGAAGATGACCCTTCGCTCGAGCTACAATGTGGCGGGGATCTGTTTTACTCCGCAAATCCTGGCGGATGAGATCAAAAAACACATTCCCGAATTTGAAATCACCTATAAGCCCGACTTCCGCCAGGCTATCGCCGACTCGTGGCCTGCCTGCATCAATGACTCCGTTGCCAAAAGAGACTGGGGACTTTTCTACGAATATGACCTGGCCAGGATGACTGAGGTGATGTTGCGGGAGGTGGCGAAAAAACTTGCATAATTGATGCCCTGAAACCCACAGGGCTGTCATTCTTCCCTGCCTGCAATCTGTTCCGCCCCGGGCTGCACCTTTTCCAGCAGCCTTTCGAGGCGATGCTGACCAATGCCATATAATTCCTTGATTTTAATAATATCATCGAGGATCCTTCTCTTTGCCGAAGCGTCGCGGGGAACTCTTTTCCCGACGATCAGCAGGTTTTTCGGTGTATGTTCGGTAGAGATGAACTCGAAAATCCTTGTCTGGTATCCCTGCGACTCCATGATCATGGCACGAAGTCCGTCGGTGATGATCTCCGCCTGTCGTTCCTCCAGGATGCCGTGTTTCAGCACCGATTTCAGCGGGCCTGTCACGTTGAACTCCTTCCTGATCTGCTTGTGGCAGCAGGGGGCGCAAACGATCAGGGAGGCACCCGAGGTGATCCCCCTGAAAATCGCGTCATCAGTGGCAGTATCACAGGCATGCAGTGCGATCAGGATGTCAATATTCCCGATTGCAACATCGGCAATATTGCCGGAACGGAAATGAAGGTCGCCGAAGCCCGACTTACCTGCAACATCGTTTGAAAGATTCACCAGTTCGGCTCTCGATTCAATACCCGTCATTACCGGGTTTTTCCCAAGTTTATTGGTAAGAAAGTCGTACAGGGCAAAGGTCAGGTAACCCTTGCCCGACCCCATATCGACAACGTGAAACCCATCGGGAAGGGTAAGTTCTCCAATTACCGGACCAATCAGCTCGATATACCGGTTTATCTGCAGGTATTTGTCGCTCATTTCGTGCCGCACCTCAAAACCGGCGTTTAATACTCCCAACTCACGCAGGTATATGTTCTGATCTGTTGAAATGAGACGTTCCTTTACATGATCGTGGCTGAAGGAGGCTGCAGGTTTCAGCACAGGCCTTGTGGTTTTGATCTTTATCTTCCCCCTGCTGGCGGTGGTCAGTTGGATGGTTTCACCGGCTGCAAACAATTCTGCATTCAAAAAATCCTCCTCAAGGCACTTTTTTATGACCGCCAAACCTTCTTCGGGAGAAAAATTCTTCGTGATATCCTTTGTCTGGTAGCGGTAAATAAAGTTCAGCCTCAGTCCCGCCTTGATTTCAACAATGGTTACAATAACGCTTTTTAAATCTGATGCCGTGTTTCGCTGTTTTGCAATGACCAGCCTTACCAGTTCCCTACTGCCTGTTAATTTCCTTACCTTTTCTAAAAAAAGGGCGAGTTGTCTGTTTTCCATAATAAATGATGGCATTATTGAATTTGAACTGCCGCTGATGCGCTGAAGCTCCATCCCCGGATATTTTGTACGAAGTTACTCCAACGATCACGAAGAACCATGAAGAAAGTTATGGAATCTGCCCGGCAACGACAATTATTCAGGCTGCCGGAATGTATAAGACCTTACCATCGGCCTGTTTGCCGAGGTTTGGTCAACAATCAGGAAGCCGGCCCTTTCAAAGGATTTATATAGCCCGATCCAGGCAAAGGAGTCGGGTAGCTTTTCCTGTGTGGGGATGGCCGGGTAGGCCTCCACGATTTTTATCCCTTTTTGTTTGGCATATGCCACTACCCCTTTGAGTAGCTCGACCGACACGCCCGATCTCCTGAAGTGCTTATGGATGAACATGCAGGGGATCGACCATACCGGTTCATCATCGATGGGTTTATGCACCCGTGATCTTGCCAGTTTCGGAAAATCCCCGCGCGGGGCAAAGGCGCACCATGCGATGGCCTGCCCTTCAAAAAAGCCAAGGATCCCGGCAGGTTTGTTATTCCATACCAGGCTCTTCATGGCATTTTTGTTCCCATCCTCAAATTTCCCCTCCTGAAATTCGGATTTTGCCAGGCGATAATACATACACCAGCAGTTGCCGCAGGCCCCGTTTGCGCCGAAGAGCTGCTCAAAGTGACCCCAGTTCGCTTTGGCAAGTGGCTCAAAGGTTAGGGCTTCCAAAAATTCACGGTTATCACCGGTTGGGTCAGCTTTCATAGGATTACACCTGTTTTTCCGGGTCTCGGCGTCGGTTTGAGATTTTGTCTTTTTTTTACGTTGGAACAGTCGCTCAGTTCCCGGTTAGGAAATCTCGAATCGTGGTAAAGTACAGATCAGGCTGTTCAACTGAAATGGAATGGCCCGCATCAGGGATGACAACCAGTTTGTGATGTTGAAACAACTCCGCATATTCGGCCGTAATCCCCCACGGCTGGTTGTCGCACTGGCCCTTCATGATCAGGACAGGAACACCTGAATTTTTCAATACTGGCCGGGAGTCGTTCACCGATGCAAAACTGTTCACCGTCATCAGTTGCGCATAGAACCCGCCGCCGGCTTCTCCTTCGGGAGCGCGGGCGGTATCGCAAACGGTCGACTTGTTGGTTTCATTGGTACGGTAGGTAAGGAAGTCGTCGGCCTCCCGGTCGGATGCCAGTTTAATGCCGAAAGTGGCAGCACAGTATGAAATCAGCCTGATCCGGAGGGAGGCGGTCCTCTCATTGGCATCCCTGTTTGAAAACAGCTGCACCTTCAGGTAAATGCTGTCGGGTGGCCTGACCCGGTTCAATTCCGGGTTGACAGGTAAAACCGGTCCGGGGCTGGTGAAGATCAGCTTTTCCACTTTTCCCGGGTTTGATGCCATGAAAACGGTGGCCAGCATTGCTCCCCACGATTGCCCGATCAGGATAACCTTACCCGCGCCAATTATTTTAACGATCTCCTCCAGGTCCTGCCTGTGCCGCGATACCGTATAATCCCTGATGCTTTGTAACCTTCCTGAAAAGCCGCAGCCAACCTGGTCGTAAAGGTAGATGTCGAAACCCGACTCCGACAAAGGCGCCAGTATCCTGATATTCCTGTCATAGACGGCACCCCCGGGGCCGCCCTGCAGAAAAATAACAGGGAACGGTTTTCTCTCTCCTTTAGCAGGGATTAAGGTGTACCCGATCCTGGATCCGGTGGCCAGTGACCAGTAACGGGTTGTTTCCCGCTTTGCCATCAGCGGGACGTCATAGCTCCTGGGAAGAAACACATATATAAGGAAGAGAATGACAAGGAGGGCCAGCAGGTATTTTATCGCTCTGAGAATGTTTTTTTTCATCGTATCAGCGGATCACATTTTTGTTAACCAGACACATATCCCGGTGCCGGCCTGGCTCAACACCGGCAGAACAAGCAGATCACCTGGTTCCCAATGGATTTCAGCCATAAGTTATTCCTTGACAGTTTCTTCACATCCTGTAGGGCGATAACGCCCGCGCTGGTAGCGACCTGCTGCAGGATGACCCCGCGGTTCAGAACCAAGCACTCCCCGAGATGGGTAGTTTCCCGGATTTTGCTTTTCATTGGCCGGGCAGTGTCGCTTCATGTAAAATAACCTCAATCAAAGGTAGTACTAATCAGTTTATGAAAATCAGAAAGGAAATGGGTATAGGGCTTCTTTTTAATATCATCATTATCTGATCATTAAATATCAGTTGTTTATTTATTCAACACCTGTGTATAAAATATACAATGGCTATAATTTATATGATTATCTGCATGTTATATTATTTTTTTGCATAAGGTGTTGAATTATTCATCAATAAGGGTGTTGGTTTTCTCAACAGTCGAAATATTATTGTACTGTTATTCTGTTACTTACAAACTGATAATTTCTTTGGCACTATTATTGAAGCAGGTTTTTTGTCAACTCATTAAACTAATGCTATTATGAAAACCTGGATCTTTTTTTTCATCGGAATTTTTCTGCTCGGCAACAGTGTCAGCAGCCAGAAACTGGTCAGCAACTCCGGCAATTCCCGGGAGGGCGCCATCAACATTCTGACTTCACCCGATTTATACACCCTCACATCGAAGTGGGCGGTTGAATATAGCCGGTTAAACCCGAAAATGAAGGTAAATGTAGTCCAGGTTGGAGAGGGCGAGCTTGCCGGTAAATTACAGCCGGGAGCGCTTGGGTTGGTATCAAAGGAATCCGACCCGGCATTGCGGGGAAAGGCTGCCTGGAATATGGTGGTTGCCCGGGATGTGATTGTCCCGGTGATGAATGCAAAAAACCCCCTCCTTGCCGAGATTAACCATAAAGGGGTTTCTGCGGCATCCCTTGCCGGGATTTTCGAAAATCCTGACAACGGTACCTGGGGAACATTATTGGGTAACGACCGGGATCTCCCGGTACATTGCTATATCGTAAACGATCCCCCGGTAAAAGCGGGGCTGGCTGAATTTATGAAGCTGAATCCTTCGATGGTTAACCCTGTTTCCGTTGAAAACGGAGCCGCGCTTACTGCCGCCATCCAGAAAGACCCCAATGCCATTGGTTTCTGCAGGCTTGCCAGTCTCCTTGATGCTAAAACCCCGGCGCTGGCTGAAAATATCAGGTTATTGCCGATCGATAAAAACGGCAACGGGACCATGGACTACATGGAAAAGATATTCGACAATATCCCCGCCTTTTCAAGGGGCGTCTGGATCGGGAAATACCCGAAATCGCTGACAGGTAACATCTATGCAGTCGCCACAGGAAAACCTGCCGGTGAAAATGAAACCGCCTTTCTTTCATGGATTATCACTGACGGGCAGCAGTTCCTGAACCAGCAGGGATACAGTGACCTGGTATCCAATGAACGTCAATCGCAACTTGACAAGCTGGCTACTGCCCCGGTTTTAGCCGTCGGCAGTGCATACAGCAGGCAGGACTACCTGATGCTGGCGTTGCTGATCATCCTGGCAATCCTGGTTGTCGGCTCCATCATTGACATGGTAACCCGACCCGGCAGGAACCGGGCACTGGAAGCAGGCACGGTAAACGGCACTACTGCCGGCTTTGACGAGAATTCTGTAATTCTGCCAAAAGGACTTTATTTTGACAAAACCCATACATGGGCTTTTATGGAACAAAACGGATCGGTGAAGGTGGGAATTGATGACTTTATCCAGCATATCACCGGAACCATCACCCGCATCGAGATGAAAAACCCCGGTGAAAAGGTAAAAAAAGGCGACAAGTTACTCACCATCATCCGGAATGGCAAGCAATTACACCTGTACGCTCCGGTTTCGGGAACCATCACGGTACATAACAACGCGCTTGTAACCGATACCTCCATGATCAATGCCGATCCATATGCCGGCGGTTGGGTTTATATGATTGACCCGGCAAACTGGGTAAGGGAAACCCGCTTCCTGACCATGGCCGACAGCTACAAGAGCTGGCTAAAAGATGAATTCTCACGGTTAAGGGACTTTTTTGCAGTTGCCCTGGCAGCACACTCGCCCGAATACGCCTACGTGACAATGCAGGATGGCGGACTACTCCAGGATCATATCCTTTCTGACCTCGACCCGAAAGTTTGGGAAGACTTCCAGACAAAATTTATTGACAAGGCCTGGTAGACTGCGCCTTGTGTTCTGTTGGATATGTATGTTGTTATTTTAATACCAATGTACCATGGGCTTAAACAGAAGAGGTTTCTTTAAACTGATCGGGCTTGCCGGGGCTACCCTGGCACTCGGGGAAAAAGCGGAAGCATCCCGCGGAGGTGCCAACAGCATAGAATATTACGGGATTTTACACGATGCAGCCCGTTGCAAAGGGTGCAGGGGTTGCGAGTTCGACTGTGCCGAGGCCCATGGGTTGCCCGAACCCGAAAAAAAAGCTCCTCCCGTAAGGAAAACAGACGAGTTGCGGAATACAGTGATCAACACCTTCAAAACCGCAAAGGGAGAGGTCTCCATCAAACGTCAGTGCATGCATTGCAACGAGCCCGCCTGCGTGGCCGCCTGTCTGACCAAGGCAATGCATAAAACCGTCATGGGACCCGTTACCTGGGATGGCAACAAATGCATGGGTTGCCGCTATTGCATGGTTTCCTGCCCCTGGGATATGCCGAAATTCGAATATCACAGCGCCAATCCCAGGATCCAGAAATGTGACATGTGCTTTGGCCGCCTGAAAACAGGCGAACCTCCTGCCTGTGCCTTTAACTGCCCGAATGATGCGCTGCTTTACGGCAAACGAAGGGACCTGATCAAAGAGGCCCACAGGCGGATCTATGAAAAGCCCGGCTTATACTATGATCATGTTTATGGCGAACGGGAAGCCGGGGGAACCGGCTGGCTATACGTATCCCCGGTGCCATTTGAGCAGCTCGGAATGAACACCGCCCTGCAGCAGGCCTCCTATCCTGCATTGACCAAGGGATTCCTCTACAGCGTACCCACAATCTTCGTGCTGGTGCCTGCCCTCCTGCTCGGGATACAACAGGCAACAAAAAACGACCAAAATAAAGGAGAGTTGGACGATGAATAACACCTATTCGCCCGCGGTGGATCATGAAGGTAAATCCATCCTGAAATTCCTGACCAGTGAATTAAAACCCAAGGGAAAACTCATCACCCCATTCAACGTGATCTCCATTCCCATCATATTGCTGGGGCTGACGCTTATTGTGATCCGTTTTGCCCGCGGAATCGGCGCTATCACCAACCTTACCCAGGAAATCCCATGGGGACTCTGGATCGGGTTTGATGTGGTTACCGGCGTTGCCTTTGCCGGTGGCGCCTATGTGATCACCTTCATGGTGTACATCCTGAACATGCGCAAGTACCATTCCATCGTCAGGATTACGGTGCTGAACGGTTTTCTTGCCTATGTCTTTTATGCAGGGGCGCTGCTCCTTGACCTGGGGCGTCCGTGGCACGTGATCAACCCGGTGATCGGCAACAGTTTCGGCACGAGTTCCGTGTTGTTCCTGGTGGCATGGCATTTCCTGTTGTATATGTTTGCCCAGCTGATTGAATTTTCACCGGTGATCGCCGAATGGCTCGGGGCCCGGCGAGCCAGGAAGATACTGTCATCGATGACCATCGCTGCCGTCATCTTCGGGATCACCCTCTCTACCCTGCACCAGTCGGGACTTGGCGCCCTGTACCTGATGGCAAAGGAAAAGATCCACCCGCTCTGGTATTCCGAATTCATCCCGGTCATGTTTTTTGTCTCCAGCATCTTTGCCGGGCTTTCGATGGTGATCTTCGAAGGCTCTATCAGTCACCGTGTGTTTGTCAGCCACCTGAGCGAAAAAAACCACCAGGCGCAGAAGGGGATCATCCACGGGTTGGCCAAAATATGCGCGGGCACCATGTTTGCCTACTTTTTCCTGCAGATGCTCGTCTTTATTCACGGCCAGCACTGGAACCTGCTGAACACAGGGATGGGTTACTGGTTCCTGGTCGAAATGATCGGGTTTGTCCTGATGCCCATGATGTTGTTTTTTTACAGTTACCGTACGAATAACCTGAAGCTGATCAGGGTGGCGGCGATCCTCACCATGGCCGGGGTTATCCTCAACAGGCTGAACGTGACTGTGATCGGTTTCCGCTGGGATATGGCGGTGCGGTATGTCCCGTCATGGATGGAATTTGTTGTTACGCTCGCCGTTATTTTTACCGAAATATGGATATTCAGATGGGTCATTAACCGCATGCCGGTTTTACGGGAATCGCCTGCCTGGGTCTCTGAAAACCAATAACCCAACCGGCATTCAAATCAATTAAAGCCATGGACGGATTTAGCTATTCTGACATTTTTGCAACCAAAGGAATTGAGTACCTGGTCATCATCGCCTTCCTGGTATTGCTTATCCCATTTGCCGTTGTCCTGAACCGGCAGGTGAAGGTGACCACCCAGCTGAAACAGGCGCTTGCATTCCTTTCGGCCGGCTCTTTAAGGATCCCGCAGGGGTTGTTATTCAACAAGAATCATACGTGGACCCATCTTGAAAAATCAGGCGCCGCCAGCCTGGGGCTGGATGACCTCCTGTTGCACCTGACGGGAGAGGTAAACTTCTCTGCCCTGAAAAAACCGGGGGAAACCATCCGCAGAGGCGATCCCATAGCCGAAATTGGCCACCAGGGAAAGCTTCTCAGGATTGATTCACCTATTTCGGGAAAAATACTCCAAACCAACCCGACCCTTGGCGATCATCCCGGATTGCTGAACGAGGATCCATACGGGAGGGGATGGATCTATAAAATCAAACCGACAAACTGGATTGCCGAAACCAACTCCTGTGTCGTTGCCGACGAGGCAACCCTCTGGTCGACAGGGGAGCTTGATCGGTTTAAAGATTTCCTGGCCCATACCATGCACAAATATTCACCGGAAAGCCCTTCGGTAATCCTGCAGGATGGCGGTGAACTATCCGACCACGCGCTGGCTGCGCTGCCCGCGGAGATGTGGCGGGATTTCCAGGATCAGTTTCTAACCACCTGACAGCAAGCCCGACAACCAGAAAATATTTCTTCCACACAAAAAAATCGGTAATAAATCGCCGGTTTTTTTGTATTTTGCAGTGAATTACAACCTGCTGCCATTGTCCTTTCCACTAACTCGACAAATCATAATACCATGATACTCTTTCATAAACAGGCAAAAAAAAACGGGACCGGGAACAGGATTTTTTCAAAGTATGTTAAATTCCGCTCTTCAATTTACGGCAGGGTCGTTTTTATCATCTCCATGCTGTCGGTTTTCCTTTTTGTCTCCTTCAGCTTGATTTTCCGTTCGGTCAACGAAGAGTACCTGAACACGGTTATCCGCCAGAGCGGGAACAATATCGGCTCCATTGTGGAAGGATCGCTCTACCGGTCGATGCTCGAGAACGATAAAAGCACCTTGCAATACACGCTCGATCTCATCAATACGATGACCGGCATCGACGAGGTTAACATGTATGACGACGAGGACAACCTCGTGTACACCTCTATCCCCTCCGACACCAACAACTCCCACAGCAACCCTGATTGCATCAGCTGCCATACCGACTTGAAGACCATGTTTGCCAAGAAGGCAAAGTCCTATAAAATCATCAATTTCAACACCGAATGCAGGATGAACAGGAACGACAACACCAGCCGTCATCTGCTGATGAGAATTCCGATCCTGAATGAAAAATCGTGTTATACCAGCAGTTGTCATGCCCATAAAGCCACCGATGAGGTACTGGGTTCGCTGATCGTTAAAATCCCGTTGAAAGACCTTGATTCGGCTGTGCAAAAATCCTCCCTGGAATTTTTCATACTGGCCATCTTCACCACGTTGCTGCTGGTGTCAATCCTGATTTTATTCACCAGCAAAAAGATCAAGAACCCCCTGAATGCCCTGATCAGGGCCAGCATTGCCGTATCCAACGGGGATAAGCACACCCGGCTGGAAATCAAACCAACCCAGTTGGATGACATGAAGATGGTTTCACGTGCCTTCAACGATATGCTTGACAACCTGCAATCGGCAAACAACGAACTGGAAAACTGGTCGCAGCAGCTTGAATACAAGGTTCAGAAAAAATCGGAGGAACTGGGGGCCGCGCAGAATGAACTGATGCATGTGGAGCGGCTGGCTTCGCTCGGGAAATTATCCTCATCCGTGGCCCATGAAATCAACAACCCCCTGTCGGGCATCCTGATTTACACCAAACTGTTGTACAAGCAGCTGAGCAATCCCGATCTTGACGACTCAAAGAGGGCCTCCATGCTGAAACACCTGAAACTGATTGAAAACGAGACAAAACGTTGCGGCGACATTGTGAAAGGCCTTCTTGACTTCTCAAGGAAGGACCAGGATAATTTTGAACCCAAACATCTTCATGAGATCCTGAAGGACACCTTTGAGATCATGGCCCACCCGATTAAAATAGCGGATATAGGTTTCATCTCCGATTTTTCCGCCAAATCAGACCTGATCTACTGCAGTCCGAACCAGATCAAGCAGGCCTGTATTGCCCTCATCGTCAATGCCTCGGAGGCCGTCCTTGAAAACGGGGAGATCGTGGTGAAAACCCTTAACCCTGATGAGGATTCGATCAGGGTTGAGATTTCGGATAACGGGCTGGGAATTTCGGCAGAGGATCTGCCCCATATTTTTGAGCCCTTCTTTTCAACAAAGCAGGATGCCAGCGGAATCGGTCTCGGACTGGCAATCGTTCACGGGATTGTGCAGAGTCACAACGGCAAAATCCAGGTTAAGTCGGAACTCGGAAAAGGGACTACCATAGCGGTAACCTTTTCCCTCGTAAAAAACTAATGTACTTCAGACATGGCAAGAAAAATAACCATTTTAGTTGTTGACGATGAAGAATCGGTGCGTGATTCGCTGTTTAACTGGTTCACCGAAGACGGCTTTCATGTTGACTGCGCCGAAAACGCCAAAAAAGCATTAACCATGCTTGAATCGGGCAATTTCGACATCATCCTGGCGGATATCAAAATGCCGGGGATGGACGGGCTGGAGATGCTCAGGAGGATAAAATCGTTAAAGAGCGACTCCATCGTGATTGTCATGACCGCCTTTGCCACGGTGGATACAGCAGTCAAGGCCCTGAAGGACGGCGCCTTTGATTATGTCACCAAACCGTTTGACCCCGACGATCTGACCCACCTGATCCGCAATGCGACAAAACAGATCTCCTTAACCGAGGAGAACGAGACACTGAAATCTAAGATCATCTCACTCGAAAATATTGAAGACCTGATCGGCAACAGTGAGCCGATGCGACAGGTTCTCAGGGAGGTGGAGAGCGTTGCACAAACAAACTCCTCGGTCATCATCACCGGTGAAAGCGGAACCGGTAAAGAGCTCGTTGCAAGGGCAATCCATTCAAACTCCCCCCGCAAATTTTTCCCATTTGTCAGTGTACATTGCGGCGCCCTTACCGAAAGTTTGCTGGAAAGCGAACTGTTTGGCCATGAAAAAGGTGCCTTTACAGGAGCCATGTACAATCGCAAAGGCCGGTTTGAAATGGCCGATAACGGCTCCATCTTCCTCGATGAAATTGCCACTATCTCGTCGAAAATGCAGGTGGAATTGCTCCGTGTACTGGAAACAAAAAGCTTCATGCGGGTTGGCGGGAACAAGGAAATTGTCTCCGATTTCAGGGTCATCTGCGCCACAAACCGCGATCTTAAAAGCATGGTTGAAAAGGGAACCTTCCGTGAAGATCTTTTCTACCGGCTGAATGTGATGAATATCCAGCTTCCGCCCCTGCGCGACAGGCTCGAGGATATCCCCCTGCTGGTGGATTACTTTATCCGAAAGTACTGCACCTCCATGAACAAACCGCTTATCGCCATCGATCCCTCCGCCTTAAACCGCCTGCAGGAATTCAACTTCCCGGGGAATATCCGTGAACTGGAAAATATGATTGAACGGGCTATTGTTGTGGGTAACGGCAAAAAAATCTCCCTTAAGGACCTTCCTCTGGAGAAAACCATGATCACCTCAACCGCTGAAAGTCTCGATGACTTTGAAAAAGCCTTTATCCTCCAGATCCTGAACAAATACGGCTGGAACATCTCCCGCACGGCAACAGCCCTGAAGGTTGACAGGGTGACCCTTTATAACAAGATCAAAAAATACGACTTAAAGCAGGCAAAATAGGCCAGCATCATCCTGCATCTACTGCGCCTTCTCAAAATAACTGTATTGGTTAATGATCATACCGGAAATAACGTTAGTCTCCTTCGGGTATTTCGAAAAGAATCTTCTTGATCAGCTTGGTGAAACGGTCCAGCGTGAATTCCGCAGTTCCATGACCATCAAGGAGGGTCATATTGATTTGAGTGAGTTTTATGATCCCGGCCGCAGGCAATACAACGGGAACAACCTGCTGAAACATGTTGACGCCCTGCCCCTATCGGGGTTCAGTAAAACACTCGGGTTGTTCAATGTCGATATTTATATTCCAATCCTGACCTATATATTCGGACAAGCCTACCTTGGCGGAAGGTCGGGGATTGCCTCGCTTTACCGCCTTAACAATGAGTGTTACGGATTGAAGGCCGACGAAAGCCTTTTGCTGGAGCGGTTTAAGAAAGAGGTTATTCACGAACTCGGTCATACCTTCGGGCTGATCCACTGCAAAAGCCAGTCATGCGTGATGCGCTCAAGTACCTATGTGGAGGATATTGATCAGAAGGATCATTCCCTTTGCCCTGAATGCCGGCGGGAGATTTACGGGCCATAGTCCCATCCCGGTATGGGCAACCCTTGAATAACAAAAATTCAGCGAACGGGGCCAAACACGGAAAATGAAATTTTTGAAAAGGCCATGGCAAACTTGACCCCGGAATTGGTAGGGTGTTAAAAAAAAGCTTAAAGCCGGCCGGGACAGGATCTTTTTGTTGAAAATCCTGAAAATTTAACGCGTTGCCCCTGCTGCCGGATGCCATGTAACCGGATTTTCCCTATTTTAGCGCCCAAATCCATTTCATATGAGCCATCTTGTAAAAACCGCCATCCTGCTGATTATGATCAGCTTTCAATTGTCAGTGTCTAACACTTTCGGCCAGGCTCCTGCCAAACCCTATAATGAAAGCCAGGATGCACGCGCCGACCTGAAAAAAGCCCTGGAGGCGGCTAAAAAGGAGAACAAACATGTACTGATCCAGTTTGGCGGCAACTGGTGCCCGTGGTGCCTGCGTTTCCACGCCATGGTGAATGGTACACCGAAACTGGATTCCCTGATGAAGGAAAATTATGTTTACCTGCTGATCAATGTTCCCCATGAAAAATTGAAGCGCGACAACAGTCTCTTCAGCGAGTTCGGCTATCCCAACCGTTTTGGTTTCCCGGTGTTTGTCATTCTCGATAAAAACGGGAACCGGCTGAATACCCAGGATTCCGACTCCTTCGAGCATCCCGATCCCAACGTAAAGGGCTACGACACCACGAAAGTCGCCCGCTTCCTTACCATGTGGACCCCGAAAGCCCTGGCGCCGGCAACCTACCAGACAAAGCCCGTCAGCCGCTAACAGATTTCCATTAATGACTGCACAGGTCACGTGGCTTCATGTGCCCTTTCCGGGAAATTTATACCCGATCTTCTCCCTGGGTTTTTCCTCCTCCCGGATCAGTTCTTTGATCGCTTCAAAGACCAGCATGAACTTTTTGTCGTATTTCTCTTCCAGCGAATCAATACGCCTGATCAGCTCTTTATTGGCATCGATCAACTGCCTGAGGTTCACGAAGGCCCGCATGATGGCAATATTGACCATGATTGCCCTTTTCGATCTTAATACACTCGACAGCATGGCCACCCCCTGTTCGGTGAAGGCAAAGGGAGGAAATGGTTTAAAACGGCTGTAAATACTGAGGTTGTCACAATTTGTGATAACCTCCTCCCACTCTTCCCTTGTTAGTTCGAACATAAAATCATCGGGGAACCGGTCTTTGTTTCTTCTTACCTGTTGCTTTAAGACACGGGTTTCCATGCCATACAGTTCTGCAAGGTCAAAATCAAACATGACTCTTCTGCCCTGCAAAAAGTAGATTTGCCGGGTGAGTTCTTCTGCATTGAATGTCAGTAAAGTTTCCATACCCTTTTCTGCTTAATCGGATAAGAGCGCAAAAGGTAATATGGAAATCCCTGCTTTTTTTCAACAATCAGAAATAGTAGTTGGTGGCGAACAAAACGCGGAAGTTGCCCGTCTCTTTTGAGTTGGAAACGGTGCCGTTTTTCAGGGTGGTGCCGTAAGCAGCAACCGTGTAGTCAAATTCGGTCGAGAATTTCAATTTTTTTACGGTAAGGCTTAACCTGGGAGCGACGCGGTAGAGATAGTCGATATTCGCCCCGCGCGAGTAGATTGGCCCTGTGAAGTCGGTTGAAGCCCCCAGGTTTTTACTGAATCCTCCCATGATCCCCGGCGACCACTTTTTCCCGTTGGTCTTAAATTCGGCCCAAATGGCGGCCGTATGGATATTGGTATAGTCAACAATGCCGGTTGCCGGGTCTACCACACTTTTTACGGCATAGCCGCCGATCATGTTCAACCCGTAGCAGTTTCCCCCATAGAGCACTCCTGCCTTTATGGTAACGGCGGGGAACTGCATCTTGACAAAAAAGTTGGATGTCAATGATTTAATGGTTGCTGTTGTCTGGTAGTAAGCAACAACCGCATCGGTATGTTTCGGGATGTTGTTGATAACCGTATCATAGGCGGCTTTTTTAACCACGGTGGTGTTCAGAAGGGGGGTGAGCATCAGGAAATCAATGCTGGCACCCACGAGGAATTCGGTTTTGGCACGTTCATTTTTCAGGTCGTACTGGACCTGGAAGTTCATCTCCGGAAGTATCGACTGGCGCAGGTATTTCGTACTGGCCCCGTCGGGTCCGGTACTGGTTGCATCGAGTTGGGAAACGGCGGCCAGGCTCATTTTCAGATTCCCGAATTGTTGCGTTACCCTTACCTGCGGGCTTCGGCCAAAGGCAAGGAAAGGGGCGCCGGTGTTGAGTGAGATGGTTTCGGGGAAACAGCCGGTGACAAACAGCGGGTGCCAGTACTGCCCGATCAGCAGCTCCGTGCGGGTCCAGTTCAACCTCACGTAAGCATGACGCAGCCTGAAGGAGTTGATGCTGGCGGGGGCATTGCCGTAGAATTCCCCCTCGATAAAGCCCGAAGTTTTTGCCTTGAATATGTCGGGCCCGGTGATGTTGCCGGTAAGCCGGGTGAGGATGCTGAGGATGTCGAAAGTACCCTTTGCGTTGATATCCTTGCCGTTGGCATCGGGTTTAACCACGTCGGGATAAAACAGCCAGTCGCCGTCGCGGGCCATCACGGTTTGCCGGGTGTCATAAAACATGTCGGTATTGACGAATCCTGAAAAATTGATCCCGAAAACCGGGGGTTTCGGATCGGGGGGAGTTGTCACAGGTTCCTTGGTTTGTGCAAGGGCAGCATTGCAAACCATCATCATGCAGAGAACGGAAGTCAGTAGGTTTTTTTTCATTGGGCGCTGGTTAAGGTACAGACTGCAAAATAAGCCAAATTTCACGGTTTTATAAAATCGAATTTAACTTAACTTTGCGTTGCAATTCGCTATTTCACCATCCCGGTATCTGCCATGAATATCCACAAACTCAACAACATCTTCAATCCGCAGCGGATTGTTCTTGTCGGCGTGACCACCAATCCCAACAGTGTAAGCGGAAAGGTGCTCATCAACCTTGTCAGCGGAGGGTTCCGCGGGGTGGTCTATCCTGTGAACCCCGACCATGAAGCGGTGATGGGGATTCCCTGTTACCCGGATGTTTGCTCCCTGCCCAAAGTTCCCGACCTTGCGATCATCTGCTCCCCGGCCGAAAAGGTGCCTTCGGTGATCAGGGAATGCGGCGAATCCGGCATCAGGGGGATCATTATCATATCGGCCGGCTTCAAAGAGATCGGGGAAGAGGGTAAAAAGCTTGAAGAGGCGATAAAATCGGAAATCCGCAAATTTGAGGGAATGCGGGTGATCGGGCCGAATTGCCTGGGGATCATCGTTCCCGGTTTGAAACTCAACGCCTCCTTTGCCTCCGACATGCCCAAGCCCGGCAATATTGCCTTCATTTCGCAGTCAGGGGCCTTATGTACCTCCGTGCTCGACTGGGCCATGGAGGGAAAGATCGGCTTTTCGCAGTTTGTCTCCATCGGGAACAGCATTGATGTGGGATTCGGCGACCTGATCGACTATTTCGGGGAGGATGAGAACACCCATTGCATCATCCTCTATATTGAATCGATACAGAACCCACGGAATTTCATGACAGCCGCCAGGGCATTTGCAAGGAAGAAGCCCATTATCGTTTACAAGGCAGGGCGGTTCCCCGAATCGGCCCAGGTTGCCGCTTCGCACACCGGGGCGATGGCATCGGAAGACGCCGTCTATGACGCAGCCTTTCAGCGGGCCGGACTGGCCCGGGTTTATGAGATCGGGGATATTTTCAGCGTTGCCGAGCTGATCGGCCGGGGCCGTTTTCCGCAGGGTCCGCGGCTGGGGATCGTCACCAACGCCGGCGGCCCGGGGGTGATGGCCACCGATGCCCTGATCGCCGCAAGTGGCCACCTGGCAGAACTTTCCGAAGAGACCATGACCCTGCTGAACGAAAACCTGCCGCAGTTCTGGTCGCACGGCAACCCCGTGGATGTGCTGGGCGACGCCCGCGCCAAACGTATCGCAAAGGCCACCCAAATCGTATTGGCTGACAAAGGTGTTGATGCTGTCCTGGTCATCCTGACACCGCAGGCGATGACCAACCCGAATGCCACGGCCAGGGAGATCAGCGCGCTGGCAGCGACCACCCAAAAACCGATCCTGGCCGCCTGGCTGGGCGGACAAAGCATGCATGAGGCGGATGATATCCTCGTGGAAAGCGGCATCCCATCCTACAAAACCCCCGAACAGGCCATCCGTGCCTTTATGACCATGGTGGCCTATAACCGCAACCTGGCAACGCTCTATGAAACGCCCAGGGACATCCCTGTCGAATTTTCATTGAACCGCCGCCAACTGCGTGAGGCCTTCGGCAGGATGATCGCCGGGCAGGGAAACATACTTCCTGAGGATCTCTCCAAATCGATGCTGGAGAACTTCGGGATCTCCACCACAAGACCCTTCCTGGCCGTCAGCGCCGGGGATGCCGTGACGATTTCCGACCGGATCGGGTACCCTGTGGTGCTGAAGATCCATTCACCCGACATCACCCATAAGTCGGATGTCGGCGGAGTGCAGCTTAACCTGGGCACTGAAAAAATGGTTCGGGCCGCCTGGGAGCGGATCATGGAATCTGTTTCGGCCCGTCAGCCCGCGGCCCGCATTGAAGGGCTTACCGTTCAAAAGATGGTCCAGCCGAAAGAGGCGGTGGAGATGATCCTGGGCATTAAAAAAGACAGTGTTTTCGGCACCGTACTGATGGTGGGGATGGGCGGTTTGACGGCAGAATTGTTTGGCGACAAGGCACTGGGGTTCCCACCACTGAATGAATGTCTTGCCCGCCACATGATCGAATCGCTGAAAATCTATCCCCTGCTGAAGGGCTACCGCGGCGCCCCGCCCAAAAGCATCGACAAGCTGATCCAGGTATTGATACGGTTGTCCTACCTGGCGGCGGATTACCCGGAAATCACAGAACTCGACATCAATCCACTGCTGGTTACGCAGGATGATGCGATTGCGCTTGACGCCCGTATCGTCGTGGATCCGGCCATCCGGTGGCGCGCGGAGGATCCCTATTTTCACCTTGCCCTGCATCCCTACCCCGAAAAATATGTTCGGTCAACAGTACTGCAGGATGGTACCGAGGTGCTGCTCAGGCCCATCAAACCGGAGGATGAACCGATGTGGCTCGAGATGCTGGGCTCCTGTTCCAAAGAATCATTGTACAGCCGGTTTCGCTATTTCTTCCATTGGGAAACCCATGAGGTGGCCACCCGTTATTGCTATATCGACTATGACCGCGAAATCGCCATTGTTGCCGAAATCGTCGAAAACGGTGAAAAAAAGCTGATCGGGGTGGGCCGGCTGGTGGCTGATCCTGATCATGAAACCGTCGAATACGCCGTGCTGATCGTGGATGCCTGGCAGCAAAAGGATCTCGGTAAAATCCTTACCGATTTTTGCCTCGAAGTGGCCGAAGGAGGAAAACTGAAGAAAATTGTAGCCCAAACCACCACCGATAACAAGCGGATGATCGCCGTTTTCCAGAAAAGGGGCTTCGACGTAAGAATCAACAACCATGATTCAACCGTTGATGTTGTAAAAGTTTTATAATAAAAATTCACAAATCCCGTTTTAAAAAAAATATCAAACATGAACAGAAACAAAACCCTTGGATTATCTCTCGTTGCCATTGCGCTCTTTTTAATGACCGCCTGTGCTGTTGTACCCCATCCGAATGAAAAAATAATCGTTGGCCTGTGGAAACCTGTAAAGGTTGAGCGGGTTATCGACTCCTCCGCCCTGCTGGCAGCTCATCCGCATGCCGGAGATACCACTGCAAAAGCTGCGGTACCGGGCAAACCCGGTGCACCAGGCAAAGCAGGAGAAGCAGGCGCAGCCGCCCGGAGAGGGGCAAACCTGGAACACCTTCAGCAAATTGAAATGCGCGCCACCCTTGAAATTTTTGCCAATAAAACCGCCATCAAGCACTACCCCGGGAAACCGCTCAACGCCACCTGGAAAATGAAGGGCAAGGGAACGCGGATCGTAGCCAAGAACCTGGCGACCAAATCGAAATTCGTAATCGATATCGAAGATATCAGCCAGGACCGCCTGGTGATCATGGAACATGCCCAGTCGGTCGATGTAAGGGTTACCTACGAACGGCAGAAATAAAATCTGAAAATATTGCCCGAATAATCCCGGCAGCCTGCGGCACTCCGGTTCAGTCTCAAAGCCATGAGGTGTTGCAACGGCAACGAAGATCACGCTTATCAGGTAATTTCGTCACAAAAAAAACAATCCCGGAATGTTGCCGGGATTATTTTTTTATTTATTTTTGACCGACCGTTCATTCATAAAATATGAGTCCAAGAACTAGCGAGCAATTTGAAGGGATTAGGGAGGCAAAACGCCGGCAGATACTCGATGCGGCGATTGCCTGTTTTGCCACGACAGGATTCCATGCCGTTACCATCAGTGAACTGGCCCGGCATGCCGGTATTTCAAAGGGGCTGATGTACAACTATTTTGAAAGCAAGGATGAGCTGCTGAAGTGCATCTTCAGGGAGGTCATGCAGGAGATGATGCAGCTGATCGATCCCGGCCAGGCGGGGGAGATCGACAGGCAGAGCCTGCTGCAATATTTCGAAAAGCTCATCGCCCACCTGAAATCCAACCTGATGTTATGGAAGATGTACATGGCCATCTTCAGCCAGCCGGCCGTACAGCAGATCCTGGCGGTTGAAATCCAGGAGGCGTCGAAAAGCCCGCTGGAGATGGTGGAGCGATATTTTAAAACCCATCGTTTCAAAGAGCCCGACCTTGAGGTGGCCTTTATCAGCACCCTGATCAGCGGGGTGACCTATGAATATATCGCCGACCCGGAACATTACCCGATCGACCGCATCAAGGAACGCATTATCAGCCTGTACCAGTAAAATCCGACAAAAGAGACCATGAAGAAGCTACTCATTTCATTCCTGGCGCTGGCAGCCTTTCCCGGCATTCAGGCACAGGATCTGAGCGCGAAAGAGATCATCCGCCGCGCCGACGACAAAACCCGGGGGCTGACCAGCCAGGGCACCATGACCATGACCGTGGTAAGGCCCGACTGGTCGAGAACCATCACCATGAAAACCTGGTCGAAAAGCAGGGAATATTCCCTGGTGCTGATCACGGCCCCGGCAAAGGACAGGGGGGAGGTCTTCCTGAAGATAAAGACCGAGATGTGGAACTGGGTTCCCTCCATCGACAAGACCATAAAAATCCCCCCGTCGATGATGCTCCAGTCGTGGATGGGTTCCGACTTTACCAACGACGACCTTGTCAAACAATCATCCATTGTGGTTGATTACACCCATAAGTTGCTGGGAAGGGAGATGGTCAGGGAGATGGATTGTTACAAGATAGAGCTGATCCCCCTGCCCGATGCTGCCGTGGTTTGGGGAAAGGTGATCATGTGGATCACGGTGAAGGGATTTGACCAGTGGAGAGCCGAATATTACGACGAGGACAACACCCTGGTGAATGTATCCAACAGCTACGAAATCAGGAAGATGGGCGACCGTGACATTCCCACGCGGATCGAAATGGAGCCAAAGACCAAAAAGGGGCAAAAAACGGTGATGCATATTGACGAGATGAAGTTCAACACAGCCCTGGATGAGCGCTTCTTTTCCCAGCAGAACATGAAAAAAATAAGATAGGCACTATGAATGATATCAGGCTTGCATGGCGCAATATCTGGCGGAACAAACGCAGGACCCTGCTAACCGCGGCATCCATTTTCCTGGCCATTTTTCTGGCCCTGATCGTAAGATCGCTGCAGATCGGATGGTTCGACAACCTCACCAAAATCGTGGTTCAATCCTATACCGGCCATATCCAGATCCACAAAAAGGGATACTGGGACGACCGTGACATCAACAACTCCATCGTATTCAATGATTCCCTGACCGCCCTGGTCAACTCAGCGAAGAATGTCGATAAAACCGTGCCGCGGCTTGAATATTTCGCCCTCTCCTCCTTCGGAAAACAGACCAGGGGGGTGATGCTTTCGGGGACCGATCCTGCGCGGGAGGATGCCCTGACCCATCTTTCGGGCAAGGTGGTCAGCGGCAAATATCTCGATCATACCGGGAGAGGCATTTTGGTGGCCGAAGGGCTCGCTTCCTTTCTTGGGCTGAAGAGCGGCGACACGCTGGTGCTGCTGGGACAGGGGTTTCACGGGCAAAGCGCGGCAGGGAAATATCCCGTATCGGGGATCCTTCATTTCCCTTCGCCCCAGCTCAACAACCAGATGGTCTATATGAACCTGGCGACAGCCCAGGATTTCTTCAGCGCCGAAAACAGAATTACCTCCCTCTCGGTCACCCTGAAAAATCCCGACGACATTGATAACTCCCTGGCTGAATTAAAGGAGAAAACCCCCGGCGGGAAATATGAGATCATGCGCTGGGATGAGATGATGGTGGAGATCATGCAGCAGCTGAAAGTGAAAACGGCCGGCGGGATGATCATCATTGCCATCCTTTACATGATCGTGGGCTTCGGGATCTTTGGCACGGTGATCATGATGACCAACGAACGCAGCAAGGAGTTCGGCGTGATCGTGTCGGTGGGGATGCAGAAAAGCAGGCTGGCCATCATCCTGGTACTGGAGATGCTGTTCATCGGCCTCACCGGCATCGTTGCAGGAGTTGTCGCCGCCCTGCCCATCATGATATACTTTTACATCTACCCCCTCCGCCTCTGGGGCAACATGGCCCAGGCCTTTATCAGTTACGGCATCGAACCCCTGATGCCGCTTGCCCTTAAACCGGGTTTTATCCTGTCGAATGTGATAACCGTCCTGGTAATCGTCTCCGTTACCTGTATCTACCCGGTCAGGAGGATCTTCAAACTCAGGGTGGCTGAGGCGTTGCATAAATAGTAAACAAAATAACAGCGATTCTTATGCTTTTTAAAATTGCTTTTAAGAATGTGTGGAGAAACAAGGTCCGGAGCCTGATCGTGATTACAGCGATAACGCTGGGGCTCGCCGGGGGGATCTTCACCGCCTCCATCATCACCGGCATGGTTGAACAGAAGATCAGGACCGGCATCAACAACGAAGTTTCCCATATCCAGCTCCATCATCCTGAATTCCCAAAGAATTTCGAATCCAGGTATGTCATCCCCGATGCCGGCGCGGTGGCCGCGAAGATCGCCAGGATGCCCGTCGTAAAAGCCGTATGCCTGAGGACCCGGATCACCGGCATGGCAGCCTCCCCCAATTCGGCCGCAGGGATCCAGATTCTCGGCGTCGATCCTGACCAGGAAAAACGGGTAAGTTCACTCTTTTTAACCATCCCCGACAGCAGCGGCGGCTATTTTACCGGCAGCCGCCGTAACCAGGTGGTGATCAGCAGGAAACTGGCCGACAAGCTCAAGGTGAGGCTGAAGTCGAAGATCGTGCTCCGGTTTCAGAATACCGACGGGAACCTCACCGAGGCAGCCTTCTCTGTCAATGGCATCTTCCAGACAGCCAACACCGTTTTTGACGAGACAACCCTCTTCGTGAAAAAGACCGATCTGGACCAGATCACCGGCGGGGATAACGGTATCCAGGAGATCGCCGTAATGCTCCGTGATATTGAAAACATCCCCACGGCAGAGGCGTTGATGAAAACGCAGCTGTCCGGGCTGCTCGTTCAGAACTGGGTCGAACTCCGGCCCGATATGGGCATGATCACCTCTGCCATTTCCATCGAAGTTTACATAATCCTGGGAATCATCCTGTTTGCGCTGGCCTTCGGCATTGTCAACACCATGCTGATGATCGTCTTCGAACGTACCCATGAACTGGGAATGCTGATGGCCGTGGGGATGAGCAAATCAAGGGTGTTCCGGATGATCATGATGGAAACCATCTTCCTCACCGTTTTCGGAGGGATGATCGGCATGGCGCTCAGTATTGCGCTGGTCACCTTTTTCCACCAGCGGGGAATCGACCTGTCATCCTTCTCCAAAGGGCTTGGCGCCTTCGGGTTTGATCCGAAGATCTATCCCTTCATCAGCCGCGAATTTTATATCAACCTCACCGTGATGATCTTCGTCACCGGGATTCTCTCTGCCGTGATGCCGGCGCGGAAAGCGCTGAAATTAAACCCTGTGGAGGCGATCAGGGTCGACTAAGAAATGCAATGCGTTAAATTAAACAACGAACCCATGAATATTATTGAGATCCGGAACCTGAGCAAGGTATATGATGCAAAGACCATCCCGGTTTTCGCCCTGAACGGCATCGACCTGACCTTCAGCCAGGGCGAATTCACCAGCATTGTCGGGCCTTCGGGGTCGGGCAAGACAACCCTGCTGAACCTGATGGGCGGCCTTGATACGCCCACCGGCGGTGAAATTGTAATCGACAACATCGACATCACCCGGTTAAAATCAAGGCAGCTGATCGATTTCAGGATGAGGAACATCGGCTTTGTATTCCAGTCGTTCAACCTCATCCCTGTCCTTACCGCAAAGGAGAATGTTGAATTTATCATGCAGTTGCAGGGGGTGGGCAAGGAACAGCGGGATTTGAGAACCCTGGAACTGCTGCGATCGGTAGGGCTTGGCGAAAAGATCAACACACGGCCCGGTAAGCTGTCGGGAGGCCAGCAGCAGCGCGTGGCCGTGGCGAGGGCCCTGGCTTCAAAGCCCAAATTTATCCTGGCCGATGAACCCACGGCCAACCTGGATTCAAAATCGGCCGAAAACCTGCTGGAGATCATGGAAAAGCTTAACAGGGAGGAAAACATCACCTTCATCTTTTCGACCCACGATTCGAGGGTGGTGGCAAAAGCCAGGCGGGTGATCACCCTGGAGGACGGGAAAATTTCGGGGGATATTGTAAAAAACTGATAAATTATCAGGTATTTCCCTGGTGAATCGTTGCAGGGTTCTGGATCAAAAAAAACCACAATGACACCATGATTTTTCACAATGGCACAAAGCATAATAATTGAAGGGCGGGGGCGAAAACCGGCTTCTCCTGTTGGAATAATAAAAGGGAACTATGGCAATGACCAGGTTGGAAAAGATGCATAAAAAAAGCAACCGGTTGATGAACGGCAGGAAGGAAATTTCCTCCCTGCGGTTTATTTTCAGAATATCCCTAACGGTCATTATCTCCGTAATATCTTATTTGCCAGCCTTTTCGCAGGATACTGTTCCTGTCACAAAAGAGCGCAGCTGGTCGCTGAACGGGTATCTGAAGGACATGCAGACCGCCATCATCCACACTCCCGGTCAAAGCTGGATTACCAGCAACCTGATCCACAACCGGCTGAATTTCAGGTGGAACTTCACCCCTGATTTTAGCTTTTGCCTGGAGGAACGAAACAGGCTGTACTGGGGCGAACTTGCCGGGCTGAATCCACATTACCAGGATTTCGTCGCGGCAGATAACGGATTGCTGAATCTTTCGCGAAATATCGCCACGGGAAAATCCTACATCCTCAACGTCGATATCGACCGGTTGTGGCTTGATTATACCCTGGAAAAATTCCAGGTAACCATTGGCCGGCAGCGGATAAACTGGAGCCAGACCTTTGTGTGGAACCCAAACGACATTTTCAACACCTATTCCTTTTTAGACTTCGATTACGAAGAAAAACCGGGCAGTGATGCCGTCAGGCTGCAATACTTCACCAGCCCCTCCTCCAGGGCCGAGATTGCGGTAAAGGCCGACAAAGACCGGAAGATCACCGCGGCGGGGCTCTATCGTTTGAATCTATGGCGTTATGATATCCAGTTGCTGGCAGGGGTTTACACCCAGAGCGACCTGGTACTTGGGCTGGGATGGGCCGGGCAGATCGCCAAAGGGGGCTTTAAAGGAGAGGTGAGCTGGTTCCGGCCAGTCAGGAATTTCGGCGACACCACCGGGGTGGTCCTGACTTCCGTGGAATATGATTACACCTTCCGCAATTCCATGATGATCCGGTTTGAAGGCTTTTACAATTCGAATACGACCAATTCGGCCAACATCCTGATCAGCCAGTACAACCCCGGGCTGCTGAACGCCAAAAATCCATTCCTGACAGGATTTTCCATGTACGGTTCCCTTTCCTATCCGGCCAGCCCGCTGATCAACCTTTCACTGGCAGGCATTTACAATCCCTCCAACCAAATGGTTTTCATTATCCCTACCTTTACCTTTTCACTCATGAACAACCTCGATCTTTCGCTTATCGCGCAGTCGTTTCAACCCTATGCCCCAGGGGCGGCGCGACTGTCACAAACCTCCGTTTTCCTAAGGCTGAAGGGTTCATTCTAGCCGCAGTCAATTTATTTTTTCCAAACATTTGCAAAAACCGCATTTTCTAAGGAATTTTACATCTTGTTTTATGGAGACACGATGCTGTCATTTAAACGTGTCTACCAACAAATTCACCTTGTTATCCATCTGTAAAATCATATCCCATGCGTATAACTCCATCGATTTTAGTGCTCATTCCTTTCATCCTTTTATTTTCACAATGTAAAAACCCAACGGCAAAATTGAACTATCCCGAGACCAAAAAGGGAACCCAAACCGACAATTACTTCGGCACGGTTGTCGCCGACCCCTATCGCTGGCTCGAAAACGATACCAGCGCAGAAACCAAGGCGTGGGTAAAAAACGAGCAGGCCTTTACCGAGGATTATCTGTCGAAGATCCCCTTCAGGGAACAGATCCGCAGCCGGTATAAAGACCTTCTCAATTATGACAAGTATTTCAGCGCATTCAGGGCTGGCGAATACATCATTTATTCAAAACAGGAAGGCATCCGCAACCAGTCGGTTTATTACATCCAGAAAGGGCTTACGGGAACTCCCGTCGTGTTGATTGATCCCAATAAACTTTCTGATGACGGTTCGGTTTCGGTCGCGCTCGACGGTGTTTCAACCGACAAAAAGTACATCACCTACCACGTGAACAAAGGAGGCAGCGACTGGCAAACCATGTTCATCATGGAGATCGCGACCCAGAAGAAGCTGGATGACCAGCTCGACTGGCTGAAATTCGGCGGTGCCGCCTGGCATGGATCTGGATTCTATTACAGCCGCTATGATAAGCCTGCCCCGGGAACCGAACTCTCCGCAAAAAGCGAGTACCAGAAGATCTATTATCACAAGCTGGGTGAAAAACAGGAGCAGGATGTGCTGATTTTCGAGGATAAAACACACCCGCAGATGTACTATTACCCGCAGGTCACCGAGGATGAGCGTTACCTCTTCGTTTATAAATCGCCCGGCACCGACGGAACTGAAGTCATTTACAGGAACCTGGCCAACGGTCAGAAAGATTTCAAGCTTCTTTTCAAGGGCTTTGAATTCAACTATTCTGTCGTAAACAACAGCGGCGACAAATTGCTGGTCAACACCAACGACGGGGCGGGAAATTACCGGGTAGTCATGGTGGATCCTGCCAACCCGCAAAAGAAATTGTGGAAAGAGATCATCCCGGAGAAGCCCGAAAAACTGGAGTCGGCCTCCACCCTGGGCGGGAAGCTGTTTGTCAGCTACCTGAAGGATGCCAGCACCCGGATCTACCAGTATTCGTACGATGGCGCCTTTGAGCATGAGATGCCCCTTCCGGCCCTTGGCTCTGCATCGGGAATCGGCGGACTGAACAACGAGACCTATGCCTTTTACGATTTCTCCTCCTTCACCTATGCCCCCTGTGTTTACCGCTATGACATCCAGACCGGGAAGTCGGAGGTTTTCAAGAATTCGACTCCCAATGCGAAAATTGACGACTTCGAAACAGAACAGGTTTTTTATACCAGCAAGGACGGCACGAAGGTCCCGATGTTCCTGGTGCACAAAAAGGGGATCAAACTCGATGGCTCCCACCCTACCCTGCTTTACGCATACGGCGGTTTCAGTGTAAGTTCGACCCCCTATTTCTCTAATTCCAAGATCATCCTGTACGAAAACGACGGTGTCTTTGCCATGCCCAATATCCGCGGAGGCGGGGAGTATGGCGAAAAATGGCATAAAGGGGGAAACCTCCTGAACAAGCAAAATTGTTTCGACGACTTTATTGCAGCTGCGGAATACCTGGTCGATCACAAATACACCTCCAAAGAAAAACTGGCGATCAACGGCGGTTCCAACGGCGGGTTGCTGATCGGCGCCGTGATGACACAGCGTCCCGACCTGTTCAAGGTTGCCATTCCTGAAGTCGGCGTGATGGACATGCTTCGTTTTCAGAAATTCACCGTCGGATGGGGCTGGTCGGTGGAATATGGCTCAAGCGACAGCGCGAAATATTTCCCCGTGCTATACAAGTACTCACCGCTGCATAACATCAAGGACAGCGTTGCCTATCCTGCGACCCTGGTGGTCACGGCCGATCATGACGACCGCGTGGTGCCGGCCCATTCCTTCAAGTTCATCTCGACCCTGCAGGCAAAGCAGAAGGGACCGAATCCCGTCCTGATCCGCATTGAGATCAACCAGGGACACGGGGCATCGGGCTCATCGCTGTCAAAGATCATTGAGGGTGAGACGGATAAATGGGCCTTTATGTTCTATAACATGGGAATTACGCCAAAGGAGTACGGGAAAAAATAGCGCCTGATTTCCTTCGCGCCAGGCCGGAAACGGCCTGGCTCGAAGGAAAATTCTGAAATTGTTGTTCCCGCTTAAAGACGGACGGCCTGGCTCTCCAGAACGCCTTTACGGTAACTGAAAATCCCCTCCACCTTCCGGTGCACGAACAGCAGGTCGGCCAGTTTGCCAACCGGTCCGAAGGGGACCTTATAAAACAGTTTGTCGGTCATCATCACCCCGCCGGGCACCTCTTTAAAATGGTGCTCATGATGCCATATCGCATAGGGACCCGACCGTTGCTCATCGACAAAACAAAAGGGTTCCCTTACATGGGTGATCTCGGTGACCCATTTCAGGGGAATATGAAACATGGGTGATACCGCGTAGATGATGATCAGTCCCGGGTAGATATTTTCGGGCATCTCAGACCGTATCACAAAGTTCATCGCTTCAGGGGTGATCCTGCCAAGATTGGCGGGATTGCTGAAAAACTTCCAGGCCTCCGCAGGCGTGACTGGTAAAAATTGCTGATATTCAAGACTTCGCATATAGATATCGTATTTATTCGTCCCTCAAAGCTTTCAAAAGGCCGGTTTTCATCACTCCCCTTCCGGCAAGCCATATCCACAGCAGGCCGTTTCCAACCAGCGCCAGGATGATCGCGGAGAGGAAAAGGCCGGGCAGGGAATATCCGGGTGAGACCAGGGAGGGCAGGATACCGGCCAGGGCAGCGACACCTCCTGTAAATATGGCAGATAAAAGCATGGCAACATGTTCGGCCACGATCAGCCTGAAGATAAATTTTCCTGTAAATCCCAATGCCAGGTAGATGGCAAATTCCCGTTTCCGTTGCCTGATCGTCTGAAAAATAACGATACCCAGCCCGACAGTCCCAAGAATAACCCCCAGTCCGCCCAACAGCATAAATACCGACAGGTAGGTATTTTCGACCGAATTAAAGGTGGCAAGTCTCGATGCGGTGGTGGTGATCATCATTCCCTGGTCGCGGAAAAGCGACTCAAGCCTGGAGGCAAGGGTGTCTTTTAGGGAAGCCGGGCCATCGACCAGCATGACGCGGGAACCTCCGGCCGATGGATAAAATATATGCAACAGGCTGTCGGAAACCAGGATGTTTCCCTGGAATAACGAGTTCTCCAACCCTCCCATCAGCTTGATCTTTAACATCTTTCCTGATTCGTCCCTGTAAAACAGGGTATCCCCGGTTTTTTTCTGAAGGCCCCAGGTGATCACGGTCTGGTCGGCAAAACCCGCAATCATGCCGGGTGCAAGGGGTTTCTGCAGGGTTGCCCAGGGAGATCCAGGGTTGGTTGCCGACACCAGGCTGGTGAAGCTAAACGCATGTATCCCGTCAAAATACTGCGGTGGCACGCCAAGCAGCGCAGGCCGGGATACCTGGTTCAGGTTAAGGCAGCTGGCATCGTCGCCATCCAGGCGGGTAAGCTGGGTGAACCGCACCTGCCGTAGCAGCGCTTCATCCTCCAATCCGTAGTTCCTGGCCCCGGCTGGGGTGTTCAGGTCGTTCAGGATGGGAATCGTAGTCTGGGCCCAAAAAAGGAACCCTCCCGTCCCCGAACTGCGGCTTGATTCGGTACCATAAAAGGTCCGCCTGTTTGCCCCGGTGATCACGATGGTAAAGGTTCCCAGCGCCAGCAACGTGACGACAGCCATGCTCCTTTTCCGGTTCAACCCGAGATTTTTCACCACCAGCTCGGGGAAGCGGCTGATTCCCACCGTTTCTTTCACGGTTGCCCGGGCCAGGAGGTAATTCAGCAGGCAGAGCTGCCCAAGCAGGAGCAGGGCCCCGGCTGTGAGGAACAGGGTAACATCCATGGCTTGTCCGTGGATGAGCTGTTGCAGGATGAGCCCCAGGGCGCTGCCCACGGCAGCCAGTCCGGTCATGACCCCCCATAACCTGGTTTTCAGGGATGCCGCGACATTCCTGACCCCGAAGTCCCCTTTTACCATTAATGCCAGCGGGTTGCGAAGATTTTTCGCCAGTACGGCGATTAAAACCAGCAGGGAGAGGCCCACCCCCGACAGGATCCCGTATAACAGCGTCATTGGTTGGATATCCATCACAACCATAGAGGTGTTGACCGCGTCGTACCACAGCGTATTTAATCCAAAAATCAGGATCTTGTTATAAAGGATTCCGGCAAGTGCCCCTGGAATGGCGCCGGCAAGCGTCACCAGCAATGCCTCTGCCGCAAGCATGCCAAATATCTGTTGCCTGCGGAAGCCTGTGGCGGCAAGAATGGCGGTTTCGGCCATGCGTGAACGTGCAAGAAGGGCAAACAACATAGCCGTAAGCAACACCGCGCTCAGGATGATAAAAAAGCTAAGGCTGAGGAACAGCTGGCCGAAATCGGTTGAATGGCCAGCCGCTGCTTGCCCCTCCCGGTAAACCGGCTGAAATACGAGCCCGTATTGTTCCGGCCGGAGTTTTTGCATGAGGCCGGTCTTTATCCCGGCAAGCTCTTTTGGAGAGGCATGAAACCGGAATGCGGTACGGTGCCCAAACCTGTTATCCCAGATTTTTTTCCCGGTTTCCAGTGAGATAAAGGCTTTCGGCGTTCCCCTGTAAATTTTCCAGTAGCGTTCATCTTTGTCCCGTATCTTCTTCAGGTCGATCGGTGCGCCGGTTTCCCAGTCGCGGCAGTTCCCGGCATCCGACATCCCCGGGAAATCGGGCATCAGCTGCGGATCTCCAAGTGGTATTTTGTCAGGAATGACCCTTTTTACATGGAAAATGGCGCTGTCCTCTTTCATTGTCCTGAGCGGTCCCATGATGAAATAGCGCAGGGACACCCTGTCGCTGCTACCGATTCCCAGGTCCTGTGCCAGCCATTTGTTGACGATGATCTCTCCGGGAGCCAGGTTTTCATTCAGGAAATTTTCATTGGCCGCCGTTACGAACGAATAGGGGGTTGATTTCCCCTGGGTGGAGATGGCGTTTACGAGGTAGGTCAGCACTGATCCGCATTGCGGGATGACAGATTCAATGGCAGCTGCCGTGGAATCATCGAAGAAGATCCGGTCGCTGGTAATTTCCCATTCGCCGTCGTTACCCTCTTTCCCAGGAAGGGCTGTGAAATGCAGGCCGGCATCCTCCGGCTTCCAGCAGGCCCGGAGCGCCTTGCCTGAGTTAAGCAGATCGGTCTTTACCCCTCCTTTATCCCCCGCCACGAGCAGGTTCGCATACCCCTTCATCCCCAGCAGGGAGGCCAGCCGGGGCAGGGAGACGAAAATATTGAAGGGGGCCGTTTGATTGCTTTTCAGGCTGAACCGGCCCATCTGCTCATCGCGGACGATGCCGGCAATTTTAACACGTACCGAAACGGAGGCCTCCTTTTCCGCGGAGAAGGGAGCATTTGCAGGGGTCTTCCCCGCTTTCTGAATACGGAGCAGCATTTCATCCCCGGTTTGGAGTCCCAGCTTTTCTGCCACATTTTTGCTGAGGATGGCTGCGTCCTCCTTTGGAACCGGTAATAACCTGTCCCAGAATCCGGTAAACCGGCTGTCGATCCCGGTTACCTCAACCTGGTTGATCCTGAGGTTCTTGTCACTGTTGATGGCAATCGCACCGCAGCGGATGGCAGGGGCTCCCTGGATTTGGGTTCCGGAAAAGAGTTCATCCGCCAGTTTTTGCCTGAAAAACCGCTCTCCCTGCGGCAGGGAGTATCGTATGGCCCCCAGGCGGATATCGGTATAACGCCGCAGGCTGAACTGCACCGAATCGCCGACAATGAGTGCCCCGGTGAGTATCGCGGTGCTTACCATCACCCCGGCCGCGACGGCCAGGTAAGGTTTGCGGTAGAACCAAAGGTTGCGGAGTAAAAGTCGGATACGGTTCATGGTCTTTCCAGCCGGTTAAGTTTCCCGGAGGCAAGCTGGTAGATTTTCCCCATTCGCATGGCAATCTCCATCGAGTGCGTTACCACCACCACGGCAAGGTTTTGCTCAAGATTCAGCTCCGCCAGCAACTGCCCGAGCTGCGTGGCATTACCGGCATCGAGCGAACCTGTCGGCTCATCAGCCAGCAGCAGCTTCGGCTGGTTTACCATCGCCCTTACCACCGCTGCCCGCTGGCATTCACCCACCGACAAATGGGCCGGCCTGCGATGGATCATGCCGGTAAGCCCTACCCTGCCGATCAGGTGGCGGGCACGTTCCTCGCCATCCTTCCGGTGTGCCTTGTCTCTGTCCGGCAAAAGGGGAAGGAGCACGTTTTCGATCAGGGTGAGCTGGGGCAACAGGTGATGCTGCTGGAAAACAAAGCCGATAAAGCGGTTCCGGATGGCAGCCAGTCCGTTCGCAGTAAACAGGCTGACACTGGTTCCATTCAGGATAACCTCACCGGAACCCGGCAAATCGAGCGTTCCCAGGATATTCAGCAAGGTGCTTTTTCCCGAGCCTGACGGGCCCATGATGGCCAGCGACTCCTTCTCGTTAATTGACAGGGAAACGTCGTCCAGCACAAGATTGACCTTGTCGGGATCCTGGTTGCCATATGATTTGGATACATTCCTGAGTTCTGCGATTACCATTGAAAAACAGATTATAAACCGTGCTATTATCTCGATTATTACAGCGCCACCCTTGTATAAATCTCAACCATTCTCTTGGTAAGATTCTTACTGTCGTAATGGTCTTCAACGGCTCTCCTTCCCGCAAGGCCCATCAGCCGGAGCCGGTCGGTATCGGAAAGCACCTCTGCCAGTTTGTTTGCAAGCGCTTCAGCAGTATTCGGTTGATAAATCACACCGCCTCCGGTCAACCCGATCACATCAGGGAATGCCCCCAGTTGCGGCTGGACCAGCGGGATCCCCGATGCCAGCGCTTCCAGCTGGTACAATCCGAAGGCCTCCCCCTTCAACACCGGGACCGACATTACCGACAAGGCTTTGAAAAATTCCGGCAGGATCCCTGTTGCAAAATCAGGCAGTATCTTGAAAAAATGGCGGAGGTTATGCTGTTCCAGCTTTTTCAGCTGGCGGTTCAGGAAGGGTTTGTCGTCGCCCGTCATCCCGCCCGTAGCAATCAATACCAGGTCGCTGAACCGTGGCCGGGCTTTCAGCAGGATAAAGGCATCCATCAGTACTTCGAACCCGTTTTCTTCGCAGATCCTCGACAAATACCCGATTGCCTGCGGGGAGGCTGCCGGCGGCGTAACTGTGTAACGCTCCGGATCAACACCGATCGGGATTACGTGCATCTTTTCCGGCGGGATGTTCATCTTATGCTGCATGACGGAGGCAAACCAGGAACTTACCGCCACGAAAGCATCCACATCCCTTCCCTTTTCAGCCATCAGCTGCCAGATCCTGTCAACCCAGCCCTCCTCCATGGCATCAACCCACACATCCTCGTCCTGCAGCGAGCAGATTACCGGCACGCCAACCTCATCCCTGATCCGCCGGGCCATGCCCAGCAGCAGGGCATTGGAAAAATGGACAATATCGGGTTTATGTTGATTCTTTAAAAAATCGACCAGGTGATCCAGCTCTTTGTGCTGAAATCCCTTCTCACCCAACAGCATCGATTCGGTAAGCTTTTCCAGTCCCTTTGCCCGGGTGGAACCCGATTTCCCGGCGGCAAATTTCAGCACCGGCGTGGAGTCAAAAAACCGTTCCATCCATCCCGGCATATGGCGGAAGAGTGGAAACTGCTGCCTGAGGTAAATATTGACAGCCCCGTAGAATACGGGTAAACCGTCATCCTTCGATTCCAGATCAGCGGTCAGCGGCAGGTACATGGGCAGGATCATGGCATCATGTCCGGCCTCCCGTAACGACTGCACATAGGCGCTGTCGCGCAGACAGTTGCCACAATAAAAGGTACCCCCGAAACCCGGAACGATGCTGACAATCTTCATAATTTCATTCTTTAATCCCTATCCGGATAAATGACAACATTCCTTTGTACAAGCAGGCAGGCCGCCCTACTGTCCGAAAACATAGACCTTCCCGTCGCCGGCGCCAACCGCAATCATTTTTGTGGTGACAGCCGGCGTGCTGAACACAGGGCTGCCGATTTCATAACTCCATTTCTCGGATCCGCTGTTGATATCAAGCAAATGGATCCTGCCGTCGGCCGATGCGGCGACCACATGATTTCCTGCAATGACGGGGGAGGCATCCACCTTCCCGTTTGTTTTAAACTTCCATAATTCCTTTCCGCTGCCGGCGTCAAAGCAATAAATAAACCGGTTTTGCGACCCGGTAACGACCTTCCCGGCCGATACTGCCGGCGAGGCAAGGAAAGGCCCGCCACCGTCGGTCTGCCAGAGGATTTTTTTCTGCCGGATATCCACACAAAAGAATACGCCGTCGTAATTTCCAAAAAAGGCCTTGTCGCCCGGGATTGCCGCAGAGGCAGGGATATAGGTGCCTACGTCAACCTGGTCAATCTGTTTTCCATCTTCCACTCCCAGCATATGCAGCAGCCCGTCGCATCCCCCGAAAACAATAAGGTTGCCGCTCACGGCAGGGGCCCCGTTGATGTAGTTCCCCGATTCATATTTCCAGATTCCCTTCCCGGAAGCTGCATCAACGCAATGAAGGCTGAAGTCATAACTTCCCACCACGATACAACTCCTTTTGGTGCTCATCCTGATCGCCTGGCTTGCCGATCCCGAGATCTGGCCGTCGGTTTTATACTTCCACTTCAGGCTGCCCGTAGTGGCGTCGATGGCAAAGAGGATGCCCTCCAGCGACCCAACATAAATGGTGTTTTCAACCATCAGCGGGGGTGATTCTATGGCGGTCGCGGCATTGAACTTCCATTTCAGGCTCCCCGCGGAGGTCAGGGCATAGAGAAAACCATCATTGGATCCGATATAGACCGTGCCGTTGCAGATGACCGGCGATGATTTGATGGCATCGCCCGTTTTGAAGGTCCACAGGAGGCGGAACGGGGGCTTCAGCACAACCGGAGCACTTCCCGTCAGCCGGGCGTTCCCTCGGAAAGAGGGCCAGCAGTCGGGCCCCTGCTGCTGCCCGTTGACGAAGATCCATCCGAACAGGCAGATGAAAAGGGACAGGTGGTAACGGTAATTGGTTTTTATAATCATCAGATGTTTCTTTCCTCAAGATTTCTGTATGCCAGGGCTCCCGTAGGACATGCCTCCACGCAGGCGGCGGCGGCTGCCTGCAGCGCTTCGCGGATGGTTTCGCCAAAGGGTACCGTGATCTGTACGTCAAAGCCCCTCCCGGCAAAGGTAAGCCCTATCGGCTCCCCTTGTGCCTCCGCGATTTCAACGCATAACCCGCAACGGATACATTTCTCCTTTTCATAGACTACCGTTTCGTGCTGCAGCGACCGGGTGATCCGTTTCCGGTCCGGCCCGGCATACCGTTTCCGGCTGGCCCCGTATTCGTCGGAATAATGCCTCAGTTTGCAGCTCGCCGGTTTGCGGCAATCGCAATGCAGGCATCGCTTTGCTTCACGGATGGCCTCCTCCCTCGTAAAACTGCCCATCACATCCCCTGAAGGGGTTACACGGTCATCGGCTGTACTTTCCCGGAGATATTCCGGCCATTCCGTTTCAAACAGGTGACCCGTCACCGACACCGATCCCCTGTGGTGCGATTCCTTGCCTGCCGGCGTTAAAAAAGGATTTACGGTTTGTTGATAAAGATGGGTTCCCAGGTAACTTTCAACCGCCAGGGCCGCCATCTTCCCCTGGGCAACCGATTGAACCGCCATTCTCTGTTCACGGATAACATTACCGCAGGCGAAAACCCCGGGCAGGTTGGTGGTGAAATGTTTTTTATCGATAAAGGTGCCTGCTGCACCGGGCTGTATTCCAAACATACCGGCCAGGGTTGCATCCTGGTGCCCTGTAGCCAGGATGACCGCATCAAACACAGGTAAAACCGCGTTGTTGAAGTATTCCGAGTCAATAACGGAATTCAGCCTGAATTCAGCTCCCATAAGGTTGATGAGGCTAATTTCGGTATCCAGGATCTCTCCCGGGAGATGTTCGCCCGGGATCCCGTACCGCATGGTGCCCCCGGCCTGTTCAGCCCTGTCGAACAACACGCAGCCATGGCCCGAACGCAGCAGGTAAAATGCCGCGGCGAGACCGGCGGGCCCGGTGCCGATGATGGCAACCCGTTTTCCATTTGGTTCAGCCGGAACGGGAAACTGGTTGTCGCCCTTTTCGTCCTGCTGAACCGTTGCACGTTTTAAAAGGCAGATGGAGACAGCCGAATCCATCGCCTTTCGTTTACACGCCTTTTCGCAGGGCGCCGGGCAGATATAGCCCAGGATCAGCGGCAGGGCGATCTCCTCCCTGACGATTTTCAGCGCACGGCTAAAATCGCCGCCCGCTATCAGGCGGTTCATCAGCGGGATATCCATAAAGGCCGGGCAGGTGAGCCGGCATGGGGCTTCACAGTCGCCGGCATGGTCGCTGAGCAGCAGTTCCAGGGCCTCTTTGCGTGCCTCCGCCACCTCAGCTGTCGCGGTAAGGATGTTCATCCCCTCCGAAACCGGCATGGCACAGGCGGGAAGAAGCTGGTCACGGTTCACCTCCTTCACCATGCATACCATGCAGGATGGATGGTTCGAAAATCCCGGTTTATAGCACATGGAGGGAATGGAGATTCCTACGGAGGCAGCAGCCTCCATGATGGTTATTCCCTCCCTGGTTTCAACAGGAACACGGTCGATGGTCAGCTTTACCATATCAATGGACCGTAATGGCATTTACAGGGCAGATCTGCCGGCAGATATCGCATTTTATACATTTTTCCAGATCAATCGAGTGAACTTCATAGGGTTTAAAGGCAATGGCATCCGAGGGACAACGCTGGGCGCACTTGGTGCAGCCGATGCAGCTTTTGTCAACCTCGTAGTGAATCAGTGGCAGGCACCTTCCCGCAGGACAATGTCCCTCGAGATGGGCTTCATATTCTTCGCGGAAATAATGAAGCGTGGTCAGGACCGGGTTGGGAGCCGTTTTGCCGAGGCCGCAGATACTTCCGCGGCTTGTGCTGACGGCCAGTTTTTCCAGGTTTGTCAGATCCGCGGCAGTTCCGTGCCCGTTCCTGATCTTGTCGAGCAGTTCGAGCATCCTGCGGGTCCCGATCCGGCAGAAGGTGCATCTTCCGCACGACTGGTTCTGGGTAAAGGATAGGAAATAGTGTGCCATGTCGACCATGCAGTCCGATTCGTCAAGCACGATCAGTCCTCCTGAACCCATCATGGTTCCGGCCTGTTTAAGCGCCTCAAAATCGATGGGCATGCCGGCGGATGAGGCGGGCAGGCACCCTCCCGAAGGGCCGCCGATCTGAACGGCTTTGAATTTTTTATCTCCGGTGATGCCGCCGCCGATCTCCTCCACGATCTGCCGGATGGTGATCCCCATCGGGATCTCGATCAGGCCGCCCCGCTTTACTTTGCCGGCAAGGGCAAACACCTTGGTCCCCTTGCTGCCGGCCGTCCCGATGGCTGAAAAGGCGGATGCCCCGTGATGGATGATCCAGGGAACCATCGACAGTGTTTCGGTATTGTTGATCAGGGTGGGTTTGTTCCACAATCCCTTTTCAACGGGATAGGGCGGCCGCATCCGCGGAAGTCCCCGTTTTCCTTCGACCGAGGCGATCAGGGCGGTCTCCTCGCCGCATACGAAGGCCCCGGCTCCACCAAAGAGTCTTATGTCAAAGGCAAATCCCGATCCCAAGATATTGGCTCCGACAATCCCGTTTTCCCTGCAGGTATCCAGGGCTTCGGTGATCCGCATCACGGCCAGCGGGTACTCGGCACGGATGTAAAAGAGGCCATGCGTTGCCCCGGTGGCGTAAGCGGCAATCAGCATCCCCTCGATGATGCGGTAGGGATAGGATTCGAGCAGCATGCGGTCCATAAAGGCGCCCGGGTCGCCCTCGTCGCCGTTGCAAATCACATATTTTTCAGGCGCATCGGCATCCCTGACCATCTGCCATTTCCGGCCCGTCGGGAATCCCGCACCCCCGCGGCCGCGCAACCCGCTGCTGGCGATCTCCTCCACCACCTGTTGCGGCGTCATGGTATCAAGGCATTTCTTCAGGGATTCAAACCCACCGCTCCTGCGATAACCCGCAAGATCAACGGGGTTGGTCACCCCCCTGTTCTCCGTTGCGATGTTGACCTGCGGATCCAGGAATTTAGAAAGCGGGCTGTCGCGCTGCTCGCCCATATATTTCCTGAAGGATTTCGGGGCGCCATCGGCCAGCAGGTTATCAAAAACGTGAAAGAAACCGTTTCGCAGGCGGTTATAATATCCCTCCGGTTTAAAATGGCTGAGCAGCACCTCCCTGACCTCCTCGGGTTTTATCTTCGCATAAAATGCAGGTAATTCGCCGGGTTTGATGATCTCCATGATCGGCACCTGGTTGCAGATGCCCACGCAGCCAACCTGTTGCACATTGATCCTGATTTTTGCCTGTGAAAGGGTCTTTTCGAGTTCCGACTTCACTTCGGCGCTGCCGCTTGCCACGCAGCAGGAGCCAAGGCCGATGCGTATTTCGCCCTGGAAGCCTGTTTTATGGTCGCTTACCTTAAAGCCGGCATCGCTCCCCGCCTGCTTTTTTGACAGGAAATCCTTCAGCACCTCCCCTACCTTTTCAGGTTCAACATGGCCATAGGTCACCTCATCGACCCTGATGGCAGGAGCCAGGGTACAGCAGCCCAGGCAGGCTACCTTTTCGATGGTGAAGAGCATCGTGGCATCGGTATCTTCGTGGTCCTTCAGCTTCAACTCCCGCCTGAAGGCCTCATAGACAAACTGGGCTCCCTTCACATGGCATGCGGTCCCTGTGCACACCTGGATGCGGTGTATTCCTGCAGGCTGGTGACGGAACTGGTTATAAAAGGTGGAGATCCCCGAGATGCGCGATGGGGTTATATCTGTTGTTTCGCAAACCCGTTTCAGCGCTTCTGCCGGCAGATAGTTGAATGCCTGCTGGATATCCTGCAGGATGGGGATCACGGCATCCACCGCCACCCCGCGCCGGGCGACGATCTTGTCAACTTTTTCGGTAATATGCTGTGCGGTAATCTTCATCCTTCCATTTCAAGATTTTACAAAAACTTCCTGAAGGGAAACACCCCCAGGCCAATCAGCAGGCCAATTGCGGCAAAACCATAAAAACAGAGCTCAACGATTGTTTCTATGGTGAATTCCAAATGCCTCCTGATCCCGTCAGCATCCCTGTTGCGGAGATCTTTCATCTCCTCTTCGGCTGCCGGCTTATAGCCGGGATCCAGGCATGCCATCCTGCGGATATATTCGGTTTCAAAACCGTCAAAATACCCGGGAATATTGGATTGAAGGTACTGATCTTTCACCGGGTGGGTAAATACAAAGCCTGTGAATACATCCCTGTACCGCAGCGAGCCGTTCGACGAAGGGGTATTGCCCGGTTTGAGCAGGTTGTTAAACGGAAACAGGTCAAAACCCGAATTTCCAAAGGGTGATCCCCTGAAATCAAAGCCCACAGGCCTGTTGCCTGTTTGCTCAAAAGCGGCATCCCAGACGCCGCCCGCCAGGGGCACCGATATGAGGAACCGGGTATTGATCAGCACATTGGCCGCACGGTTGCCAAAACTGTCTTTCATGAATTCAAAGGTGTTTACCCTTTTTACATCAGGAAGCCGGTCGGTCAGATCCATACCGTGGCGGTAATTCATGATAACGAGGCATTTTGCAGGTTTCCCTAAGGTTTCAGCGATACTTTTCATTCCCGTGATGACGGTACCGGCCATGATACTGTCGCGGTTCCAGACAATATTCTTCTGGTATTTTTTATAATCACTCACCGTCCTGATGGCTGACCAGTCGACGGCGCCGTCGGTAAAGTGATGCTGTATACGGTTTTCGGGCGACAGGGTCTGGTTCAGGCGATAGAGCCGGGCCAGGTAAAGGTTGAAGTTATTGTTGGTCCAGGCAGGCCAGACGCCCAGGTTGCGCATCAGGTGCAGCACATTTGCCTTCACCTCCCTATCATTGAGGCTGTCGGTCATCATGAACTTATCGAGATCCCCCTGGATGCCCGTCTGGCCATATTCAGTGAAAACATGGCCCACCTTTTCGATAAAACGGGGGTCACGGACCACGTCAAAGATAAAGTCCCACTGGGTCATCTCCGGGTGGGCCCGTTCGCACAGCACCACCACGTCATATTTTTCGAAGAGCCCCATTACGTAATCCACGGGCGCCGTATTTTGTTTTTCCAGGAACCTCACATAGGGTTTTGTGGAGGCGGAATTCTGGAAAGCAGCCATACGGCAGGGAATGCGGCCTTTTACCAGGAACTCGGCCGTGGTTGTACCGATCCCCAGCAGGGCTGCGGCGATGAGGATTAAAAAACCTGTTTTGACCGTTTGCGGCCCCTCCACCCTTTTCACGGTCATCCCGGCCAGCGCTTCATACCAGGCACGTTTGGCAAAAAGGTAGTAGATGAAGTTTGCCAACACCACCGGCACCATGATCTCAAGCCCTGAAACCGTGGGAAGCCAACTCTTTTCCAGGATCATCCCCAGCAGGACCGGCAGCAGCACCGTGGTTCCCCACTTGCCGAATAGCTCCCGCAGCAGGATATCCCTGAAATGTAGGGGTTCGTCATTTATTGAAGCTACCCCTGTTTTCAGGAGCATTTTACCGGTGGTTTGACGGTACTTCGAAAGCATGACGACGGCATAAAAGGCGCCGGTAATAACAAAGATGGCTTCAAAGGAGATCCGGAAAGCCATCAGCGACAGCAATACGATGACCACCTTTGCCAGCGAGTAGATGACGAAAGCATCGATCCAGAACGCCGCGAGGCGACGCCAGAATCCAACCCTGCCTTTTGTTTTCATGTGGTAATATTTTCTTTTCCGGGTTATCCCGAATCACCGTTATGTCATTCACGGAATGCATGTAACGGCGGGTATCCTGTCTGTCAGATAAAATGATACAGAAAAACCACGGTCGCATCAAAGGCGGTTTTCCTGTTGTCTTTGATCTCCAGGGAGACATTGACCTCCGCTTTGGCGATTCCCCTGAGGTTGATGATCGAGGCCAGTTTCGCCCTTACCCTGACCTCATTGTCGACCAGTACGGGCTGGTTAAACCGGAGCTTTTCAATACCGTAGTTCACCAGCATTTTGATGTTGTTCACCTCGATGATCTGGTCCCATAAAAAAGGTAATACCGAAAGATTCAGGTAGCCATGTGCGATGGTGGTCTTATAGGGGCTTTCGGTCTTAGCCCTCTCGGTATCCACATGAATCCATTGATGATCCATGGTTGCCTCCGCAAATTTATTGATCTGTTCCTGGGTTATCTTCAGGTAATCGGATATGCCCAATTCCTTGCCGATGAATTGTTCGAACTCTGCAAAGCTGTTTATTACCAATTTGCTCATCTCTAAGTTTTTAGTTTAAACAATCAATTAATTGAATGACGCACCAGCAGCGCAATAACCTGAAATTCCTCCCCTTGTAGCAAAACCTGCCTCCTTTTCAAACTATCTCCTCCGCCCGATGTTCATGTGACATTTTGATTTTTCTGCAAATCTATGCTTTTACCCGCATTCGTGCCGGATTCACTTCCCGATACAATACAAATTCCTATCCCCCCTTATCACGATTTTACCATCGGCAAAAGCGGGTGTACAAACGGATCCTTCGCCCAGCGGGCATTCACTGACAACGGCAAAGGTCTGATCCGGTTTTACAATATGCATGATTCCCTTTTTGTCGAGCAGGAAAACCTTTCCATCAGCCAGCATCGGTGAGGCATAGATGGGGGTGTCGTATTCATGTGTCCAGTATTTCGTTCCCTTCCTTGCATCGTAACAAACCACCGTACCGTAGCTGGTCGCCATGAAGAGGTATTTGCCGGTTGCCAGCGGACTGGGGATATCCGAAAGGAATTCATTGTCCTCCCAAAGCAGTTTAGGGCTTTCCCCGATCTCCACGGCAGCCAGTTTGGCATAGTCGTTGACCGAAAACACCACCCCGTCGGCATAGGCAACGGAAGGCCCGACCTCGCCCGAGATACATTCCATCTTCCAAAGCTCTTTACCGTCGGCCGGGTCGTATGAAGCTACCAGGGGATCGGCCGCGAGGATGAGTTCCATCCGTTTCCCGGTATTGACCAGTACCGGGGAGGCCCATGAAATTTTGACACTCCTGCTGGTTTTCCATACCACCTCGCCGGTTTTCCCCGCCAATGCCATCACGCTGCCCGCACCCCGCTGATCATACTGGATGATAAGCCTGTCATGGTACATGATCAGCGACGAGGAATGGCCGTAGTGGTTGGCAGGAAGCCCGAGGTTCTTTGACCAGATCTTTTTTCCGTCAAAATCGAGCGCGATCAGGTCTCCGTTGGCAAAAATGGCATATACCCGGCGCCCGTCGGTCGTCATGGTCGGGGCGCTCTGGCCGGTTTCCCGGTTCACCGAAGGGGCCTTTTCCGGCGTGCCCGGGATCTCCTTCACCGGTGTACTCCACAAAATCTTCCCGGAATTCAGGTCAACACAGTACACTTCACGGCTGGTCTCACTCGCCCCTGTAATAAAGACCCTGTCGTTCCATATAACCGGCGAATTGAAGCCCGGCAGCGGGATCGCTGTTTTCCACTTTATATTTTTGCCGCTTTTCCCGTCCCAGCTTGTAGGAATATTTTTCTGGAAAGCAACCCCATTCCCCCCCGGACCCCTGAAGGATGGGAAATTGGCCGCCAGCTCCTTCGCCGAAGGAAAACCCTCCATGTCCGTCACTTTTCCCACTGCCTTACTAACCGAATCAGCCCCCTTTACCTGCATCCCCTCATTATTTGCATTGCCTGCATCGCCTGCATTGCCTGCATTGTTTGCATTGTTTGCATTGCCTGCATTGTTTGCATTGCCTGCATTGCCTGCATTGCCTGCAAGTTCCCTGTGTGTAAGGAATACCAGCGCCAGCGAAATGGCAACGAGGGTGATCCCGGTATAGCCGACCCATCTCCGGTTGATTTTCTGTTCGGACCAGAAATCGTTCCTTTCCTCTTCAGGAATGACGGGTGTGATCTTGGTCCGGAGTTCGATCGCCTTCAGGCAGATGACCACGATGAGCAGGCTGAAGAACAGAAGATACCCGCCCATCCTGACCTGCCACTGGGTGGTAAAGAAGGCTTTCCGGGCGAGCAGGTCGAGGGTGCGGACCTCCTGGCGCAGCTGCTCATCCCCGGGATCGGCCTGCAGTTTTTCGCCCAGGATCTTGAGGCTGACAGCATTCAGCGGGTCGGCGCGCTTTACCTGGATATAATTCACGATAATCAGGACGCACATGATAACCGCGAATGCAGCGCTGATCATGGCGATGGTGTGCAATATCCTTCGTTCACCCAGGTTTTTCATGTCCGTTAGTTCAATGATTCTCCGTGTTGGCCTGTCATGGCAGCAATTCCGTTAATCCGTTTTTTTCAACAGGGCAATAATCCACACAGCGGGCACAGCTGTAGCAGGCGCCTTTGTTGGGGGTATAGTCGGTGCGGTAACGGGTCAGCAGGCGACTGGCCAGGATGATTCCGAAAACCAGGCCGATGAAACAGCCCAGGATCCAGCTGCCGGTGTAAAACTGCCGGAGTACCGCGGAGGCCTCTTCAGCGACCTGGGTGATGGTTTTGCCCGATGTTCGGTAAGCAGTGATTTCAAAGGGTTCAGCCCTGTCAACAATTTTGCCGGGGTCTTGTAACATGGATGCAAGGCGAACTTTGCTGTTCATTCCTGCAAGGGTCCGGTGTAGCTGCGACCCCGTCCATCCCCCCAGGACGACAAAAAATGGAACCAGCAACGATACCAGGATCAGTTTTCGCACGGTGACCGGCCTGGTTTCGGGGTTTCTCCCGGTCAGGGGCATATCGATGGCATCGTAAGGGCAGGATGATTCGCAAAGCCGGCACTGAATGCAGGCTGCCGGCGTAATGGTAAGATGTTTCCAGGAAAGCCTGCTGACCCAGTTGAGCAATACGCCATAGGGGCAAAGGTAGCGGCAGTAGGGCCTGGCAATGAAAATTCCCGAAATCAGCAGGGAGACGGCAAAGAACAGCATCCCGAAGGTGGCGTTGAACCTGAAGATTCCCACGAAGGGGTCATACCGGCAGATGATGAAATCGGTCCCGGTGGCGGCATAGAGGATAGCCAACCCCAGGTAAATATATGGGAAGGTACCCAGGATGGCATTCAGCCGCGGGTCGATTTTCCGGGGACGGAAGGAGACAAGGTCCTGCATGGCCCCGAAGGGACAAACCCCTGCGCAGAATGTCCGTCCGAAAAAGAGGGTGAAAACCAGCGGGAGAATGAAAAATGCCAGGACGGCAAGGGGAATTACATAATCATGCTCAAACAGGGCCAGCACCACATTCTGGATAGCGCCGATCGAACAGACACATCCCTGGCGGTAGAAGCCAAAATAGGCCAGCGAGAAAACCGAGGTCCAGAAAACTGCGACCCGCGACCTTTTCTTCAGCACCAGCCAGGAGATCAATGAAAGAGTCAGGGCCAGTACGATCACATCGGCCACGGCCATGAAAGGCGCACGGGCCGTTGGCTGCAGGGTTTCGGGCTGGAGATATCCCGATTCGAATTCGGGTTTCGGGAACCGCTGGACACCGTATGCCACATCCACTGTCTGAATGGAGAAGAGGATGATCAGCAACAGGATGACGCGGCCCTTGTTCATCATTTATTTTGGATTTTCCAGCGTGATTTGTTTCAGCAGATAGGGTTTCCCGGCAGGCACCCTGCTAAAGGCACCGGCCGGACAGGAACGGGCAATGGCGCACTGGTTGCAATGGACACAGATATCGTGCCTTACCTGCAGCTGCAGTGAGCCGTTTCCGAAGGCGCCGCATCCCTTTACACATTTCCCGCAACCGATACATAACGGCTCATCGACGGTATATTCAAAAAAGGGATCTTCCACATATTTACGCCTGAGCGCATTGGTCGGGCAGAGCTGGTTTTCGGCGCCCGTATTCAGCGTTTTGGTCCCCGGTTTGAAATACCCTCCGCAGAGGTCGCAATACCCGCACATGGCATATACATGGGTACACCTCACCGCCGAGTGGGCCAGCACGCAGTTGGTCGCGCAACGCCCGCACTGGATGCACTTTGCAGGGTCAAGCTGCCACAAAGTCTGCCCCGCCTCGCTCTTTTTCACCGCAAGCACGGCAAGCCCGCCAAGCCCCAGTATGACCGTTGCCCGGATGCCGTTGACCAGGAACTCCCTGCGGTTCAGCTTTGGATTATTTCCCGTCTCGTCCATAGTCTATTTTTTCTTTTCCCGGTCCGCTTTTATCCATTCTGAATTTCTCAGCTTCCGGCAGGTTACAGTTATCCGACAACCCACAATTCCCGCAGGCATAGCTGCGCCGGCAACCATCTGCCTTTTCCCACCGCCGCAGCATGGCCCCGCTGAACAATACCATCAACCCCAGGATTCCTCCGCGGGCCATCCCGGTTAAAAACTCTCTTCTGCTGGTCATCTTCTGTAGATTATCTCTTCATTACAAAGATTCTCACCTGTTTGCGAACAGGATCAAGGACCAGGATCCGCTCTTTCGAATCCACGGCGAGATCCAGTCCCCGCGTTCCCTCGTCAAACGAACCGGGAGCAGCGACCACACAACTGAAATCGCCGGCCGGTGTATATACCTTTACACGTTCAATTGCCTTTTCGCTGGTCACGAAGGAGCCATCGGAAAGAAAGGCGAAATTCGACGGGTTGCAGCACCCGCAGAAACCCTCCATTGCCATGGAGGCCTTCCCCCAGGAGGAGATAAGGGAACCATCGGCAGTAAACTGTTCCAGGCAGTGACGCCCGGGATTCACCACCCAGAGGAAACCCCGGCGGTCGATGGCAAGGTCAAACCATGGACTGGGTACCACGAACCCCGGAATACTGTCGTGGGGATCTTTTTCTCCTATTTTTTTCTGCAGGTTCCCGGCATGGTCGTAACGGTAAACTACCTTGTTGCCTGCATCGGCGATAAAAACACAGTCGTTACTGACTGCGATGGAGGTGATGACGGCGTTACCCCCGCAACTGTTCCATTGTACCAGTTTTTTTCCCTCTTTATTGAAAATTTCAAGATGATCCTCCATCCCCAGGTAGATGAGTCCATTCTTGTCAACCTGGATGCAGCCTGCAGCTCCATCAATAACAAAGGAGGTTTCCCGTTTTCCCGCAGGGTCGTAAATCTCGACCCCCTTTTCCCCGGCAACATAGATCCGGTCGGCTTTATCGACAGCAATTCCATAAATTTCAGCCAAACCCGGTCTGATCTGCTGCACCTCGCCATACCATGGCACCAGGGTGTCATGTCCCCTGATGGTCTTCATATCGAGGGCATACGGGTTAACGCTGCTCTCCGGCTGGCGGAAAAACATATCCCAGAACATGTAGGCTACCCCCGCCAGTAAAAAAACAAGGGCAATGATCAGTACACTTTTTTGTTTCATCCGGCGTTCCTTTACATTACAACGTTAACTGACTAAACAAAGTACCCGTTTCAATATGATTATCCGGGCACCGGCGTGTTTTTCACCTGGCTTTAATATCGAGACAAACCAGCTGTTTTGAATCCCGCATCAGCAGGTATCCCCCGGTGATTACCACGGGGCCCCACGAATCCTGGCCGTCGATGATCCTGGCCTTGTCGAGGGTGGTGAACCGCGATGGTGAAAAGCTGGCGATGGTCATCTCCCCGTCATCGTTCAGGATAAATAACTTCCCGTCGGCCATGATGTATGGACCCAGGCCAAAACGGTCGGTTTTACCGCTGCTCATCACGATATTCTTACAGTCTCCGGCCTTACAGCAGACAAGCTGATTCCGCAGTCCGCCTGCATCCTTGGGTAGGATCCCATAGAGGTATCCCCCGGAGAAAATCGGGGTTTGCTGCTCGGAGGCAAGTCCCTCCTGCGGTTTGAACATCTGCAGTATCTCAACCCGGTACCGTCCTTCACCTCCCGTCACCCGGAGCAGGACCGACCCGGCGCCATATCCTGCCGTCACGAAGACTTTACCATTATCCAGGATTACAGGGGAGGGGGCTACCACCGAGGGGGCAAACGCTCCCGTTTCCCAAAGGATCCTTCCACGGTCGGCCCCGCTGGCCGAAATGCCGCAAACTCCGCCAATGGCCGCATACACATACATTTTTTTCCCGTTGAAGACCATGGGCATCACCGATGAATGCGACATCTTCCATCCCCTGGGGTTGGGTGTTTCCCACACCTTTTTCCCCGTGTTGCAGTCAACCGCGATCAGCATGGCTTTGCCTCCTGTCGCAATGATGGCGGTATCCTGGTCAAGCATCGGGCACTGCCCGGTGTACCAGAAGGGAATCTCGGTACTGTATTCCTTTTCAAGATCTATTCCCCACAAAAAATCGCCGTTGTTCCGTTTTACGCACATCACCTGGCATCGGGGGCCGATCGTGAGTACGAATTTATCGCTCACGGCAGGAATCGTCCTGGAGAGCCCGTGGTTGCGTTTAAGGTGAACGAGGTATCCCCGCCGCCACAGCTCCTCTCCGGTTGCCAGCGAAAGACAACGCAGCTGGTCGGTCTTTTTCACCTCATCATAATCGAGCAGGTAAACCTTGCCCTGATAAACGGCTGGGGCGGCATGGCCATCGCCAACCGCCAGTTTCCAGAGGATGACCGGCCCGCTTTTTCCCCAGTGATCGATCAGCCGGATCTTCTCCTTGCAGATATTGTCAAAATCGCCTCCCCTGAAGCGCGGCCAGCTTGTTCCGGGGATATCATCCTGGGTTTTGAAAAATTTGAATTCGGAACCGATTTTTACCGGGATCCCCTTGGAGGCTCCCCCCTTTTTCCTGTTGTCCATTCCCGGAACCGAGGCAGTGAAGTTACTGACAGGATTAAACAAAAACCACCAGGCCAGCATGGCAAGCGCTGCCGCAATGCATGCGGGGATGAGTAACCTGGCAAGGTAGTTCCTGAACATGGGTTACTTCCTGATATCGTAAGCCATCAATGCCTTCCCATGCCGGATGTAAAGGACACCATAGCCGATCACGGGATGTGAAAAGTGCTCTTTTGTGCCTGCTGTTATTTTAAAAGTCCCTTCGATTTTCATATTCTTCGGGCCGGGATTGACCAGGTTGACCTCGCCACGCTGGTTGTAATAGTAAAGCATGTTGTCGGCCCAGATGATGGATCCGGCGCCGCATTTAAGCGAATCGGAAGCCTCGCCTGTGTTGGCATCAAGGCATTTCAGCTGTCTCTTCTCCGAGAGACAGGTATAGATTTTGCTGCCAACTTTTACAAAACCTCCCATATAGTTGTCGATGGCTTTGTTTCTCCAGACCTGGGTGATCTGTTTGCCGTCGTCGGACAGCTTAAGTTTTACCGCGCAATTTCCGTCGCCGGCGATATAGTAGATAAAACCGCTTTCATAATAGGCCGTGTTGCTGTGGGTGTCGCCGTTACCGGGTTTTCGCTCTGCAACGGGGATGTTGTCCTGGTCGTGGGTCCACAGCAACTCGCCTGTGGCGGCATCGATGCCCAGCATGGAGTAAGCCGTGAAGGTTACCACGATATGGCGGTTCTTTAACCGGATCAGGTAGGGTGAATTATACCCCGGAACTTCATTGTGACCTTTGCAGACCCAGATGATTTTGCCGGTATACCGGTTCAGGGCCACAACGCTGGTATCGGCGCCCCCGGGCACCAGGAACACCTTGTCGCCGTCGACCAGCGATGATTCCGCATGGCCAAACAGGGTAAACCTGCCATGCAGCTCCTTTTTCATATCAACAGACCAGACTTTCGTCCCCTTCTTTGATTCAAAGCAGGTCAGGTTGCCCAGCCCTGAACAGACATAAATGAGGTTCCCCTCCACGGTGGGGGCACCCCGTGCACCCTGGTAAGAAACGACCCATTCTTTCCCGTAGGATGATTTCCAGATCAGCTTTCCCTGGTGGTCAAAGGCGAACAGGTAACCGGCAGAGTCGATTTCACCTGCAATATAAAGCCTGTCGGAGGTGATGGTCGGGGAGGCATAGCCATTACCGATCTCCTCTGTTTTCCAGAGCAGGGTTGGTCCGCCCGACGGCCACGACTTTAACAGGTTTGTTTCTTCATATTTGCCATCGCGCAGGGGTCCGCGCCATTGTGCGAAGGTTTGCACAAAACCCTCAAGGGAGATGACCAGAAAGATTGCCAGGATACAGAACTGCTTTTTCATCATATTGCTGTTTAAGTAAGGTGAGAAGTTGAATCAAAAACTGAACAATCAGCATAATCCATTCTATTGAAACCGCAGAAGAACGATTCACGGGGATCTACTTCTTCCGGATATCGTAGGCCATCAAAGCCTTTCCGTGCCGGATATAGAGAATCCCGTCGCAGATCACAGGATGGGCGAAGTGTTCCAGTGTGCCTTCTGTAATTTTAAAGGAGCTCACCAGCTCTGTTTTTCCCTGGACCGGCCTGATCAGCCCCATCACCCCCTGGTCGCTGTAGCAATAAAGCAACCCGTCGGCGAAGATGGTCGAGCCGCAGGCGAATTTAAGTGAATCGACGGTTACTCCCGTGGAGGCATCCTGGCTTTCAAACTTAGCCGGCCGGTATCTTGAACCATAGATGAAATTATCGATTTTAATAAAGCCTCCCTGAACGTTGCCCGATTTAAAATTCCGCCAAATCTCTTTGATGGATTGCCCGTCGGGGGATAATTCAAGCTTTACCATCCCGTTACCTCCCCTGTCGACGTAGTAGATATATCCATTGTCATACACCGGCGTGTTGCAGTGGATGTCACTCTCGCGGTCCTGTTTCTGCGACCACAGGAGGTCGCCGTTAGCGGCATCAATGCCAACAAGGTGATGGATCATGAGATTTACCAGTATTTTCCGGTGTGGCAGGGTGATCATCATGGGAGAGCAGAAGGCGGCAGAATCGCCCATGGCCTTCGATTTCCAGATCAGTTTCCCTGTGAACCTGTTCAGCGCCACGATGTTGGTATCGCGTCCTCCCGGTGAGCAAAAGATGCGATCGCCGTCGACAAGCAACGATTCCGAATAGCCGAAACGTACAATTTTCCCGTGCAGATCCCTGACCATATTGACCGACCATTGTTTCTCGCCTGTTTCAGCGTCGATGCAAACAATGTCGCCTTTCCCTGCACAATAGTAAACCAGGTTGTCGACAACTGTCGGGGTGGACCGTGGACCGGGAAAGTTTTGATTCCATTCCATCCCGGTTTCCGTTTTCCAGAGCTGGTTCCCCTTTTTATCAAAGGCATAGAGGTAGCCGGTGCTGTCGATCTCGCCCGGGACATAGATGTGATCGGCCGTGATCACGGGTGAGGCAAAGCCATTGCCCAGGCTGTCGATTTTCCACAGTTGACGCGGACCTTCGGCCGGCCATGATTTCAGGAGTTCTTTGTCGGGGTAAACACCATCGCGGGCGACGCCGCGCCATTGGGTAATGGTCTGGAGGTATCCCGATGCACTCAGCAGGATCAGGATGGTTAGGATGGAAAGTCGGATCTTCATGGTATTGTTTTATTTTTTTCGGATATCATAGACCATAAGCGAGGTGCCGTGTCGAACATAGAGCCGGCCATTGCCGATTACCAGGTGCGCCCAGTGCTGGTCGGCCCCGAAGGGAACTTTGAAGGCGCTGATCTTTTTGAAAGAATCCATCAATGGTTCCGCCAGGACGACCTCCCCGTTTTCACCATAGAGGTAAAGCATGCCATCCGCAAAGATGATATTGCCCCTGCCGGTTATTTTTTCAGAATACATGGGCGCCCCTGTTTTCCAGTCGAGGCAGTACCAGAGTTTTCCCGAATCATCCGACCCGAAGATCTTGCCATTCACCAGCACAAAGCCTCCCATCCTGTTATCCAGGTTGGTATTGCGCCACATCTCCTGAACGGAGCTGCCGTCGTCGGCCAGTTTTAACATCACGCCACCCCTGCCGTAACCTGAAACACAGTAAATAGATCCATCGTGGTACAAGGGCGTGTTGGCATGCACCGACCAGGTGTTCGGCTGGTCGACGCTCCAAAGCAGTTTCCCGTTTGCCGCATCGATGCCCATGATCGATTTTGCCGTTTGCGCAACGAGTAGTTTCCGGTTTGGCAGATTGACCATTGCCGGTGAACCATATGCACTTGCCTCCCCCTTGCCGCTGCTTTTCCAGATCAGCATGCCGTTGTCGGGGTTAAGGGCAATGAGGTTTGTATCGGGGCCTCCTACGGTGCAAAACAATTTACCATCATCGATCAGCAGGTTTTCCGTAACGCCCCATTTGATGTTCGGGCCATGGTAGTCCTTCAGCACATCGACACTCCAGATGAAATCCCCGTTGTCGGATTTGCGGCAAACCAGTTTCCCGAAGCCGCTCAACTGGTAAATCTTACCATGGTACACCAGGGGCGTGCTGCGCACGCCGGGCCAGCTTTCTGTCCACTCTTCGCCGTATGGCACCTTCCAAACAAGTTTCCCGTCCAGGTCAAAACAATAGAGATAGCCGATGCCATCGGTTGTACCGGCTGTAAAAACATGGTCGCCAGTCACAGCGGCCGAGGCATGGCCAGCGCCCAGCCCGTCAAAATGCCATAACAGCGCCGGGCCGTTTTCAGGCCAGGATTTCATCAGCCCGGTTTCCTTATAGATACCATCGCGACCCGGGCCGCGCCACTGGGCAATATCCTGCGCAAAGAGTGTTGCGTGTGCCAGACATCCCAGAAATACAAGATTCATGAGGGTTTTCATTGCGTTATTTAGTTTGTGGTAGGTTTAAATCCGGAATTTCCCAAAAGACATTTGACCTGCCTGTGGTCAACTGTTGTAACTGTGTTCAAAATTAGCAAATTATTTGATGTTATGTTAACCCGGCATGGCATTGGAGATATCTTTTTAAATTCCCTGCTGTTTGCCGGCAAAAGGGATGCCACGGAACTACGGCCTGACATTTGTTGGAGGCACTTCGTCAGGGATTCTTCAATATTTTGTTTCTTTGCAATCAGGAGATTTGTTCCGGAAAACCAGCACTGTTGCCCATCCATGCCTGTTTATTTCCCGGAGTAAATCCTGCCCCGATGAGTTATCGATTTCATTTGCCTGCAGCGCTTTCCGGGCAATCAGCCTTCATTAAAAACGCAGCCAAGCTGGTGGCAGGAACCGCCATTGCCCAGGCGATTACCTTCCTAATCACACCGGTCATTACCCGTTTGTTCACCCCTGCCGACGTTGGCGTCTTTACCTTTTTCATCTCCCTTGTCGGCGGGCTCGGACTAGTTGCCACCCTGCGCTATGAGATGGCCGTGGTATTGCCCAAAGAGGAGAAGGATTCGGTGAACATGGCCTTTCTTTCCCTGTCGATTGCCTTTGGCCTAGGGTTATTCCTGCTGTTTGTCATCATCCTCTGCACGGTGTTTCATTTTCCAAAAATAGCTGTCAGCCCCGTTTACAGGGAATGGATCTGGTTTCTCCCGGCAATGGTGTTCCTGCTGGCTTCCGGAAATGTTTTCCAGCACTGGTATAACCGGAATAAGGAGTACCGGACACTTGCGATCGCCAAGGTGGTTAACTCCGCAGGAAATAACCTGCTTACCGTTTACCTGGGTTTGATCGGGATCGGGGTGTGGGGTTTGCTGCTGGGCAATTTCCTGGGATTGCTGCTTTTCAACCTCTTCTTTGTGATCGGGATCATCTTGCGTTACCGGCAAAAAGTGCACTATTTCAACATCCCCCTTCAAAAGTCGCTTGCCGTGAAATATAAGGATCTGCCGCTTGCCAACACCCCGCAGATGCTGGTAGAGCTGGTCCAGATGTACGGGATCATCTTCCTTTTACAGGCCTTTTTTTCATCAGAGATCGTGGGCTGGTACTCACTTTCCCAACGGCTGCTCCAGGCCCCTATGTGGCTGATCGGCACCTCCCTTGCCCAGGTTTTCTATAAGGATGCCTCTGAAAAATATGTCAGGGATGGCGATTTGTCGGGACTGGTAAGGAAAACGATCAAACTTGCGGCGTTGCTGGGATTGCCGGCGCTGATCGTTATGCTGGCTGCCGGACCCTGGCTGATTGGCTTGATTTTCGGCCCGGCCTGGCACGAGGCCGGTGTATTTGCCAGGATCCTGGCTCCCTGGATGTTTTTTGACTTTATCCGCTCTGCGGTATCCTATACGCCCCTGATTATCGGAAAAACCCGCTCCATGTTCTACATTTCCATCATTGGCGCGGCACTGATGATTTTCCAGATCTCCCTTGGAGGCCTTGTACTGAAAAACGAAATAACGAGTTTTATCCTCCTGTCGGCCACGCTAAGCCTCTATTCATTGGGCGTGATCCTGTGGATCGTGCGTTGTGCCAGGAAGAAAAACAGCCCCGGTTTATATACCCGGGCCAGCTAACTCATCGTAAAGCGTTTCCAGCTCCTCCTCTTTTTTGCGAATATCAAGCTCCCCCCTGACATGTTCCCTGCCGGCCATTCCCATCTCCCTGCGCAGTTCTGCATTCTCCGCCAGTCTCACGATGGCATCGGTAAGCCGGGCCCTGTTTCTTTCTTCCACCAGGATCCCTGTCTTCCCATCGACCACCGCATAAGGGATCCCGGCATGAACTGTGGCTATGACAGGTAATCCAGCCGACATGGCCTCCATGATCGCACCGGGTATCCCCTCTTTGTTACCGTTTGCCGTGGTAATACTGGGATGGACAAAAACATCGGCATTTTTTAACAACGCAAGGTGTGCGGACGATCCGTATTTGACAAAACCATGCATCAGGATATTACCGGCGCCCGATTCCCTGATTTGCCGGGCGATTGCCTCCTTTAACTCCCCGTCGCCAACGATATTCAGCACTATTTTCCGGGATGTGATTCCCGATGCCTCGATAAACGCCTCAATCAGGGTATTATGCCCTTTTTTTTCATCCAGCAGGCTGATGATTAAAAAATTGACACATTCCCTCTCCCGGTAATCCCGTTCCATCGAAAACCTGCCGGTGTCGGTTCCATGGTAATGGATCCTGATCTTTTCGGCCGGGCAGCCCAGGGCAACCAGGTCGGCCCGCATGTCGGGCGACATGGCGGTAATCATCCTGATTCGCGGGTTTAAAAACACCTTGTTCCGGAGCATGATCCTGCCAAGACCATGGTATTTCAACGGAAACGATGTACAGTCGTGTCCGTAAAATGAAACCATTGCCGGAATATTCATTTTCCTGATAACATCTGAAAAGAGGATGGCCTCTACTCCATAATGGACATGAAGTACCGCGGGGCTGGTATTGCGCAGCCACTCCGCCAGCCTTCGCTCGCCCGACGGGGTAAACTGCAAAAACCGGCTGCAGATAAAAGAATCCACAGCCCCGGTCACCGCCTGGAAGGACGGGAAACGGGAAGTAATTTCATCAAAGAGCAGGCTCTCCCGTTTTTCGGTATAGGCAACCGATGGCGCATACCTCACATGATGCATGATCTGGTTGCTGACAAAGGATGTTGCAGGAGGCAGGAAGGCTCGGATCAGGTGGGTAACTCCGGGTTTCATGGGATCGGTTCTGGGTTATGACTGGTGCCGGCCCGCCGGTGCTGCAGCGCGAAACCGCCGGAAGAGCCAGATCAGGTTGTTAATACTGGTCAGCTCTATATAGGCCAACGATACGAATCCGGCTACATCTCCCCGGGTAAGCCTGGAAATCCTGATCATGGAAAGGTTGAGCTTCAGCCTGAACTGCAGGGACAAATGTTTTATTTTGAGGGTGCGGTTTGCGGGAAATTTCCGTTGAAAATACTCGATCGTCCGGACCTGGGAGACCAGGAAATTAAACTTGTCGTGATGGTAGTTCTCCTCATGGATCACGTAATGAATGATGCGATCCCCGATGAATTTGTATTTCACCGATTTATCCGAAAGCAACGCCAGGTAACAGGCCCAGTCGTCGCTTCCCGGGTGCCGGGCCGATACCTGCCTGAAATCGCAGTGAACCCTCCCTGTGTTGAACACCAGGAGGCTGGGGGTGATCAGGAAATTTGCCCTGGCAATTTTATTGAATGAGAGTTTGTTATGATAATACAAAATGGGCCGGTGGGTCTGCTCGCTTTCGTACTCAAGGTCGCCGTTCAGCAGGAAAAAGCTGAATTTGTCGGAAAGATTCTTTTCCAGCACTGAAAAATAGGGAAGTCCCACATAATCATCCTGGTCAATAAAGGTCAGGAATCTGCCCGTAGCCACCGATTGGCCTGTCATCCGTGAGGCAGCCACGCCGAGGTTAACATCGTTTTTCAGTATGATCTGCCTTACAGGGCATGTTTCATCAAGCACCCTGCCCAGCAATGCTGAAACCGTTGAAATGTCCGATCCCGGCGAGTCAATGATGACGATCAGTTCAACCGACAAATTTCCTGAAGAGGCTTTCAGGCTTGCAAGCAGGGAGCCTGTAAGGTGGGGGAGAAATTTTTCTCCGTTATAAAAGGGTACAACAATAGAAATATCGGGTAAGGGTTTTAGCGATTGATTATTCAAATCAGCACCTGTTTGGTTTAATTAAAAATGTTGGTTTTCAGCAATATTGCACCAGTTGAATGAGATACCAAAATTATGGAATTCCCGTGGAAAACTGTAAAAAAAAACCGCCTCCCCCGATAATGGAGGTTAAACCGGAATGGATATTAAATTTAATCCTACTTTTACCGCATTAATGGAGCCCCCCCATGACGTTACCTTTTGTTTCAGTTATTATCCCCTGTTTCAACGAAGAAAAATTCATCGGTCCCATTCTTGAAAGCCTTATTTCGCAGGATTACCCGCACGACAGGATGGAGGTGATGGCTGTCGATGGCAACAGCCGTGATCGCACCCGGGAGATCATCCGTGGATACGCCGCCAGCTGGCCCTTTATCAGGTTGCTCCTGAATGAAAGGCAATATGTGCCATTTGCGCTGAACATGGGGATCAGGGCATCAAAAGGTGATTTTATCATCATCTTCGGCTCTCATGCCGACTATCCCCACAACTATATCTCCTCCCTCATCAGGATGTCGCTTTCGCTGGATGCGGATAATATCGGCGGTTTATGCATTGCCAGGCCACCCGATCCATCCGATAAATCACTGGCTATCTCCGAAGCCCTTTCCTGCCCTTTTGGTGTTGGAAACTCCTATTTCCGCATCGGCTCCGATACGATCAAGAAGGTCGACACGGTCACCTTCGGCTGCTATAAGCGTTCTGTGTTCGACCGTATCGGGCTTTTTGACGAGACGCTGCTGCGTTGCCAGGATGATGAATTCAATGCCAGGCTTGAAAAACACGGGGGATCCATCTACCTTGATCCCGGTATCTCCGTTGATTATTTTACCAGGAGTACCGTGAAATCGGTATACCGGATGTTTTTTCAGTACGGGCTGTTTAAACCGCTGGTTTCCATGAAAATAGGAAAACCAACCACCCTCCGGCAACTCGTTCCCTTCTTTTTTGTGATGTTCCTGCTGTTTTTCATTCCCCTGTCGGCGGCACTCCCGGCCTTCCTCTGGTTGGTTCTCCCGGTTGCGGGCCTCTACCTGTTGATCAACCTTGTATTTACTTCCCGGATCATGATGAAAACAAAACGTCCTGCTCTGTTATGGTACCTCCCCTGGCTCTTTTTCCTGGTCCATTTTTCCTATGGGTGGGGCTATTTGAACGGGATTATAAAATTTCTCATTTTACATCAGAAAATCAATATTATCGGACATTCGCGATGATCAACACAGATAAAAGAAAAAATGCTCACGGTAAAATTTTTTTCGGGCTCACCCTGGCCATCGCTTTTACAATTCCTGTTTATGGCCGGTTAATCCCCCTCCTGATTGCCCTGTTGTTTTTGAACTGGCTTATTGAGGGAAATTACCTTAAAACAATAAGGCTCATTTCGAGGGAAAGAGAGAGGCTAGCCATGTTTTCCTTTTCTTCCCTCTATTTTCTTTACCTGCTGGGGTTGTCCTATACCAGCAATTATGCCTATGCATGGGATGACCTCATGTTGAAATTTTCGATTCTCCTTTTTCCCCTGATTTTTGCCACAGCCGGATCCCCTGTGTTTACTGCGGCACAAACCGGCACCATCCTGAGGGTCTTTGCTGCCGGTTGCATCGCAGGCAGCATGGTGTTACTCGGCCAGGCCTTTTATTTCAGTGTGTTCATGCACCAGGCCGATGCCTTTTATTATTCCAACCTCTCCTGGTCGTTTCATCCAAGTTATTATGCACTTTACCTGACCTTTGCGCTTTCCAATATCCTGTTTTTCTACCTGATCGGCGGACAGGTAAATGGTGCCCGCAACCGGGCCATGCATATCCTGATCCTCCTGTTTTTTACCCTGATGGTCGTGCTGTTAAGTTCAAAAGCAGGACTGGTGATCTGGGTCCTGGTAATTTGCTTTTATACCTTCCTGCTGTGTTTCCGATACAGGAGGTGGCTTGCCGGATTGATGTTCCTCAGCGTGGCCATGGGTACGTTTTTCCTGTTTTTACAGACATTCCCGGTTGCGGTATCGAGGGTTTCCCAGGCACGGCAGGATGTGGCATCGAAAGATTCAGTCGAACAAACCGCACGAAGCACCAATGAACGAAAACTGATCTGGAAATCGTCGGAAAAGGTCATTATGCAGAATTTCATTTTTGGGGTTGGAACGGGTGACACACGCGATGCGCTGTTAAAGCAGTACCGGGAAGACAATATCCTGACCCTGCTCAAACATTACCTGAATGCCCACAACCAGTATCTACAGACCTTCATCGCCCTGGGGGTAATAGGATTGCTATGCCTGATCCTGACAATCCTGGTGCCGGCCGTGATGGCCTTCAGGCAGGGTTCTTACATCTATTTCTGTTTTCTGCTGGTGGTGGGGGTCAGCCTTTTTGTTGAATCCATGTTTGAAACCCAGGCAGGCGTGGTCTTCTTCGCCTTTTTTAATATGGTCCTGTTTGCTTCAAGGAATGATTCCCGGATGCGGCATGCCACACAGCGTTAGACTGTTTCAGCTATTTCCCGGAACTCAGAGGCCCCCTTTGCTTGCCGGGGATAGGTGCCCCTTCGGCCGGACATAATAAATAGAGGATGTAGATTTCATCCCAGCGGATGCTTTTTTTAAACGACTTTATCTCCTTCAGGTTCAACCCTGTTGGTTCGTCAATGTAATAATTCATCACCAGTAAGACCGTATCGCCATGAGCTTTTACCAGACTGTCGGCCATGGCAAGCATTGTTGCCGGAGTTGGCAATTTCCTGTTGCTGTCATAGATCGCATAAGTACTGGTTGCCCTCCTTGAAAAGAAGTAGGCCTCCTTATGCAGATAACCAAGCACAGGTTCAAGACACACATCCTGGTCCCCGGCAATCAAAAACCTGTCAAGCTTTTGAACCTTTATATACTCAGCCGTCATTTTTGCCGCTGAAAAGGGCACCAATGCCTGAACCGTTATGGCAAAGATCGCCGCCAGGAACTGAAGAGCCAACACGATCAAAAACAAACGATCCCGGCGTTCCTTCAGCCAGTTGCAGTATCTTTCCAGGATGGCCGACCGAAGGGGAAGCTCGTTCTCCCGGTAAAATGCCGCAAGCCATAAACAGGTGATGAGCAGGATATAGAGGTGACCATGATGGCGGATATAGCCGAAATAATACATGAGTACGAAGGCGATGATCCCGGCTGACCCGGAAATGAAAAGGACGAAAACTACAGGCCGTTTGACAAACATAAGAGCTGCAGAAAACAGCAGTCCTGCCGACAGGATAGCCTGTAACCAATCATAACGAATAATGTTTGTATCCCAGAATTGAATCTTCAGCTCCGGCAGAGGAACCCAGGCTTTCCACACGATGGCTGCCGTCTGGACAAATCCTTTCCATGTCAGCTGATATAATGAAAAATGTGCAGCCCCTGCAAAATAGGCTGATGGAGGGGGAATGACCGAATGCAGGGAATAGGCGATACCTGCCAGAACCATGGCGATGCTGATGACCAGGAGTCTCTTTCGTCGCAACAATCCGCTCCTGAACTCTTCCGATGCCGCAAATTCAAAAATCAAGGTCCCCAGGATGGCTATGCAGAAGATGAGCCCGAAAACGTTTGTCTGGGCCAGGAGAAACAGGATCAGCGCCATCATGAAAAAAAGACGCTGCCTGTGACGGTATAATACGAGCAACAATGTGATCAGCAGGATGCCTGCCGAATAATTCCGGCTGATCATGGCATACTCGAACAGGTAAAAATACCCGGAGATAAGCAATACACGCTGAATCCGGGTAAAGGGGGCATACTTCAGGATAAGGAAAACAGTTACCGCCGCCAGCGCACCATGGAACAGCTGCATCGACACAAAACTGTCACTCAATTGTCTGATTCCATAGACAATGAAATACCACATATCCGGATGCCCTTCTGCAGCCTTCCTTTGCAGCAGGTCACCGAGCGAAGAGCTGGCCGAAGCCATCGACCAGGTGTGCATTTCGTCCCGCCACATGGGATGCAAGAATATTCCGGTCAGCTCCACCGCGATATACGCAAGCAGAACCCCGAAAATGAAGCGATAGCTGGTTTCTTCCCGTGGCAGCATTCCACAGGGAACATTCTTTACGCGCATGTTATCACGATGAATTATCACAAGCCCTCCCGTATTACCTCAATATCATCAACCCAGGCGGGTGCCTGCCCGGTATTGAAGATCATCACTTCTATCTCACTTGCCCCAAACCCTGCCGGTATGGTTATGGCCGATTCAATCTTCACCCAGCCCGTGGTATCGCGGGCAACAATATTTTCCTGAACAAAATTCGAGATCCTGCGGTTGAAATTACTGATGATTTTTATCCCGGCACCACTGTTTTCAGGGTATTTCCAGACACTAACCACAAGCTTTTCGCAATGCTGAAAGTCCTTTAAACCGGTATTTATATAGGACTTCGTTGCGCTGGTAAGCATCAGGGAGCCACTCCCCGAATGTTTCCGGGCTGTCGAAAGGCTCCCTGAAAATCCGAACCTGGACAGGGAATCGGTGCTGTAAAAGTACTTTTTATCGGGCGTTACCCTCTCGGCGTCACACCGGATAACCCTTTCCTGGCGATAGGGCCTCCTGGAAAGGGCATATAAACTATTTTTTCGCATGGGTTGAATCGAAAAATAGGAAAAGCTCTTCTCCGTACAGTAACATTCCATCGTGTCAAAAGCAATACGGTATTGGTCATCTTCAACAAAATACCAGCTCTTTGAATAAAGTGTGGCAGGAAACCGCTGTAATGCTGACTGCGTATACCAGCCGTTAAATTCAAACCCTCCATCAATCGTAGCGGGAGTGGCCTTTTTTTCTGTCATCAGGTACTTGACTGCTTCCCACCGGGTCCTTCCCCATGAAAAATAATCAAAGGTGCCTGCAAAGCTGGCTGTGGCCATTATCGTGACGAATGCCAGGGAGAGAATTTTCACCTTCCGTTTAATTATAATCGCCTCCGTGGGAATAACCATTGCAAGAATAAACGGATATATCGGCAAGAAATAGCGATCAAAAAGTAAAGTATTGAATACCAAGAATATTGAATACAATATAATGAAGATGACACAGGTTAAATACGTCAAATCCTTCGGCGTTGCCTCTTTCCTTAACGAAAGCTGAAATACATTTCCAAGGGTGCGGGTTAATTTCAGGAAAAAGGGCACGAGGGATATCAGGATGATCATATTGATAAGGTTAATGATATCCTTTGGAAGCTTTGAATAATTGTTGACCCCGTTATAGGTGTCCTTTAATATTTTAGGTCCGATCCCCAGGTTATAGACGACATTTTCAACCGGTATAGCGTAAAACTTATTATGGATAAAAACCAGCAAAACGCCGATGATCGAAAAGGTTATGATCTTTAAGTTCAGGGATGCCGAGCGCCATAAGCGGGAGAACCCAAATAGGGATAACGGAAATGCTATGGCAAGGAAATAAAACACCACCAGACCTAACCGGTCCCACAAATAATAGGTAGCCCCATTCGCCATGTTCTGAAAGATAACCGAGCTCTTGCCGAAATCGGGGGGAAGGTGCTGGTTTTTCCCGAGCCAGAAGATAAACACGGTCAGGGCTGACTGCGTGATGAGGAAAGGAGTGAAACTGAGAACCGTATTTTTCAGTGAGAATTTCGATTTCAACAAGAGTACGGGGATGAATGCCATCGGGAGGAGCAGGCCAACCTGCCTGATAAGTACGGCACACACACAGAAAAAAACGGAAATAACCAGGTTAATCTGTTTATCGGACAGCAGGAAATTCTGGAAAAAAAGAACGGCAAGCATGATCATGGAGGTGAAACTCACATCGGTCATATAGGTTGCCGATAAGGAGAAGTAAAAGGGGTTAAATGCCAGGAGCAATAATGACAAAATGATCGAAAACCTGTTTCCTGAGAGGTTTCTGAACAGGTAGTAGCCCGCAAAGATCCCTGTTATGCCCAGTACCATTATTGAAATCCTCAGGACAAAAAACGAAAATCCGAAGATTTTACAAAACAGCGCCCCCCACAGGATATGAAATAACAGCGTCATTGCTGGCCAGTTATTAATATAAAAACTGTTTTGTTCCAGTAACTGCTTTACGATTTTTGCATATGCCCAGTCATCATTGACGGGAAAATTGCCGAAAGGGAGCGTACCCAGCAAGGCCAGGAGCCATCCCAGTGAAATTACCAGCGGAATGAGGATATCTTTTCCCTGAAAATATTTAATTGCTTTAATCATCGGATAATGTATGCCTCTTTTCACTCCTTTATCAAGGAATTAGCTTCGTTTTAACAGGTATGATTTGGTTTTTCAAAGCACGTCCCTGATAAGAATTATTTTACCCGGATACCTTCGGGGTATGAATTATTTATTGAAAAATAAATTTCAGCCGATCAGCACCTGATCGGACAGAAAATCGAATATAAAGCGGAGTTGCTCAGTTATGCATGGGTTAAGAGCCCTTGCAAACCATCAAAAATTTAAAATAGGGGCCAAAATTAGTGATTTATTTTTAGTACAGGCTGTTTTCCAATTGTGCTGCCATAAATGGCCCTGATACATAAAAACAAAAAACCGGCAACCCAAGGGTTTGCCGGTAATTATTTCCGGGTAATCGATCGTAATTCTCAGGATGCCCTCACGGGAGGTGACACTAAAAAAATGAAATCGCGGGCTCTGCACAACCGCCGCCCGGAACCGGGCCAAACAGGAGCAATCCTATTCTGAAATTTCAGATGGTGGCTCGGAAGGAGTCGATTCGGGTTCCGGGGCTCTTTTAGGCAACGGTTTGCCCATGGGAGCCAGGGTAATCCCTCTTTTTTTAAATTGCTTTTTCTTTTTTGCTTTTTTTGGAATGGCAGGCTTGTCTTTTACAGGGTCGATCATCGAGACAAAAGGAGTGCTGGGCTCCAGGTTTTCCAAAAGAAGGGTGGATTTATGCTTACCCCTGATCCCTCCTTTGTCGGAACGTTGTTTGCGAACCTTCTTAACAACCGCCTCATCTTTAACTTTTGGTTTAGGCCCGCGTTTTTTAGGCTCCGCAGCAACCGTTGCCTCCGGTTTGAGTTTTGGCTTACGGCCTCTTTTCCCGGGCACCTTTAAAACCGGCACATCAGAAACCGCCTTTGCTTTTCTGCCCCGTTTACCAGGTACCTTATCAATCGTTAATTCTGTAATGACTGTATTGGATGTTCCTAATTTTGATAAAATATCTTTAATCCTGATTATTTCTTTTTCCGCTTCAGCCAATTCGAGCTGATAATAACCACGCATATGCTCCAACTCCTCTTTTGTAAAAATGATTGGTTTCATAATTAATTTATTTAATAACGATGCAAATATATGACAATCCTTTAAACATAACAAATTATCCCCTTGACATGGTGCGTGATTGTCTGATCCATTTTATAACAGCACTTAACCGTTGTTTTAAAAACAAAAAAAAGTAAAACTTTGTTGTGTTGTCAACAATATCAATGCTTTATTTAGTCCAGAGATAAATAATTCCGGTAAATTTACCCTGTATAATTTTGTTCTGAGTCCTCCTTTTCATTCCCTCCCGGGAAACCTGCCATAAAACGGATCCATTGTTATTAAAATTAATATTTTTTTAAAGTGCTGTATATCTGTGTTATAGATGATTTTTCAATTTTTATTTCACCTTTTTAGAAAAAAATGTTAAAAAATGTTAAGATATGAATAAATTGTTGTTACCTTTGCAGTCGAATTTTAAAAATCAATAGCACAATGAAAAAACTTGCAACAATTTTAGTTATCGCAGCTGTAGCTTTCATGACATCATGTGGCCCAAGCGCAAAGGAAAAAGAAGCAAAAAGAATTGCTGACTCCGTAAGAGTAGCTGATTCAATGGCAATGGTTCAGGCTCAACAACAGAGAGTTGCTGACTCAATCGCCAAAGTTCAGGCCGCTCAGAAAAAAGTAGCTGACTCGATTGCTCATCAGGATTCGATTGCAAAACACCTGATTAAACCTGCAAAAGCTGCAAAAGCTGCAAAACCTGCAAAAGCAGAAGCCAAAAAAACACACAAAAAATAATTTTTGGCAAGCATCTGCTTAAAAAAAAGAGGGCGTCCCGAAAGGTCGCCCTCTTTTTTTTATTGCCCCCATGCCGGGCGGATTCGTCACCGCATTGCGGCTGCGCCCCGGTCATTCACAAAAATGAACCATCATTAGGTTAACTCCATCATTTTACGTTGTTTTGCATGGTCGTTATCATGACTCCCCGATGAATGAGAAAGCTATTGTTACAAATTAACCGTGTATCATGAAAAAACCGCCTCCGAAACAAAATTTAAAACCGAAGAGCGACACCGGTAAATCCGTTTCGTTTCACAGTAACCCTTTGTTTACAGATAAAACAACCCTTCTTTTTGCTTTCGGGTTTATCATCCTTTTATGTTTTGCCTGTTACGGGAATACCTTAAGGCTTAAATACGCCTATGACGACCTGATGGTGGTCACGGGAAACCAGTTCACAAAACAGGGAATTCATGGTATCGGCAATATATTTACCACCGATTATTTCACAGGTTTTTTCGGTAAAGACAAAAACATGGTTGCAGGCGGAAGGTACAGGCCGCTTTCGCTGTTAACCTTTGCCCTGGAGTACCAGTTTTTCGGGGAGAACCCGCTGGTCAGCCACCTGGTCAATGTATTGCTTTTTTCGGCAATCTGCCTCCTTCTCTTTGTCCTGCTTCTGAAACTGGCAGCTTCCGGAGGATATTACCCGGATAAAAAGTCCTGGTATTTTTCGGCGCCCTTCCTGATCACGCTTCTGTTTGCCGCTCACCCTGTGCATACCGAGGTCGTGGCAAACATCAAGAGCAGGGATGAGCTGCTCGCCCTGCTGCTTTGTCTTACAACGCTTTATGTTTCATTGAAGTTCCTGGAGGAACGAAAAAAACACCTCCTGCTGGTCAGTGGCGCTGGGTTCTTTCTTGCCCTGCTCTCCAAGGAAAATGCTGCCACCTTCCTGGTGATCCAGGCTGTTACCATCTTCATTTTTACGAGGAATAAAATCAGCGATAACCTTATCTCCCTTCTTCCCCTGCTGGTTTCGACCCTTCTGTTCCTGTTCATCCGGCAGGCGGTGATCGGCACGACCACCATCCCCCTTGCCGATGACCTGATGAACAATCCATTCGTGGAGATGTCCCTGCCCCAGAAGTATGCCACCATCCTTTACACCCTTGGCCTCTATCTCAAACTGCTCCTGTTTCCCCATCCCCTCACCTGCGACTACTACCCCTACCACATCCCGATCATTCACCCAAGCGACCTTAGGGCGCTGTTCCCCCTGGCCGTTTACCTGGCAATGATCATTTATATCTTTCTGAAGATCCGGAAAAAGAGCCTGGTCGCCTATTGTTTTCTCTTTTTCCTGGTCACCATCTCCATCGCGTCGAACATCCTGTTTCCCATTGGCGCCTTTATGAACGAGCGGTTCCTGTTCATCCCCTCGCTGGCCTTCTGCATTCTGCTCGGATCAGGAATTCCCGCGCTGGCAAACCGCGTTCCGCTTAACCCGGGAGGCAAAAAAATACTGGTCGCCAGCCTGATGGCCGTAATATTGTCGCTCTATGCCTTTAAGACCGTCAGTCGCAATGCCGACTGGTACGACAGTTACACCCTCTTTACCACCGATGTGAAAGTTTCGTCCAACAGCGCGAAAGGCAACGAAGTCGCCGGGGAGTACATCATGCAGAAGGCATTAACGACCGGCAATAAGGTCGTGAGGGACAGCCTGCTGCGGCAATCGATCGCCTACCAGCGAAAAGCGATCACCGTTTACCCAAAGCAGATCATTGCACTCTTCAACCTGGCTGCCGCCTATTACGAATACGACAGGAATTATGACACGATCCTGGCTGTTTATAAAACTATCCTGCACTTCCTTCCCGACAATCCCCAGGTTTACGGGAAAATTAATTCCATCCTGTACAAATATGACAACGTTGATCACAAAATCATGCTTTACAAGGATTTGCAACAGGTAAACCCCGGGCGATGGGATATAAACATTAACCTGGGACTTCTTTACCTTAACAATAAAAAGGATCCTGCCACCGCCCTGCCCTACCTGGCCAGGGCGGCAACCCTTAACACAGGCGACTACGACACGCAGAAATTCCTGGGCATTGCCTATGCGCTTTTGCATCAATGGAGTGAGGCGGCCCGGTACATGGAGCGGGCCGAATCCATCAACCCCGGCGAGGCGGCCCTTAACAGGAACCTGGCCATCGTCTATACCAACCTCGGGGAACCCGGGAAGGCCCGCGAAGCTCTTGCCAGGGTACAGAAGGGAAAAATGGGAAAATGATCCGTTATAGCGGTTTCCTTATTGGTGAAATTTCCCGTTCTTTGCACCATGCCCCTTTACATCGCCTCACTTAATTCCGGAAGCAACGGAAACTGTTACTATATCGGCAACGGGAAGGAAGCCGTGCTCGTTGACGCCGGCATCTCCTGCCGTGAAACGGAACGCCGTATGATCCGCCTTGGACTGTCTTTACGGAATGTAAAGGCGATATTCATCACCCACGAACATACCGATCATACACGTGGCGCAGAAGTGCTTTCACACAAGTACGCAATCCCCGTCTATATCACCGAATCGACCTACCGCCACAGCCGTATGAACCTGGACCAGGAGATCGTAAGGTCGTTTTCGGCAGGAGCCCCGGTTTCCATCGGCGATCTGCTTGTGACACCGTTTCCAAAGATGCACGACGCCTCCGAACCGCACAGCTTTACGGTAAGCGCAGGTGGGATCACGGCGGGCGTTTTTACCGATATCGGAGAATCCAGCCACCTTGTAGCGCATCATCTCGGACAGTGCCATGCAGCCTTCCTGGAATCAAACTATGATGAGCAGATGCTCGAAAACGGCCGTTACCCGCCGCACCTGAAAAAACGCATCCGCGGAAAGGAGGGGCACCTTTCGAATGACCAATCGCTGGAACTCTTCCTCACCCACCGTTCACAGGCGATGGAATTGCTGATTTTGTCGCATCTTTCGGCTGAAAACAACACTCCGCAACGGGTTCACGAACTGTTCAGCAGGCATGCGAACGGCACAAAAATCGTAATCGCTTCAAGGCACGAGGAGTCCGAGCTGTTCTGTATCGACCCTGTCGACCAGGGCCCTTGTGTGGAGAAACCATTGCCGGGTTTCAGCTGGGAATTACCCCTCTTTACGTCGGATTAAGATTTAACGGCGGTTCAGCCGCGAAAGCTTTTCCATGCTGTTCCCGGCGGCCTGCCTTCCTGCCTTTTACACGGTGCTTTCTCCTTAACAGGCATAAAATCAGGGTCTCCGGTCAATCAGCACTTTGTTGAAGGATTTGATCTCATTCCGGACTTCGGCATTTTTTCCTCTTTAATGATACGACTTTCTGATAAAAAACAAAATATCGTTGTATGATAGTATAATTCGGGTATCCCGGGGTGTTTATTTATCCCCACTTTGCCTGGAAGGAGCCATACAAAGGTGCCCTGAACAATTTCAGAAGGGCAGGATCTTCATGCCCCTTGCCTCCTCGAGCAGCTCTGCCATGGCCAGGTAAATGGCCGACAGTCCGCAGATTATGCCTTCATAGCCGGCAATGATGCCTACCAGGGGCGATTCGGCCCAGTCGCGGATGGCCAGCAGGAAAAAGAGGATCCAGAGCGAGAGAAAGACGAACTGCAGCACCCGGCTCTTGCCGAAGGTGCCCAGCCACATGAAAAAGGTGAATACACCCCACATGAAGAGGTACCAGCCCATAAAGGCTTCGGGGGTTTTTACTCCCTTGCCTGACGCGGTATCGGGGAAGATCCACAGTGCCACCAGCGTCAGCCAGAACATCCCGTAGGAGGTGAAGGCCGTAAGGCCGAAGGTGTTTCCCTTCTTAAACTCGAGGATCCCGGCGATCACCTGGGCGATGCCGCCGTAAAAGAGTCCCATGGCGAGGATCATGGCGCTGACCGGGAAAAACCCGGCATTGTGGATATTCAGCAGCACCGTGGTCATCCCGAAACCCATCAGCCCGAGGGGGGCGGGGTTGGCTTGTTTTGTTTCCATGAAAATAAGATTAGCGGTGAAAAAACAGCAGGGCGGCGGAAAATCCGCCGCCCTGCCAACAATTTACATTCCATACCGTTCGATGATCTCCTGCTTGCTCTTTCCCAGGATATCATATTTTTTCCCGACCTTTTTAAAGGCTTCGAGCGCCATTTCAAGGTGGTGGATCTCGTGACCCGCCGAGATCTGCGTGCGGATGCGCGCCTGCCCCTGCGGTACCACCGGGAAGAAAAAGCCGATGGCATAGATGCCCTCGTCATAAAGGTCGCGGGAGACATCCTGGGCCAGCTTGGCGTTGAACAGCATCACCGGCACGATGGGGGTGTCGCCTGCCTTGATGATCAGCCCGGCTTCGGTAAGCCCCTGGCGCCAGAAGGCAGTGTTGCTTTCGAGTTTGTCGCGGCGGTCGGTGGAGGCCGACAGGATTTCGAGCACCTTGATGACACCGGCTACAACAGGGGGTGCGATGGTGTTGGAGAAGAGGTAGGGACGGGCCTTCTGGCGGCACATCTCGACCAGTTCCTTACGCCCTGAAACGCATCCGCCGGAGGCGCCACCCAGCCCCTTGCCAAAGGTGGTGGTGATGATGTCGATCTTTCCCATAACACCGTACTGTTCGTGGGTTCCGCGGCCGGTCTTCCCGATAAATCCGCTGGAATGGGAATCATCGACAAACAGCAGCGCGTCGTATTTCTCGCAAAGTTCGACCATCTTGTCAAGCCGGGCGGTATCGCCATCCATGGAGAAGACGCCATCAGTGATGACGCATTTCAGCCGTTTGTCGTTGTGAAGCTGCAGCTTCTCCTCCAGGTGTTCCATGTCGGAATGCTTGAAGGTGTCGTGCATGGCACTGCACAGGCGGATCCCGTCGATGATCGAGGCGTGAACCAGCCTGTCGGAGATCATCACGTCATCCTTGGTGAGAACTGCCTCAAACACCCCCGCGTTGGCATCCATGCAGGAGGGAAAGAGGATGGTATCCTCGGTACCCAGGAATTTGGTGACCATCTGTTCGAGGGTGCGGTGGATATCCTGCGTTCCGCAGATAAAGCGGACCGACGACATGCCGTAACCGTGCGAATCGAGCCCGGCATGGGCCGCCTTTACCACCTCGGGATGACTCGACATCCCGAGATAATTGTTGGCGCAGATGTTGATGACCTTTTTCAGCGGTGCACCCGAGGGGAATTCCACCTCGATGTCGGCAGCCTGGGCTGAATGGATGTAGCGTTCCTGTTTGAACAGGCCTGCATGCTGCAAGCCTGTCAGGACTTCGGTGTACATCCCGCGTGTTTTGTCGGTATAAGCCATGGTTACCTCCTTTTATTTGACATATTCTCTCACCAGTGCGCAGATCTTGTTCACCGAATCAAAGGCATCCGGGGTTGCCTTGTCGTCGGGAATCGAGATGTTGTATTTGTTCTCCAGGAACCGCTTCAATGAAACCATTGAAAAACTGTCGACAATCCCGCCCGAAATCAGCGGGGAATCGTAGGTCAACTCCGTATCATCCTCTACATACTCCTTGATCACATAATTTTTGATAATTTCCTGCATTTCGTCCATAGGTTCGTTCTCCTTAATTTTTTGGTTTATTACTTGTTAAATAGCTGGTTGCCGAAACCGGTAATCAATCCCGGCCAATATTCAATACTCGATATTCAGTGTTCAATATTCATTATTCGGTGTTCGATATTCGGTGTTCGATATTCGGTGTTCGATATTCGGTGTTCAATATTCGGTGTTCAATATTCGGTGTTCAATATTCGGTGTTCAATATTCATTATTCCTTTTTCATTCATCATTCTCCAGCGTCGACGTATCCCCGACCGCCTCGCCCCACTCCTTGGCATGCAGGATGCGGCGCATGATCTTCCCGCTCCTGGTCTTGGGCAGCGAATCGATGAATTCGATCTCCTGCGGCATGGCAAGGGGGGATAACTTTTTCCTTACAAAATTCATGATGTCGAGATCAAGGTCCTTGCTGGCGGTAAATCCAGGTTTCAGGGTGACAAAGGCCTTCACCACCTCCATGTTCACGAAATCGGGTTTGGCCACCACGGCCGATTCGGCCACGGCGGGATGCTCCAGAAGGGCCGATTCGACTTCGAAGGGGCTTACCAGGTGTCCGCCGGTGTTGATCACATCGTCGTCGCGGCCGACAAACCAGAAGTAGCCCTCGTTGTCGATGCTGGAGCGGTCGCCCGGCAGGTACCAGCCGTTTTTAAATTTGTTCTGGTAGGTGGTTTCATTGTTCCAGTAGGTGCGCATCATCGACGGCCAGCCCGGTTTGATGGCGATCAGCCCGATTTTACCGGTTTCGCCGAAGGGTTCGAAGCTCTCCGCGTCGATCACCGTGGCGGTGATGCCCGGGAAGGGTTTGCCCATGGAGCCGGGTTTTATCTTCATCCCCGGGAAGTTGGTGATCATGATCGAGCCCGTTTCAGTTTGCCAGTAGGTGTCAAGGAATGGTTTGCCAAAGACCTTTTCCGACCAGATGACCGCTTCGCTGTTCAGCGGTTCGCCCACCGAGGCCAGGTGACGGAGGGTCGACAGGTCGTATTTTTTAATGACCTCTTCGCCGGCCTTCATCAGGGACCGGATGGCGGTGGGAGCCGAATACCACATCGAGATCCTGTGCTTTTCAATGAAGCGGTACCAGTTGTCGGCCGAAAACCCGGCATCCAGCACGCACTGGGTCACCCCGTTGCTGAAGGCGCCGATGATGCCGTAGGAGGTCCCGGTGACCCATCCCGGGTCGGCGGTGCACCAGTAGATATCGGAATCCTGCAGGTCGAGCACCCATTTCGAGGTAAGGTATTGCGAGATCAGCGAATAATGAACATGTTTGACCCCCTTGGGCTGGCCCGTGGTACCCGAAGTATAATGGAGTACCGAGGCTGATTCGGCATAGGTGGGATGGATTTCGAACTGGTCGATCTTTTCAGCCTTTTCCATGTCAAAGGCAACCTCGCGGTCGCCCAGGGGCTTGCCGGGGTCGGCATCCACGATGATCATATGTTTCAGGTAGGGCATCTTATCCATGATCTTGCGCACCTTGGGGGCATGCTTTTTCTGGGTGATGATGGCGGTGGTCCGGGCGTTGTCGAGACGCACAAAGAGCGATTCGTCGCCGAATGCCGAAAACAGCGGCTGGGCGATGCCGCCCATTTTCAGGATCCCCAGGAAACCGATATAAAGTTCGGGGATCTTGTCCATAAAGAGGCAGACACGGTCTTCGGGCCGGATGCCCAGCTCCCTGAGGAAGTGACCGATGGTGTTGCTGTTGAGGCGCAGGTCATTGTAGGTATAGCGTTTTTCAATGCCTGTCGACCCCTCCCAGATCAGGGCCGGTTTTTCGGCTTTGCCCATCCGGCAGATCCTGTCGGAGCAGTACCAGCCGATGTTGATGATGCTGCCCGGCACATAATCCAGCTCTTTTTCGGCAATATCCCAGTTAAAATTTTTAATGCGTTCGTCAAAAGATCCGATGTTCGACATAGGCATGGATGTTAAGGGTGGAACAATTTTGAAGGATAGGTCGGTGCGCCGGGAAATGCCCCGGCACGATGAAATTTCACAAAGGCAAACGATGAAAACGGGACCGGCCCCGGTGGGGCAGTTGTCTGCAGAAAAATAAAAGAAACCCTGGAAGAAAAACTGAATCGTTGAATTTGGCGCATAAACATTGTTTTCCGCAGTTTAGCTTTCAAGTATTACAATAGCAGTTGCCAGTTCCTTTAGATGCGATAAAGATACATGTATTTTTGAAATTTTCAAATCGGCCAATAATTCTTCCGCCTTGCCGTAAGCCCTGATATAGGGTTTTCCCAGTTCGTCATGGTACACCTCAATGTCGGCAAACCGGATGCCGAAGCGCCAGCCGGTCCCGATGGCCTTGAGGAAGGATTCCTTGGCTGAAAAACGGGCCGCGTAGTGCTGGAATTTGTTTTTTTTCGTTTCGCAGTAGGCGATCTCCCCGGAGGTGAAGATCTTGTCGCGAAACCCGATGTCCCGTTCCATCACCTTCTGGATGCGGGCGACTTCGATGATATCTGTTCCTGTGCCGTAGATCATAATGGTATGCAAATTACAATTTCTTTTGAAGTGACAGGAGCCGGCAAAATATTTTCTTTGACAGGAAGGCTGCTTAATATTTTGTTGTTTTTCCTTATAAACCTGTCCCCAAACTCGGTTCGGTTAATATAACCACAAAGCGCACAATGATTTACACAATGAACACAATGGGGTTCTTTATGGTCATTGTGCTTTCATTGTGTCATTGTGGTTAAATAATGATCCTTCGCGGATCATCCTTCTCCTGGTCCCGCTTCTCCTGCGACCAGGCAAAAAAACGCATTTGATCGCCTCGACGGGTCAATTATGCGCACTCCGACGCCACGAACACCGGAATAAAACAGGCTGAGGCATGGATCTGCCGTCGCAGGTAAGAATCTGTGGCCGGTAAAAGAAAAGCTAGATAATATGGGTTTCCCGAAATCTAGATCGCGCCCAGTTTTTTCCCGACGATTTTGAATTTGTCGAGGGCAAAGCCGATCTGTTCCATCGAATGGGCAGCGCTGATCTGCACCCTGATCCTCGATTTGCCTTTCGGCACTACCGGGTAGTAAAAGCCGATCACATAGATGCCTTCTTCCAGCAGTTCATTGGCAAACTCCTGCGAAAGTTTGGCATCGTTGGGCAGGTGGCCGAAGAGCACGGGTACGATCGGGTGGATGCCCGGCACAATGCGGAACCCGGCATCTTCCATCCCTTTGCGGAACATCTTGGTGTTTTCGAATAATTTATCGCGCAGGGCGGTGGTTTCCGAAAGCATGTTCAGCACCTCCAGGGTGGCGCCAGTGATGGCGGGGGCCAGCGTGTTTGAAAAAAGATAGGGTCTCGACCGTTGGCGCAGCATCTCGACGATCTCCTTTTTGGCTGAGATGCATCCTCCGGAGGCGCCGCCAAGCGCCTTGCCGAAGGTGGTGGAGATGATATCCACCCGTCCCTGGGCATTGCAGTGTTCAACAGAGCCCCTGCCTGTTTTGCCGACAAATCCTGTGGCGTGTGAGTCGTCGACCATAACCAGGGCGTTGTATTTGTCCGCCAGGTCGCAGATCTTGTCAACCTGGGCAATGGTGCCGTCCATAGAGAAGACGCCGTCGGTCACGATCAGCTTGAACTGGGCCTGGCCGGCATCCTGGAGAACCTCTTCAAGGTCGTCCATGTCGTTGTTTTTGTAACGGTAGCGCTGTGCCTTGCAAAGCCTTACCCCGTCGATGATGGAGGCATGGTTCAGCTCATCGGAGATGATGGCATCCTGCTCTCCCAGCAGGGGTTCAAAAACCCCGCCGTTGGCGTCAAATGCCGAGGAATAGAGGATCGTATCCTCCATCCCGAGGAATTCGCTCAGTTTGGCCTCCAGGTCCTTGTGGATCTGCTGGGTTCCGCAGATAAACCTTACGGACGACATCCCGAAGCCGTAGCGGAAGAAGGTGTAGTTCGCCCCGGCCATGACCCTGGGATCGTTGGAGAGGCCGAGATAGTTGTTTGCACAGAAGTTCAGGACCTTTTGCCCGTGGTTGGTCCTGATTTCCACCCCCTGGGGGGTGACCAGGATCCGTTCTTTCTTATACAATCCCTCCGAAACGATGGAATCGATTTGCTTTTGTAGATGCTGTTGGAAATTGCCGTACATGGTTGAGTAGTTGAAATCAGTCGGCAAAAGTAGGAATTTACACCGGACAAAGTGCTACAGAACCACAGGAAAGTCAAAAGGAATTTCTCTTTCCAGGCTTTCAGTTTGCCCCGGTCAGGTTAAAATCACTGAATAATGATTTTTTTAACCTGTGTGCCCGTTTCCGCGGTCATCCGGAGCAGGTAGAGTCCTGCTGGCTGGCTGATGCCGAGTTCAAAATCGCCTGATCCGGCTGGGAGCGTGGTGGTCAGCAGTCTGCCGACCATCCTGCCATCGGTGGAGAGCAGGTCGATCGTGGCAGCCTTTGACTGGGTGGCTGCGTATTTGAAAAAGATTTTCCCGTGGGCGGGGTTGGGATAGAAGCTCCAGTCCATACCCGTTAACTCGGGGATTCCCACCGTGCTTTGCGAAACGGTAAGGGTGGTGGTTTTGGTAACCGGCTGGGTAATGGCCATGGCTCCGTAAAAAGTTACATCGCCCGCCCCTCCAGCCGGAGGAGTCCAGTGAAAGGTCCATACCGCGGGGTTGGTGGTTATTGCGGCAGAGTGGGTTACATATTTGCCCGACCCTGTCAGCTTGTTGCCGGAGCCGGCCGTCATGGTCCCGACCAATGTCCCGGTAAGGGTTTGCGGGGAAACTTCAAAACCCTTTTTTCCTGTCCCGGGTACGGTTACGGTAATGGTATAGGTGTTCCCGGGAACATAACCTGTGGCAGGGACATCGGATGTGATCCAGCCTGTGACCGGTGCGGCGGACCCGCCCATACAGTGGGAGCAGTTCTGCCCGTCGGCAGGCGAATTCGTATAACCGGCGGGAGCACCGTTGGAGTTCTTCAATTCATCACCACCAAATCCCGCAAGAAAAAAAATAAGCACGATTGATCCGATCGGAATTAAAAATGATAGGTATTTTTTCATGATTTCTTTTTTGCAAAATTACATAATTTTCCGCCTGTTAATGTTAATTCAAGATGAAATTTTTCAAATCGGGTATTAATTCGGCTTTCTTCCGGGTATTGAAGCCTGATACATAAGCGAATATATTTTTACCTATCATAATCAAAACAAGCAAAATGAAAATGATAACACGGATAACCATGAGACCAATTTTTCGTAAAGATTTTTTTCCACCTCCTGAACAACCCTGGAGGAATATTGCAGCTGTGTGTTGCCGAGGGAACCAACCGCGTCTGTGAAGGCGAACAGGGTTGATGATAAAGCGTTGTTATTATTATTCCTGCAGGGGCTTTCCATTCCTGGTATTAGGGCTGTTTATTATCGGCCATTTTTACTGAAAATCCTTTTCCCAAAATCCATGCTGTCCATTAAACCACAATGTTCACAATGATTTACACAATGTTCACCATGGGATTCCTTGTGTTCATTTTGCCTTCATTGTGTCATTGTGGTTAAAGATTGATTCGTTTTTGGAATTAGAACAGGTTCAATTTCCGGTACGTTTTTTACGGAAAAGGATGACAAACCCACTGTTCCTGCTCAAATTCCGGCAGTTACCACGATAAATAAAATAATTAACCTGAATTAACTAATTATTATCAGGGATCGTAAGAACTTACTACCTTTATAGGGTATTATCATGGCATGATACCACTCCTTTTTTTCAGAAAGCTGCCTGCAGCGGTTACAGTCTGCACACTGATGTTCATTCTGCCGGGCGCCGTTCTTAAAGCCCAGACAGCCAGTTTCACAGCGCCGGATACCGTTTGCCTAGGGAGCCCCGTCACCATCACCAACACCTCAACCGGGGGAAGCACCTACTACTGGAGCTTCTGCACCGGCAACACCCTTCAGAACCCGTTAGGCACCAATATAGGGAACCCCGGCAACCTGCTGAACGTACCCAGCTACCCGACCCTGGTGAAGGATGGCAATACCTGTTACTCCTTTATCACCAACGAAGGGGGCGGGTTCCTGGTGAGGAACAACCATGGAACCAGCTTCAGCAACAATCCCGTATCATCCGTAAACCTTGGAAGCCTCGGGCTTATTACCGACTCCGTTCTCGGGATAAAAATATGCCAGGATGGCGGGGTTTGGCTGGGGTTTATCCTGAACAACAACAGGATACTGAAACTCAACTTCGGCGCCTCCCTCGGCAATGTGCCCACCGCCACGATACTGGGCACCTATTCCGCCATGCTGGAGGGCCATTGTATCGATATCATCAACGACGGAGGGACCTGGGTGGGATATATCACCAGCTGGGGAAATCACAAGCTGCTCCGGCTCAATTTCGGCGCCAGTCTGTCGAACGTCCCCGTAATGACCGACCTCGGATCGCCGGGTGCGCTCAACAACCCGGGGGTATTCAGGATCATCAAGGAAAACGGGATCTGGTATGCCCTGGTTTCGAACATGACCAACCATACCATGACCCGGCTGACCTTTGGCGCCTCCCTGCTGACAGCTCCCACGGGGGTGAACCTCGGGGTCATCTGCCCGACGGTAAGCCCGGGGGGGCTCACCCTGATCCGCGATTGCGAAAACACGGTGGGGTTTCACCTCAACTATTCACTATCCTCTCCCGACAAGATCTGGCGGCTTAGTTTTCCTACCGGGATCACCGGCACGATCATCCCGGCCTCCCTCGGCAATATCGGCGGAATGACCCAGCCGGCCCAGTTTTCAGAGCTGGTAAGGGAGGGCGATACGCTGTTCGTTTACAATACCAACCGGCAGGGGACCCTCACGCGATTATATTTCCCTCCCTGCACCAACGCCTCGGTGCCATCCTCGGCGCTTTTTACACCTCCCGTTTTCTCCTATAATCAGCCGGGAACCTATAACATCCAGCTGACCGTGAACGAAGGACTGCCAAGCCAGTCGTCGATCTGCAAAAGTATTGTCGTCAAAACCTGTTCGGCCGTTGCTGCATTTACCGCGCCAGATACAGTGTGTACCGGAGCTCCTGTTACCTTGACAAATCTTTCAACCGGGGGAAGTACCAATTACTGGAACTTTTGTTCCGGGAGCGCAGCAGGAGACCCGGCAGGGACCAATATCGGCAACCCTGGATCAAACATCAGTTTACCGGTTTACAGCACCTCGGTACAGGATGGAACTGATTGCTACTCCTTTGTTACGAACCACGGAACACCTACCCATATGACAAGAATCTATTATGGCAACAATTTCCGGAATGCTCCGGTAAATTCTGCCAGCATTCTTCAAACCGGGGTTATCAGTGCAACGTGTGAAGATATACAGATCAGGAAAGAGAACGGGAACTGGTACGGCTTTTTAAACAACAATACAACGATCCTCCGGTTGAATTTCGGCGCCTCCATCACGAACAATTCACCCACCACCACCGATATCGGTCCGTTTCCCAATATCTCCGTTGCGCATGGGCTGGTAATCCTTCAGGAAGGAAATACCTGGCTTGGTTTTTTCGATTCAGACACCCAGAACAAACTTTACCGCTTGAATTTCGGAACCAGCCTGACAAACATCCCTGTTTTCACCGATCTCGGAAACCTGGCGGGATTCGTTCATCCCTGCCAGATTGCTTCAATCAGGGAAAACGGTATATGTTACCTTCTGCTGGTTAACAGTGTCGGCAATACTTTATCCAGGATTAATTTCGGAACCTCTTATTTGAATACGCCTACCGGGGAAAACCTGGGGAATTGCGGCATCCTGGTAAACCCCGTCGGGCTCACCCTGTTAAACGATTGTGAAATTTCGGTCGGATACTATACGGTCTACCAGTCTCCTGCTACGGCTGCAATCGGAAGGCTCACCTTTACGGGAGGAGTCGGCGGCACGGTAACGGCACAGTCACTGGGAAATATCGGTACGCTTGATCATCCTTGTTCCTTTTCTGAGATGTTCCGGGAAAACGACTCATTGTTTTCCTATGTTACCAACCAGAACAGTTCATCTCTTACCCGGCTCAGTTTTCCTCCCTGCAACAATGCCTCGATACCCTCATCAACCCTCTTTAATCCTCCCCAGTTTTCTTATAATACACCCGGGAATTATGCTGTAAGGCTGGTGGTCGACGAGGGCCAGGCCAGTGAACAGAGTATTTGCCAGACAATCGTAGCGATGGCACCCCAGGTGGTAAACCTGGGCAACGACAAATCGATCTGCCCGGGCAACTCCACGATTCTGGATGCAGGCGCAAATTTCAGCAGCTATTTATGGTCAACCGGGGCCACCAGCCGGACGATCACGGTTGCAGTGCCGGGAAGCTATTCGGTAACCGCAACCAGGTGGGGATGCAGTACCAGCGATGCGGTCAATGTCAACCTGCTTTCCGGGCCGGTCGTGAACCTGGGGCCTGATGTAACCATCTGTTCCGGGATGACAAACACCTTTGATGCGGGACCTTGCGCGGGATGCGCTTTCCAGTGGGCCGACCTGACTACGGCCCAGATGAACATCGGCAATGGTCAAACCTATGCCACCGGCGTCGCCGGGAACTATATGGTGACGGTGGTGGGACCAAACAGCTGCATGGGACGCGATACGGCCCAGCTGTTCGTCCAATCGACGATCCCGGTGAGTGTCAGTATCAGCGCTCCGGCAACCACGGTGTGTGCCGGCAGCCAGGTTACCTTTACTGCCATGGCCCTCTTCGGAGGGAGTTCCCCGGGCTACCAGTGGAAGGTAAACGGGGTGATCACTGGGGCGACGGGGCAGACCTTCACCTATACCCCCGCCAATGGCGACTGCGTTGTCTGCGTGGTTACCTCGACGGCAAGCTGCACTACCGGGAACCCTGCTACCTCAAACCCGGTTTGCATGACGGTGACCCCAAACGTAACGGCAGGTGTCACGGTGACGGCATCCTCAAACCCCGTTTGTGCCGGGATGGCCGTAACCTATTTTGCAAACCCGGTTTATGGTGGGCCGACCCCCTCCTACCAGTGGAAGGTCAATGCAAGCAATGTAAGCAATGCAATCAATGCAAACTATGCATATATTCCTGTTAATGGGGATGTTGTCACCTGTGAGATGACCTCCTCGGAGATGTGCACCATCGGGAACCCGGCCACCAGCCTGCCGGTCGTCATGACGGTCAACCCTAACCTGCCAGTGAGCGTTTCTGCCGCATCCTCGGCCACTACGGTCTGCGCTGGAACCACGGTCACCTTCTGGGCAACGCCCGTTCATGGAGGAACGACACCGGCTTACCAATGGAAGATCAATGCAGGCAATGCATCCAATGCAACCAATGCAACCAATGCAAGCTATGCATACATTCCGGTACAGGGCGATGTAATCACCTGCGAGATGACCTCTTCGGAGTCTTGCACGCAGGGAAACCCTGCCACCAGCTTACCGATAACGATGACGGTCAATCCCAACCTGCCGGTGACGGTGAACATTTCAGCCTCCTCTAACCCCTATTGTGCAGGGAGTTCGGTGGCATTTACTGCAACACCAGGGTTTGGCGGCCTGACACCCGGTTACCAGTGGAAAATCAATGCAAACAATGCAAGCAATGGAAACAATGCAAGCTATGCATACAATGCGGTGAATGGCGATGTGGTGACCTGTGAGCTGACCTCCTCCGAAAGCTGCACTTCAGGCAATCCCGCAACCTCGAATACGATCACCATGGTTGCAACGCCGGTGCTTCCCGCCGGGATCACCATTACCGCCACACCCAATCCCTTCTGCCCGGGAACGGCGGTCACCTTTGATGCATTCCCCATATACGGGGGACCAGCACCAGGCTACCAATGGAAAATCAATGCAAGCAATGCAGGCAATGCAAACAATGCAAGCTATACATACAACCCGGTGGCGGGCGACCTCGTTTCGTGTGAACTGACCTCCAACCAGGCGTGTATCACGAACAACCCGGCAATTTCGACCGCCATCCTGATGGCGACACGGCCGGTTCCCAATGTCAGCTTTTACCGCTGTTTCGACAGCATCACCACCACCGTTTCAAAACCATTTCATTTAAGGGGGGGGCTCCCGCCGGGAGGCACCTACAGCGGGGCTGGGGTAAATCCGGCAACAGGCATATTCAATCCTGCGACAGCAGGCCCAGGAACTCATACGATCAGCTACACCTGTACCAACACATACGGATGTATTGCAAATGCAACGACCACGGTTACCACGCAAACCGCAATCCCGGTGATCTGTGGCAACACCTTCACCGACCCGCGCGACAACCGGCATTACTCCACCTTCAGCCTGCCCAATGGCAAATGCTGGATGAAGGAAAACCTGGATTTCGGGACAGCCATCATGGAATCAACGCTGCAGACCGACAACTGCGTAGCAGAGAAATATCGCCGGTATTCTGCAACCAATAATCAATATTCCTCCTTCTACCAGTGGGACGAACTCATGCAGTATGACAACACGGCAGCCTTGCAGGGTCTTTGCCCGCCGGGCTGGCATATCCCAACCGCCACGGAATGGAATGAACTTATCCTCTTCAGTACCGGTCCCGGCCAGGCCGGCGGTCCGCTGAAGGACACCTTACTGACCAACGGATTCCATTCATTTCAGCGGGGACTTCTTTATCTGAACCACACCTGGGCCTTTGTCACAGGGAAGTATGCCGGTTCGATGTATTGGACATCCACCGTCTTTGACACGGAACGTGCCACCGCCAGGGGAATCAACGAATTCAATTTCAGTGTTTCACTGTACAACGCATTGCGCGAAAACGCCTTCTCCGTGCGGTGCACCCATGATTAATCCCTAAAACTGCTATATTTTTTCCACACAGCCTGCACTGCCTGCACTGCCTACACTGCCTGCATTGTTTGCACTGCCTGCATTGTCTGCATTGTCTGCATTCCTGCATTCCTGCATTCCTGCATTCCCGCATTCCTGCATTCCCGAATTCCCGCATTCCTAAATTCCTGCATTCCCGCATTCCTGCATTCCCGCATTCCCTTCAGCCAATATCCCTCAGGTTCAGCTTCCTGAGCCGGGGGGCGAATTTCGAGGTAAACCCGACGATTCCCAGGGTCATGATACCCCCGAAGATAACCGATGGGATCAGCCCGATAAGCCTGGCAGCAAGCCCCGATTCAAATGAACCGATCTCATTGGAGGAGCCGATGAAAATCGCGTTGACAGAGGCCACGCGGCCCCGCATGTCGTTGGGCGTAAGAAGCTGCATGGCTGTCGCCCGGATGATCACGCTGATGTTGTCGAACATGCCGCTCATCATGAGTAAAAACAGGGAGAGATAGAAGTTCCTTGAGAGGGCAAAACAGATGATGCTAAGGCCAAACCCGGCAACGCCGATCATCATGTTGCGCCCTGCATGAACCATCGGCGGCCGGTAGGCAAGCACCACCGACATCATCACGGCGCCGACCATGGGCGCCGCCCTCAGGAATCCCAGTCCCTGCGGACCCACCTTCAGCACCTCGGCGGCAAAGATGGGCAGCATGGCTACGGCTCCGCCGAAAAGTACGGCAAACATATCGAGCGACATGGCCCCCAGCAAGATCTGGTTGTGATAAACAAATTTAAGTCCCGACGATAACCGCTGCACCAGGGTTTCGGATTTGACGACCGGGGGAGCCGGGTGGTTTTTGACAAAACCCAGCAAAACCAGCGCTGTCAGCAGGAACAGGAGCACCGCCAGGTAGGCTACCCGCACACCGAAGAAACCATAAACCAGTCCGCCGATGGCCGGCCCGGTGATGGCGCCGATATGCCATACCGTGCTGTTCCAGGTGGAGGAGTTGGTGTAGAGTTCACGCGGCACAAGCTGCGACATCAGGGCGATGATCGAGGGATAGAGGAATGCCCTCGAAACGCCTGATATGGCCACCACAAGGTAAATGGGGAGCACGCCAAGGGCGGCGATGATCCCCAGTTTGGGAACGGTGAACAGGAACAGGGCCAATGTTCCCACGAGGAACAGGAGGGTAAAACACACAATGATGGTCTTGCGGTTGTACTTGTCGGCGACATGGCCTGCAAACAGGGCGATGGCGATGTTGGGAAGCGCTTCGGCCAGCCCGATCAACCCCAGCGCCAGGGGGTCGCGGGTAAGTTCATACATCTGCCAGCCGACGATGATGCTCTGCATCTGGAAGGCGATGGTCGTAAAAAACCGGAAGATCAGGAAAAACCTGAAGTCGCGGACTTTCAATACGGCATAGGCATCATGTTTGGGCACGGGGGTGGTTCCGGTCGGCATAGGCAATGGATAAATTCAAAAAAACCCGGCCAAGGACCGGGTTTTTCAAAGGTGTATATAAGTTGGCTATTCTTCTTCTTTTTCCTGGTCTTCGTATGCCTTGAGCAGTTTCTCCTGGATATCGGTGGGAACCTGCGCGTATTCGGCAAACTTCATGTTGTAGGTGGCGCGACCGCTGGTGATGGAGCTGAGGGCGGTAGAGTACCTGTTGAGTTCGGCAAGGGGAACCTTTGCCAGGATTTTCTGGTAGCTTCCTTCGCTGTCCATTCCCATGATCACGGCGCGGCGGCCCTGGAGATCGGTCATGACTTCACCCATCTTGTCTTCGGGAACGATAACTTCCACATCATAGATCGGTTCAAGGATCTTGGGTCCGGCATTCTTGAAGGCCTCCCTGAAGGCGTTACGGCCTGCCAGTTTGAAGGAGATTTCGTTTGAATCGACAGGGTGCATCTTGCCGTCGTAAATATTCACGACAATATCGCGGGCATAGGAACCGGTCAGCGGGCCCTCTTCCATCTTCTCCATGAGTCCCTTCATGATGGCCGGTAAAAACCGTGCATCGATGGCGCCGCCAACGATACAGTTGTTCATCTGGAGGCGTCCGCCCCAGTCGAGCTCAACGACATCGCGACCGCGGATGGGAAACTCGGTCTGTTCAGCCATTCCCTCCTTGTAGGGCTGGATTGACATATGGACCTCGCCGAACTGTCCCGAACCGCCCGATTGTTTCTTGTGGCGGTACATCGACTTCGCGGGTTTGGTGATGGTTTCACGATAGGGAATACGCGGTGCGTAAAATTCCATCGGGATCTTCTCGAGATTTTCAACATGCCATTTGGCCAGGTTCAGGTGAAGTTCACCCTGCCCCTGCAGGATCATCTGCTTCAGCTCGCGGGAAAATCCCATGATAAGCGTTGGATCCATCTTGGCCAGTTCATGCAGGATTCCGTTGATCTTTTCATCGTCGGTATTGCTTTTCGCCCTGACGGCTGTTCTGAATTTGGGCTCGGGGAAGGTGATCGGCTCAATCACATCATCAGGATTCTTGAGCGAATTCAGGGTGTTGTTGGTATATGAATTCTTTAATTTAATGGTTGCGCCGATATCGCCGGCAACCATCTTTTCAACCTTCTCGCGGTTTTTCCCGTTGATCACAAAAAGCTGCGACAAACGTTCCTTTGACTGCCTGACAGGATTTACCATATCCATGGCTTCGGTGATCTCGCCTGCATAGACTTTGAAATAGGAGATTTCACCAAGGTGCTGTTCGATCGAAGTTTTAAAAATAAAGGCAGAGGCGGGATCTGTCGATTTGCAGGTCATCAGTTTGCCATCTTTTGTTTTGACACCGGGCATTTCGTTCGGGGCGGGAACGCTGCCGGCAATAAATTCGAGCAGGCGGGCAACACCCATATCCTGCTTGGCGCCGGTGCAGAGTACCGGGAAAATGGTGCGGTTGATCAAACCTGTCTTCAGGGCCTGGAGCATCTGTTCTTCGGTAAGGACTCCCTTGTCGAAGAAGACCTCCATCAACGATTCATCCTTGGATGCCAGTTCCTCCATAAGCGCGGCATACATCTCATCGGCTTTGTCCTTTTCCGAGGCAGGAATATCCGAAATTTCAGGTTTTCCGCCACCGGAGGCAAATTTATACTGCTTCATCTTCAGCAGGTCGATGATGGTGTTGAAGCCTGATCCCGCATTGACAGGGTACTGCATCAGGGTGACATTTTTACCAAACTGAACCCTCATCTGACGAAGGGTTTCGTCAAAGTTGGCATTTTCCTGGTCTAGATGGTTCATCACGAAAATCACCGGGGTATTGGCACGGGTGGCATACCTCCACGTAATCTCCGTACCAACCTCAACGCCATTCTGCCCATTGACCAGCATCACGGCGGTGTCAACCACGTGAAGCGCCGAAATCACCTCGCCGCAAAAATCATCAAATCCCGGAGTATCAATGATATTGATCTTCTTGTTGTCATAAAGTGTATAAAGGATCGTGGCAGAGACTGAGTTCTGACGCTCCAATTCTATCGGACGATAGTCCGAAACCGTGTTCTTGTCCTCCACCGAACCACGGCGGCTGATCACGCCACCTTCAAACAGCATGGCTTCAGCGATGGTTGTTTTCCCTGATTTTGCACCTCCGAGAAGGGCGATGTTGCGGATTTCGTTAGTTTGGTATACCTTCATGGCAGTTAAGTAATTATATAAGTGATTGAAAATTATTATTTTCGTGAAAGGGCGACAAAAATAGAAATTTTTATGGAATTAACCAAGCCCCTGCGACAATTAGGAATTGCGAATTACGTATTAAGAATCAATCTATTATAGGGGAATTAAATGGGGTTACAATTGTGTTGACAAAATGGTGCTGACCTGGCTTCTGACCAATTCCCAGCGGTCGGCCGACATCTTTGCCCCGATGAATTCGATCACGTTGCCGGCAAGCAAAGCTCCCAGGGCGCCGCACTGTGCCAGGCTCAGCCCATTGGCATGCCCGAACAGGAACCCGGAGGCATAGAGGTCGCCGGCGCCGGTGGTATCGACAGGGTTTACATCAATGATGCCGATAACAGCGCGATCAGGTCCTGATTTTACCAGCGATCCGCTGCTGCCGGTTTTGACAACGGCAATTTTGACCAGGTCGCTGAGCGCTTCCAGCGCATCTTCAGGCTCCAGCCCGGTAAGCGCCCTGGCTTCATCTTCATTGGCAAAGACAATATCCACGAATTCGGTGATGATCGAAAGCAGGAAATCCCTGTTGGCCTCCACCACATTATAGCTGGCCATGTCGAGCGAGACAACGAGTCCGTGTTCCCGGGCCAGTTTGACAGCCTGGCGGATCAGGTCATGGTTCTGGACCAGGTAACCTTCAATGTGAAAGTAACCGTATCCCTTGAAAATGGAGGTTCCCGAGGGCAGGTCGGCCGGGGCAAGGTGACCTGCCGAAAGCTCGATTGCGGCGCCCAGGAAGGTGGCAAAGGTGCGTTCCGAATCGGGTGTGATCAGGGCGACTGCCCGGCCTGTTTCCTGGTTGCTGTGGATCATATGGGGATCCACGCCGGCCTGGATCAGGTCGCGGACGAAAAATCCGCCAAGTTCATCTTCGCCGATTACGCCGATATAGCCGGCCTTCGCACCCAGCATGGCCAGCCCGTGAATGGTGTTGGCCGCCGAACCGCCCGCCGACAGGCTCTTCTGGTAGTCCTTCAGCGCCGAAAGCACATTGGCGCTTCGTTCCTTGTCAACAAGCTGCATACTGCCCTTGGGCAGGTCAAGCATTTCAAGAATGCTGTCACTCTCAAGTGGGATCATGATATCAACGAGGGCATTCCCCATGCCGAGAATCTTCTTCATAACAACCATATCATTTTTTACGGTTCAAAACTACGATAAAAAATTCAAACGACGGGTTGAATTTGAAGGAAGATTAGGCGAAAGCCGGTGAACCTTAAAGCATACGGGTTGCCGGCCGACCCGCCCGGCATGGGAAATGTCGCGCCATTTGCAACGAAATTTCATGCAGGGTGTAATAATCTGCAAGGAATAGCGTATTTATTCAGTCTAAATATATTTTGTATGTTGGTAAAATATAGTATTTTTATCCTCGCATTTTCGTTGATCGCATTTGCCGGATGTTCCCAGAGCCAGAATCAGTCTGCAAAAATAAACCCCAAAAAAATGAATCTCAAACCATTAACTCCCGAAGAAGAGCGGGTGATCGTGAACAAGGGTACCGAAGCCCCCTTCACGGGTAAATATGATAAATTCAGCGATGCCGGCACCTATGTCTGTAAACGATGTGGCGCCCCGCTGTATCGCTCCACCGACAAGTTCGATGCTCACTGCGGCTGGCCGGCCTTCGATGATGAAATTCCCGGCGCCGTGAAACGGATTCCCGATGCCGACGGGATGAGGACCGAAATCGAGTGTGCCGCCTGCGGCGCCCATCTCGGCCATGTTTTCAAGGGGGAGGGACTTACGCCAAAGGATACCCGTCATTGCGTGAATTCCATATCCCTTGATTTCGTGCCAGGCGGCGGCACGGTGGCAACCGATACCGCTGTTTTTGCAGGAGGCTGTTTCTGGGGCGTTGAATATTATATGAAGAAAATCCCCGGCGTTATCTCGACCCAGGTGGGTTATACCGGCGGCAAGACGGACCATCCCGATTACAAGCAGGTATGTTCCGGCACCACGGGCCATTACGAGGCGATCGAGGTGGTTTTTGACCCGGCGAAAACCTCCTACGAGACCGTAGCAAAAATGTTTTTTGAAACCCATGATCCGACGCAGTGGAACCACCAGGGTCCCGACTGGGGCGACCAGTACCGCTCGGCCGTTTTCTACCGGAATGCCGCGCAGAAAGCGGTCACCGAGAAGCTGATTGCCCAACTGAAGTCAAAAGGATTCAAGGTGGTTACGGAAGTGCTCCCTGCAAAAACCTTCTGGAAAGCGGAGGATTATCACCAGGACTATTATGACCACAAAGGAACCACTCCCTACTGCCACGGCTACGTGAAACGGTTTTAGGCACAAGGTTCAGCCTGGTTAGGTATTGCAGGCAACGCGACGGGGCTGTCACGGGTTATCGTTCCTGAGCCGGTACCCCACCGCGGGTTCGGTGATCAACAGGGCGGGGATGGACGGATTCTGCTCAATTTTTTTCCGGAGCTGTGTAATATGGACCCTGAGCACCTGGGCATTGTCGGCATAGGGGTTCCCCCATATCTCCCTGCAGATATGCGCCAGGGTGAGCACCTTGCCGCTGTTGCGCATGAAAAGCGACAGCAGGCTGTATTCGGTGGCCGTGAGTTTGACCTCCTCCCCCTTGACTTTAACCAGCCGGGCATTGAGATCGATCCAGATCGATCCGTTTGTGATAACGGGCGAATCGCCTGTTTTCGAAGCATGCCGCAGTGCGACGCGGATCCTGGCGAGCAGTTCGCCCGTATTGAACGGTTTTGTAACATAGTCGTCGGCGCCATGATCCAGCGCTTCGATTTTAACCCCTTCATCATCCAGCACCGTCAGCACAATGACAGGTACCGTCGACCATTCCCGCAATTTCCTGAGCGTGGCCAGCCCGTCAAGGTCGGGCAGCCCCAGGTCGAGCAGCACCACATCGGGCTGGTTCATGGAGACCGAAAGCAACCCCTCATGGCTGTTCTCTGCTTCAAGAACCCTGAACTGGTTTGCTTCCAGGGTTATCCTCAGGAGCCTGCGGATCTGGGGTTCGTCGTCAATGATCAGTACCTTTTGTTTATTGCGGGTGGTATCCATGATGAAAGTTGGTTAATGCTATTGGTTATCCGGCTCAGGATCCTTTTCAGGCTTGCTGATGGCTTCCTCTGCCGGCAGTTCAATGGTGACTGCCAGCCCGCCTTCCGGGTTATTGACGGCGCTGATGGCGCCGTGATGGGCCTCGGTGATGGCCTTGCTGATGGTCAGTCCGAGCCCGGTACCCCCGCTGTGGGAACCAGGCACCCTGTAGAACTTATCAAAAAGCTTTGCCAGCGTGGGCGCAGGAACGCCGGGCCCCCGGTCGGTAACGGTGATGGCGATTTTTGCAAAGGAAATCGACCTGATGCTGATGTTTACTGGGGTTCCTGGCGGTGTGTAAACTGCCGCATTGTGGATGATGTTGACCAGCGCCTGGACCAGCAGGCTGATATCGCCCCTTACGGGCGGGAGTTCGCCCCGGAGATCCACCTCCGGCGGATGTTCGGCCAGTTCCGGCGCAAGGATCCGCAGGGCCATGCCTACCAGGTCCTCAGGATCACATAGGCGGAGGTTAAGTTTCATCCGGCCCGATTCGATACGTGACATATCCAGGATGTTTTCCACCAGGAAATTGAGTCGCTTGGCCGCAGATTCAAGCTCCCCGGTAACCTGTTTCCTGGCCTCCGGCATCTCGGAAGTCAGCGGATCCTGCAGGTTTGAAACGGCAGCCGAAATGATGGCGATAGGCGTGCGCAATTCGTGTGACACACTGTTCAGGATCGTGCTGAACAGTTTTTCCGACTCCTGGGAGATCTCCCTGACCTTGGCAAGGTCAACGCTGATTTCACGCTCGAGCGCCGAGGTCACCTGTGCGACAAAACCCCTGACCAGCGACATGGTCTCCTCGTCGGGCGACAAGTCATGTTCAAACCTGATCCCGATGACGCCGAATATTCCGCGCGGATCCTTCAATGGATAATAGCCTGCCGGGAGGGTATCGTTCCCGGGAAACTCGCCGGCGGCAAGGGAGAAGGTCTCCTCCCCGAAAAGTGCCTGGTTGCCGAAGGCCCGCCGGGAGAGGGTGATCCCGTTTTTTTCTTTCAGGAAGATGACGATATCGGCGCCGAAATGGTGCTGAAAACTCTCGCGGGTCCGCCTGACCACATCCTTGATCGAGGTGGCATTATTGAGCGATTCGAGGAAGGTGTTCAGCGCCCGCAACCGCTCACGGCTGCGCAGGAGATCCAGGCGGCTCTTCCTGATCCTGGTGATCAGGGTGGCGCCTACGAGCCCCACCATCAGGTTGGCAATAAGCGAGATGATGTCATGTACCCTGTGGATATGGAAATTGAATACCGGCGGGATAAAGAAGAAATTCCAAACGGCCGAGGAGAGCATTGCCGCGAAAAATACCGCCCCGCGACCCAGGATCAGCGACAGCAGGGAGATCACCATCAGGAAGATCAGCCCAACAGCCTGGTAGCCGATCAGCGGTGCGGCGGGAAAACAGGCGCCAACGACAAACACCACCACGATCAAGGCGACAAAATAGTCTTTGGGACTTGAACGCAGCGTCAGGCTTTTCGAAAGTTCACTAAAACTGGGCCGGACATGGACCGGTTTAGGGGAGGTTATCCCATTGATCCGATTTTTCTCCTGGTTCAGTACCGTCATGATCATGGTCATTAAAGGCCTCTGTCACGGCCTCAAGAAAATTGATCAGCAGGAGGAATCCCCACGCCGAAACAGCAATTTCCCGGTATTCGACGATAAAGGTACATAAAATCAGGTCACGGAGGTAGAGTGCCGTGAAAACGACAGCCAGCAGGTAAATGGTGGAAAGAGCAGGAATAACAGGCTTTGCAAAGGGATTGAACCGCAGAAATGTTCGCTTGAAAATCGTTAAAATAAAATTGCCGGATGGTCTTATTTCTTTCATTTTCATTTTACAGTTATCCCCCGTTTCTGCCTGTTGCAGGAACGGGTGCGGTCGGGTCATGGCGTCATCTCAACATGCAGGTGGCTTCTGATGGGAACCATCACCATAATGATTCCCTTATGTGAAAGCCGGTTCTGGATTGCAAACTGCGTCTGGTTATGCAGCAGCCGCTGGAATGCCGTGGCTTTCGGGAGAAGGAACTGTCCGACAAAAAATACGCTCTGCGGGAAACGCTTCTGGATCGTTTTCGCCTCCTCCTTGATTTCATCTGCCACATCGGTACCCAGCGAATATTTGATCTCCGCATGATGGCCGTAATGACGCGCCAGTTTACAGTAGGCTTCAAGTTCTCCCTTCAGCCGTTCCTCCAGGTCATGGAGCTCGGCATTACCCCTGAAGTTGCCGGCATCCACGATGCCAACCCCCAGGAAGACGATGTTTTTATATTCCCTGAAATCGTGATGGACCTTCAGGAAGGTACAGATCCCAAGGCCGTTGTACCCGCTTACGCAGATCACCGCCGTTTTGTCATCCACCGAACAAACATCCGAAAGAACCGAATAGTCGGGATACTTTTCGTAAACCTCCTGGACCTGGTGCAACATTTTAATGTTCAGTCGCTTGACAAGCTTATCGGCATAGTTGTAATGGCGTTTGATCAGCGATACCGCCAGGATCAGGCTCGAGGTGATGACCAGGGTTACCCAGCCACCCTCCATGAATTTCGTGGTTACCACCGAGGCAAGGATGAAAACCGTGATGATCAGGCCGATCCCGTTCACCAGGAAGCGGTGCCACCAGTGTTTGTCCTCTTTGCGCACCTGCCACCAGTGGCGCACCATCCCCGACTGGGAGAGGGCGAAAGTGATGAATACGTTGATACTGTAGAGCACTACCAGGATTACGATGGAGCCGCCGGTGAGCCACAGCACGAGCAGGGCCAGGGTTCCCATGAACAGGATGCCGTTCTGGGTAACGAGCCGGTCGCTCAACACCGTGAATTTACGCGGGAACCAGGAGTCCTGCGCCATGGACCCGATCACTCGCGGACCGTCGAGGAAGCCGGTCTGGGCGGCAATAAATAACAGGAAGGATTCTGAGATCAGGGTGATAAAGACAAATGCTATCCCGGTATTCCTGCCCCAGCTGGCCGTCAGCGCTTCCAGGAAGACAGCATTCATGGTTTTTCCCGGGGCAGGGTTGAGCTTGAAGACCGAATAGGCCAGCAGCAACCCGAAGACCGTGATGGCAAGGGAGATTCCCATATAACGCATGGTCATCAGCCCGGTTTTTATGCGGGGCTCCTTGAGGATGGGAATGGAGTTGCTGACGGCCTCCAGCCCGGTATAGGTTCCTGCTCCCATGCTGTAGGCCTTCAGAATAAGCGCCAGCACTCCCATTGTCCCTAGTGTCTCTTTGGCAAGGTGGTAATCCTGCACGGCATCGTGATATACCATCGGCACCTGGTTTGCATGGCCGAAGATCACATACAGGATGGCCGCGGCATGTGTAATGACGAACAGGATAAAAACCGGCATGAGGAAATATACCGATTCCTTGATCCCGCGGAGGTTGATCAGGATCAGGATGACAATTCCGACCGAAGCGACCACCACCTTCATCGACTGGTATTCGTGCGGCAGCAGGCTGAACACGGCATCGGTGCCGCTGGCTACCGACACGGCGATGGTAAGCACATAGTCAACCAGCAGCGAACAACCCGAGATCATCCCGAGTTTGGGCGACAACAGCTTGGTTGCCACGCGGTAACCGCCGCCCCCGGAGGGGAAAAGCCGGATGATCTGCGAATAGCTGGTGCTGATGATCAGGATGGTGAGTACAATCCCGATGGCGACAAAGATGGCAAGGCTGTGGTAATGACCCAGCGTGCGGTAGGCTTCGTCGGGACCGTAACAGGAGCTGGAGAGGCCGTCGGAGCCCAGTCCGATCCAGGCGAAAAATGCAATCAGGGTAAGCCGGTGGAATATCTGGTCATCTTTCAGGTCTCTTGCCTTGCCGATGAAGAAGTTACGTAACCGGTGAAATATAGGAGGTGCGGGTTGTCTGTTCATACTGCCATCAAATCGTTCCGTTCAACAGGCAAAATAACGGCAGGGAGTGTTAATACCTTATTAAGATTGGGGAGGGAAACATTAAGAAAGTATTAATGCAGGAATGCAGGAATGAAGGAATGAAGGAATGAAAACAATGCAGGAATGCAGGAATGCAGGCAATGCAGGCAATGCAGGAATGCAGGAGTGCAGGAATTCAGGGATGAAGAATTGGGAGGGAAAGGATGGCAGGGTGCGGTCAGGCGGGTTTTTTACCCGACCGGGAGAGGAAGGTTTCGGCGGATTGGGGATCCATGGCCTCGATCTTTTCGAAGTTGCCCCATTTGAAATTTTTCCGTCTTCCGTTGGGATCCCAGGAATAGACATTCAGGAACATTTTCCCGAAGCTGAGGTGGCGTGAGTCGTAATACTTGGCATAGGCCACCTGCTCACCGGTTTTAATGTCGTTCCCGATAAAGGAAAACTTCATGTGCAGCAGGGTCTTGTTGAGCAGGGCGTCGACAATGGCCTCCCGCAGGGCGTGGTTGGCCGGGTCGTCGAGCTTCAGGTCGTAATAAAGGATCTTTTCCAGGTCGGGCAGCTCCTCCTCGCAGCGGAAGGCCCGCACCCGTGTGTTGTTTTCAATGGTCCATGCTTCGAACTTACTCTGCAGGTCGATGATGTCACGGCCTTTGTTTCCCAACCGCAGGGAGAGGAAATAGTTGTCCTTCCTGAGCCGGATATATACTTTCTTCGTCGTGAAGACATCCTGGGGCCGTTTGATGACAAAATAGACCAAAAACCCTGAAAAGATGGAGGTGAAGAACAGGGAAATGGTCGACTGGATCATGACGACCTGCCGTCCGTACTGGGTTACCGGGTGAATATCGCCATAACCGATGGTATGGAAGGTTACGATGCTGAAATAGACGGCCTTTTCAAAATTGATCCTTTCGGTAAAGGGTTTGGCATAGGGAGTCATCTCGATACTCGCCGAATAGTAGTAAATCCAGGCGAATCCAAAGATAAACACGAGGTAGATCCCCAGGGAGATCAGGATGAATACAAGGACTTCGCGGGTTTTGAAACGAAAGTTCATCGGGGATCAAATGGAGAAACAAAGTAACAAAAAAATCAGCCTCTGCTGACTGTTTTTCATGATTTTACCGCCCTCTTTTTGGGCTATTGTATTAATTAATAATTAATTAATTTAAGTCTTTCTGCTGTATATCAGAAAATTAATGTACCTTTGCACCCCCAAAAAAACCTTATTACATGCCATTAAACAAACTCAGAAATATTGGAATAGCCGCCCATATCGATGCCGGGAAAACAACCGTTACCGAACGGATTCTCTTCTTTTCCGGTACGAACCGCAAGATGGGCGAAGTGCACGATGGTGCCGCAACCATGGATTTTATGAAGCAGGAACAGGAGCGTGGCATCACCATTGCCTCGGCTGCCATTACCTGTGCCTGGAAGGGCCACCAGATCAACCTGATCGACACCCCGGGACACGTTGACTTCACCATCGAAGTTGAACGTTCGCTGCGCGTGATCGACGGCATGGTTGCCGTTTTCTGCGCCGTTGGCGGCGTCGAACCACAGAGCGAAACCGTTTGGAACCAGGCCGACCGCTACAGGGTGCCCCGTTTTGCCTTTATCAACAAGATGGACCGCACCGGGGCCGACTTCGGCGCCGTGGTCTCCCAGATGAACAAATATCTTGATGCAAATGCAGTGCCTTTCCACATTCCCATGGGCGCTGAAGAACATTTCACAGGCATCATCGATATCATCGAGCGTAAAGCCTGGATGTTCCAGGACATGGTGCAGATTGAAACTGCCATTCCCGAAGAATACAAGCAGAAAACAGAGGAAGCCCGTGCCTGGGCCGTTGAAAAACTGGCCGAGTTCAATGACGAGATCATGGACCTGTTCATGGAGGATAAAGAGGTATCGGCGGAACTGATGAAAAAGAGCCTGCGCGATTCCACCCTCAAGCTGCTTATTACGCCGGTTTTCTGCGGCGCAGCCTATAAAAACAAAGGAGTCCAGATGCTGCTCGACGCCGTGGTGGATTACCTCCCCTCCCCGGTCGATGTGGGCGCCGTTACCGGAACCGACCTTGACGACCCTGAAAAGCTTCATACCTGCCACCCTTCACCGAAAGAAAATTTTTCGGCGCTCGCCTTTAAACTGATCCATGACCCCTTTGTCGGTCAGCAGACCTTTACCCGTATTTTTTCGGGAACGCTAAAAAGCGGCATGCAGGTGTTCAACTCCACCAAGGGCAAACATGAACGCGTTGGCCGTATCTTCAGGATCCATGCCAAGGACCGTGAAGAGATTGCTGAAGCCGGCCCCGGCGATATCGTGGCCCTCATCGGCATGAAGGTTACCAAAACCGGCGATACCCTCTGCAGCGACGAACACCGCTTCCTGCTTGAAACCATCCACGTTCCGCCCAGTGTCATCGAGTTGAAGATCAACCCCGTGAAACGCGCCGACCAGTCTAAACTGGGCGAAGCGCTGCACAAACTGGCCATGGAGGATCCCTCCTTCAACGTACGTTTTGACGACGAAACCGAGGAGACGGTCATTGCCGGCATGGGCGAACTTCACCTGGAGATCATCGTCGACCGCCTGAAAACGGAATTCAAGGTCGACGCGATCGTAGGCGAACCTGCCGTAGCGTTCCGTGAAACCATTACCACCGAGGTGGAATCGAATTACAAGCATTCAAAGCAGACCGGCGGAAAAGGCCAGTTCGCCCACGTGCTGATGCGCATGGAACCCAACGAAGGCAAGGGCTACGAATTCATCGAAAAGATCAAGGGGGGCAACATCCCCGCCGAGTACATCCCGTCGGTCAACAAGGGGATTCTCAAAACCCTCGAACGTGGTGTACTGGCCGGCTACCCGGTCGTAGATGTCAAGGTGGTGCTGCTCGACGGCAGCTTCCATCCTGTCGACAGCTCCGACATGGCCTTCCAGACCTGTGCCTCCATCGGTTTCAAACAGGGCTTTATGAAAGCCGATCCCGTATTGCTGGAACCCATGATGAAGGTCGAAGTCAACACCCCCGACGAATATATCGGCGATGTGGTTGGAAACCTGAACCGCCGCCGCGGGAAGATCGAGGCCATGCGCCGCTACCGTAAGGGAAGCCAGAAGGTCAACGCCTTTGTTCCCCTGATGGAGATGTTCGGCTATGCAACCCAGCTTCGTAACATTTCGAGCGGGCGCGCCAACTATTCGATGGAGTTCTTCAAATACACCCCGCTGCCAAAACTCCTCCAGGAGGAGGTCCTGAAAAAGATCGCCGACGAGAAGAAGGCAGCAAAATAGGGTTAATCCCTGATATAATGAGGCATTTCAGCGGGGATCACGAGCGAAAGTTCGATGATCCCCCTGAATTTTCCATCCACGAACCAGGGCGACTGGCAGATGATCTTCTTCCGCCCTTTTTTCTCAATGGTATACACATTCTTTTCCCCGCTGGTCATGATCTCCAGGATCTTTTTCCGGGATGATTCGGAATGACACTCCAGCAGATCCCTCCCGATCAGATCCTTGCCCCCGTCCTTTTCATATTGGGACAGGGCCCTTTCATTCATGTAGATGATCCTGCCGTTTTCATCGCTTACGATCACATTGCCATCAAGCTTTTCGATCCATTCCATGGTTGATATTTTCGACAAATGTACTCAGCTTTTCCGGTTTCAAAAATTCGAACCCTGAATGAAAAAATGAAATAAATTTGTAACGATGACCAAATCGGGTCATCTAATCAGAAAAACTACACATCATGGAACCAAAAAGATTATTCCGTTCGAGAAAAGATCGCGTCATCGGAGGCGTTTGCGGAGGATTAGGAAATTATTTCAACCTTGATCCCGTCATAATCAGGGTTGCCACCGTGGCCCTGTTCTTTGCAGGATTTATCGGCCTGCTCGGCTATATCATTGCCTGGATTATCGTCCCGAACGAGCCATTTTCTTAAGCATTACGCCTGGTCGCTGTTTTTATTTCCCTGGTTGCCGGGTATGCCGGTCGCCTGGTTCGCGTTTTGCCCTAGCGGGATTCGCGCTGAGCCTTGGTGTAATGTTTCCTTTTTATGCGGAGTTCCCTGCCAAAACCTTTAATCCATCCGCTTTATATTCCATGCGGAACGACCGGATGCTTCCCGCCAGGCAGAATCACCCGAATCCCTGATGTGGCATTATTCCCTGCATGATTCCTCCCCGGCAGGCAGGTGATCATAGGCCAAGGTGTTTTCCTTCCGGTACCGGTTTATAAAAAACCGTTGATTCTCAAGCGGTTTATACCTTCCTTTCCCTGGCATTAATACAATCGTTACCGTTGATCCCTGCGGCAAATGTTTTTTTCGATCAGCCCTGCTCCGGCTTGGTATCCTTACAAATAAATTGTATTTTTGTATGCAGAATAGTCCAAGTTATTTATAATGTGTATCTTATAACCCACTACCATGAATTTCGAATTTTCTGAAGAACAGATCATGATCCAGCAGTCGGCACGGGATTACGCCCAACGCGAACTGATCAAAGACGTCCTCGAACGCGACGCAAAAGCCGAATTCCCCACGCATCATGTCAAGGCCCTTGCCGAACTTGGTTTCCTTGGAATGCTTGTCGACACGAAATATGACGGGGGAGGCATGGACACGGTTTCCTACGTACTGGCCATGGAGGAGATCTCCAAGATCGACAGTTCCGTTTCCGTGATCATGTCGGTGAACAATTCATTGGTTTGCTATGGGATCGAAGCCTTTGGCAACGAAGAACAAAAGCAGAAATGGCTGAAGCCGCTGGCCAGGGGGGAGAAGATCGGCGCCTTCCTGCTTTCGGAACCGGAAGCCGGCTCGGATGCCACCTCGCAGCGTACCACCGCCATCGACATGGGGGACCATTACCTCGTGAATGGCGTTAAAAACTGGATCACCAGCGGAAATTCAGCATCCACCTATGTGCTGATCGCCCAAACCAATCCTGAGAAAAAACATAAGGGAATCAACGTGTTCCTGGTCGATCGCCACTCTCCCGGGATCACCCTGGGCCCGCACGAAGACAAGATGGGCATGCGCAGCAGCGACACCCATTCGGTGATGTTCACCGATGTGATCGTGCCAAAGGAAAACCGGATCGGGGAGGATGGTTTCGGATTCAAATTTGCCATGAAAACCCTCGAAGGGGGCCGCATCGGCATCGCCTCGCAGGCGCTTGGCATCGCGCAGGGTGCCTATGAACGCGCCCTTCGCTATTCGAAGGAACGCAAAGCCTTTGGTACCGAACTCATCAACCACCAGAGTGTCGCCTTTAAACTGGCCGAAATGCACACCCGCATCGAGGCTGCCCGCTATTTCTGCCTGAAATCGGCCTGGCTGAAGGACCAGGGCCAGCCCTACGGCACCGCCAGCGCCATGGCCAAATACTATGCCGCCGAAACCGCCATGTATGTCACCACCGAGGCGGTCCAGATCCACGGCGGATACGGGTATGTCAAGGAATACCATGTTGAACGTCTTATGCGCGAAGCCAAGCTTACCCAGATCTACGAGGGAACCAGCGAAATCCAGCTGATGATCATTTCCAGGGCTATTTCGGCTGAATGATTTTTATTGAGTTGATTATTCGCTGTACATCTTCACCACAATAGGCACAATAGGACACAACAAGTCTGGTTGGCTGAGGGTGAAGCCATTCAGTTGTTTAAGCGGTAACCTAAATTTTATTTTCTACAGTGTCCCATGAATAACCCTGAAGTTTATAAACCGCAGCACCATATCCGCATCGTCACAGCGGCTTCGCTGTTCGATGGTCATGACGCCGCGATCAATATCATGCGCAGGATCCTGCAGTCAAGCGGGGCCGAAGTGATCCATCTTGGCCATAACCGGTCGGTGCAGGAGGTGGTCGACTGTGCCATCCAGGAAGATGTGCAGGCAGTAGCCATCACCTCCTACCAGGGTGGTCATATGGAGTACTTTAAATACATGTTCGACCTCTTCAGGGAGCGCAACTGCGGCCATATTAAAATTTTCGGCGGCGGGGGCGGGGTCATCCTGCCGGATGAGATCAGCGAACTCCACGCTTATGGCATTGCACGCATCTATTCGCCCGACGACGGGCGTAAGATGACCCTGCAGGGAATGATCAACGACCTGCTTTCAGCATGCGACTTCCCCGTTGGGAACCGCCAGGATTATGACCTGGAGAAGATCAGGAACAAGGATTTCAGGGAGATTGCCGGGGTGATCTCCTCCGCGGAGAACTACCCTGAACAGGGAAGAGTGTTTTTTGAAAATATTGCCTCGGAAGCAGCCGGGAAACCGATCCCGGTGCTGGGCATTACCGGTACAGGCGGGGCGGGAAAATCGTCGCTGGTCGACGAGATCGTACGCAGGTTCCTGGCCGGGCTCAAGGATAAAACCCTCGCCATCATCTCCATCGACCCTACCAAACGGAAGACCGGCGGGGCGCTGCTGGGCGACCGCATCCGCATGAATGCCATCTTCAACCCGAGGGTCTACATGCGTTCGCTTGCTACCCGGCAGTCAAACCTTGCCCTGTCGAAATATGTCAGGGATGCCATCAATGTTGCGAAGGTTGCCGGGTTCGACCTGGTGATCGTCGAAACCTCCGGGATCGGGCAATCCGACACCGAGATCGTCGACCACAGCGACGTCACGCTTTATGTGATGACCCCCGAATACGGCGCGGCCAGCCAGCTGGAGAAGATCGACATGCTCGATTTTGCCGACCTGGTCGGCATCAACAAATTTGATAAACGCGGCGCCCTCGATGCCCTGCGCGACGTGAAAAAACAATACCAGCGCAACCATAAGTTCTTCGAAAGGCCTATGGAGGAGATGCCGGTTTACGGTACTGTAGCCTCCCAGTTCAACGACCCCGGGGTGAACGAACTTTTCAGGGCCCTGGTGGAAAAGATCCAGTCGAAAAAGCTGTTTTCTTTGCCTTCAGGCACCGATGCCGTGGATGAAACCGGGGAGAAGATCTTCATCATTCCCCCCTCCCGTACCCGTTACCTTGCCGAAATTGCCGAGGCAAACCGGGCCTACAACCAATGGACCACGGAGCAGGCCGGAATCGCCCAGCGTCTTTATGCCATCGCCCAAACCATCGAAACCCTGGCGGGATCGCCCCAGGCTGAAAAGCCGGATGCGGCCGGAAAGGAACCACACTGCAACAGGACCGGCATGATGCTCGAACTGGACTTGCTTTATGAACAAATCCTGAAAACCCTCGACCCGGCCAACCACGAAATCCTTAAAAGCTGGGATTCAAAGGTTAAATCATACAAGGATGATTTCTATATCTTCAAAGTCAGGGATAAGGAGATCAGGATTGAGACCCATTATGAATCCCTGTCGCATCTTCAGATACCCAAGATATCGCTGCCCCGTTACGAGGCCTGGGGCGACCTGCTGAAATGGAACCTGCGTGAAAATGTTCCCGGCGAATTTCCCTATGCCGCCGGCGTTTTCCCCTTCAAACGCGAAAGCGAGGATCCGACGAGGATGTTTGCCGGCGAGGGCGGCCCCGAACGCACCAACAAACGGTTTCATTATGTTTCCTACGGGATGCCCTTCGTAAGGCTTTCTACCGCCTATGATTCGGTAACCCTTTATGGCTTCGATCCCGACATTCGCCCCGACATTTACGGGAAAATCGGCAATGCCGGGGTCTCCATCGCCTGTCTCGACGATGCGAAGAAACTCTATTCCGGATTCGATCTCGTGAACCCCAACACCTCCGTGTCCATGACCATCAACGGGCCTGCACCCACCATGGTCGGCTATTTCATGAATGCCGCCATTGACCAGCAGTGCGAGAAGTATATCCGCCATCACGGGCTGGAAGAGGAGGTTGAGAAAAAGATCGCCGCCATTTACAAGAGGGCGGGTACCGAACGGCCCCGGTACCAGGGCGACCTGCCAAAGGGCAACGATGGCCTTGGCCTCATGCTGCTGGGCGTTACGGGCGACCAGGTATTGCCCGCGCCGGTTTATGAAAAGATCAAAAAGGATGCGGTGAGCCAGGTAAGGGGCACGGTACAGGCCGACATCCTCAAGGAGGACCAGGCCCAGAATACCTGCATCTTTTCCATCGACTTCGCGTTGAAAATGATGGGCGACATCCAGCAATATTTTATCGACAACGGCATCCGGAATTTTTACTCGGTCTCCATCTCGGGGTACCACATTGCCGAAGCGGGCGCCAACCCCATTTCGCAGTTGGCCTTTACCCTGGCCAACGGGTTTACCTACGTGGAATATTACGTATCACGGGGGATGGATGTCAACAAGTTTGCCCCGAACCTCTCCTTCTTCTTCTCCAACGGGATCGACCCCGAATATTCGGTGATCGGCCGCGTAGCCAGGATCATCTGGGCCAAGGCGATGAAGTTCAAATACAAGGCCGATGCCCGCTCGCAGATGCTGAAGTATCATATCCAGACCTCCGGGCGCTCGCTGCATGCGCAGGAGATCGACTTCAACGATATCCGTACCACGCTCCAGGCCCTGTATGCCATTTACGATAACTGCAACTCACTGCATACCAATGCCTATGATGAAGCCATCACCACGCCCACCGAAGAGTCGGTACGCAGGGCCATGGCCATCCAGATGATCATCAACCATGAGCTGGGACTGGCGAAGAACCAGAATCCCCTGCAGGGAGCCTTTATCATCGAAGAACTTACCGACCTCGTCGAAGAGGCCGTGATGCTTGAATTCGAGCGGATCTCCGAACGCGGCGGCGTGCTGGGAGCCATGGAAACGATGTACCAGCGCAGCAGGATCCAGGAGGAGAGCCTCTATTATGAGACCCTGAAACATACCGGGCAACTCCCCATCATGGGGGTCAACACCTTCCTGTCAAGCAAGGGCTCCCCGACGGTTACCCCGGGCGAGGTGATCCGAGCGGAAGAGGAGGAAAAGCAATACCAGATCCGGATGCTGGAACAGCTTCATATCACAAATAAGGAGAAGTCGGCCGTCATGATTGAAAATCTTAAGAGGGCTGCAACAAAAAATAATAATATCTTTGAAAGCCTGATGGAGGCGGCCAAATACTGTTCCATCGGGCAGATCACCGATGCGCTTTTCGAAGTGGGAGGACAGTATCGGCGCAGCATGTAACCTCTAAAAAACCTGATGTATGACCCTCTTTAACATTTTAGTTGTCAATCCAAAGGATTTTCTCACGCAAGTTGCTGTTTACCAGAATCACAAGCTCCTCTATATGATCAGCCGGAAGCATTCCGCCGCCGACCTGAGTGCCTTCAAATCGATTTACGACCAGGTGCAGTTCCGGAAGGAGAGTGTCCTGAAAGAGTTGAAGAATAATGAATTTCCCCTGGATGAACTTAAAATAGTGATTTCCCGCGGCGGACTTATCAAACCGGTACAGTCGGGGGTTTTTGCAGTCAATGCCCTGTTAAGGAAGGATTTGTCGCACAGCCCGGTGGGAGAGGACATCATCAATATCGGCGGATTGCTTGCCGACGCGATTGCCACCGAAGTTACCGGTGCGGTGGCGATGATTGCCGACCCGACGGTGGTGGATGAGTTCCATGAACTTGCCCGTATTACCGGCTGCCCCGAGATCACGCGCAAATCGATCTTCCATGCCCTGAACCAGAAAGCGGTTGCCAAGATGCATGCCGAGACCCATAAGAAAAAGTATGATGAACTGAACCTGATCGTGGCCCATATGGGGAATGGAACTACGGTTGGCGCACACCGCAAGGGCCGCGTGATCGACGTGAACCAGGGCTTCGAGGGCGATGGCCCCTTTTCGATGGTACGGAGCGGATCGCTGCCCATGGGCGATGTAGTCAAGATGTGTTACAGCGGGGAGAAGACCCTCGACGAGATGCTCTGCCTGCTTACCCATTGTGCCGGTGTTCATGCCTACCTCGGCACGAGGGATATCAGCGAGATCGAAGCCAGGATCAACCAGGGCGATACCCATGCAAAGCTGATCATGGAGGCCATGGCCTACCAGGTTTCAAAATGTATCGGCGAGATGTTCGCCGTGCTGAAGGGCGACGTGGACGCCATCCTGATCACAGGCGACCTGGCCCATAGCCAGTTCGTGGTACAACACATCATCGAACATGTTGAAAAGTTCGCCCCGATCTTCCTCTACCCGGGCGACAATGAACTCCAGTCGATGGCGGGCAACGCCCTTCGGGTGCTCAAGGGCGAAATGACGGTGCAGGAATACAAATAACTGCCCGCTACGATTTTTAAAACAGCGAAAATGAAACTTATTCCGATCAACACCGGTAACCTGAAACTGGATGGCGGCGCCATGTTCGGCGTGGTGCCCAAGGTAATCTGGGGCAAAGCCTATCCCAGCGATGAAAACAACCTCTGCAACTGGTCGATGCGCTGTCTGCTCATCGTCGATGGCGACCGCAGGATCCTCATCGATTGCGGTATCGGCGACAAACAGTCAGAAAAGTTCTTTGCCAATTATCATCTCAACGGCGAAGACACCCTTGAAAAATCGCTGGCATCGGCCGGCTATTCCACCGCCGACATCACCGACGTGATCCTCACCCATCTCCATTTCGACCATGCCGGCGGCGCTGTGCGGTGGAATGATGATAAGACGGATTATGAGGTCACCTTTGCCAATGCCACCTACCATACCAGCCGGCAGCAATGGGAATGGGGCACCAGCCCCAACAACCGTGAAAAGGCATCCTTCCTGAAGGAGAACATCCTGCCGATCAGGGAAAAGGGACGGCTGCATCTTATCGATGGGGATACTGAACTCTTTCCAGGCGTCGCGGTGCGGATTTTTAACGGCCACACCGACGGACAGGTTATCCCCTTCATCAGCTGCCAGGGAAAAACGGTGGTCTATATGGCCGACCTGCTCCCCTCTGCAGCGCATGTGCCCCTGCCCTGGGTGATGAGTTACGACACCCGCCCGCTCCTCACGCTGAAGGAGAAGGAGCCCTTTATGTCAGAGGCAGCGCAAAAAGGTTTTGTGTTGTTCCTCGAACACGACCTTTATCACGAATGCTGTACCGTGGAGGCTACCGAAAAGGGGATCCGCCTGAAGGATACCGGCACCCTGGCCGGGTACCTGGGCTAACCCGCCGGCCGGGAGATGACCAGGCTGCAAGTTCTTTTTACATTTAGTCCCAAATTATTTGTTATGGCCAAAGAAGAGTTCCGGGTTTATGGTTATCGCTGGGTAATCCTGGCTGTGTTCATGTGCGTGGTGATGGTGAACCAGCTCCTGTGGATCACCTTTGCACCGGTCACCGGCAGCGCCGCGGCTTTTTACAAGGTTACGGATCTCAGCATCGGGTTACTGTCCATGATCTTCATGGTGGTCTATATCTTTGTCTCCATCCCCGCCTCCTGGGTCATCGACACCTATGGGTTCCGCGTGGCCGTGGGCATCGGGGCCGTGCTGACCGGGGTTTTCGGACTTATCCGCGGCCTGGCAGCCGACCATTTTGCCTGGGTTCTCATTGCCCAGACCGGGATTGCCATCGGCCAGCCATTCCTGCTCAATGCCATGACCACCGTTGCCGCCCGCTGGTTCCCCATCAGCGAAAGAGCCATCGCCTCGGGGCTGGGTTCCCTTGCCATGTACCTCGGCATCATCTTCGGGATGATCCTCACGCCCTTCCTGGTGCTACAATCAGGAATCCCGGGTACGCTGGTTATTTACGGCATCGTGGCAGTCGCCTCGGCACTCCTCTTCATCATCTTTGCAAAGGAGCGTCCCCCGACACCCGCCTGCCTTCCTGGCCAGGAGGAGCGGTCGCTGGTATTCGACGGACTGAAAAGCATGCTGGGCAAACGCAACTACCTCCTGCTGCTGGTCATCTTCTTTATCGGGCTGGGGGTCTTCAACGCCGTGGCCACCTGGATCGAGGAGATCGTCAGGCCAAGGGGCTTTACCATCACCCAGGCCGGGGTTGCCGGCGGACTGATGATCCTGGGCGGACTGGTCGGGGCCGTTGTCCTGTCGTGGCTTTCGGATCATTACCGCAAAAGGGTTCCCTTTATCCTGACGGCATTGTCGGTATCCTGCCTGGGATTGGCGGGCATCACCTTTGCCACCCAGTACGAGCTTTTACTGGGATCATCATTCGTACTGGGATTTTTCCTGCTGAGCGCCGGTCCGATCGGATTCCAGTATGGCGCCGAAATCGCCTACCCCGCGCCCGAAGGGACCTCCAACGGGCTCCTGCTGCTCATGGGACAGATCTCCGGGATCATCTTTATCCTGGGAATGGACCAGCTCAAATCGGCCGGCACCGGTTCGATGACCCTCTCCCTGGTGATCCTGACGGGGTTGATGCTGGTGGCCTTTGCCGTCGCAACCCGGCTCCGGGAATCGACCTTGCTCACCGGAAAAAAGGAGGATTGAACAAAAAAAAATTATCCCGGACACCCTGTATTTTAGAATAACTCCGTAACTTAGTGGTGAAGGAAGGAGATTTGCCATGGCTCACCACACCCTGAAGTCCCCCTATAACGGCCTGGCCGACAGGCTTAACCGTTTTCCCCAGGGAGCGCCTCCATCAGCGTTGCTGTTTAAAATCCTGAAAATATTATTCAGTGAACGCGAAGCCGGCCTGGTATCGCTGTTGCCGGTCAAACCCTTTACCGCCAGGAGGGCCAGTGTTATCTGGAAACTTGACCTGAACGAGACCCGTAAGATCCTCGATCAGCTTGCCGGCCGCGCCCTGCTGATCGATGTGGAATATTACGGAAAGAGCTTTTATACCCTGCCTCCTCCCATGGCAGGTTTTTTTGAGTTCTCGCTGATGCGGGTACGCGGCGATATCGACCAGCAGGCCCTCAGTGAGCTTTATTACCAGTACCTGAATGTGGAAGAGGATTTTATCAGGGCACTGTTTGCCAATGGCCAAACCCAGCTTGGCCGCACATTTGTCAATGAGCCGGCGCTTACACCTGAAAATGCGCTCCATGTGCTCGACTACGAGCGTGCGACGGAGGTGATCCGAACCGCCACCCACATCGGCGTTGGCATCTGTTATTGCCGCCATAAGATGGAACATATGGGAAGGGCCTGCAAGGCCCCCATGGAGATCTGCATGACCTTCAACAGCACGGCGGAATCGCTGACCAAACACGGCCACGCCCGTCGCATCGGTGCCTCGGAATGCCTCGACCTGCTGCAGCAGGCTTATGACCAGCAACTGGTGCAGTTTGGCGAGAATGTGCGGGAATCGGTGAACTTTATCTGCAACTGCTGCGGATGTTGCTGCGAAGCCATGATCGCAGCCCGGCGTTTTGCCCTCTTCAACCCGGTCCATACCACCAACTTCATTCCTGAAATACTCGAGGAAAAATGCACCGGCTGCGGGAAATGCGTCAATGTCTGTCCGGTGGAGGCCATGGCGCTGGTCTCGGCTAACAGGGCCAGCCAGCCCTGGCGGAAAAAGGCCCGGCTGGATGAGCAGGCATGCCTGGGCTGCGGCGTATGCGTGCGCGCCTGCCCCGAAAAAACGATCCTGCTGAAATCCAGGCCGAAAAGGGTGCTGACGCCCCTGAACGGCGCACATAAAGCCGTGTGTATGGCCATTGAACGCGGCAAGCTGCAGCACCTGATCTTTGACAACCGGGTGTTGTGGAGCCACCGCGCGCTGGCGGCCGTGCTGGGTGTACTGCTGAAACTTCCCCCGGTAAAACAGGTGATGGCCAGCGAACAGATCAAATCCAGGTTTTTTGAACGGATGATCCAACGAATGAAATAGGCCTATCGCGCACAAAAACCATTACGGCATCCTGACAACCTTAAAAATCACCGGTTTCCCGCTGGTAGTTATAAATTGAATAAGGTAGATTCCCGGTTTCAGGGTGTTCCCGTCGAGCGCCAGGTGATGAAGCCCGGTAGTGACATCCGATTCATATGCGGTATTTACCGGAGTACCATTCATGTCCGTTACCCGGATAGCCAGGTGTGTGGCTGCAAGGCAGTTGTATTCAACCTTCAGCTGGCTGGTAAAGGGGTTGGGTCCCAGTTTGATCTTCGACAACTCCGGCGGGTTTGGGTCCCCGATGCCGATTACCACAGTGGTCTGTACGGTATTTGAGGGCCCCGATTCATGCCCGGCGCGGTCGACCGTGGTGACGTAAAATTTATAGAGACCGTTCGACGGAACCGTCAGGAAATACTGGACTCCTATGGTGCTGTCGAGTTTCGCAAAGGATCCCCCGCCATTGGTCGACATGTAGATGTTAAAGTGTCCGAAATCGGTGATATTGGGCTGATCCCACTGCAGCATGATGTTTTGTGCCACCGGGTTGCTCAGGTGAAGGTTCTGGGGAGGCGGCGGGATGCCGTCGACAGCGCCGAAGGTGATCGTGCCATACCCTTCGGCCGTAAAGATATTCTGGTTGGTGCAGGGCCACCAGCCATCATAGTTGGCCGGGTCGTCGAGGGCAAAGATAAAGATGCCGCTCTGGTTCTGGCTGTTGAAGCCGATCTGCCAGTTGTAGGTGGAGCCAAGCGGGATCACAAACTCGTAAACCACATGCCCGGTGGCTGCCGACACCTTGATCTGGGGGTTGGGCAGGTAAAAGGTGGTGCCGACGCCCCCGGTATTATAGATGGGGCGGAATTTGATCACATCCCCCGAGGCATAATGGGCTGCCCAGTAGTTGCCTTCGGTACTGTCGCCCGGGGCGGGATAGAGGCCGTCGTTGTTGTCGTCGACATAAAGGGCGATTTCATCATGGTCTTCGAGCACCTGGTCGTAGGTGTTGTCAACGGCCACGTAAAGCGCGGTTTTGGCGGCATTCACCTTGAACCAGGCCATCACGCTGCCGACAGGCCTGGGGATGTTATCCTTCCTGCCAAGGAAATTGGAGATATCCACCTCGAAGGCATCGCTCCATTCGCCGGGGCTGATGACGCCGTCGATGACCGGCGTGGTGCCCACCCAGGCGGAGATCTCTTTTGTTATAAATCCGGTGGCGATCCATCCTTCGGCATCGTTGGAATAGGGACTTTCGAGCTGTCCCGGTAAAACGGCGGTCACTGCATAAAAATAATGGGTAAGGGGCAGGGCCGTATTATCGGTGTAGGTAAGCTGCCCGGTACCCACTGTTCCCAGCGGTGTTGCAGGATAAAAATCGAATGGGTATTGTTTGCGGTAGATGTTGTAACCGGTGCATCCAGGTGTGGGGGTGGGCTGCCACTGAAGGTCGACGGAAAGGCCGGCCCCCTGCGTTGCAGTAAGATATCCGGGAGCGATGCCGGCAGGCGTGAGGGTGACATCCTTCAGGGTTACCTGCCCGCCGGTAATCTGGACCCCGGTGATCTCCTTTGTGATATAGCCTACGGCGGAATAGTGAACGGTATAGGTACCTGCAGGGATGTATTTGAGGATATAGCCGGAGGTGTCATTGGAAATTGTGAAATAATCGGTCAGCCCGATGATCTCGACCCTGACGCCGGCTTGTTGCGTAGTGCCCGATTTGACGGCATGGCCGCTGAGCGTCCCGCCTCCCGGGTCGGAATTGAGGTTGTAGAGTTTGCCGCCGTTTCCAAAGGCCCTTGCGTGAACTGCCTTTCCCCCGGCCGAACATAACTTGCCATCGGCCGAAAGGTCGAGGCAGAAGATGGATCCCGGCGAATTGACAGTCAGGTAGGGCACACTGCTTTGTTTACGGAAGAGCAGGATGTCGGGCGTAGCGTTGTTTACAGGACCCCAGCCGCCCGCGGCGATGATGGATCCGTCGGCACTGAGATCGACACACTGGACCATGTCGCCCATGTTGGGATAGATCCACAGCGGAACAGGCGAGTAGTTGTTGAATACGTACAATTCCCCATCATACCCGCCGGCGGTGGTGAAGATCAGGGTACCTACAGCGATGGTGCTGCCGTCGCCCGAGATCCCCATCCCGGCAACCCATGAATTGGTGCCGTTTACGGTATAATTCCACTTCTCAATGTAGGTTGCCGTGGAGTCGGCATATTCCAGTAAAAAAACATGGCCGCTGAAGTCGCCGCTGACGATATACCTGCCGTTATCTGAAATGGCGGGCGGGTATTGATCGCCAAAGGCGGTTTGATAGATTTGTGCGCCGGTTGCGGGATTCAGCACAAAGAGTTTGTTATTCGCCCCGCCGTATTCGCCCAGCAGAAGCCGGTTTGCGCTTTTGCTCAGCACCAGTGCCGTGTAGTTGCCCGCAAACGACTTAATCCACACCGGGGTGTTCTGGCCGACATGAAAACAATAGATAAAGGAAGAATCCTGGGTCACCTTGTTAACCCCGGCCACAAAAACCTGCAGGCCGTCGTTGCTGAGCTGGATTCCCTTGACAGCCCTGGAGATGGTGGCAGACCAGAGGGGAATTGATGAGCCGGAGGCATAAACCTCAACCTGGCTGTTGACCCCGCTGGCAATGCGGGTTCCGTCCTCGGTCATATCGATCACCTCATCCCATGCCGTGATGGTAAAGGGAACCTCCCAAAGCGGTGTGCTCGTGCTGCCGTAAAGCGACAGCCGCTGGTTGTTGAGACCCCACCCGGCTGCCGTTTCCTGGCTCTGGGACGAGACCTTCACATAATTGTCGATGGAGGCGGCATCGGTAGCCTGCCAGTTGATGCCGGGTGTAAGTGGCGCCATTGCGCCCCCGGCGGGCTGAACTGAACCTGCATTTGCTGCCTGCTGCAGCTCCAGGTGCATTCCTGTTTTGGGCGTTGTGACGGTTCGCTGCAGCCGTATTCCGCTGATCTGAGAGATGCCGGCCTGGGCAAAGAGGGCCAGCAGTGTGACAAGAAGGATAAATTTTTTCATTTCATCAGGTTTTGACAGACTCAAAGTTAGCGTCAATTTCAACAGGTGTGACAGAAATCCCGGAAAAAACAGGAGTTTTCACTACTGAACCGCAATCATGCAGCAAGATTTGTCAAATCCGGTTCCCGACAACCAATACTGTTAACCACCATGACAATGTGAAAATTCAACCATGATCACAAAATGAATTTGTTGTGTGGAATAACGCTTAAACGCTGCTTTGTGCCCTTTGTGCATTCTTTGTGCCATGGTGGTAAAAAAAACGCACATTAGCATTTCAGGGTTTTATCATCAGGAATAAAATCCATGGCATGATACATACTTTTCACCATTTTCCAAAATTCCTTTGGAGGACACGGCTTTTTCCACTAATTTGTAACACCTGTCTCAAAATTTCGTCTTTTAACAACTTTCTTCTGACGATCAGGCAACAATCCCGAATAAAAACCCGATAAGACGATATCGCCAAAATTTTCAATTAACCGGCCACCCTCTTTACCTCACTTTGTATGAAAACCAGTTTAACCCTTCTGTTTATCCTGTTTATCCTGGGCGGCCCGGTATTGGCCCAGTCAAAGATGCCGGTCATCAAAGCAACCTCGCTCCTGGTCGACATCCGCGATAATGGCAAACTGAGCAAAGGCAGCTGGACCATCACGCCAAAGGCAAAACCCGATGTATATAAAACATCCTGTAAAAATTCGCAGGTTACCTTTATCACCGACAGGGATTCAATCACATTCAGGGTAAAACCCGGCAAACCCTATGATTTCGTGATCCTGCTGAACGGGAAAGACACGGCCTGGACCCAGGTCTGGTACGAGCCTGTGCCCGCTTACCTGGATATTTTAAAGAAGGCACGGAAATACAATGAATCGGATAACCGGGAGGTCCCGAAGTTTACCTACCAGCCGAAGGAATTTCCGGAGCTTGCCGCGCTGCGAAAAGGATTTAACCTTGATTCCGTTGCAGGCGGAGGCAACGAAGTTTCAAAGATCATCAACCTGATGCATTGGGTGCATAATCTCATCCCGCATGATGGCAACCACAACAATCCTGTTGTCAAGAATGCCCTGAGCATGATCGGCGAATGCAAACGCGAGAGAAAGGGGCTCAACTGCCGCGGCCTGGCTACCGTTCTGAATGAATGTTACCTCTCGATGGGCATCCGTTCCCGTTTTGTGACCTGTATGCCCAAGGATTCGGTCTTTAACGACTGCCACGTGATCAACATGGTTTGGACGGACGAACTGAACAAGTGGCTCTGGATCGACCCTACCAACGACGCCTACGTGATGAATGAAAAGGGGGAAATGCTGGGCATTTCTGAAGTGCGCCAACGGCTGATCGAAGGGAAAACAGTGATCCTGAACCCCGACGCAAACTGGAACCACCGATCCTCCGCGGTAAAGGAAGAATATCTCTTTAACTATATGGCCAAAAACCTCTACCGCTTCGAATGCCCCGTGAGCAGCCAATACGACACTGAAACCGCCACCAACGGAAAGAAAATCGACTATGTCGAACTCCTCCCCCTCGACGGCCTCAACCAGTCTCCCCAAAAGTCGGAGCAAACCAGCAAAAGCTCCGGGCTGAAATTCCTCAATTACAAAACCAACAACCCCCGCCTCTTCTGGACCCGCCCTGAATAACCCTTCCCCACCATCATTGATCGCATTGCCTGCATTGTTTGCATTCCCTCATTCACGCATTCCTGCATTCCCGAATTCCTGCATTCCTGCATTATTTGCATTGTCTGCATTGTCTGCATTGTTTGCATTGTTTGCATTGTTTGCATTGTTTGCATTGTTTTGTATCTTTGAATACGAATTGCAAGAGATAGCGATCCTTATTACCATGACAGCCCGGGATGAATCCACCTGTATCATTCACCATCAATTCATTCAGTCATGAAAAAGTCAATAGTTGTTTTATTGTTTATGTTGGCGGCCTCCCTCTCCTACGGACAACTAAACCCTGTCAGGAATCTTAGCTGGCTCCACTGGTATGATTATCCTAACAATTTTTATTCGCTCAGCTGGGAAGTTCCGCTACCCTCCTCCACCGATACCCTTGCTGGATACAGGGTTTACCGCGACGACAGCCTTTGGAGATTCCAGACAGCGACAAACCTGTTCTGCATCGAGAATAACTGCCAGGACCCTGGATTCCTGCTGTTTTATCCATTCTGGATCAAGGTGACGGCCGTTTATAATTACAACATGGTGGAGTCGGAACTCAATGATTCGGTTTTCGACCATGGTTACGCCATCGGGGTCGGGGAAAAGGCAGGCAACATGGTCAGGCTGCTGGCAAACCCCGTGAGCCATGGTGAAATGATTACATTCACCGTTTCGGAAACCCTCTCCGGCGGCAGGGCGGTATTGCTCAACAGCCTGGGAATGAAGGTCCGCGAGATCATCATACCGTCGCAACCAGTACCGGTTGGTATGGATTCCCGCGGACTGCCTCCCGACCTCTATTATTTAACCATAGGTAATAACAGGGCCCGGTCCACCCAAAAAATCATGATCAACTGATCCCGGAACAACACCTGCCATACTTCATGCGTTATGCATAACGCGTGAAGCGTCATGTGTCACAGGTTAAATTCCACGATAATGCAAATCAAACCAACCCATGAAACAATCTTTTCTCCTGCTTTTCATCCTTCTTTTTGCTTATGTAACTAAAGCCGCCTCGGTTGACACCGTAACGGTTTACAGCACAGCCATGCATAAAAACATAAAATGTGTGATCATCAAGCCCGATACCTACACCAAAAAGCAGGGAAAGTATGGCGTGATATACCTGTTGCACGGGTACAGCGACCGGTATGATACCTGGATAAAAACGGTGCCGGCGCTAAAGGAGTATGCCGACCTGTTGCAGGTGATCATTGCCTGTCCCGACGGCGGGTTCAGCAGCTGGTATTTCGACTCCCCTGTCGATTCGTCCTGTAAGTATGAGACCCATGTCAGCAAGGAGGTGGTGAACTATCTCGACCGCTATTATCACACCTTTGCCGACCGCGGCCACCGTGGCATTGCAGGGTTGAGCATGGGGGGCCACGGGGCCCTTTACCTTGCCCTTCGTCATCCCGATATTTTCGGGGCTGCCGGCTCGATGAGCGGCGGGGTTGACCTGCGCCCGTTCCCTGCCGAATGGGATATTGCCAAGCGGCTTGGCGACATTCACCAGTACACCGATAACTGGCAAAAAAACAGCATCCAGAACATGGTTGGCCATTTTTCGGGAAAACCCCTTGCCATCATGATCGAATGCGGGACCGATGATTTTTTTTACGGGGTGAACCAGCAGTTGCACAAAAAGATGCTGGAGCTGAAGATGGCCCATGATTATGTGGAGCGGCCCGGAAAACATACCTGGGAATACTGGTCAAATGCCGTCGAATACCAGCTGCTCTTTCTGACCAGGTCTTTTACCAGGCAGGGAAACTAACCGCACAAAATGGTTTGTCCCGGGCATGGGTTATTTTCCCGCCTTACCGGCGACCTGCAGCACCCTGATCTTCATCTTATCCCCCTCTCCTGCATGCCAGGCAATCCATATGCCGGTTTTAGGGTCACAGATGATTTTTGGAGCGCGGGCTGCCTCCTTCCCGGAGGTGACCTTTATGGGTGCGCTCCAGGCACCCTTTTCCCGTGTTGACAGGTAGAGGGTCCAGTTGCCCCTTTTTGACCGGCCGCTCCAGGTTACGAGGATTCTTCCGTCAGGGGTGGTTACAGCCTGTGGCGTCTGGTTCATGATGGTCTGATCATCCGATGGCAATGTCACGGAGTTTCCCCATCGTCCAATTACGGGGTCAAAGGTCGATGCATGGATCTCCTGCCGCCCGCCGTCCGGCACATCCCATGCAAAGGACTCCCAGAATACCCACCGGCGGCCCTCTTCATCATGCACGACGCTGGGATAGCCCCCATTTTCGCATTTCTCAATGTCATCGTTAACCTGTGTAACCGAAACTGACTCTTCATCCAGGTAACCGGAACAGACACCCAGCGTTGCAGGGTAATGCTGGTTCCAGGCACCCCAAACCCTTCCGGAACCGTCGGCATCGAGGCTGAAGCTCCAGCCGTTGGAATAACCGGGCAACGACGGACTTGGTGCCAGGGAGACCGGGTGAATACTGTCGGGGATGCCATCGGTGATCCTCCTGAAAAACGGGTACCTGGAATTTGCTTTCCAGTATGACCAGGCCAGCACTATCCCGCTTTTCGTTGATACGATGCAGGGAGTAACCACTTCGCAGGGGAGGCGTTCGGTGCAAAGCACCGGTTCGGTGAGTGCCGTGCCATCGTAACTTCTGGCATAGACCCTGTAAAAACCATCGCGGTTGTTCAGGTAGAAGATCCATATTTTCCCGCCCGAACAGGTAATCAGCGGGTTATAGCTGTCCGACCGGTCATGTTCAACAGCGATACCGGCTTGCGGATCCTGTCCGGCCTGTGATAAAAGAATATCGCCCTTTTCTTCCCAGCAGACCCAAACGGTTCCTTTATCGTCGGCCACTATGGAAGGAAATCTGCAGGATCCCCTCCCAAAGGTATATCGGGTGCCGGCAGCAGTTTTCCCGGCGACTGGTTTGCGGATAACGACAGGGTGCCCGGGGAGAATATTCCTCTTGGGCACGGTGCAAACCCCCGTGCAGTTTTCAGTGACCGGAAGGTGGGAGATACACCGCGAACCGGTAAAAATCCAGCGGTTGTCCTGGTTCCTGTCAAAAAAGCCGTGCAGCAGTATCCGGGTTGATTTTGTCACTTTATTCCAGGAATAGACCGAATAGTCAACACTGTTGTCAAAAAATCCCTGTTCTACAGCAGCGCCACGGATTTTCATTACCATATATTTCTCCGGATCCAGCGGGTTGGGCATGCAGGCGGAGATCCCGACCGAATCGATGCCGAAACGGTATCTGCCAAGGCTGAATACCGAGTCGGATTCCAGCCTGAAGGGGCTTGCTTCTCCGGTTACCAGCCGGTATACCTCCCAGGGAAATTTTCCTTCCAGGAGGATATTCTGCCGCAGGTCGGCAGGGTTAACCCCGCTAAGATATTTTACACTGAAACACTTTGCCCTGGCTGCAAATTCACGGTTGCCATCAAATGCGGCCCGGTTGTTATCGGCCACAACGCAAACCGCCGCATAGCGCATGTTCTCGTAAATGATCCGGGTGGCAAACTGCAGCCCCGAGACCGGCTTAAAATGAACAGTTGTATCATTCCACAGGGTCATCTTTAACTGCTCAAAACTAGAATCATAGGGAAAAAGACTCCCTTCCGGCAGCCCGACAATCTGTTTTCCTTTTCTGAAGGCCAGGATAACCGGGAAGCCGTCGCGGTGGTACTGGTGCAGGTCGGGAGGCCAGGTAAGAACCGGCGTGAGGGAATCGCGGTATTGTTTCGTGAAGGCATAGATATCCAGCTGGGGATTGAACAGGCACTGGGTAAAGTTTGCACCACCCTTCGCGCGGTTGGTTTCGAAATAGTTCTCCGCGGTAAAACCCCCGTCGAACATGCAATAGCCGCAGTTGGATGGCGAAAAGGGCTTTATCACCGTGGTACGGGGGGAGCGGATGATCCGGCCGAACGGGATCCTGCTGCCCCACAGGTCCTCGGCTTGCTTAACCGGAACAGTTTGTGCTTCAAGATTCGCAAATGGGCATAGCAGTAGCAGCCATGCCAGGATCTGTTTATGCATGTTTAGTATCCTCCGTCGATATTCCAGGTGTGAAATGAGTTGTCGTTTCTGATGGCGAGGTTTCCTTCAAGCGTGTCGCCGCTCTTTAGTTTCAGCAGATAGGGGATATAAATCCCGGCGTACATCCCCGAGGTAAAGGCAGCTCCTGTGTGTATCAGGGTGACCCCTCCGAACCTGCTTTGAAGCTGTTTCAGGGTTTTGCTGCCTTCGAGGGAGAACAACGGCGAAAACCGCTGCACCGTTTGCCAGTCGTTTTTCGCACAGGCTGTGAAAAAAATCCGGGCCGCCTCCTCCCCGCTGATTCCCTTGAGCCCGTTAACCATGGAATGGTCCCATTGGTCAGGGGTCATGAGCGCCAGGCGGGATGGGTTGGCAAAGGTAAACAGTGAATCGGGCAACGAGGCGTTGATGGCGGTTTGGATTAATTTCACCACACATATATCCTCCTTGCCGTTTTCAACGAAGATCTCCATGGATGCCAGCATCCGTGTTTGCTTGTCGAACCGGTAAACGCGGCGTGAGTTGGATTCGGGAACGGAGCTGTTCAGTGCCCAGGGGTTGGTGAAATTCCCGGTGGCGGCTACCCTGATCGTCAGGACCAGCTGGTTGCCCGATGCTTTCACGCCGCACGAGGAGGGGTGCTCCTTTGCAAAGGCAAGCTCCTGTTCAAGAATGCTCATTGGCTCCAGGAAAAGCTTCATCCACCCGGGAAAACCAGCCCCGGGCCCTCCCTTCAGGATATACCCGCCAGCCCTGTTGATCATGTATTGCGATGACCCATCCATGATGATCGTCCTGCCCGGTTTTTCGAACCGCCACCGGGATGGCTCGCCAAACCGCTTCCAGATTTTGAAATCGGAAAACCCCGAGGCGGGGTCAATGCTTTCGAAGTTATCGGCAGGACTGGTCCGGATGGAAAAGTACATACTGACCGTTTTCAGGGAGATCATGGCCCGGATCGACTTTTCAAGAAGGGTCCCTGCCGCCGTGGCGGTGTTGCGGAAAGCCGTCACATAGATGATCCCTGCGGCAATACCCAGGAAGATAACGATGGAGGCAGCGATCCTAATCACCTTTTGCCACCTGACGGACAGATTGCGCTCCAGTCTCCCGGCCCGCTCATCATTTCCAGCCCTGGCAAGTATTTGATCGATCTTGTCAGACCCGGTGCCGGAAGAGGACCCGGTTTTCATACCCCTGAAAAGAATGAGATAACCGTCATAGACATCCCGGCAATCGTCACACCTGGTGATATGGTCAAGCAACACCATTTTTTCATCAGGGCTGACCTGGTCATCGAACAGATCGGCAATTGCCGTTTGAATCAATTCACATTTCATCAGACACCTCCGTTTTTTCTTTCATCATCACACTAAGCTTCGACATTCCATAACTGAACCTTGACTTCACCGTTGTGACGGGCAGCTCCTTGATAGCGGCGATGTCGCGGAAGGTAAGGTCATGATCGAACCGGAGGCGTATCACTTCAGCCTGTTCCCCTGGAAGCAGGTTCAGCATTGACCGCACCCGCTGCGCCTCTTCTTCCCTGATCATCTCCTCCTCCCGGGGCTCCGAAAAATGGTTCATGGTTAAACGGCCGTTCGCGGAGATGGTGTTTTCACGTGAATTCCGGCGACGAAGCATGTCGATGCACCCGTTGCTGACCATGGTGAACAGGTAGGCAACGGGGTTGGTTACCTCTCCCAGTTTGGCCCTGATGTGATAGGCGCGGATGACGGCTTCCTGGACGACATCATCCGCATCGGTCCGGTTGCCCGTGATGGCCCACGCGTGATGGGTAAGCCGGTCAAGGTTTTCGTTCAGGAAGCTCCTGAGCTGCCGGGAATTTTGAGGGAAACGGGCAAAAGGTTCGGTCATGGAATTTCTCTTCTCATTAACCCGACGCAGCAGGGATGGAAAAAGACTTAAATATCGTGAATTTTTTTTTCATCAAAAGAATGAATACTTTTAAATCCCAAAATTTTCATCGCCATGGTTATTAAATTGCTTGATATCCTCAGAATCGTTTTGGTTTTGGTGGCCTTTTTTTTCGGACACCTCATTGGCTTTACTAACGGGTATCACCCGGTTCCGCAGCTCCATTTTATGATCCCGGTGATTATCGTGGCCATTGCCGGCATCTCCGGTCTTGAAGGCGTGTTCCTGGGAAGAAGGTCAGCCGCGGCAAAAGGCTTCGAAACCGGGAGCAATTACCAGAAACAATCGGCCATTGCCATGTTGTCCTATCCTGCCGCAGCCATCCTGGCATGGTTTTTTAACTGGGGGATCAGGGCAGAGCTGACGATCCTTTTCGCCTTTATCTTCTTTTTCTTTTTTTCAGCGGTAAACCATACCATCGATGCCGTGGTGCGGAAAAACTACCGCTGGCAGAATATCAACCGCCCCTTTCTGACCCTGCTGATCATCGCCGGGATGATCTATCCCGTGATCATGGCGCTGAAAAACCTGCCATAACTAAAATCCGTCCATCCCGTGCTGCCGTCCTGCCGTCCCTGCCAGCGGATTAAATGATAAGGAATTAATAAAAATCATCGTATGAAAAGTCTTTTCCCCCTGGTCATCCTGTTCCTTTGCCATCCCCAGCTTTGGAGCCAGGAAAACAGCCAGACCGCATCAGACCACCCGGTGGCCACCGATACCTGTTATCATAAGTATATCGTTAAGGATCCTTACCGCTGGCTTGAGGAGGTGGGCAGCGCTGAAACCAAGAAGTGGGTTGAAACCCAGAACAAACGGTCGAAGAGTTACCTGGAAAGCTGCCTGAACAAAACCAATGCCTTTAATATCATTGATAAATATACCTTAACGGATTTTCACAACCCGAAGAAGCAGGGGGATTATTATTTTACCTATGCTTTTTATAACAACCTGAACAACCCTGCCCTTTTTTATCAGCCTGCCTTTAACCGCAGCATGCTGGTCATTGTTGATCCTGACTATATCTCTACGAAGGATGAGATCCTTATCAGGCAGTACCGGGTGTCGAAGGATTCAAAGCTGCTGGCATACCAGTTCAACAGGAATGGCAGCGACTGGCTTGAAGCCCGGGTAGTATCCCTGCAAACGGGGCTGCACAAAAAGGACCACCTCGAGGGGTTGAAATTCAAGAATCTTTGCTGGCTGGGAGAGGGTTTTTTTTATTCCACTTTTTTCCAGGACAGCAAGTTCGGCGTGACCAACGGGCAGCGGGTATTTTACCATAAGATCGGCGATGAACAATCGCAGGACAAGCTCATCTTTGCCCGTAAAAACAATCCCGATGTCTACTTTGATTATATGACCACTGCGGATGAACGCTTTTTCGTGCTGAAGGAGATGAATGAAAAGGCCGGGCTGATCAACTTTTTCTATATCGATTACCAGTCGGCCGAACCCTCCCTTCGTCCGCTGATTACCAACCTGAAATTCAGTGACGACAGCCCCGGCATCCTGGATTTCCACAACGGGAAGTTTATCGCCTCCACCTTTCGCGAATCGGGTTTTGGCAGCATCATGGAGATCGATCCGGAAAATCCCTATAAATGGCGCTCCCTTTCTACCGGTTTTTCCGATGCCCTCCTGCTGAACGTGATCCCCTTTGATGACAGGATGGTGGCCGTTTATCAGTCCGACCAGCGTTCGGTGATCTGCGTACTGGATTTTGACGGAAAGGTACTGTACCAGCTTAAACTGCCGGTTGCCACGACCGTCGGGGGATTCAGCGGAAACCATTCGGATGAGGAGCTTCTTTTTAATATCCAGTCGTACACCATGCCCCCGGTCGTTTACAAATTCAATATCCGGACTTACAAAAAGGAGGCAATGCAGGAGACCAGCGTTAATTTTAACTTTGAGGATATTGAATATAAACAGGTCGAATATCTTTCCGCCGACAGTACCAGGGTTTCCATGCTCCTGGTTTACCAGAAGGGGTTAAAGCTGGATGGCAATAACCCGGCCATCCTGGAAGCATACGGCGGATTTAACCTGGTCGATATCCCAACCTTCAACCCGGGAATCGTTTATTTCATCAAAAACGGCGGGGTGTATGCCTTTGCCAATATCCGCGGCGGGGGCGACAAGGGAGAGCAGTGGTCGCGCGACGGAAGAGGGAAAAACAAGCAAAAGTCGTTCGACGATTTTATCGCCGCCGCCGGCTATCTTATCGGCAATAACTATACCAGCAAGGAAAAACTGGCGGCAACCGGAACCTCCAACGGCGGGCTTGTCGTCGCCGCTGCCGCCATTCAGCGGCCCGACCTTTTCAGGGCCGTGGTGCCTGTTCTTGCACCCCTCGATATGGTTCGCCTGGAGAAATTCACGGTGGGACACTGGAATACCGAGGAGTATGGAACCGTAAAGGACAGCGCCGGCTTTGCCGGTATCTATGGTTATTCTCCCGTTCATAATATCAAAGAAGGGGTCAATTATCCTGCCATGCTGATCATTACAGCCGAAAATGACGACAGGGTTCCACCGTTTCATTCCTATAAGTTTGCTGCCGCACTGCAGAACCGCAAGGCCCAGACCAACCCCATCCTGCTAAAATCCGCCCGGAATTCGGGCCATCATGGCGCTTCGACCTTCTATACACAGATCAGGGATGATGCCGGCATCTTTGGATTTATCATGACCCAGCTTACCGGGAAGCCCTGACCCAATGATGATGAATCGTTATCAGTGACTCATCACCAGTGTCGCGTGAAATATTATGCCCGGTTACCACCGCAGGCAATATCATCCAGCAATCCTGGAAATATCGTGTCATACAATAAAATATATCAACAAACAGTATCAAACAGCAAAATAAGTATTATATTTGTAGTGTCTTAAACCTGCCACTATGAAAATATTTTCGGGAATCAGGGATGTTTTTTCCATCTTTCAGAACAAGGAATCCTATTTTGAAGAGATCAACAAAGAGCAATCAAACAGGTTGATATTCAACCAGCTGTTGCTGATTTGCTGCTTTGCCTTTCTCTACGGCCTGGTGATGGGCAGCTATCACAGTTTCCTGCAGTCGGTCGTTGCCGGGGCCAAGGTGGTCGTGCTGTTCCTGTCGACGGTAATCATCTGTTTCCCCTCTTTTTTTATCATCCAGCAGGTGCTTGGGTCGAAGATGAGTTTCAGGCAGATGATGCTGATCGTATTGAGCGGGGTTGTCCTCACGGCCACCATTGCCTTGTCGTTTGCACCGATCGTGGTTGTTTTCCAGGTTACCGGCGGTAATTATCATTTCCTGCAGTTGCTGCACGTGGCCATCTTTGTTTTTGCCGGTTTCTTCGGCATGCGGCTCATGGTCGATGCCCTGAAATTCGCCTGCGAGGACAAAAACATCTACCCGCAGATCGGGGTGACGGTATTCAGGATATGGGTCATTATCCTCGCCTTTGTAGGGATCCAGCTGGCCTGGAATCTCCGTCCCTTCCTGTGTGAGAAAAACGAAGCGTTCAAGCTCTTCCGGAAATATGAGGGCAATTTTTACACTGCCATCGTCTATTCGGTTGAGCAACTGGCATCGCCTGCGGCTCCTGAAAAAAAGGAATGTGTGAAACCGCCTGCGGCGCATTCCGACACCACTGCAAAGATTCCTTCCGGGGCGGAAAAATTATTACATCAAACCGGGAAATAGCCCATGGACGATATCATGACACTGGAGGAGGTAGCGGGGTACCTGAAGCTGAAACCTCAAACCATCTATACCTGGGCCCAGGACGGGAAGATCCCGGCCGCCAAGCTGGGAAAGGAGTGGAGATTCAGAAAATCGGTCATCGACAGGTGGTTTAACCAGCATATCGATGAAAAATTCGCGGAATACCTCTGACCACGCCCGTGACATTTGACCACGGACACGGGGCTATCCTTTCAGATCCGAAATCCCAATACTGGATTTTCGTCCGGCCAGCCGGTGCATAACCTCCCGTGTACTCGATTCACTGCATCTGTTGTGAAAGGGGTATGTTATTACCGGGTTTCAGGCTGGAGGTTGCCAATTTTGAAAATGGGAGGGTCATTACGGGGCCTTTGTAAGGCAAACCAGGCGCAGCCATTTCGATTCTCCGGCATGACTGATACCCGGCATGATGTGGTAAAAATGTTACTTTTACCAAATAATAACAGAGTACTGAATCATCATGCAGCATCATCCTGAAAACCATAATGAAACTGCCTATCTTCTCAGGATCAGGAGGGTGCTGGCCTACATTCATGAAAACCTGTCAGACGATCTCCCGCTCGAAAAACTCTCCGGCATTGCCTGTTTTTCTCCTTTTCATTTCCAGAAGATCTTCTCGCAGCTTGTGGGGGAGTCGCCCAAGCAGTATATCATGCGTCTGCGCCTGGAGCGCATCGCACATTACCTGAAGCTGTATCCCGCCCTGAGCATCAGCGACGCCTCGTTTCAGTGCGGATTTTCATCCTCCTCCACCTTTATCCGGGCCTTTAAAAAAGCCTATGGCACAACCCCGGAGGCTTTCCGCAGCCTCCCGTTCGATGAAATCAGCAAGATTGGCACATCGAACCCCAACAAAAGCAAATCGTTTGACATCGATCCTTCCGAATTTTGGCGCATGAATCTGGCCGATGAAGAGGGTGAACAGTTTTCTTCACATTTGGATATCAGGGTTAAAACAGTACGTTCATTGAATATTGCTTTTATAGAGTCCCAACTTGGCGATGCGGATGCCATCCCCAATGCCTTCAGACAGCTTACGCGATGGGCTGGACCAAGGGAGCTGATCACAGCTGAGACGCAGTTTATCGGTTTTCTGCTGGACATGCCCTATTTTACCGATTTCGACAAATGCAGGTTCAGGGCCTGCATCACGGTTCCGGGGGAGATCGCGATTTCGAGGGAGATGGGCTTCACGCGGATCCCCGATGGCAGGTACGCCAGCTACTTCCTGAAAGGCACCATTCAGCATGTCTTCCGGAGCCTCATCTCCTTCAGGCACGGCTGGCTGGATCAATCGGGGTACCAGATTGCCGGAATCTCGGGATTTGAGCTCTATGCCGATAATCCTGCCGAAAAACCCTATGAAAGCATCAGTCGCGAGATATTCATTCCTGTAAAACCTGCCTGACCCCTGCAGGCCTGATTCATCCTTTGCACCACGCAAAGGGCAACATCATTCTTAATAAACAGGAGGATTTCAGATGAAAAACCGACATTGGTTTACAATCATGGGCCATTCGAAAATTGTGGCCATCACGGGGATAATTGCATCAGTCGCGATGCTCGTTCTGATGCCAAAGCTGAAATGGGTCGCCGGAATGACCCTGGGCGTCGTACTCATTCATATTGCCATTGTGCTGGTCCTCTCTTTATCGGTCGCGGTGGTATTACCTGAGGGGGTTAAACTGCGGGCGCCGGGGTTTTTCCACAAAGACAAAAAAGAGCGGGAGTTCAACGCCGGCTGGAGTATCGGCTGGCTGAACGGTTTCTGGGTCATCTCGGTGGTTTTCCTTGCAGCGGCGGTGCATCTTTATCTCAACTTCCCCGCGCTGCAGCTTCTTGCCTTTTTCCTGCTCCTGCTTTCCGTGAACTTTTTCATCGGCAACCTGACCGTCCGTTCAGCCAAGCATACCCGTTACCTTACCCTTCCATGGGTTAAGCTTTACTCAGGCGACCAGGCGCAGATCCTCGATGCCGGCTGTGGCGCGGGGCGTACGACAATTGCACTGGCAAAGGTATTCCCCGGCAGGATCACCGCCTTCGACCTGTTTAATGCCAACTATATCGCCGGGGGAGGAAACACCCTGCTGGAAAAAAACCTGAAGCTTGCCGGGATTGCCGGCCGGGTGGAGATCGTACAGGGTGATATCACCCGGACAGGTTTTCCCTCCGGAACATTCGACGCAGTGGTGAGCTCTTACATGATCGACCACCTGGGCGACCGGAAGCTGCCCGCACTGGATGAAATCAACCGGATCCTCAAGCCCGGCGGGAGAATGCTGATGATCGTGCTTACCCCGACCCTTTCATCCTTCGCCATCCTGAATGTACTGTCGTTACTGCTGACCTCCGTGAAACAATGGCACAGGCTCTTCGAAAAAGCCAGGTTCCGTCTGGTTGAAGAGGGTGAGGTGAACGGCGGAAGCTATTTTTTAGTGGAAAAACAGGAGCGTCCATAAAACAATAGGTAACACGACTTAACAGCATTTTATGTACCGGATATTCATAGGAAGTCTTTTGCTGAGTACCATCCATGCCATGATCCCGAATCACTGGCTGCCCCTGATCGCAGTGGGGAAAACGGAGAAATGGAGCGGGAGCCGGACCCTGTGGGCCACGGTCATCACCGGTGTCGCCCACACCCTGAGCACGATCCTGGTGGGGATCGTGGTAGGGATTATTGGGTACAAACTCTCGGCCAGGTATTCGCTGATCCCGGATAGGGTTGCCCCTGCCATCCTGGCCGGTTTGGGCCTTATCTACCTCCTCCTCGATCTGCGCAGCCATCGCCATCATCATGACATCAAACCTGTTGCAGCCACCGGGAATAAACCAGGATGGGCCGTCATCCTGGCAACCCTGAGCCTGGCCATGTTCCTTACCCCCTGCATTGAAATTGAAGCCTTTTACTTCCAGGCGGGCACCATCGGCTGGATCGGGATCTTCATCGTATCGGCCGTCTACCTCGTCACCACCCTTGCGGTCATGCTTTTACTGGTTTCGCTGGGGATGAAGGGGGCACGCAAGTATAATCCCGGGTTCCTGGAACATCATGACAAGGCTGTTACCGGTGCGGTGCTGGTCGGGCTCGGTATCCTGGGAATGGGCATATTCGGGTAATCCTGGATTGGGGAAAACCGAATATCGAATATCGAATATCGAATATCGAATATTGAATGTCGAATATCGAATGGAATTAACAACTGGATTTTCAGGGTAATAATACAGGTTTGTGCAACGATCACCAGCACCCTGAACTGGGGCCGGGAAACACGATAAAGAACGGTTCATCTCTGACAGAGATAGGATATTAAGCCGAAAACACCATGCGCGCCTGCGGGAGATGATTTTTTCGTGTTTTTCCGTACGGCGCCAGGGTGGTTTTTATCTGATCAGCAATTGCCGGAGTGATGATCCTGCAATCGCTGATAGCACGCCCGGTCGACGTGGTGGTGACCAACAGCACCCCCTGCATGGTGGCTGCTGCACAGAAGGTTAAGGCGATTCCGGTGACTTTCCCCGTGGCTTTCGAGCCGAAACAGGTCGGGCTGAAAAGTATCCCCGCCAACTTGTCCGGCCTATACGATTCCCTGCAGGCGGGCGAATTTGCCGACATCCTGGTGAAGTGCATCCCCGGTAAACAGTCAGAACGACATCATGATGGCCGGCCAGGTGATCGAATGAAACGGGGCTTCTCCCCGAGTTGTCACCATTGCTGAACAAATTAATTGTTCAGGGCGCTCTGATGATATCAGGGTTTTGTAGTATATTTGAATGGATGATAAATGGTTGCCGGGGTTGGCATTTTTCCCTTTCCCCTGTAATTGACCGGGTTAAAGCCAGATCTGTATTTAATGTCTAATGCAAATATCAGGCCATATGAACATGGATAATCATGAAACCAATATCACGGAACCTGCCCGGGTGAAGAGCTTTGCCAGGTTTTTCAAGAATTATATGAGTATCTGGTCGGTTGTCGTGGCGGCACTTCCCATCCCCATAACCTCTTTTAACCTGATCCCCGTTGTGGAAGGTCAGAAGGAGGTTTTATCCACCTATACCACGCTCTTTTGTTTTCTTCTTCTGGGGTTTATTTTTTATTCGCGCCATGTAATGGCAAAGTTTTTCTTCCCCGAGTTTTTTATTTCACGCCAGAAACAGCAGGAACTGGATAACCGGGTAAGAAACAATAAATTATTAGCCTTAGACCATAAACAACCATTAGAGTTAACGGATTACCGCATCCGGTATAGTTTTTCATCTTTATGGAGGGGGGCAAAAATTATTAATGCCCTTCCGCTGATATTGATCATCCTGTTTGTTTGTTCAGCATTCGAATACCATTATCTTATTTCAAGTATCATTACACACACAGGCGCTGATCCCAAGGCAGTTGTATGCTCATCGCTTTACAGTACCCTGCTGATGGGTCTCTACCTGGGTATTTTCATTTTTGCAGAAGCTGCTTTTATCCTGATGGCCATCAAGGAATATATCCAGGACCTCCTTCGGATAAGCGATGAATCGTTAATGTCGCGAACCATTAAAGAACCTGAATTAACATCCGATATGCCTGTTTCCAATGACTGAATGCTAAATGACAAACAGCCGGCAAGTAATGAAATCCATAAAATGAAGGGGTTAAGAACTGGAAATTCTTCAGCCGTAAGTACTTTTGGAATATCCTTACGAAAAGCCCGCAACCGGGAAAAACCATGAATGAATCCGCAGTAAAAATTGAACTGAGAATTGACTGGAGTGAGATTGACCTGTTCGGGCATATCAACAACCTGGCAATTATGAAATATGTCCAGGCCTCCAGGATACATTGCCTGGAGATGATCGGGTTGATGCAGATGCAGTCGGCCGTTAAAATCGGGCCGATCCTGGCCTCCACCACCTGCCAGTTCAGGAGGCCGCTCTTTTACCCGGGACAGGTGGTCATCGCCACGCGGGTTGACCAGGTAAAAAGGACCAGTTTCCATTTCCACCATGTGATCACAAACGAAATGAAGGAGGTCATCGCCGAGGCCCAGGATGTCATCGTTTTTTATGATTTTAACCACCACACAAAAGTTTTGATCCCGGGAGAGATCAGGGAAAGGATCGCTGAACTGGAGAAAAACAGCTCTGGCAATCCCGGATAGGTCCCGTTCACCCCGGCAGGATCGGTATTCCTGCCCGGAAGGCGAAACCAGCATTCAGTCAAACGCACACCGTTTTTCACCTCTCATACATGATTTCAACCATAAAAACCGTGGTTTATCCATGTTACCATCTTCCATACAGGTTTACCTTTGCATCATCGCACAATAAACATGCTGACGTTAACGGAACAGGAAAAGCGTTTGCGCTTCAGGCAGGCAGGCGCCGGCAAACGGCCCATTCTTACAACCAAACGCAGCATCCGTTCACAGAATTGATCGCACATACAGGAAACTTATACCCTATGACTTCAGAAATCATGCAAAATACAGTTCTTCACAAAGCAGAAACCCGGGGTGATGCAAACCACGGCTGGCTTCACAGCCGGCATACCTTCAGTTTCGCCGACTATTACAACCCCAGGCGGATGAATTTCGGTGCCCTCAGGGTGTTAAACGACGATACGGTTGAGCCAGGCCGGGGTTTCGGCACCCATCCACACGACAATATGGAGATCATCTCCATCCCGCTTGAAGGCGATCTGGAACACAAGGACAGCATGGGAAATGTTTCGGTTATACGCAATGGCGACATACAGGTCATGAGCGCAGGAACCGGGATACACCACAGCGAATACAACAAAAGCCAGGAGAACCGGGTGAAATTCCTCCAGATCTGGGTGTTTACCAATAAGGCGAATGTAACGCCGCGTTATGACCAGATAACCCTCAATCCGGCCGACCGGCGGAATAAATTCCAGCAGGTGATCTCACCGGATGAAAAGGATGAGGGCATATGGATTTACCAGGATGCCTGGTTTCATCTCGGTACCTTCGACATGGGAAGGGGTGCTGATTATACCCTAAAGAAACCCGAAAATGGCGTTTATGCCTTCATAATCAAAGGCAATGTGACCATTGACGGTACCTCCCTGAATGAAAGGGACGGATTCGGGATATGGGATACCGGTAAGATTTCAGTTCTTTCAAACTCCCAGGATGCCGAAATCCTGTTAATGGAGCTCCCCATGAAACTGTAACCATGTCTCTCTCCATGTCACACAGCCATTGTTTTATCAACATGGTGAAAAACCGACTTAGTAAATAAAAATATAATTGTCTCTAAATCAACTTAATATTATGGATAATATCAGAAAAGTCGAACGCATTGTTATCGGGCAGCCAACATCCGACGGGGCGGGCGTAAAACTGACAAGGATTCTTGGCCACAACACCCAGGAGATGCTGGATCCCTTCCTGTTGCTGGATTTCTTCGGTTCGGGCAACCCGGAGGATTTTATGTCGGGCTTTCCCTGGCATCCGCATCGCGGAATGGAAACGGTAACCTACATGCTTGACGGCAAGGTGGAACACAGCGACAGTATCGGCAACAGCGGCGTGATCGGGAAGGGGGATCTCCAGTGGATGACTGCCGGCAGCGGGATCATTCACCAGGAGATGCCCAGGTACGAAGGTGGCAGGATGTACGGGTTCCAGCTGTGGGTAAACCTGCCATCCGCATCAAAGATGGTTGCTCCCCGCTACCAGGATATCCCTGCAGCCATCGTCCCTGTCGTTGAACTCGAAAATAAAACCAGGGTGAAGGTGTTGGCCGGAACCTTCCAGGGGGTATGCGGTCCAGTTGAAGACATTATTGCCGACCCTGAATATTTTGATGTTGAGATGCCTGCGAATGCAGCAATACAGATACCTGTGGCCCCGGCATATACCGTGTTTGCCTACCTTTATGAAGGATCGGCAGGTTTTGATGAAAACAGCCTGCAACCTTTGCGAACCGGTGAAGGCGCCCTCTTCGGCCCGGGAGATTGCGTGGTTGCCAAAACTGGCGCCTCATCTGCCAGGTTTATCCTCATTGCCGGCAAGCCCATCGGGGAACCTGTTGCATGGAACGGCCCGATCGTCATGAATACGGATGAAGAAATAAGCATCGCCTTCAGGGAATTACGAAACAATACCTTTATAAAATCCTGATGCTTCCCCGGTTTGAATCATCCTGCACCAATGTTATTTGCCAACGGTTTCACCAGTAAATATGCACATCCGGCCGGATTCGCCGAAACCCTCACCCGGTATCGAAAAAATTGATTAATATTGTTTGGCAAAGCCATCCGGTGTAAACCGGATGCCGCTTGCCGGTTTCGTCAGTTAACCGGCATCAGGAAACCATGGTGCTTCATTTTTAAAAAACGCTGTAATGACCCAAAAAAAAGAAAAGGATCTGACCGTCGAAACACTCAGGGGAGCCGTCATTATCCTGGTGGTGATCGGTCATGTGATCGGCTCGGGATCGGATGGGGGCATGAAGGTCGCGGAGGATTCCTTTCTGCGCCATTTCTACTATACCTTCGCTGAATTTCTTCAAATGCCCCTCTTTACGGTTCTCGCAGGATGGGTTTATACCCTGAAACCGGTCACCTACGGGAAAATCGGTGACTTTATCAGCAAAAAATTCGTCAGGATCCTCCTGCCGATGTTCGTGGTTGGCGCCTGCTATTTTTTACTGCAATACCTTACACCCGGGACCAACCGGAAAGGAAACCTGGCCGATATCTGGAGACTGATCTTTTTCCCCTACACCCTTTTCTGGTATTTATATTCCCTTTTCCTGGTATTCCTGGTGGTTGCCGTCATCGATGCCTTTCACAAAATGGAAACCTTTGCCAGCTGGCTGGTGATCCTCCTGGTTACCTTGACCATCCTGGTATTCAGGGATATGGTCATTCCTGTGGAGACTCCCAATTACCTGAGCTATAAGGGTGCTATTTATCTCCTGCCCTGTTTTATCCTTGGCGTCGGCCTCAACCGCTTCAAGCCTTTTTTTCAAAACTGGATTTTCTTTTACTCCATCCTGGTCCTGCTGATCCTCTCGGTCATCATCCAGCAGTTGTCATGGTATAAAGTGATTGATTACCCGATGGTTAAAGATACCGGCGCCGGGCTGCTGCTTGGGATTACGGGTACCATCCTTTTATTGCGGCTGCCCTGGAAGGTAGGCTGGCTGGTCTGGTTCGGGAGTTTTGCCTATTCCATCTATCTTTTTCATGCCTTCGGAACGGCGGGAGGGCGCATCATCGTCCAGAAATTCGGGATCCAGTCAACGCCAGTCATCTTTGCCTTTTCATTGGTCGCGGGTTTGGGACTGCCAATCCTGGCCGATTACCTGCTGAGCCGGACCGGTTTGACAAGGATGCTTTTTCTCGGAAAAAATTTCCACAGCGTTCAGAAAAAAAAGGTCGTACCGAACCAGTAGCCGCCGGGATAAGGTATGAATAGCTGCACCGTTTTTCTATTTGCCCCGGTTGCTGTTATCCTTTCCATATCGCCGGCAAATTCGCCGTCGGATTCAACGAGTGCGGATAATTCGCCAAAAAGCCTTTCGCTGATCGCCCCGACCGGATAAATCGTGTTGTCAGGATCAAACATAATGGCTCTCTTTTTCATCGGTTTGCCCGCCGGCATTTATAATCCCAGCTCCTCATCGATCAATATGATCTTGATCCGCCCGGGGGGAAATGATTTTTCGGTAATGGTCCAGCTGTTGCAGATCCTCTGCGGGCTACGGCATTCCTCGCAGGTACCGGTGACCTGGCAGGGGGTTTTAAATTTTGTGTGCAGCTTTGCATTGGCAGGAGCCGAAATTGTTTTTATCCGTATAAAGGCCGCATCCAGGTCACTTACTATCTTATTCCTGCCGGCAAACAAGGCCACATACCGGGGGCCAAACGTTAACGCCGCCACGCGGTTCCCGATCATATCGAGGTTGACCAGCTGACCTGCTTCCGTAATGGCATTCGCTCCTGCAAGGAACAGATCGACCGTTAAGGCCTCCCTTCTTTTCCCGATCCGGGTCTCCCACGAATCGGCGGGGTCAAACGTGTCGAGAAATGCGATGGATCTGTTCTGCCTGAGCACATCAAGCACTCCGGTTGCCATCATGGTCTCCGAATCGCCGTACGAGGCGCTGGCAATTTCATTTTTTTCCAGTATTTCTCTCCGGAAGATATCTCTTGCTTCGGCGATATTCTGTGCAAAATAGGTTTCGAAATTGTTCATTTCAAGCCGTTTGATGACCTGGAATAGTTTTTCTCTGCTCATGGGAGGGCTGTAATCAGACCTCAAAAGTACAAAAAGGAATGGTTGCCAATAGGACAGGTGACCCCCAAAGGTGCCTTCCCCGGTTGAAACCCGTGAACACCTCTTTGTTTTCAAATCAATTAAAAGGTTAACCTGCCTGACCGGGAACAGGAAAAAGGCAGCGGGGAATAAGCGTGAATCTTCCCGGCATTTCCGAAACTTTACTACATTTGAGAAGCCATCCGGCAGCCAGGCACAAACCCGCCAGGGCAGCGCCGGCCGTCAACTGCCAATTCTCAGAAACCATGCAAGTGAAATTCCATCCGTTTGGGTTAATGCTCCTTTTCCTGGTTACGGGAATCTGTGGTCATGCCGGGGATATCGTCATTAAAAACCGCCTGCCTGAAAAGGTGATAGCTTTTGGAAACAGCAGCCTTATGATCACCCTTGATTATAACGGGAAATGCGCCATTACCGGGTTAACCGTCAACGGACAGACCGTCATTTCGGGACCCGACGGGATCTTCTCGGCCATAACGACATCGGCCGGTACGAGCTCCACCCTGAAACTCCTGTCAGAACCCACCCTGGAGATTGGCGAAAACAGGGTAACCATCGGGAATATCAGCTATGGCGACCGGGAGCAGATGATCAGTGAAAAATGGACCTTTATTCTTTCAGGGAAAAATATCAGCTTTGAGACCGAGCGGACCTTCCCAAAGCCCTTACTGGCCCGGGAGGTTGCATTTCCCTCCTTCAACTTTATCAATATCAAAACCTGGGACGGTGCCTTCCTGGGATATGGAGGACTTGCCTGGTTTTATCTCTTCAATGAAAAACTATGCACCTATGGCGTACATTCCGACTGCTCCCTTTTCTGGAACAGCGCCACAGGAAATGGCTTGAAGGTTGCCGTTTCGGCACCGGGGAAAAAGGTGGCGATGAAATACAGCCGTTCGGCCGACGACCGACTGCTTTTCAACGTAGCCGTTTCCGACAGCGAAATGTCCTGCCGCTACGAAACTGAGAAAAGGAGCCGCTTTATCAGGGGGAAAGCCGATGTGTGGGATTCGTTCACGATCCCGGCAGGAAAGTATCTCCAGACCATCACCCTGTCGGCGGTGAATTACCGTGAAGCCTATAACCGGGGGAAGTTTGCCGGGATCGACGGCAGGCAGGTGACCAGTGTGCTGAATACCATTGCCAGGATCGGGGTTATCGACGAAAAGCATTTCGGGGGCAACAGCTGGCATACACCCTATGGACCCATTTGCCTGCATGAGCAGTATATTGCCCAGTTTGCCATCGGAATCAATGACGATACCTATACACAAGGTTACCGGCAATGCCTCGATTTTTACCGCGACCATGCCGTCATGCCCGACGGGCGCGTGATTGCGCGCTGGGCCTATCTCGATGAGGACGCCATGGCCGGCACGGTGACCCGCGAGGGCTTTTACGAGGCGCAGTGGGGATACCTGATGGACTCCAATCCCGACTTTGTGGCCAATGTAGCGCAGCTCTATGATCTTACGGGCGACCTGGCCTGGGTTTCGGGCCACAAGGCTACCTGTGAGAAGGCGCTGGATTATATGTTGAAACGCGATTCCAACGGCAACCACCTGGTGGAGATGATGACCGGCTCGCAAGCGGAGAAGCGGGGCAGCGACTGGATCGATATCATCTGGGCATCGTACGAAAATGCCTTTGTCAACGCCAAACTCTATTACGCGCTAACGCTGTGGGCGGAGGTGGAAAGGCAGCTTGACGATCGCGGGAAGGCAGCTTACTATTCAGGATATGCCGCCGAACTTAAAAGAAGTTTCAACAAAAAGACGGAGCAGGGCGGTTTCTGGAGCAAACAAAACAAATGGTACATCCACTGGCTCGACAAGGATCATGCTGTGCACGGCGACAACCTCGTGGTTCCCGTGAACCTGATGGCCATCGCCTACGGCCTATGCGACGACACCACCCGGCGCAACGCCATACTCGATAAAATTGAAGAACAGACCAGCCGCGAAAACCTTTTCTTCTGGCCTATCTGCCTTTATCCCTATGCCCCCGGCGAGGGGAACGACTGGCAATTCCCCTTTCCCAATTATGAAAACGGGGATATCTTCCTGTCGTGGGGCAGCGTGGGAGTGGATGCCTATGCCGGCTATAAGCCGGAGCTGGCCCTGAAATATGTGGAGAATGTGCTGCACCGGTACGAAATTGACGGCCTTGCATTTCAACGATATGGCCGGGTTCGCCAGGATGGGCTGGGCGACGACATCCTGTCGGGAAACAGCCTGGCCCTGGTGGGACTGTATAAGGCTCTCTACGGGGTTAATCCGAGGCACAACAGGCTTTACCTGAACCCCCACCTTCCCGGGAAATTATCGGGAACAGAGCTGGTGTACAACTTCAGGCTTGACACGCTGAAAATCGGGCTGGAGACCGGCCGTTATTCCATTTCGGACAAACAGTTCAAAATCGAATCGGGCAGCGACTTTGGATTTTACCCAGGGAAAAACGAGGCGGATTATTTCAAGGGGAACGATGATCAATGGTCGCTCAGGGTCATGACAACCGGCAATATTTCACTGGAGATGGGGAAATGGGATGAACATGAATACAACTGGCTTCAGCGGTCTACTGCTGAAAAAGGAAGGGTGTTATACCTCCTGCGTGTTCCGAAAGGCGGCATCCAGTATGAAGTTTACGAGGGGAACAGGAGGACCAGTATCAGGAGCGGCAAGGACGGGCTCCTGAAATTCAACGTGCGAACCAGGGAAAAACCGGTTCATCTGAAAATAGTTTCAATCGGATGAAATGAACAGGAAGCTGCAGGTTTTCACGATTTTCCTCCTGTTTTTTTTGCATGGTTTCATGCCATCGTGACCCTGAGGATTTTGAAAGATCTCAAAACTTAAATATCCTTGAAAACGTTGTCAAAGGCGGGTATCCGGAGGATTACAAAAAATATTTAAAAGATAATGGGTCGGTGCCCCCCCTACCTTCACAACCCCCTGTATCCCCTGATCCATCCCGGGAGTGCATCTTTTATGATGATCGCAACCGAGAGCATCATCACCCCTGTAAGGAGGAGGTTGATCAATCCCTGGACAAAATATTCCTGGTGGGAAAGTTGCGGAATATAAATCCCGGTAATGTTCAGGATCCCGGCGATGATGGTGGTAATCCCGACGAAAACCAGCGGGATGATGGTCACCCAGGCGTATTTTACCTTCCCGTTGTTGATGAGATAAGAGGTGCCGATCGCGAGGGCAATGGTGGCCAGCAGCTGGTTGGCCGTACCAAACATGGGCCAGATGGTGGAGACACTTCCGGTATAGATGAAATATCCCCAGAACAGCACCACCAGGCTGCTGCAGACCAGGTTTCCGGGTAACCAGTTTGTCCTGCTAAACGGTTTGTAGAACTTCCCGAACATCTCCTGCAGGATGAACCGGGCAACACGGGTTCCGGCATCAATCGTGGTGAGGATGAAAAGAGCCTCGAACACGATGGCGAAGTGATACCAGTACGACATCAGTTTGTCCAGTCCGGGGATCCCGGAAAAAACCTGGGCCATGCCCACTGCCAGTGAAACGGCGCCGCCCGAACGCCCTGCAATCTTTTCGCCAACCTCGGCTGCAAGCCTTGGCAAATCCGATTGTGTAAATCCCATGGCATGCAGTTGCGGCAGGATACGGGCGAATTTTTCAACGGGAACATTGATCTGGAAATAATCAAGCGGATGAAGACTGGCGGCCGCAATCAGCGCCATGATGCTCACCAGCCCCTCAATCAGCATTGCTCCTGCAGCAATGGGGCGGATGTGCGATTCGTTCATGATCATCTTGGGGGTTGTCCCCGAGCTGATCAGCGAATGAAACCCTGAAATGGCCCCGCAGGCGATGGTGATGAACAGGTAGGGAAACAGCGTACCCGGGATGATGGGTCCCCCGCCATGAATGAAGGTTGTAAATGCCGGCATCTGCATATCGGGCGCCACGATGATGATCCCGACCACCAGCATGGCGATAACCCCAAGTTTCATGATGGAGCTCAGGTAGTCGCGTGGGGAAAGCAGCAGCCAGACAGGCAGGACGGAGGCGAAAAAGCCATAGCCGGCCAGCAAAAGTGTCAGGGTTTTGCGGTCGTAGGTAAACCAGGATGCCAGGGGCGAGGCGGGGATAAATTTCCCGAAAATAACAGCCGCGGCAAGCAGGATCACCCCCATGACGGTCGCTTCAACCACCCGCCCCTTGCGGAACCGGAACATCCAGATCCCCATGAAAATGGCAATGGGTATGGTCGAGGCAATGGTAAACAGCCCCCAGGAGGATTCGGCCAGGGCATTTACCACAACCAGTCCCAGCCCGGCAATGGCAATGATGATGATCAGAAAAGTGGCGATGGAGGCGGTAATCCCGCTGGTAATTTTTCCGATTTCGATCCGGGCGATTTCAGCCAGCCCCTTGCCGTCATGCCTGACCGATGCGGTAAGAATCACGATATCGTGCACCGACCCTGCCATAACGGCGCCCACGATCATCCATACAAATCCCGGGAAGTACCCGAACTGGCAGGCCAGCACCGGTCCGACCAGCGGCCCGGCGCCTGCTATCGCGGCAAAATGGTGGCCGAACAGCACCCATTTGCTCATGGGATAGTAGTTCTGGCCATCGTACAGGCGACCGGCCGGCGTAACCCGGGTCGGATCCAGCATCAGCACGCGCGATGCGATGAATCCGAAATAAAACCGGTAGGCCAGGGCAAATATCGCCAGGGCGGCGATAACCAGTGGCAATGCATTCATGGGTCGGAATTTAAGAAGTCGTCGGCATAGTTTCCTCCCGTAAAGGTAAAATTTTTTATGGTTTTGAAAATTACTCTGAGCTGAATTATGCCGCTCCCTGGAAAAGGCGATTTTTTTTTTGATTTTTTGTCGGATCGGGAAAAAATGTTGTATATTTGTACTATTGAACTATTACATTATATCTATAAGTCATGATAAATTTCGTTTTAGATCCGGGTAGCGGAACGCCTTTCTACAGGCAGATTATTGACCAGATCAAATTTGGCATTGCCTCCGGTAAATTAAAAACCGGCGAGCAGCTCCCAACCGTACGGTCGCTGGCGGTGATCCTGAAGGTAAACCTCAACACCATCGCCAAGGCCTACAAGGAGCTCGAAATCCTCAGCATTCTCGATACGCAGCAGGGATCGGGCACCTATATCAATGCCAGTGGGATCGTCCTTTCCGAAGAAGAGAAACAACAGAAGATCCGCGACATCTGCCATGAATTTTTAACGGTTGCCTATACCTACGGCTTTTCGAAAGAGGAGGTGATCGCAGAACTGCAAAACAACAACTCCTACTAATAATCTTAATATCTGATAATCATGAAAACGAAAAATTTATTCAACACCATTTCGACAACGGTATTAATCTTCACCTGTTCCATATTGGCAGGATTATTCTATCTGCATTACCTCGACGTTACCCTCTTGGTTATTCTGATTGTGCTGACGATGCTCCTTACCAGCTCCATAAAAATCGCCGATCAGTGGGAAAAAGCGGTCCTGCTGCGGATGGGGAAATATATCGGGTTGAAGGGGCCGGGCATATTTTTTATCGTGCCGGTGATGGACAGCGTGATGGATTATATCGATCAGCGGGTCAGGGTGACCGATTTCAAGGCAGACCAGACCCTGACAAAGGACACCGTGCCGGTGAATGTGGTGGCTGCACTGTACTGGACCGTGTGGGATGTTGAAAAGGCAGCGCTCGAGGTACAGGATTACATGACGGCCATTCAATATATTGCGCAAACCGGACTGAGGGATATCATCGGGAAACATGAACTGGCCGAATTGTTGCAGGACAGGGATAAAATTGCCGAAGCCCTTCAGAAACTGCTGGACGAAAACACCAACCCGTGGGGAATTACCTGTCAAACAGTGGGGATCAAGGATATTACCATCCCCCAGGGGTTGTCGGATGCCATGAGCAAACAGGCCCAGGCCGAGCGGGAGCGCAAGGCGAGGGTTATCCTGGGAACGGCTGAAACCGAAATTGCCGAAAAGTTTGCCCTGGCAAGCGAATCCTATAAAAACAACCCGGTGGCCCTGCAATTAAGGGCCATGAACCTCATCGGGGAAGGGTTAAAAGAAAGAGGTTCGATGATCATCGTACCCAGTTCGGCGCTCGATGCGATGAACCTTGGCGGGATCAGCGGCATTACGTCGCTTGCACAATTAAATAAACCGGAAAAATAACGAGGAAATGCTTTGTTATTACCCTTTTCAGGAACTTCCCCAGCCAGTCAAAATTCAAATTCCGTAACTTGCGTCCGGTTTAAAACTATAGAAGAAACAAGATGGCAGGTAATTTTGACACCCTGATTGACCGTACCCGTACCTCCAGCGTGAAATATGATTTACGTCAGGCCGTTTTTGGGAAGGACGATGTAATCCCGATGTGGGTTGCCGATATGGATTTCGAAACTCCCGGCTTTATCCGCGAGGCCGTTATCAGGCGTGCCACGCATCCCGTTTATGGCTATACCTTCAGGGATTCTGATTATTATCAGCCAATCCTTGACTGGATGAAGTCGCATCACGACTGGACTATACGAAGGGAGGAGGTTGTTTTCACCCCGGGAGTGGTTCCCGCTCTCAATTTTGCCGTGATGGCCTTCACGAACCCCGGGGATAAAATTATCGTTCAACCCCCGGTATATCCCCCGATCTACCGCGCGGTTTCTGATCACGACAGGGAATTATTATACAATCAGCTGATCTGCAAAGAAAACACCTACCTGGTTGATTTCGGTTTGCTGGAAGAACAGGCAAAGGAGGCGGCAATGCTGATTCTCTGCAATCCGCACAACCCGGTAGGCAGGTGCTGGACCCGGGAGGAACTTGAAAAGATTGCCCGGATCTGCCTGGAACACCATGTGCTGGTCTTTTCCGACGAAATTCATGCCGACTTGGTCATGCCTGGGTTCGTCCACCGCGTTTTCGCCTGCCTGTCGCCGGAGGTCGCAGATATCACCATCACGGCCCACGCGCCCAGCAAGACATTCAACCTGGCCGGACTTTCCACCTCCTCCGTGATCATCCCGGATCCCGGCCTGCGGGCATCGTTTTCACAGCTGATCGAAAAGATGCACCTTGGCATGGGAAACCTCTTCGGGAGCGTCGCATCGACCGCCGCCTACCTGCATGGCGAACCCTGGAGACTGCAGCTTATCGATTACCTGAATGATAACATTTCCTTAACCGAAACATTCATCAGGAATAACATCCCGGCACTTCATATGTTCCGGCCGGAAGGCACCTATATGATCTGGCTTGATTTCCGGAATTTCGGCATTGACGATATAACGTTGAAAAGCAAGCTGGTCCAGGAAGCAGGTCTGGGTTTTAACCCGGGTACCGACTTTGGCCCCGGCGGGGAGGGCTTCATGCGCATGAACATTGCCTGCCCCCGGGCAACCCTGGCGACGGCATTGGCGCGGTTAAAGGAGATGCTGGCAGGAATTTCTTAAAGTGAAATATCCTGTCAACATATCCGGCAGGCCAGCTGCAGGTCATACAGGCCTTCAATCGTTAACGGTTAATCAATTCAGGCGATTTGCCGGAATAGTCCCCTGCTCCTTTCTGGCTATTCGGGAATGTTGTACAGTTTGCAAACCTCCCTGTACGACATGCTCTTAAGCTCCTTTTCGCTCTTTGCTCCTGCCGTCGCAGATTTTAATGCCGTGACGGTACCGGGAATGGCGATAAACCTGAACTTGTTGCCGGAGGTGAGTGGCGCTGAAAGCATGTCGCAGGTGAATTCAATGCTTCCGTACTCATGGATCAGGAAACTCCAGTTTGCTCCTACGGCATAGGCCGGCAAGGGGCGGACGGATGAGCCTCCGTAATTATCATTGGCAAGCCATGCATAGGCAAGCACGACGCCGCTCTCAACAATTCCCTGGGTAAGATCGGGGGCGGTGGCCGCGAAATACCAGTCGCCCGAAGTGCCCGACCAGGAGGTGGGTGCGAACCATTCCGAATAATAAACCGTGGCATTTTTCCCGGGGGTACCCTGGGGGCCCTGCTGACCATCTTTGCCGCATCCTGCAAACATAAGGGCCGAAATGGCTGCGAACAAAAATAATGTCCTGAATCCTGTTTTCATTTTATCAGTATTTTAAGGTTATAAATCTGTGGCATGATGAGTTCATGCACGTTTTCACTGCAAAAGTAAGACAGCTGACCCGGGAAAATGTTACATAATTATGGTTATTTTACTTTTATTTCAAAGATTGGTCATTAGGAGCTCAACGCACATAAAATGTTTCGGACTATCTGGAGCATCCGGAAAAGGAGAACCTATTCATCCCTCGTTAACCCGGCAAACGGTTTATTCAGGGAAGAACCCTTTGCCGGTTGCAGATCCCGGCCAGGGGTCGTAAAGTTTACACGTGAGCGAAAAAAACGTTAGTTTTACCGAAAAAAATGCGCAGGTTCCTTTCACCGATTATCTTGCTGCTCCTGTTCGCCGGGAATATCACCCTGGCACAGAAGGAGGATTCGCTGGTACTCCGGAAAATCTTCACAGAGGCAATCTCCGATACAACGGCTTACCATAACCTCCGGTATCTCTGTACCCGCATCGGGGGCCGGCTGTGTGGTTCGCCTCAGGCGGAAAAGGCCGTAAAATGGTCTAAAACGACCCTCGAGGCCATGGGCCTGGATACGGTCTGGCTCCAGGAATGCAGGGTAAGGCACTGGGTACGGGGAAATACCGAAGAGCTGGCAGCCGGCCGGGGCACATCCGCGGCAGCCAGGCTGCATGCCTGCGCCATAGGCGGTTCGGTCGGAACAGGCAAGGCCGGGTTGCGTGCGAAGGTCGTGGAGGTAGCTGATTTTGACGGGCTGAAGGCGCTCGGCCGGAAGAATATAGAGGGCAGGATCGTCTTTTTCAACCATCCGCCCGACCCGGCACATTACAATACCTTCGGATCGTACGGAGAACTGGTCCGATACAGGGTTGCCGGTGCGAATTATGCTTCAGCCTATGGCGCAATTGGTGTCATCGTGCGGTCGGCCACGGTGGCGCATGACGATTTTCCCCATACCGGCATTCTCCATTATGCCGATACCGTGAAGAAAATCCCGGCTATGGCCCTAAGTGCAAATGCTGCGGAGAGGCTCGCCGGGTTGCTCAAAGCGACGCCGGGGCTGGAACTATTCATGAACCTGTCAAGCACCGAATATCCCGAAACGACCTCCTACAATGTGATCGGTGAAATCCGCGGGGCTGTGCACCCGGAAAGGATCATCGCCTTCGGGGGCCATATCGATTCGTGGGATACGGGGCAGGGTGCGCACGACGATGGCACGGGTATCATGCAGGCGGTCGATGTGCTGCGGATCTTCAAAACATTGAACCTGAAACCGGCATGTACGATCCGGGTCGTGCTGTTTATGGACGAGGAGATGTCGCAGCGGGGAGCGAAGAAATACGGCGAGTATGCCAAGGCACAGGAGGAACTGTACAAAAGCCAGCTGGCTTCGGGCAGCACCGGTGCCCCTTCGGGAGAAGCCAGGCAACCGCATTCGGGAACGCATCATGTTGCAGCCATTGAGACCGACCGGGGTGGGTTCACCCCCTTTGGATTTTCAATTGAAGCCACCGATGACCAGATCGTTAAAATACGGGGATGGAAGGAGCTGCTGTTGCCATACGGATTGTACTCTTTTGAAAAAGGGGGCAGCGGCGTTGATATCCGCGAGTTGAAATCGCTGGGTGTTCCGCTGCTCGACCTGGTCCCTGATTCGCAGCGCTATTTTGACTACCACCACTCGGCCCGCGATCTCTTTGCCAATGTCAACCCCAGGGAACTTCAGCTGGGAACCTTCTCCATTGCTGCAATGGTTTACCTGATCGACAAATACGGGCTGTAGCCGCATTATTTTTTCGTGAAATGAAGTTGTTTTTACAAACATAATATTTCGAATATGATAACCCGGGAGGAGGCCCTGGAACTGCTATACAGGCACATTAAAAACGAAAAGATGATCTTCCACTGCCTGGCATCGGAGGCGGTGATGCGCGGGCTGGCGCGCCAACTGGGGCAGGATGAGGAGAAATGGGGACTGGCCGGACTCCTGCATGACCTCGATGTGGAGGTCACCCATGCAGAAGCGCAAATCCATGGTACACAAACCGAAATCCTGCTGAGGGAATATGATGTGGAGGAGGATGTGCTTGATGCCATCAGGATGCACAATGAATGTTCGTCGGGAAAAGAGCGGGGCACGCTTTTCCAGCATGCACTGGCTGCAGGGGAGACCATCACCGGGCTTATCTTTGCCACTACCTATGTGTATCCGGAAAAGAAGCTATCGGTGGTTAAGGCCAAATCCATAGTCAAACGGATGAAGGAGAAGGCATTTGCCGCCTCGGTGAAGCGGGAAAATATCCTTGAATGCGGGCAGATCGGGATTTCCATTGACCGGTTTGCCGAAATCGCGATCGAGTCGATGCTGCCAATTGCCGCGGAGATCGGGTTGTAACCCGCTGTTGACCAATACCGGGCAAATCACCTGGTTTTTTAGTGTGGAAATCATTAACTTTGTGCGATAACCATAATAAAATCCTATGCATTATGATGCAGATCCTTGTCCCTGTCGATTTTGAACCCCAGTCGCTTATCGCCCTGGAACAGTCCTACAACCTGTCGCGCCTGCTCCCGGCAGAGATCGTGCTGCTCTATGTATATGATCCGCCTGCCGGCATCAGATCCCTGTTTGGTGCCTCATATGACGAAGATCTCCTGAAAAAGCTGGAAGAGCGGCTTGCCGAACTCTCGGCCAAAGTGCAGGCCGAAACCGGGCTGCAGGTGTCAACCATCCTTGAAACAGGCCAGGTTTATTCCAAAATCCTGGCAACGGCCGAAAAGATCCAGGCCCAGTTTATCATCATGGGCACGCATAGTCAGCCCGAACTTCCCGGCAACACGGTCGGGGTGCTGGGAGCTCACAGTTCCCGGGTGCTGCGCTCGGCTAAATGCCCGGTCATCACCATCAATGCGCGGCATCATTTCGACGGTTGCAGGAATATCCTGCTTCCCCTGGATCTCACTACCGAAAGCAGGCAAAAGGTTACCTGGGGCATCAAAATCGCCAGGATATATGGCGCCGGGATAAAGGTGGTTTCGGGAATCTGGAGCAAAAACGACCCGGACGTTCACAACAAACTCAGGTTCCTGGCAGGGCAGGTCAAACAGGTTATCGAACAGGAGGGAATCCGTTGTACGGCCGAAATCGTGGAGGATGTGGAAAATGAGAGAGCGCTCATCCCCGCGGTGCTGAGGTATGCCGAACAACAGGGCGATATCGACCTTATCATGATCATGACCCAGCAGGAATCGGGCGTGATCGAGTTTTTCGTGGGATCCCGCGCGCAGGAGTTCGTAAGGCTGTCGCCGGTCCCGGTAATGTCTATCGCGCCGAAAGAGCTGGGATTCGTCTCCATTTTCAGCTAACCCTTTTATGTTGACCTTGAAAAAGAAAATCCGGTCCGGGCTGGAAAAACTTCAGCGCTGAGAACCGGATATCCCAGAAATAAATGTTACCGTGTTATCTTTGAAACTGCAGCTACATCCGTTATCTTTGCTTCAAAAATCGGGTTGCCCGTTTTAACCCCAGATGCGCCTTTGTTAGTATTCATGATCCTTGCAGGCTGAGGTTTTCCCGGGTTCAGTTTCCCGGAATGCGGAAGTTTTGTACCGAAATCGTGAATTCATGCAGGAAGGAGGTGGCTTTTTTAAATCCGGCTCCGACATTAAAACCAATATTGAAATGACAGAGATCCTTTTCAGGCTGCTTAGGGAGGACGACATTGATGCTGTCAACACATTCTACAATAACTATCATAATGCCGGCAGGACCAGGGACAAATTCAACTGGGAATTCAATGAATCACCTCACGGGAAAGGAATTTACATCCTGGCTGTTAACACGGATACCGGCAGTATCATAGGCATACAGGCCGGCATCCCGGTGATATTGATCAATGCCGAAGGGAAAGAGGTACTGACCGTCAAATCAGAAGACACCCTGATCGATGTCGATGCTTGCGCTGCTTTCAGGCGCCGGGACGTGTTTAAGGAGCTCTACGGCTGGTTCTTCGAAGAATGCCGCAGGCGCGGGGTCGCCTATGTGTGGGGCTTCACCTGGGTCGTTAAAAGCCTGAAAAGAGTTGGCTGCGAAATACCCTTCAGGGCCGGGCAGAAGATCATGGTCCTCGAACCGCTCCTAAGCTATGGCATTCTTTCAAAACTGAATTCAAAAAACACCTTCCGGGAAAAGGCCCTCATCATGATGATGGTGTGGGTCGCGTGGATCAAAGGATTTCAGGGCAGGTTACCGCAATTCCACAGGGCCGGCTTTAAAATAAATGAAGAGATTCTTGACAATACCGGGTTGTTCAGGGAGGCCGCCGGCAAAGAACAACTGTTTTTTATCAGGCAGGATGAACCCTATTTAAGGTGGCGGATTGAACAGAATCCCTATACGCTCGACTATCATCTGTTGAACTTTATGAAGGATGACAGGATGATGGCCCAGGTCATTTTCAGTATCAACGCGGAGGGGCAGGCCTTTATTGAGCAAATTCTTTACTCAGCCGGGCTTGGCCGGAGGGCGAAAAAAAACATTATCGTTTCGGTAATCGGGAAACTTAAAAAAATGCATGCCGCCCATGTCCGGTTTATGGTTTTTGAGGCGAATAAAATAAACAGGGAGGAATCGGAGTTATTAGATTATTCGGGGTTCCTCAATGTAAAACCAGGCATGGGGGTTTTATTTAAAAACCTGGATGAAACGGAAACTGTTAAACCCGAACAAATCGTTTTCTCACGACTCTATACCCAGGGTCATGCCTGACCCGGGAAAGATTAATAAATTCAGCCTATGAAGATCGCATATTATCTGCCGGAAAAGATTTTTTCAAATTCTGATCTTGAATCGGAATTCCCCGAATGGAGTGCAGGAAAAGTGGAGGAAAAGGTCGGTATAAGGGAACGGCATGTTGTCGGAGAAGGAGAAACGGCCCTGGATCTGGCCTATCATGCATCGGAAAAGCTCCTCGCCGGCGAAGACCGTGAAACTGTCGATTTCCTGATACTGTGCACACAAAGTCCCGACTATTTCCTCCCAACTTCGGCCTGCATCCTTCAGGATCGCCTGGGACTTCCCAAGAATTGCGGGGCCCTGGACTTCAACCTGGGATGTTCGGGATTTATCTATGGACTTGCCCTCTCCAAAGGACTGCTGCTTGCCGGAATTGCAAAAAAGATCCTCCTGGTCATGGCGGAAACCTACTCGCGTCATATTCACCGGGATGACAGGGCCAACAGGAGTATTTTCGGGGATGCCTCTTCGGCCATCCTGCTGAATTCAGATGATGCAAAATCCATGGGCGAGTTTGAGCTCGGCACGGATGGGGGTGGGTGGAAAAACCTGATCGTCGAGGCTGGCGCAATGCGTTTGAAATCCGATCCTGAGCTCAGGCCATCGCAGGATGAAAACGGAAATTTTATCTCTTCCAACAATTTGTACATGAATGGCCCTGAGATTTTTAATTTTACCATTGACAATGTGCCTGCCATGGTTGCAAAAGTGCTGGAGAAAAACCGCTGCAGCATGGAGGATATTAAATATATAATTCCCCACCAGGCCAATAAATACATGCTTGAATACCTGAGGAAAAAAATGAAAATACCAACGGAGAAGTACCATAATGACATCCTGCTTACCGGAAATACTGTTTCCTCCACAATTCCAATCGGTTTGAAAGATTGCATGGACAAAAAAACAATCCAGCCCGGCGACAAAGTCCTACTGGCCGGTTTTGGCGTGGGATATTCGTGGGGCGCTGTCGTGCTTGATATTGTATTCTAGAAAAAAATCGGCTTAAATTTGTATCTTTATTCAATTTATCACCAAGAAACCTGAATCATGGAAAAGAAAGTTTTTATTGAGAAGTTCCGGGAAGCGCTTGAACTCAGCAATCTCACGCTGGATGAAAATACACCGCTGAAGTCAATCGACGGATACGACTCCATGTCGGTAATGGCCATTATAGCCCTTGTCGATGAACTCTTCTCGAAAAGGCTTACTGCCAAGCAGCTTGCCGAAGTTAGCAATATTAAAAACCTGATGGAGCTCATCGGCACGGATAACTTCAGTTAATGCTTTCAATGAACCAGCAATTCTCCTTACAGGGTAAAAATATTCTCATTTCAGGAGCATCCTCCGGCATCGGCCGATGTGTGGCCCTGTTTTGCAGCAGGGCCGGGGCTAACATTCTCATGCTCGGCAGAAATGAAAAAACTCTTGCTGAAACCCTTGGCATGCTTGAACCGGCGCGTCATTCACTGGCGGTGGTGGACCTCAATGATTTTTCCTCCTATGCTGATGTCATTGCCCCCTTTGTTGAGAAGAATGGTAAGATATATGGCATTGTCCATTCCGCCGGTATCGAATTTTCGGGTCCCTATAACCTCACCAAACCCCAGAATTTTCAAAATGTTTTCAATATCAATGCCGTTGCCGGGTTTGAACTTGCCAGGATCGTTGCTTCTAAATTCAGCGATCCAGGTTCCGGTGGAAGTTTTGTGTTTATCAGCTCCATCCGGGCTCTCTTCGGCGTCGAATTTGCAACGGCCTATTCCGCTTCAAAAGGGGCTGTGATCGCCGCTTCGCGATCCCTTGCGCTGGAGCTCGCAAAAAAACATATCAGGGTTAACACGATCTCCCCTTCCCTGGTGCTCACCCCCCTGCTTGAAAACTACTTTGCCTCCCTTCCTGAAGAGACCATCAGGAAAATGAAAGAACAACATCCCCTTGGCTTCGGGATGCCCGATGATGTCGCCAATGCATGCATATACCTTCTCTCGGATGCCAGCCGCTGGATGACCGGCAACAACATTATCCTGGATGGAGGATATTCTGTCCGTTAGCCTTTGTATGTGGGGCTAAAAGTATCGTATCTTTACCCATCGGGAGCGCACCATGATTTTCTCCGTGTTAAGGTGCCCTTTTTGGGTGATCAGGGTAAACCATTGAAACTGCTGTGGCTGTGGGTACTGATCATCAGATGGTAAGAGTAAGATTCGGAAGGATATGATAAGTTTGTAAAAAAGAGAAAAAGTTAGAGGATAGGGGCTGGTAAAGACATCCCCTGCGCGTAACTCGTAAATCGTTCTGACTTGAAAAGAAATCTTTGCATCGTAGTCTTCCTGCTGACCCTGTTTTTCACGGGTCAGGGCCAGTCCGTCACCAACAGCGGCACCGATTTCTGGATTGCCTTCCCGCCGAACACGAACCTTTCCGCCACGCTTTCGATTTTTATCTCTTCAGCAACCGCCACCAGCGGCCAGGTGCAGTCGGCCTACCCGGGAGTGAACCAGGGCTTCAGCGTGGTTCCCGGAGTAGTCACCCAGTTTACCGTGCCCAGCGGCGCAGCCCTTTCACCCGGCACCGAGAACAAGGGGATTCATATCACATCGAACGACCCGATTTCGGTTTACGGACTGAACGAGTACAACATGTCGACCGATGCCTACATGGCCCTGCCTACCAATGCCCTGGGCATGGAATACCGGATCGTAAACTACCTGTGCTCGATCCCCAATCTTGCAACCGCCATCAGTGTTGTGGCGACGCAGGATGGCACATCCGTTACCATATGGAACCACCAGACAGGGGCAACGACCAATATCACCCTCAACACGGGGCAAACCTATTATCTCAGGGATCCCGCCTCGATGCATGAACTTACCGGGTCAAGGATCCAGGCAAACCACCCCGTTGCCGTTTTCGGCTCCAATGAAGCCACCGTGATCCCCCTATTTTGCAGTGCAGCCGACCACATCATTGAAGAGATGTTCCCCTATTATTCGTGGGGTAAAAATTTTGTAACCGCCTTTTTAGCCGGGAGGGACAACAGCGGCGACTATTTCAGGATCGTGGCGGCCGATAATGCAACGGCCATCAACATCAACGGCACACCGGTGGCGACCATCAATGCAGGCGGTTTTTATGAGACCTCCCTGGCCGGGTATAACCAGATCACAGCCTCAAACCCGGTGATGGTGGCCCAGTTTGCTAAAAGTGCCACCTGTGCAGGCAACCTCGGCGACCCCTTCATGATGCTGATCCCGCCTACGGACCAGTTCCTGACCAGCTACACCATCTGCAATGTAACCATGGCCCAATTGACCCAGGTGCAGCACTTTGTCAACGTGCTGGCACCCGGCAATGCCCTGGGAACCATATACCAGGACGGGGTGCCGATCCCGGCAAGCTCCTTTGTCCAGATCGGAACGACCAATTATTACGCGGCACAGCAATCCACGACCGGCGGTTCGCATACCTTCAGCAGCACCATTCCTTTCGGCGTTTTTGTGTATGGCTGGGCATATGCCGAATCATACGGGTACCCGGGGGGAATGTCCCTGTCACCCATCGCCTCCGTCGACACCATTACCCTGCTGCCTGATACTGCCTACGGCCAGTTGAATGTCACCAGCGTGTGCCTGATGGCCAATGTCAAAGACAACCTCAACAACAGTGTCGCGGGAGCACTGGTGAATTTTCACGTAGGCGGCATCAATCCCCTGCTGGGAACAGCCTATACCGATGCGGCCGGCAATGCCCAGTATTGTTATACCCAGACAGGCACGATACCCGGGACGGATTATGTTTACGCCCAGGTTCTCAGCATCAAATCAGATTCATCGGTGGTCTTCTGGAACAACGGGACTCCCTGCGTAAACCCCGCCGGCGGAGGAACGATCGCCGGAAACCAGAGCGGCTGCGGAAGCTTCACTCCTGCTTCGCTGACCAATATCCAGCTGCCTTCCGGTGAGTCGGGGACACTCGAGTTCAAATGGCAGGAATCGACAACAAGCGGGACAACCGGCTTTTCCGATATTCCCGCGAGCAATTCCCCTTCCTACACCCCCGGCACCATTTCGCAGACCACCTGGTACAGGCGGATCGCCAGGGTTGACTGCAAAACCAGCTGGGCCCAGGCTGCAATATCCAATACGGTTGTCGCAACCGTCAATACCCTCCTGCCGGTTTCGGTCACGGTATCCCCTTCAGCCACTGACATTTGTTCCGGAACTTCCGTTACCTTCACCGCAACACCCGGAAACGGAGGAACGCTGCCCGCCTACCAATGGAAAATCAATGGAAACAATGCAGCCAATGCAAACAATGCAAGCTATGCCTATGTCCCGGCGGATGGCGATGTGGTCACCTGCGAACTAACCTCGTCCGAAACCTGTACCACGGGCAACCCGGCAACATCCACCCCGGTGGTAATGACGGTGCATCCCAACCTGCCGGTAACCGTGTCGGCCGCGCCATCGCAAAACCCTGTATGCACGGGTACCCAGGTTACCTTCACGGCAACCCCCGGAAACGGAGGAACGCTGCCCGCCTACCAATGGAAAATCAATGCAGCCAATGCAGCCAATGCAAACAATGCAAGCTATGCCTATGTCCCGGCGGATGGCGATGTGGTCACCTGTGTGCTTAACTCTTCAGAAACCTGCACATCTGGTAATCCTGCAATTTCCAACCCGGTTGTCATGACGGTGCATCCCAACCTGCCGGTGACCGTGACGGCCACGGCATCGCAAAACCCGGTATGCGCCGGTACCCTGGTGACCTTCACGGCAACCCCCGGTAACGGAGGAACGCTGCCTGCCTACCAATGGCAGGTCAATGCAAGCAATGCAAATAATGCAAACAATGCAAGCTATATGTATGTGCCGGTGAATGGTGATGTGGTCGCCTGCGTGCTTACCTCTTCTGAAACCTGCACCACCGGCAACCCGGCAACCTCCGCGCCGGTCGCCATGACGGTCAAACCCTACCTGCCTGTCACCGTGTCGGTTTCGGCATCGCAAAACCCGGTATGCGCCGGTACCCTGGTGACCTTCACGGCAACCCCCGGAAACGGAGGTACGCTGCCTGCCTACCAATGGCAGGTCAATGCAGGCAATGCAAACAATGCAAACAATGCAAGCTATGCCTATGTCCCGGCGGAGGGCGATGTGGTCACCTGTCTGCTTAACTCATCGGAGACCTGCACCACGGGTAACCCGGCAACCTCCGCGCCGGTCGCCATGACGGTCAGAAACAACCCCGTGGTCACCTTTTCACCCTGTTTTGATACGGTTACCGTCACCGGGGCCAAACCCATCCGGCTGCGGGGCGGACTTCCCCTGGGTGGTACCTATTCGGGAAACGGGGTCTCATCAGGGTTCTACGATCCTGGCATCGCAGGAGCGGGCACGCATGCGATTACCTATACCTATACGAACGTGGCATCGTGTGCTGCTTCAGCCAGTTCCTGGATTCACCAGTTCACGGCTTCAGCCTTCACCTGCGGCAATGTTTTCACCGACCTCCGCGACGGGAAAACATACCCGACCTTCCACATCGGCAACCAGTGCTGGATGTCGTCGAACCTGGATTTCGGAACACAGATCCCGGACATCATACCGCAGTCCGACAACTGCATCCCCGAAAAATACAAAGCTCCTTTACCTGCCACGCCGCACCCCACCTTCTACCAATGGGATGAATTGATGCTCTACAGCAATACCGAGACCTCTCAGGGACTTTGTCCCCCCGGGTGGCACATCCCCTCCGCTGATGAGTGGGATGCGCTGCTGTCCTCAAATAATGGCGCCGGCCGGGCAGGATGGCCCTTGAAGGACCTGCTGCTGGTCAACGGGTTTTATTCATACCAGCCTGGTTTTCTATATCTGAACCACACCTGGACATTCACCATGGGGCTTTACGCAGGTTCCATGTACTGGACTTCGACAGCCTCCGGCCAGGAGCGTGCAATTGCACGGGGACTCAACGAGTTTAACCCGAGTGTATCCATGTACGTTTCTTCACGGGGAAACGCTTTTTCAGTCAGGTGTTTGAAGGACTGAACCGTAATTTAATGGGCTCAACGGACACTTTACCAGTCTCCGGCTGAACAGGTTGACCATTTCACATGATTGATTGTCAGAAGGCTGAAAACACCCGGCATCATGGCTGTAAGCAGGCATATGAGGTGGTTTTTTCCCCGCGACGCCTTTCAGGGTGATAAACGCCACCCTGATCCATGAACTCATGTTGTCAGAACAGGAGTTCCCCGGGGGATACCGCTAATCCTTCAAGGGAAGCCAGCTTCACCGCGGCATCGCCGGTGAAGCAGAACCATTCTCGGAAACAAGGCTGTAATAGAGCTCCTCCAGTTTTTCATGGGATCGTTCGATCCTGTACTTTTGGGAATTCTGGTAATATCGCTCCTTTGCAATCGTTCGTTCTCCGGGATGTTCGATCCAGTAGTCCATTTTAGCCACCAGTTCCTCCAGATTCCCGGAATCAAACAACGACCGCTCATCGATAGCAAACTGGCTGGTTGCGCTTTTAGGGCTGCCGGCCAACAGTAACGGCATGCCGCATGCCATCGCCTCCAGCACGGTCATCCCCTCCACCTCCACCGTTGCGGCATGGACATACAGGTCCCCAAGGTTGTAATAACGGACCAATTCCTCCTGCGAAAGGGTATAAAACACCGGCCTGTGCGGCAATGTGTTCCCCAGCTCCCGGAGTTTTTCCTGATCGGGACCCTCACCTGCCAGGATCAGCTGGATCCTGTCGCGAAACCTGGAACGGCCGACAGCCCGGATAATCAGATCCTGCCGCTTTTCAGGGGCGAACCTGCCAACCGAAAGCACGATGAATTTATCCTGCATTTCCGGATCCCGTTCTATCTCGCGTGGTCTGAAAATGGGCGGGAACCCGTTTGACAGGATGACACTGGGGGCCTTCAACCCGTACGACTTGAGCTCTTCTTCTGCAAACCGGGTCGGGCAGATGACCAGGTCAGACCTGTTAAAAAGGTTCCTGAGCCAGAATTTATAACAGTAGCGGATGAACTGCTCCGAATGGATCCCGGCATTCATCGCCAGGTGTTCCGCCTGTATATGGAAAGTCGATACCACCGGAACATGAAGTTTTCGGGCGATTCTGACAGTGTTTATGCCCAACAGGAACGGGAACTGGACGTGTACGATATCCTGCTCCCTGATTACCTTTTGCAGTTTGGCCGGCGAGGGAACGGCCATCGGTGTGTGCATCCGCTGCATCACCTTTTTGAACCCGAAGGGATAAAATTCGGGCAGGATTACCTTCCCGGGGGCAGGTGAGCCCGTGGTGATCACCGATACATCGTGGTTTTCCTTCAGGAGTTCAGTGAACCTCCGTGTTGAAATGACCGCTCCATTCCTGGAGTCGTCATAGCAATCGATCACCATGGCAATTTTCAACCGGTTCCGGCTTAAATGCTGTTCCACTGTGAATCTTTGTGCTAAAGATAATACAAATTGATAAAAAGCGGTTGAGATGGATTGCTCTTCCCGTGCTGTTTATTTACAACTCATTAAAAACCATTTAAATAAAAATGACCGGATAAGGATTCACTGTTGATTATCAGCCCGTCTCACCGGCCGAAGGCTGAACTTTTCAGACCCTGCAATTTGTATTAAATAGAATTTGATTAGGCACCATTTTACCAGTAACAATCCTGAAGCCATCCCCTGCCTTCAAAAGGACTGTCTCAAAGGTAATCGACATCCTCTTTTATGACTATATCTACTTTCTTTTTCTGTCACAAAAAGCAGCAAAGAAAAGTCACCGCTGCATGAATGTCATTAAAAATCTTCGTCGTTCGCTAAACTGCGGAAACTCGTCGCTCCGCTCCCTGGACAGTCAGCAGTTTTATGCTCATTCCCCGATTTTCTTAACGTGACTTTCACGAGGCGGCCAGTCTGCTTAGCCTGGCTTATTCCAAAACGATGACAGTTCCTGGCAATGAGGGACTTAATCCACCAAAATAATCAACTTCCGATTCTGTGTTTTTGGTTGCCATCTTACAAACTGAACTGGTGAAATTCCGATGATTTATTCGAAAGAGTTATCATTAACGTTGTTAGGGCCTTGCGATGGATTCCTTGAAAATCACAGCGACACCAGCGTTAACTTCTGTGCTTCGGTCATGGATACCATGCACCAGGAAACGGAGTGGGGAGGCGGCACGATGTACACCACCCTTTATGACCTGAATGCAGGAACCATTTATTTGTATTTCTTTCATGATTACACGCATGTTGTAAAATACAGTTTGGCGCAGGAACTTAAAAAGGGCGGTTACAGCCTGGTGATTCCCGAACTGTTCCCGGAGAATAAAAAGGGGATTGATTTCGTCAACACCTGCAACGCGGTCAGCAATGAGGTCGACCTGTTGAACGATGGCGATCTGACAGGTGATTCAATCCGCTTTCGTGAGGTAACAAACACCCTTTTGAGGAGGGATAAAAGGCTGGTCGGGATCTTTGCGGATAAGATTGACGATCTTGGCGAAAGGTGGCTCGAAAAGGAGAATTACCATGCCGCCATCCTTGTTTTTACAATCAATGTAACCGTGTCGCCCGGTTCCCGGAATTCCTATGACAGGCTGGCCTCTGCCTGCATGAAGAACAAACAAAATGCACAGGCAATGACAGATTACGAAAAATCTGTAGCTTTGAATCCCGATAACCAGCACGGGAAACAACAAATAGAACTGCTGAAAAACCTGTTGAAATAACCCTTATGGCCTCTGATAAAAGTTTTGTCGAATTCATCGCCGACCAGGTTGAAACTGCCGGACAGATCACCTACAGGCAGATGTTTGGCGAGTATGCCTTGTACTGTAATGCCAAGGTTGTTGCCCTGGTGAGCGACAACCGGCTCTTTGTAAAGCCGACCGAAGCGGGAAGGGCCTTTATTGGCAATGTTACCGAGGCTCCGGCATACCCCGGGGCGAAACCCAGTTTTCTGATAGACGACCGCGTTGAAGACCGGGAGTGGATCAGCCACCTGGTCAGGATCACCTGCGAGGAGCTGCCCGAGCAGAAGATAAAGAAGCGGAAAAAGTGAGCCTTTGCAGTACGGGCCCGGCCTTCAATATACCATGATGATTGCACCCGACCAACTGGCCCGGATGGCCAAAGCAGCCCGGCAGGAGCATGCGGCCCTTGTGAAGCGGCTCTGCGCCACAGGCAGCCGCAGGCTCGACGAACGGGTACATGCCCTGCATGAGGCGGTGTTTGACACCCTCAGCTGTCTCGACTGTGCCAACTGCTGCCGCACCCTCGGGCCCAGGATAACCGATGCCGACGTGCAGCGGATAGCCGCCTTCCTGCGCATAAAGCCCTCGGGGTTTGCCGGGCAATACCTGGTGGTGGATGAGGATGGCGACTATATTTTCAGGTCGATGCCCTGCCCCTTCCTGGGCGGCGACAACTACTGCTCCATTTACGATGTAAGGCCCCGGGCGTGCCGCGATTATCCCCATACCGACCGCCCCCGGGTTTACCAGGTAATGGCCCTTACGCTGAAGAACAGCGCCATTTGCCCTGCGGTTTACGAGATCCTGGAGCGGTTGAGAAAGGGGTTGTAAAGGGTGGATTTGGAAAACAGTCTCATTTCTTTTTGGCAGGAATGAAAACTGTGACCTCGTTTTTTACAGGCCTTAGCGTTTTGAGATAAGTAAAAATTGCTTTCAGGTCTTCGTCTGTCATGCCGCCATACATAGTCCAGGGCATGATGGAATTGAAATTTCCGGGTTTAAGATGCGTATTCAATGTTGCCGAATCAGAATGCATCCGGAAATAATGAATGAACATCTCGTCTTTCAAAGCGCCTATCCCGGTTTCTTCATCAGGGGTAATATTGCTGGATCGCACGATTGAGCCGTCGAGGAATGGAAATTCCCTGCCTCCGCTGAATTCAGCTCCGGCAACCAACCTGCCGTCTTTGATTGGAGAATGGCAATCAACACACGCTGCAGCGGTCACCAGGTATTTCCCATAAGCTGCAACCTTGGTTTTTGGAGGCAGCTTCGTCAAATTCGCTTTATGCGGCAGCGTGTTGATGATGAAATTCATAGGAAAATCAGATACCGATTCAGGAACCTTGTTTTTAACCGGGGGCAACGTGCGCAGGTAGGCAATGATGCTTTTAATGTCATCCTCATCCATCATTCCGTAATAATGAAACGGCATCACCGGGAATATTGCTTTGCCTTTGCTGGTCACTCCTGTCGTGATGGCCCTGAAAAGTTCCCCGTCGGTATGATTCCCGATCTCTTCAGGGGTAATATTTGTGGCATAATAAACTCCGGGGAATCCGAATTTCCTGTCAAATATTTCACCGCCCATGCCGAAAGTCCCTTCAATCGGCGGACCGCTGAATCTTGACCAATCGCGTTTAGAATGGCAATCGATACAGATTGTCACATGTTTTGCAAGGTACTCCCCCCTTGCAACTCGGTCGGGAGTAATCTCAATTTTCATGTCGGGGGAGGGCCCGACATTTGGCAGGACAAATTTTAAATAGCAGGTTGCAGCAACTGCAATCAATAAAACAACCACGGCAATTCCCAAAAATATTTTTTTCAACATCTTCATAATGAATGATTTTTAAAGTTAAAATAAAAATCTTCCGATACGGTTATCAGAAATATAAAGAGGGATGATGTTTAGTTCCAGGATAGCGGTTGGCAGGAAAAAGACAGAAGCCAGCGATTTCAATCGACCCTGTAAAAGTAAGATATTTTATGAAAAAGGAAATATCACCCGAAATTTTTAAACCTCGATGGAACGTTCCATTATTGGCAATGACAACCGCCCGGACTTTTTATATAAAAACATCAACCTCGCGGGGATTAAGACCAGGTCGATTGAAAATCCGGAAAAGCTTTTTATTAAGTTTGCAGGAAAACTATCACCGGACCGCCCAAACTTACGTTGTTAATTGAAAACTTACCCTTTCCATTGTAATATGCCATTGAAAAACATCCTTGTTTTTTTCCCGGTTCTTTTGTCCCTTTGCCTGTCAGCGCAGCCGAACCGCTGGGTTCTGACAGACACCCATACCATAAAATGGACGATTGCCGATCACCTCCCGCACACTGATCACATTGAAATGAGCGGCAAACAGGTCTCTGCCGTGATCAGGTATGGCGTTAATGCCGACAGCTCTTTTTCCCTTAGCAGGGATATTGTTTGGCCAATGCTGCGGACCATACCAAATAATACGCATGCGAGTTTAATCCGTTCTTTCAACCTTGATCCGGTCACCCTGCTGGTTGTCAATAAAAAATTGCTCCTGCACGAAAAGGTTTATGAAATTGTCCTGGACGGGAAAATCACTGTCAAAAGCACATTTGACGGGAAAATAGACCTTGCCAGGACACTCTTTCCATCGACCACCCTCCCGGCTTTCTGTGAAAAGTATGAACTGAAAAATATCGGGCAAACATTGGTGACACTGGAGATCCCTGATGTCAAGGTACTGAACACCACCGACCCGTCTGCGGGTGTTGACGGCAGCTATCGTGTTGTTACGGGCTCGTCCGGTCATGGCGTGTTCCGGCTTATGCCAGGTGAAACAGCCCGGTTTTACCTCTGTTTCGCTGCATGGAAAGAGGACCGGGAGATCATCGGTCCCGATGTTGAAAATGAATTGGCAAAGCGAAATACACTGATTTCAGAATTTTCGGACAACCTGGTGCTTGAAACCCCTGACCCGGTTTTAAATACTGCTTTTTCCTTCGCCAAGATCCGTGCGGCCGAAAGTATTTTCCAGACCAGGGGCGGACCCATGCACGGGCCCGGGGGACTCAGTTATTACGCCGCGATCTGGGCCAATGACCAGGGTGAATACATCAATCCATTCTTCCCCTTCCTTGGATACAGGTACGGGATTGAATCCGCATTGAATGCATACCGGCACTTCTCGCGATTTATGAATGACGCTTACAACCCTCTTCCCAGCTCGATCATTGCTGAAGGGACCGACATCTGGAACGGGGCAGGTGACAGGGGTGATGCAGCCATGATCGCCTATGGTGCTTCCCGGTTTGCCCTTTCACAGGGCGACGCTGTTATCGCCGAAGAACTCTGGCCCCTTATCGTTTGGTGCCTCGAATATAACCGGCGACATCTGAATGCCGGGGGGGTTGTGACATCCAACTCGGATGAACTGGAAGGGAGGTTTCCTTCGGGAGATGCCAACCTCTGCACCACATCCCTCTATTATGACGCCCTGGTCTCTGCCGCGTATCTCGGCAAATCACTTGGGAAAGAGGGTAAAATGGTTCTGTCGTATAAGAAAGAGGCGGAAATACTCAGGGAAAACATCGAAGGATACTTTGGGGCCGATTTCATGGGGTTTCAAACATACCGTTATTATAAAGGCAATGACAAGCTGAGAGCCTGGATATGCATCCCGCTTACCGTCAACATCTTCGATCGCAGCCGGGGAACCATTGATGCGCTTTTTTCCCCTGAACTGTGGACTGCCGACGGCCTGGCCTCCCAGGCCGGGGACAAGACCTTCTGGGACCGTTCCACGCTCTATGCACTCAGGGGGGTACTCGCGGCCGGGGATACAAAACGCGGCCTCGAATACCTGCAATATTATTCAAACCGTCGGCTGCTTGGAGAACATGTTCCCTATCCTGTTGAAGCCTGTCCCGAAGGCAACCAGCGCCACCTGTCGGCCGAAAGCGGGCTTTACTGCCGGGTTTATACAGAGGGGCTGTTCGGCATCCGCCCGACCGGGCTCAACTCTTTCACAGTTGATCCACACCTTCCCGAAGGATGGAAGTTTATGCGGATCAGGAATATATCAGGATTCGGGACGAAATTCGATCTTGAGGTGACTTCCCAGGATGGTAAAAGAAGGATCCTGGTTAAAAAGAGAGGCAGGATCATTCTTGATAAAGTGCTCAGGTACGGTGAATCTGCAGCCGTCAGTTTTTAGAAAAAACACTATGAAAAAAGAAATGTTAACAGGCACAATCCTGGTGATGATGTCGCTTCAGGCCATCTTCGGCCAGAAATTCGGCGACCTTGCGGCAACTCCGCCGATGGGCTGGAACAGCTGGAACAAATTCGGATGCGAGATCAACGAAACGATCATCAGGGAGGTTGCGGATGCAATGGTCAGCAGCGGACTCCGGGATGCCGGGTACAACTTCCTTGTGATCGATGATTGCTGGCAGACCGGCAGGGATACCAACGGAGCTGTCGTGGCTGATCCGAAGCGTTTTCCCTCGGGAATGAAGAAACTCGGAGAATATATCCATTCAAAGGGGCTGAAGTTCGGCATTTATTCCGACGCGGGAACCGCAACCTGCCAGGGAAAGCCCGGGAGCAGGGGCTATGAGTTCCAGGATGCGAGGAGCTATGCCGGCTGGGGCGTTGATTACCTGAAATATGACTGGTGTGCCCATGGCAAGCAGAATGCCGAAGCCTCCTACACGATCATGCGGGATGCCCTGTACAAGGCAGGAAGACCCATGATTTACAGCATATGTGAATGGGGAACCAACAAGCCGTGGGAGTGGGGAAAGGAGATCGGTCACCTGTGGCGGGCAACCGAAGACATCATCAACTGCTTCGACTGTAAAAATTACTGGGGCGGGCTTGGCGTTGTGCAGATTATCGACCTGATGGCCGATCTTGGCAATTATACCGGACCAGGTCACTGGAATGATGCGGATATGCTCGAGGTGGGCAACGGCATGCTCACGTTGCCGGAAGAGCGCCTGCACCTGAGCATGTGGGCCATGTTCTCATCGCCTCTTATGGCCGGTAACGATGTGAGGAACATGTCGAAGGAGACCATAGCCATCCTGACGAACCCGGAGGTGATCGCTGTTGACCAGGATAAACTGGGAATCTCCGCCATCCGATGGATGAAGTACGGGGAGCTGGAGATCTGGTTCAAGCCCCTCGAGGGCGGAGATTTTGCCTTCTGCCTGATAAACCGCGGCAAAGAGCCTGTGCCGTTTGACCAGGATCTGAAGACAACCATCAAGAAGATCTTCACCATTGATGACACCTTCCTCGTAAGGGATCTCTGGAAACACCAGGTGACCGGGACCACAAAAGAAAACCTGAAGGGGATCCTTGATCCCCATGATGTAATGCTGGTCAGGCTCCAGCGAAACAATTCTTCGGGGAAATAAAAAGGAATGAAATTTGACTTTTTATACGCATAGGTGTTTTTAACCTCTTTGACGATACCCTGTTTTATTGGTTACATTTGTTCTCCTTTCCATCGTATTCCATCCGGCCCATAAAAAACAAATAATAGGAGATGAACCTTACAAAAACCATAAAGACACGGGGTCTCCTTTTGTTATTGACGGCTGTCATCGCCCTGCTGGCTTTTTACCCGTTGCCGGAGCAAGCTCCCGTCAGGTATTACGACAGGAAAAGCGGTCAGTTGAAAACGGAAAAAGTGGCCGGTGAAAAGTGGCTGGTGTGGCTGTATCATAACCCGGTTGGCGAAGCAACCTTGTGGGCGCTGGCGAAAAGAAAGGTGGTTTCGTCATTTTATGGCAACCTGATGGATCGCCCATCATCTGCTGAAAAGATAAAACCCTTTGTTGAGGAATTTGATATCGACATGAGCACCGCGCAAAAACAGGAGTTCAACACCTTCAACGATTTCTTTACCCGGAAACTAAAGAATAATGGCCGGCCTGTGGATACCGGATCAACGGTTGCCGTGTCGCCTGCCGACGGGAAAATACTGGCCTATGCCAATATCCGCAACAGCGACTTTATCATTAAAGGATACCGCTTCGATATTTTTTCGTTTCTGCAGAATGCCCGCCTGGCTCAAAAATACCTTGACGGCACCCTGGTGATCGTCAGGCTTGCCCCTTTCGATTACCACCGTTTCCATTTTCCCGTTAGCGGAAGTGTGTCCCCTGTGACCCGGATCGACGGCGGTTATTATTCGGTAAACCCCCTTGCTCTGCGCAAAATGGCTGGAATATTCTGCCTTAACAAAAGGGAATTTGCCATCCTGTCGAGCCCCTTGTTTGGAGAGGTTGTGATGATGGAGGTAGGGGCGACCATGGCAGGAAGTATCGTTCAGACCCATCCCGGGAATTTCGTAAAAAAAGGAGAGGAGAAGGGGTATTTCAAATTCGGGGGTTCCACGGTAGTGCTGCTGTTTGAAAAAAACAAAATCCGCGTCGATGACGATTTACTGATCAATACCCTAAAGGGTTATGAAACGGCGGTCAGGGAAGGAGAAAGAATTGGCGTGTCGGTGATTAAACCACCGTTGCGAGACAGGGATTAACTGTTTGGTAAGGAGCCGGAAAAACCAAAACGATATCTTTTCAGCAGGCAGGCCCCGGTTGGCCGGGGAGGCTTCTGCCGGCCATTCTTTTATACAGGATCCACAAAATAATGCCTGCAGACAAGTATACCAGGATTGCCGGCAAGGAACAGTCTATCCCGGTTTTCCCGCCATTGATGAGATCGTTGTTTCCAACGTTAAATGAAATTATTGCCTCTTTCAATTTACTGCTGCTGCTTTCAAAGGAAATTATTTTCCCGAGAAAAAAAATGTTCCACACCGCGTGGACAATACCGGCATTCCAGATACTTTTTGAATATAAATAGACCATGGTAAACAAAAACGAAACAAGCAGGCCAGCAACAAAAAGCTGAACGACATTTAAAAAGGATCCCACCGCGCCTAGATGCAGGGCGGTAAAAAATAGTGCAGGAATTAAAAATGCCATCCAGGAACGGTATTTAATCTTAAACAAATTATAAAGGTAACCCCTTACGAATACCTCCTCTACAACGCCTGTTGCCAGTGACATGCCAAAACCCCAGATGAATAAACCGGTTACCGAGTCCAGCCTGAAATCAATGCCCGGGGTCGCCAGGGTCAGGTTGCCGGTAATGTAAAAAAGAAACAAGGTTGATGCCGGGAACAACAAGGCTATGATGAACCAGGTAAAGATCCTTGTGTGACGGTTATCCAGTACAATTTCATTTAAAGGATATTTGATGAAATATTTTGCGTAGAAATAAAATGCCGTTATTGTCAATGGAATCCGTGCAGATTCAGAAAGAAAAACCAGGCCGGCAGTATCTTTCATAACCATCCTTGGAATCGCGGCCACAATTCCTCCAATCACGAAGCATCCGAAGAATCCGGCAAAATGAAGCCAGATTTTAGCGGTCTTAACATCGTTTGTTTCAATTTTCATACTTTTCATTTTCAGGGTCCCGGGAGCCACGCCGCTTTTCTGTTTTTCATGAGTGCTGTTATCCGGGAAAAATGGAGCCTCTGTCCGCTCCCTGCCGATTTTACTAGACCACGATATCTTCCCTATAATCATAAAGGAGAGATGGTCAGATTATTCCGGCGAAGAGAGGTCAAAATGGGCGTTTTTTCTGATATACCCCGTAAATATAGTCAAACCAGTTGAATTATAAGACTTTCAGATATAATCAGCAGTCCCCGATCAACCGTTTTTATTTTTATTTAGTCCAAATGTATTTAAAAAACCATTTCATTTAGTGCCGGTTTACATACAAAGAATATGAGATTTGCCTGAGTCATCTTCCTGGTCACAATATTGTCCATCGAAGGGGTAAAAGCCTCAAATGATTCGCTTACCCTGGCGGAGGCTTTCGTGAACCTCTCCCTTTAGCGCAAATATTTTAACACACTTGCCCCCGGCTGCATCCCGAAAATCCTCCGCTATGAAGACCATGAATTATCCTCGATCAGCGACACGCAATTCACCAGGCTGAACAGCAAGTTGTACAATTTCACAAAGGCCCTGTGGCTCCTTAACAAGGGAAGACAAACCTTCAGGAAAGATACGCTGGCCGGCCGGAAAACATTGCCTGAGTGGAAAGTGGACAAGGCGGATTATCCGACCACTTGCCGCCGGTTTTGATTGACCACCTAAACCTATCAACAATAAACATACAAGGGTGGTCAGTATTCGCCGGCCCGGTGACGGTCAAATCCATCGGCGTATCCAACACTTCGCCTATCTCTCCAAAATCCTTTCAATCATCCCGGACTTCCCCGTCAATCAACTGCACACGTTCCTGCCCGGGCAAAAATAATCATTACGCATCAACGGAAATAGAGGCCTGTGGCCGAAGGCTTACAATTAAACTGCTTATGAAATTTAATTTGTGGATTTCTTTTACACCAGGTTATTATTCAATGTTGAGAGAAAAAGCCGAGTTATAAATCGGAATTAAAAATGGATATTACTTTAAACCAACGCGATAAGAGTTTTATTAAACCTTCATAAAAATAGATCAAATCAACAGTAAACAAAATGACAACGACAGTGAAGGCAGGTTCAAAATAAAGATGCCAGTAATGATATAAGTAGAAAACAACCAGTAATATAATCGTAGAAGTAAGCAATTGAATAATTTTTGTTGAAACATGATACCATTTATGATAAAATTTATAAAGAATCATGAACAGCCACACATGAAAGAACGTTAAAATAAATGTTATCAATAAGCTTACCCAGCCCCATACATAGTGTAAATGGACCTTGTCAAGCAACATCAGTACGATATTGGCATTTATCACAACCCCAAACATGTCTGGATTACTTCGTCCGCTTATTTTGTCATTAAATGGAGTAAAGTGTTTGTCTTCGATATCTGTGGAAGACAAGAAAGGCTCTCCAAGATACCCCATTAGCACAATCCGATCCTTTATTAATTCAAGCTTCTTACTTCCTGTAAAAACGTCTTTAGCATCGATCATTATAAAATTTGCACTTGTTAAGGAGTAAAGGATTGTCTGAAAGCTATTGTGGGATAGTATATCCTTCTTAATTGAAGGATTGAAGGACATGGCTACCTGAGTTGCAAAAGAAAACACTGTATCCTGACCTTCTTTGATATTTGAAATAAAGTATCGAATGGTACTGGTATTTTTGAAATCACTGCCAATATTGATAAACCCGGTTTTCTTGTCCTTAACTTGATCGAACGGTTTTAGCAAACTACAGAAAGCATTCTTTTCAGGATTGTACTGTTCATATTTTGAGGCAAGTACGATATTATTTGAATTATTTATAACATTTGCCAACAGTGAATCTTGTTCTTTGTTCTTTGGACCCCGAAAAACAACATCTATTCCAATAATCTTGGGCCTATATCGATTGATTATTTCTATCTCCTTGGCCAATTCAGCCCTATTAAGTTTTCCGACGTTAATTAGAATGATATCAGGGATAATAGTAGTATTTGTTTGTTTAATCTTTGAAAAATACAGATCAGTATATCTGAAATCTTCAAACGCCCTTTTAAATGGATCAAAGATGTGGGTATTGAGTGTGAACATGCTTAACATTGCAACAACCACGATGGAAAATATAGTGGCCAAGAAAGTATCCTTTGTTAATACCTTGTTATTCTGTTGTATTTGCTTCATGGGCTATTTTTTTAATTCAAAAGATAATGAATATATTGAGATTTGTCCCGGCAACTTCAAATTCATCTCTGTAGAAATGGTTTGCTTGGTTTTTGAATTCAAAGATTTAGCATAAAGGGTTTCAAATGGCACAATGGTCCCAACTGTTTGCTGCGTTGATTGACAGGCATAGAGAAAGGAATCTAAATTGAAGGGTCTTTTTGTTGCTATTAGCTTCCAAACTTCAATTCCATAGGGGGGGAAGCACCCTAATATCGGGCTATCCCATGTCTTCCCAGGTAAAATGTAATACTTTTCAGATTTTGTTGAATCAGCGAGAATTACAATATTTACCTTATTGTCAGCCTGGATGTCAAGCAAAGTAAAGAAAACAGGTTGTGTGCTTTCATTTCTTACTCTGAAAATAAAAGGTTGGTTTGTTTTTATGACAACCTTTCCGGAATCATCTAATAGATTTGCAAATGACTGCATTTTGTCAATAACATTATTTCCTTCTATGGTTTTTATTGTTATTGGCACGATCTCCCCAGTAGTATATAATGACGAATCAACAACCTCCAGGCCTCGCATATGCCTTGTGACCGTATCTGAAACAAACATTAATGGCGCATCGGTGATCACTATTTGTGATTTTCGAGACCCTCTTTCAACCCCAATTTTGTTATCAAACTGTATTTGATTCTCATGATGAAATAATTCATAATACATATAATGAGCATATGTACTTAAGATCGCACCTTTCGTGGATTTTAGAAGGTTAGCCAGTTGAACATGTGTATATAGTCCCTTGTCTTTAATCGCTGCATATTTTTTCCCATTGTGGAAAATCAATTGTGAGTTCTCACCTATGAAAATATTTTTTTCCAAGAGAATCTGGCCGCTTTTTATCATAATATGTTCATTTGGTCCTAGGTAGGTGACAGTTCCCTCCAAATAAAGAACCTTCATTGGTTGACCATATACATAGATGCCTGTAAAAAAGAAAATTGCGAGTATTATTCTTCTCATTAACTTGTGGTTATAACTTATTGTTAAAAACACTTTCCAGAATTAGATAGCTACATACAAAATTGATATCGCTTCCCAATCATTGTATGGCAGCCATAATTTTATCGAAAACTTGATTGCAGATTTTATCCAGGTCACTTACCATTCCAGAAACCTTTTGGGAACTCAGAATATTTTTATCCCCTTTCTTCAAAATATAATTAATTTCGATTTGCTTATTTTTCACTCGATACTTCCCTTTAATAACATATGCATCCGGGTAATTACCATTTCTTGTGAACTGAAAACCTGCGCCCTTGCCATTTTCTGATTGATTATCAAGTTTAACATTGATTTTTTCAGCAAGTTCGATTTCTTCCCCTTCTAAATCATCATTACTAAACTGACATGGCAGGAAGATGGCTTTAGGTTCAGAAAGTTCAATTTTCTTTTTATCTTCTTCTGTCATCTCTCCGATAATCAGTCGTCCTGATGTTCCAGGTGTTTTCAATAATGGCTCCTGGATGCCACTTATATCCTTTGCCATCAATGGGACCTCATTTTTTGCATATTGGAACAACTGTTCAACATCAATAAATTCGCCTTCTTCGATTTTTTCCAGTCTAGCACCACGCATACCTTTCAACAGTGAATAGGTTAGAAGACCATGCCCGTAAATCCCGGCCTCATAACTTACTGCATTTGCTGCTGAACTTGCAAGCAAATATGACCCTGTGGCATCCTGGGTGAATTCCAGTGCACGTTTCTCGCTGGATGGAATCTCTTTGGATAATGACGCTAAAAGGTTCTCTGTGGCCCTGCCAGAAGCACATGCGTCGATGATCAGTACTTTCTTACGCGCGGGAATCTGATTCAGGCATGTACCAATATCCTGACTTGACAAAGCTTTGTATTTTCTGAAAACCGGATCATTCAAGTATATTGCATCGGCTCCGTCTGCCTCCATTGTCAAGTAATAGAACAACCCGTCCTGCCCTCCGTAATTCACTCCATGACCTGAGAAATATATTACAACGATATCTTCCGGCTTGGCGAGCGACATACTCCCAAGCTGGGTCAGGATATTTATATTAGTGGGCTCAACCCCTTCTTTTCCAGTGGCAAGCAATTTCACGTGGACATTCTCCTTGCCAAACAGCCGGGATGCACCAAGCACCAAAGCATTACTGAAGGCTTCGGCATCGATTGCCGCGTACTTAAGGTCAATGTGGGCACCTGCATAATCCGATGTGCCTACTACCAGTCCATAAAGTTGTGGCATCGTCCTGGTTTTGTTTTTTTTAGGTTCAATTACCCCGACACCTTTTTTGATTCTACTCTTAGGAATATAATGGACGGTATCAGGTCTGCTTGACAAGTACCCTTCAGCATTCCAAGCCACAACCTTGATCACATTAGTCGTGTCTGAACTGAAAAAGTTTGCATACTTTGATAAATCCAGGGCAATGGATATTTCATGCTTCGCACTATCCTGGTCACTCCTGATATCTTCCTTTACCTGGATGTTATCAATAAACACCGATACCTTCCCGATCCCCCCACCTCTGTTGGTAAGTTTTATAATCAATTGATCATTTTCAATTTTCAGACTCTTCGAGGGAAACAGCCGTACATAATCAAATGCCGGTACATGCCTGGGTTTTTCTTGACTGTAACCAAGTAGGATTGGCAGAAGACCAGGTTGGTAGTAACGATGTTTTAATTGATCAAACTCAATTATTTGCCATGGTTCTTGAGCATTATTGCTGTCATTTACAACAAAATACATCTGTCTCATTGCCCCTGGTGAAGCATCAAACAATCCCGATGGAGATTGCACTACCCAATCTGTTGAGTCAAATGAAATCAATGTTGCAATTTCTTCACCTGTTTCCGTACTCCATATCTTAGTCGTGTTATCCATTGAACTTGTTATGATAAACTTGTCATCATAGCTAAAATCGCCTGAACAAACGCTTCCTTTATGTCCTTTTAGTGTTTTAAGTGGCTCTCCTGAAGAGGTTAGCCAAATTCGGGCGGTTCTGTCTCGGCCAGCTGTAACGATAATTTTACCGTCATGGCTAAAATTAGCAGTGTTTACAGCATTTTGGTGTCCTTTTAATTTCAATACAATTTTCCCTGTTTCATTATCCCACAAAATGGGATTCCTGAAATAACCGGTTGTTACAATAAATTTTTCATTCGGGCTGTAAACAGCAGTAAAAACTTGGTTGTCACTTCGCACATTAAACGTTCTATGTACATTCCCCGTTGAAGATTCAATGATTGTAGCTGTACTGTCATAATTCGCTGTAAGAATATGCGCACCGTCATGACTAAACCTGCCCTGATTTATAGGAAAACTAAACTTACTAAATTCCTTTACAAGTTTTCCGGAAGTAGTTTCCCAAGTTTGAATAATCCGATCGCTTGAAACAGTAAGGATAAATTCCCCATCTGCACTAAATTTGGCAGATTTATATTCAAAACAGCTATCACAATGAAAGTTATGAATAATTTTTCCTGAATTTGCCTCCCAAACCTTCACCGAACCATCCCTGCTCGCAGTAACAATAAGTCTATTGTCCGGACTAAAGTCAGATGAATTTATCTGTTTTGTATGTCCAAACAGATTGTTGGAAATTTTACCAGTTGCGATTTCCCATACTTTGGCACAATTGCTATAACTGCTGGTTAATATATATTTACCATCCGTGCTAAAAACTGCAGTTCTTGGTATTTCAAGGTTCCACATAACTTTAGCCTCAATGGACATTCCATATTCTATTGTAGTACCAATATGACCTTTTAACCGGGCAAGTATCTTATGAGAGGAAGTTTCCCAAATTATTGCTGAATTATCCCAACCTGCCGTTATAAAGTATTTGCCGTCGTGGCTGAAATTTAATGATTGCACATATGCAATGTGAGCATTCATCCTGAACAATAAATCCCCTGTTGATGCGTCCCAAAGTATTGCAGTACTATCAATCCCTCTAGATAGAATATATTTATCATCAGGACTGTATATAACTTCCTCCACAAAGTGTTTGTGCCCTTTAAGGACACGGAGCACCCGACCTGCTTTTATATCCCACACCCTTATAGTTGAATCATTACCGCCTGTTACAAGTTGTTTTCCATCACTATTAAAACTCCCTGTTTCTACTAATAAAGAGGAAGCTGATAGACGTTTTATTTGCGCTCCTGTATGAGTATCCCAAACTGTAGTTATGCCTTCTGAACTTGTACCTGCAATAAGTTTCCCGTTAGGGCTTATAAAAATCGCAAGCATGAACTTTTCTAGAGATGTCAATGTATTAATCAATTTTCCGGTTGCCGATTCCCGGATTTTTATAGTTTTATGAGATCCCAAAACAACAAACTTTGAATCGGGACTGAAGAGAATTGTACCTACATCTTCGTTCTTTGGTCCTGTTAATACATATAACAATTTTCCTGATTCAAAGTTCCAGGATATAACTATACCATCAATACAACCAACTGTCAGGTATTTTCCATTGGGACTTAAAGCAAATGAAGTCACATAGTCAGTTGGAATATTAATTGTGCTGATCAATCTTTTTGATGAAATTTCAAAACAACATGCCTTGATATTTCCAGTATAATAGGTAGTGGAAAGGGTCAATATATGTTTTCCATCTGGGGTAAATATAGCATCTCCAATGGTGTCAAAATTGAGGATCATTTTATAACTCCCTGTCTCCCATAATTTGCCTGAATTATCCTCATCGCTGAATGTTAGGATATATTTGCCATCCAGGCTGAAAACAGCTGATTTCAGGGGACCACTGTGTCCGTTTGGCAAAATCAATTGAGGCTTTTGACTCTGGCAAACCGAATCCATAAAGCAAAATATGATCAGTAATAAAAAGGGAAATCGTAAGTTGTTCATTTCAGTGGAACTTAGCATTGATAAGAATCCGAACACAAGGTCTGGATAACATAAGCAGCCATGGCCGACCTAAAGGACACTTTTAAAATTATAAATGACAGGCAATTTGACGCTCCATTAGTAAAATTAAAACAAAATCTCAATGACAAACAGATTGCATTAAAATATTTTCGTATTCAAAAAATGACAAGATTTCTCCGACCATTTAAACTCTAACTCCGAAATTAACACCTATTGATATTGCAAGTCTTAAAACCGAAATGGAACTTCTTTCTTCGTTGACCCATTTGCAATTGATGGATGGTAGTGAGAACAGACGGAAGGGAGTTCAATAAGAACCAGTAATATTGATAATTCTGCTATAAGCCCGTCAAAACTAATTGGCGGGCTTTTTTAGTAAAGTGCGAGATATCACTATCGCATTTCACATTCCGCATTTGTAATTGCTCCCCCTTACTGATCAAAGTTGCAACCGGGGAACTTTTAATCTCAAGATATAAATTCCCCGATTTTGGTTTAAATTTGTGGAAAAAACATGTCTTTATTTCTTGATACCTTAATTAAGGTTCTCTTCATCGGCGGTGTCATGTTGTTTCTGCTTGAAGCAGGTCGCAGGATCGGCAAACATTCAATGACTGTTGATCCAGCAGGGGCACATCAGGGACTTGGTCCTGTCGAAACAGCTGTTTTTGGTCTGATGGGTCTGATCATTGCACTTTCTTTTTCGGGTGCTGCATTAAGGTTCGACCAGCGAAGGATGCTGATCATTGATGAATCGAATGCTATCGGAACAGCATATTTAAGGGTCGACCTGCTGCCCGAAGATTCACAACCTGCCATTCGCCGATATTTCCGTGATTACCTTGAAGCGAGGATAGAACTATATCAGAAGATATCCAATAAAAACAAAGTAGCTGATCTGGAACAGAAGACAACTGCTCTCCAGATGAAAATCTGGAAAGCTTCAGTTATTGCAAGCCGTCAATCGGAAAATATCAGTGCCTCCCTGCTGTTACTTCCGGCCCTGAATTCTATGATAGATATATATAGCACGCGGACGGCAATCAGGCAGATACATCAACCCAATATCATTTTTATTGTTATGATTCTTCTAGCCTGGGTGTGTTCTTTAATTTCCGGATTTGGGATGTCAATCCGGAAATCAAGAAGCTGGATTCATCTTATCGGTTTTGTCCTGGCCTTGCTAATCACCATTATGGTAATTATTGACCTGGAATATCCGCGCGTCGGATTTATCCGTATAGATTCGCTTGATGTGCTTTTATATGACCTGAGAAAGATCATGGTATAACTGAACAAAACGGAACAATTGACCACCTTTCGCCGATTTTGGTTGACCACATTATTATAGTAGTAATCCATCGATTGAAATGGTCAGACTGCTCCGGCAACCGCTGGTCAAAGAGAGCATTTTTTCGAATGTAGCCATACAAAATCATCAAAGTAACAGAACGTTTCTATGTGGATGTTTATCAACTTGACAATTTCCAGGGAAATCATTACAAGGAGAACCTGTAGCTATATATTGAATCTTTGTCATGAAAAGTGATGGTAAAGGATTCGAGGGTGAAGCTTGACACTCTAAAAGTATTATATTTTCTTACCCCATCAATCGTTCCTTCCATCATGATCAACCCATTTTCATTATACACCTTGGTAATATTCAGGTAATCATGAATCTCTTTTACATCGAGATCTGAGCCCCCACAATCCAGAACAACCAATTCAGTACCCAACACCTTTGATTTACTACCTAATATCTTTACGAAGTCATCAAATTTTGGAATTACATTCGAGTAAGCAATGCCAGAGAATGATGCCTCAGAACTTTCAGAACCTCCCCATTGAGATCCCCATTTGTTTCCCTGGGTACGGGCATCAGTTAAAAAGATAATGTTTGCATGCATAATTGCTGCCTGCATTTTTATTTTCCTATACGCTCTTTGTTTGACTCTCTCCTGGTTTGAAAACTCGGTAGTTCCTTTTGCCTTTGCTCCAACGTCACCAAGTTTGAACAGTCCGTGAACTTCACTTTCTACTTTAGTAATGGTAACATTCTCAAAATCCTTCGGACCATTGACTGTTTTGTATGATGTATTCTCTGCAAATAGCTGAACACGACCAGACTTAAACACAATTTTCTGTACTGTATTTTTAAAAACAGCATTGATCAAATCCTCATTCGGATAGGTAAACTTGATAGCATCAGGAGTTATCTCCTTTACGGTGCAAACAATTTTTTCGTTGTTCGTGAAGATCGTGTCAGATTGAGAAAATGTTGATAATGTTATGACTAGCAATCCGAGAGTAAAGAATAAACTTTTCATCAGGTAAATAGTTTAGTTATTAATAATGAATAAATAGAATGAAATTTACAAGGTTAAAGATACACCATTTCTTAAATCAGCTACTGTTTTTCTTGAAAGATGAGGCCTTACATATCCCACCGACTGCACGTCTTCTGCCATTCTGAAGTGAATGCCATGCAAATGAATATAATACAGAATATGCAAATATTTTTGTATCATGCAATTTGTATCCATTATACGGTTAACCTCTAAATTATTGAATTAAACCCCTTTTGGGTACCTCCTATGACTCCAATATCAAATCCAACAATATGTCCGATGCAGTGGATATTACGCTCTAATTGACCCCTCTTATACGCATCAAATTGACCCCCCAAAG
>JBAXOB010000002.1:0-212170 GCA_037133475.1 Bacteroidota bacterium
TTGTCGAGGTGGAGGCCGGCGTCCTGATATCGCTGATATAATTATTGTAAAGGTTCGCAACTGTCGGACCGGTAATGTACATGGTGTAAAAGTAACCGGAGGTTCCGGCCATACTGATGTTGTAGGCTTTGTTTTTATAAACGTTGAAGGTGCCTGCACCGCCAATATAAATTCCGTACCCGTAACCATATCCTGTAGCACTGTTGATGGTGACATTGTAGAGGTTATTGGAATAGTTATTTCCCATGTAGTAGCCATAAATGCCATAGACATAGCCATAACCGGAAGAAGAGTTGGTGATGGTTAGGTTATAAACATTGTTGTTGTAGAGGGCATTGGTAGCCACACCGCCACTTCCCGGGTAGGAATAGATGCCATAAATGGCACTTGCTGAGGTATAGGAAGATGTGACGCTCTGATCGTGTACGCTGTTGTTGTAAACCATCTGGCTGGTGGCCGAATTCGAGCAATAGAGGCTATAGACATAGGCCGACTGGGTGGCCTGTGCGCCACAGGAGTTTCCGAACACGTTGTTGTCATGAATGGAGGTAATCCCGCTTCCCGCAATGTAAAGACAGTATAAATAGGCTGAACCTGACTGGGTGCCCAATCCCGACCGGGAGTTGTTGCTGACGGTGTTGTTGTAAACATTTACGGTACAGCCGGCGCCGGAGGTGGTATAACAGAGATACATGTAATAGCTTCCCCCGAATACGTTGTTGTTTACCGTATTGCCGTAAAAATTGGTCGTAAAGGCGGTGGAGGCATTATAGATGCCGTAAAAATAGGAGGTGGTCGAATTTGGCTCCGTACAGTTCTGAACTGTGTTGTTGTACATGTTCAGGGTATTGGTGGTTCCGGTGGTACCCAGCCCGGAATTGTAAATGCCATAGATATAACCGGTGGTGGCAACCGTCTGGTTGATCGAAATGGTATTTCCATAAATATTGGCGTTGGCGTTGGTAGCCGTTCCGCCATAGATTCCATAGATGGATGCCGTTCCTGTTGCGCTTGTTCCGCTGATGTTGCAGTTCGCAATGGTAACACCATTCTGGTAATAGGCAGATACCAGGTATTCCGTGACAGTTCCCCCGCCGAAATTGTTGATCGTGTTCCCGGTCAGTGAGCCAATATCGTTGTTCTGGTCATAATAGGTATAGGGTGCCGTTGCATCGGCAAAGCCATAAAGGTAAATCCCGCTGTAACAATTGGTGATCGTGTTACCGTAGAACTTGTTGCCGGAGTTCTGTCCGGTAACTGCGGTTACGGTGAGTTGGGTCGTGGAGGCTGCCGTATGGTTGTTTGAATAGATACCGATGGATCCGGTATTGGTATTGTTCAGGGAGATGGTACAGTTCTTGATGGTGATGTTCTGGGATCCCTGGGTTGCCGAATTTTTCAGAACCGCGTATCCCCATTCCATCTGGGTGGTTGCAGTAACATTGGCTGCATTTTCATAAAGGTCAATCCCGTTAAAGGTGACATATTGAACGCCGGCAAAGATGATGATGGCATCCATCGTACCGGTTCCGGTTGCTGCCGTGATCTTGGGATCGGCTCCCGCACCCGATTTCTGGAAGATGATCTGGTTGGCTGCGGTACCTGTATTGGTGGTAATGGTCCCAGCCGTGGGAGAAGCAAAGGTCTCGGTATACCCGGCAGTAACATTGAAGGTAACGCCGCCGGCACCGACACCGGATGTGTTCAGTGCCGCGATGGCCGAGGCGATGGTCGCATAGGGAGCCCCGGGAATCGTATAGGTTCCTGTCAGCTGCCCGAAGGTAAACTGCGAAAGCCCTATTGCCAGAAGCAGAAAGTAAAAAGTTTTTCTCATAATGGTTGGGTTTGATTGATTTGGTTGGTTGGTTTGGTTGGTTTGTGAATTCAAGAGAGGATATATAGAGATTAGCTACTAACAATCAAATATTTACAAAAAAGAATCTATTTTACTATCCTGCCAAGGATAACAAACTACATGATTTTTTGTCCATTACATGAGTATCATCCATGATATGTCTTCAAAGGTACATTATTTTTCCAAAAAAAAAATATCAACTTTTACAAGTCGCCAAAACCTGCACAAAAGGGGGAGCTATATAAAAAACATGTTGTCAGGGATGAAATGTCAGCCTGCTTAGTTGGCCTTCATCCAGTATCTCATTTGCCGTTCCAAGGAGTTCCTCCGCAGTTGCGGCGTTGATCCGGTCGATGATCATTTCGATCGGGTCATACTTGTTTTGCAAAAGGTAACTCTTGCCAATGGCAAGCATTGCCGACAGGTTCGATTCCTGCGAAATGGCCAGCTGCCCGATAAGCTGTTTTTTCATCGTATGCAGTTGCACCGGGCTTAACTTCTCTTCGCGCAACCGTTTTAACTCCTTGAATACGATCGCCAGCGCCTTTTCATAATGAACGGGGTCGGTTCCGAAATAAATCTGCAGCAACCCTGCATCCGAAAAGGTGGTGTAATTTGATTCATTCTGGTAGGTAAGGCCGCTGCGTTCCCTTAAGGCCAGTGATAACCTTGAATTCATGACGGGCCCCCCGAGCATGTTGTTCAGCATAGCCAGCGGGATGCGCGAAGGATGGTGGAATGGATAGGCCGGGGCTCCTACCACGCAATGAACCTGGGCAATGTGTTTTTTCAGGCTCGTCTGAAATGGCTTATAGTCCTGAAAAGCAATACGTGGCTGCCGTGAGCCGCGTTCAGGATGGTCGCTGAAATATTTTCCTGCAAGCCTGGCCAGCTTTTTGAAGTCAATATTTCCGACAGAGGCAATGATTACCTCATCCAGCTGATAATTCCTGTAAATAAACCCGTTCACACTCCGGTTATTCAGTTTTTTCACGCTTCTCACGGTACCCAGGATGTTTTTCCCGAGCGGATGACCGGCAAACACCTGATCCTCGAAGTCATCAAAAACCTGTTCGGCGGGGGTATCCAGGTACGACCTGATCTCATCGATCACCACCTGTTTTTCCTTTTCAATCTCCTTCCCGGGGAACGTCGAGTTAAAGAAAATATCCTGGAAAAGCTCCAGAGTCCGTTCATAAAATTCACACAGGAAAGAGGCATAGATACAGGTATCCTCCTTGGTGGTATAGGCGTTAAGATCGGCGCCGATATTCTCAAGGCGGTTTAACACCTGGAACAGGTTTCGTTTACGGGTCCCTTTGAAGATCGTATGTTCGATAAAATGGGCGATCCCCTGTTCGGCATCGTTTTCGTCGCGCGTGCCTGCGTGGATAAAGAGTCCGCAATGGGCTACCGGGCTGGGAACAGATGAATGTACCAACCTGATCCCATTGGGTAGTCTGAAGGATTGAAGCTCCATCCGTTATTTTCTGCTTTCGATCAGGATCTCGAGCAATTTAATCCCGGCATCGGCAATAACAGTGCCTGGTCCGAAAACGGCAACTGCCCCGGCTTTATAAAGGAATTCATAATCCTGCGACGGGATTACCCCGCCCACCACCACCAGGATATCCTCGCGTCCGAGTTTCTTCAACTCTTCAATTACCTGAGGGACCAGTGTCTTATGGCCGGCAGCAAGGCTTGAAACGCCCAGGATATGGACGTCGTTTTCAACGGCCTGTTTGGCAGATTCGGCAGGGGTTTGAAACAAGGGTCCGATATCCACATCAAAGCCAAGATCGGCATACCCGGTAGCCACCACCTTGGCACCGCGGTCGTGACCGTCCTGGCCCATTTTCGCGATCATGATACGGGGCCTGCGCCCTTCAAGCGCTGCAAAATTATCAGCCATGTCGCGTGCCTTGGCGAACATCGCATTGTCTTTCGATTCCGAAGAATAGACTCCTGAAATACTACGTATCACGGCTTTGTACCTCCCATATATTTTTTCAAGCGCAAAGGAAATTTCGCCCAGTGAGGCTCTTTTCCTGGCTGCATCAATGGCCAGTTCGAGGAAATTGCCCTCGCCTGTTTCAGCAGCACGGGTCAAGGCATCCAATGCTGCCGTAACCTCCTGCTGATCCCGGTTTTCCCGTAACACCTTCAGCCTGGCGATCTGTGACTCCCTGACGGCTGCATTATCAACATTCAGGATATCGATCGGGTCCTCCTTCTCAAGCCGGTTAAGGTTTACGCCAACAATTTTATCCCTTCCCGAATCGATCCGTGCCTGTTTGCGGGCGGAAGCCTCTTCGATCCTCATTTTGGGAATACCTGTTTCGATGGCTTTTGCCATTCCTCCCAGCTGTTCCACCTCTTCGATGAGGGCCCAGGCTTTATGCGCTATTTCGTGCGTGAGCATCTCGACATAATAGGAACCAGCCCACGGGTCGACTGAACGGCAGATCTTCGTCTCCTCCTGGAGGTAGATCTGGGTGTTACGGGCAATGCGCGCCGAAAAATCGGTCGGCAGGGCGATGGCTTCATCCAGGGCATTGGTGTGCAGCGACTGGGTATGTCCCAGTGCTGCGGCAAGCGCTTCGATACAGGTCCGGGCAACATTGTTGAACGGATCCTGTTCGGTGAGGCTCCAACCCGAAGTTTGCGTATGGGTTCGCAGCGCCATTGATTTCGGGTTCTGGGGGTTAAACTGTTTTACAATTTTGGCCCACAACAACCTGGCTGCACGCATCTTGGCAATTTCCATAAAATGGTTCATGCCGGCTGCCCAGAAGAAGGACAACCGCGGGGCAAAAGTGTCGATATCCATCCCTGCGTTAATGCCTGCACGGAGGTATTCCAGTCCGTCGGCAAGGGTATAGGCCAGTTCAATATCGGCTGTAGCGCCGGCCTCCTGCATATGGTAACCGCTGATGGAGATCGAATTGAACTTGGGCATATTCTTTGAAGTGAATTCAAAGATATCGGCGATGATCTTCATCGATGGCAGGGGCGGGTAAATGTAGGTATTCCTTACCATGAACTCCTTCAGGATATCATTCTGGATGGTCCCGGTGAGTTTTACCATCGGTACGCCCTGTTCTTCGGCAGCAACGATATAGAAGGCAAGGATGGGCAAAACGGCGCCATTCATGGTCATCGATACCGACATGATGTCGAGGGGTATCTGGTCAAAGAGTACCTTCATGTCAAGGATGGAATCGATGGCCACCCCAGCTTTGCCCACATCTCCCTCAACCCGTTCATGGTCTGAATCGTAACCCCGGTGGGTCGCCAGGTCAAAGGCCACCGAAAGCCCCTTTTGCCCGGCTTTCAGGTTTCGGCGATAGAAGGCATTCGATTCCTCCGCCGTTGAAAATCCGGCATACTGGCGAATGGTCCATGGATTCGAAACAAACATGGTGGAATAGGGTCCGCGCAAAAATGGCGGTAATCCTGCAGCGTATTGCAAATGCTCCATGGCCTGCAGATCGCTTTCACCAAATACCGGTTTCACGGGAATCTGTTCGGGCGTTTTCCAACTTTTTTCAATCCCGGCCTCCTTCTCCCAATCGGAAAACGAATTTCCCGAAGGGGTTCCCGTCAGCTCAACATTTTTAAAATCTGGTCTCATCGTTCTTTATCTAGTTGTTGTAGTTTCAGCTTGACCTTCCACGACAGGGCTAAAGCACCCGAAGGCCGGTCAGCAATATAATAATCTTTGTAACTCGTCAACCTGCAGTGGTTTGCTCATGTAATAATTCATCCCGGCCGTAAAAAAGGATGCACGGTCTTCTTCAAAGGTATTCGCCGTGATGGCAATTATTTTCACAAAACGGTCGGGATCAGTTTTTCGTCCAACCTCTATTTTCCTGATCTCCATCGTGGCTGTTACCCCATCCATCACCGGCATCATCACATCCATCAGGATGACATCATAAACCTTTGCTATAAACGATTCCACTGCTGCCGAACCGTCCCTTGCTGTGTCAACTTTATGTCCCAGCCTTAACAACAGCGTTTTGATCAGGTACAGGTTAATGGAATCATCATCCACCACGAGGATATCCAGGGCTTCTCTGGACTTCCCGGCATTAACACTATTTTCAAGGGCTTCCGTCATTCTGGCTGAAAAAACTCCGCGTTTTAATAAATACCAAGCCGGGTCTGGAACTGGCTGAGTGTTTCAAGAAGGTTGCTGCGTACATGAATAAAATCAGATACACCTGCAGCCTTAAAACCCTCAACCTGGTCTTTCGGAAAACCTGCAACCACTAAGACCGGTTTATTATCAGCCTGAAGAAGCTGCCGGGCAATTTCGGGAACATTCAGGACATTCTCCTCATCCGAACTGCAGACCACTACGATTTCAGCCTGAGAAGCCTTTGCTGCTTCCACCCCTTCCTCAATGGTTCCAAAACCCAGGTTGTCAATTATGTCATAGCCCGCACAACCAAAAAAATTGGCCGTAAAGCCGGCACGGGCCCGAAGCATGGCCAGGTTTCCCATGGTAAACAAAAATACAACCGGACGCTTATGCCCGTTATTCACAAATTTTTCGGTCGCAAGCCGGATCTTCTCAAAGGGCTGCGCTCCCCTGAACGGCACCAGTTTTTTATAAGGCGTCGCGGCGGTTTTTGTTCCACCTTCACCATACCGGATCTTATCCGAAATGGTTTCCTGGATGTTAGGGTACTGGTTGGTGCCGAGAATGACTGTTTTCCTCAGGGCAATGTCGGCCTCTTTCAGATTCCGGCTGCGTTCCACCTCGTCCTGGATAAAACCCGACTTAATACATTCAATCATCCCGCCCCTGCTTTCAACCTCTTTAAATAATTCCCAGGCATGGTGGGCAATTGAGTGGGTAAGGTTTTCGATATAATAGGAGCCGCCCGCAGGATCAACGATTTTGTCGAGGTACGATTCTTCCTTCAGCACGAATTGCTGGTTACGGGAGATCCTCCTTGAGATTTCATCCGGTTCCCGGAAGGATGCGTCAAAAGGACGGATGGTGACTGAATCGGCATTCCCGATGGCAGCCGACATCCCCTCGGTGGTGGTCCGGAGCATGTTGACATAGGGATCATACATCGACTTGTTCCACAGGGCAGTCGTGCTATGAATGAATATTTTAAGCGACTCCTTACGGGCAGGCTTATACAGCTCAACCATTCTTGTCCATAAAAGCCTGGCAGCCCTGAGTTTGGCGATCTCCATAAAATAATCGGAACTGATGTCGAGCGAGAGCTGCAAGTACGGGGCAATGTCATCCACAGCAAGTCCCTTGTCGGTAAGCCCGGCCAGATATTCACTGGCAGAGGCAAAGCTGAAGGCAAGTTCCTGGACAAGGGAGGATCCGGCATTTTGAAAATAATGACCATTGATGGTAATCGCCTTGAAAAAGGGGAGTTTTTCCCTGGTTGTCTTCAGCAGGTATTCGGCTTCAAACAGGTTGTGCTGCCATGTATTATAGAAATCGCCGTGTTGCAGAAGGTACCCCAGCGGGTCAAAATTGAGCGAGCCGCGAACCTTTTCCCCCTCATCGCCGAAATGGCCCACTTCGTAAACAAACAGGTCAAGGGTCGCCGGGTAAGAATGGGAGGAGGTGAAGTTGATTCCGGTTTTGTAAAAGTCAATGCCTGCAAGCAATTGGCTCATCTGGCGCTGGGTTGTAACCTCCCTCACTTTGAATCCAACTGCATCCACCCCCTTGGCGATGGCATCCACGGCAAGCGCGTTGCTTTCGCCGGGGTCGGAGGTGGAAAAATCCTGCCTGACAATCCAGTCATTGTTGTTTTTCCTGACTCCCCTGACAAACGGAGATTCATCGGGCAGCGCATTCAGGTATTCCAGGCCCGCCAGATCTTCAGCGCGGTAATAGGGTTTTACGTCGAATCCCTCGCCGGTTTTCGATATCAGTTTCTTGCTGTAATCGGCGCCTTTCAGATCAACAAGGATCTTTTCTTCCCATGCGGAGGTGGGTACCGGGGGAAATTCTGAAAACAATTTTGTCTGCTCGTTGTTGTCCATGACTAGTTACTTGATTTAGCGGTTGATATGTGTAGTGTCCCTGCAACAGGTAAAGCGATGTAATACTACGCAAATATAAAGAATTCCATAACTTTACGAAAAAAAAGGTATGGTAGTCTCATTAAGCGGATCTTCCGGCTTCATCGGGCAGGCATTGATCAGAAAAATGCGGGATCGGGGATGGACATTCCGGATCATCGGCCGTGATTCCTTTAAAAAACCGGATGCCGAATTTTCGGAAGAGTTCATCGAGGGAAGCGATGTCGTGATCAACCTGGCTGGGGCCCCGGTTGCAACGAAATGGACAGCCGGATACAAGAAGGAAATTATGGACAGCCGGATCCTGACAACCCGGAAAATTGCGACGGCAATCAACCATGCTGAAAAAAAACCGGAAATATTTATTTCTGCTTCTGCCATAGGGATTTACGATTCGGTCAACACCCACGGTGAATCGAGCACGGGCTTTTCCGGCTCTTTCCTGGCACAGGTGTGCAGGGAATGGGAAAAGGAGGCCATGAATTCACAGCAGTCTACCCGCGTGGTGATTATGCGAACCGGGATGGTACTCGGAAGCGATGGCGGCGCCTTGAAAAAGATGCACCTCCCCTTCAGTATCGGTCTTGGCGCCAAGATTGGGAAAGGAAATCAACACATTTCGTTTATCCACCTGAATGACCTTACGGAGGCAATTGCCTTTATCACGGAGAACAAGGAGCTTTCGGGGGTTGTCAACGCTGTGACACCCTATCCAACCAGCAATGAGGAGTTTTCCGACCGGCTTGCCAAGGTACTCGGGCAATCCTGCATGCTCACAATCCCGCCTTTTGCCCTGAGGATAATGTATGGCGAGGGGGCGCAGGTACTCCTGGAGGGACAGCGGGTTCTTCCGGAAAAGCTTGAACAGGCCGGGTTCAGGTTTAAATATCCGACCCTGCTGAATGCCCTGGTACAGATTTATGGCTGAATGATCTTCATCTCCCTGATCAACCGGTTATCGCCTGCGACCTTATCGATCACGAAGAGGCAGTAACGGATGTCGAGTGAGATATTGCGGCATTGGGAGGGATCATACATCAGGTCGCTGAGGGTTCCTTCCCAGTTGCGGTCGAAGTTGATCCCGATCAGCTGGCCTTCCGCATTCAGTACCGGGCTCCCGGAATTGCCGCCGGTGGTATGGTTACTGGCGGTGAATGCCACATGGATGGTCCCGTCCTGGTCGGCATAGGGGCCGAAATCATGATCCCGGAATAGTTTTTTCAGCCGGGGATCCACCTGGTAATCATAAACCGCTGAATCCTCCTTCTGGATCACCCCGGCAAGGGTGGTGAAATAGTTGTAGGTTACCCCGTCGGCCGGCTGGTAACTATCCACCTTCCCGTAGGCCACCCGCAGGGTTGAATTGGCATCGGGGTAAAACCTCCTGTTTTGCTGCATCTCCATCAACCCGGCCATGTAAATGCGCTGCAGGCTGTCGATCCGGTCATTGCCGGCTTTTATCTTCGGCTGGATGTCCTTTTCATTGCGTTCATAAATACTTCCCATCAAGCGAAAAAGGGGATCCTTTTCCAGGACACTGACTTTAGCTGGCTTGAACCTGTCAAGGAAGGAAAAGAGGCGGACGGAATCGGTCAGGAGCGATTTGGAGAAAATGGTGAGGGAATAGGCTGAAAAATCATGCTTTCCCGATTTGTCAATTTCAGAAAAAATGGCAGGGAGATAAGATCTGTCCATCTTTGACGCCATTTCATGCAACATGGCACGCATGATCTCCCGGTCAACCTCCGGGCTGTAGTTCCTGTAGAATTCACGGGAATTTTTCCGCAGGTTTGCAATGATTTTTTCAATCTCACCGGATTTGCCGGTTTTGCTTTTGCTGATTTTTACCAGTTCCCGGAAGCCTGACGCAAATTTAACAATTTCAATACCCTGGCCTGCTTCACTGATATAGATCGCTGAAATATCCAGTGGAAGGTATTGTCCGTAAACGTTGCGGAACATGGGTAAAAGACCGGCGTAATGGTTCTTCAGGCCGGGGTTTGAGGCCGCCCATTCAGTGAATGCCTTTTCCTGCTGCTCCTTGACGGAAACCGCCCCGATACGTTTGATTCCGCGAGTTTCCCCGATCATTTTCTTCCAGTAATTGGCAATCCCGTTTGCTTTTGCGGTATATTGTATCCTGACCAGCCTGTCTTTCTCCATGGCGCCATTTATGATGTCGAGGCGCTGCTGACGCAACCCTACCCGTAAAGGGTTTTCCCTGTTTGCGATCAGATCCACGCCAAAGGAGGGGATATACTCCCGCGTACTGCCGGGGTAACCGAAGACAAAGGTAAAATCGTCGGGTTTGTATCCTTTGAGTGAAATAGGCAAATAGTTTTTAGGCTTGTAGGGCACATTATCTTTCGAATAATCGGCCGGTTCATTATTTTTATTGACATAAATCCTGAAGATTGAAAAATCCCCTGTGTGCCGCGGCCACATCCAGTTATCGGTATCTCCGCCGAATTTCCCGATGTTCGAAGGGGGCGCCCCGACAAGTCTCACGTCCCTGAACACCTCATTGACAAAGAGATAGTATTGGTTGCCATAGTAAAATGGCTTTATCCTGGCTTCATAGTGCGTACCCGCGACCGACTCCCGTTCAAGTTTTTCGATGTTCTGCCTGATAATCTCATTGCGTTGCAACAGGTTCATCTGGTCGTTCACCCCCTGGAGAACCTTACCCGTTACCTCCTCCATCCTTACCAGCAGCGTTGCGGTAATGCCCTGGTTGGGAAGTTCCTCTTCGTACGAACCGGCCCAGAAACCATTGGCAATATAATCGTGCTGCAGGGAACTGTGGTGTTGTATCGCGCCGAGTCCGCAATGATGATTGGTGAGAATAAGCCCTTCCGGGGAGACGATTTCTGCGGTACATCCCCCGCCGAACTGAACGATGGCATCTTTCAGGCTGGAATGATTCAGACTGTAAATATCTTCGGCCGAAAGTTTCATGCCCATACCCTGCATCTGCTTGAAATTCAACTGGTCAAGCAGCATGGGGATCCACATACCCTCTTCAGCCCTGGCAGCAATGTTGAACACAATAAGGAGGATCAGCAGGAAGTTTACTTTTTTCATAGGTTCCCGGGTTGAAATTTCACATAACAAATTTTTTTCCCCATTCCGAGCCACCTTGTTTCATAATAGGTCTGAATGGAACCTACATCATCATTGTTGCCGGAATGATACAGGTCGTCGGTAGATGAGAGGATCCGGTGCTGGTTTAACCGGGCTACCCCCAGGGTATAGTTGTAAAAAAAAGCATCATCCGTTTTCAGGTGGATGATCCCGCCGGGGGCGAGGATATTCCGGTATTTTTCAAGAAAAAGGGGGGCTGTAAGCCGCAAACGTTCTTTTCCCAACTGGGGATCCGGGAAGGTGATCCAGATTTCAGTGACCTCCCCGGGGGCAAAGATGCTGTCAACAAGGCCAACCTGGGTACGGACAAAGGCGACATTTTTCAGCTGCTGCTCAGATACAGTTTTACAACCTCTCCAGAGTCGTGCTCCCTTCCAGTCAATGCCAATGAAATTTCTTTCAGGATAACGGGCTGCCAGCCCCACCGTATACTCACCTTTCCCGCAGCCCAGTTCAACTGTAAGGGGATGATTATTTCCGAAGAACTTCTCATGCCATCTCCCCCGCAATGAAAATTCCGGGATAAGGTCATTGTAATCGGGCTGGAAAAGGTGCGGAAACAAAAGGTTTTCCTGAAAATGAACCAGTTTTTTTTTACCCACAGATCAACTATTTTGCGAGTAACCAGGCATCCCTGAAGTCGGAGGATTTTGTGCGGGCTAACAATTCGTCGGCTTTCTCGCGCTGAGAGCAGGTACCGATGGCTACCCGGTAAAGGCCGGTTCTTGACCGGTCGAATATGGAGGCATCCATTCCCTTCCGTTTCAAGTCTGCAACGCAGGTCTCTGCATTTTCCTTCAGTCTGAATGCCCCGACAATGACGGCAAAGGCATCGTCAGCCTTGACGGCAGCGGGAACTTCCTTAACAGCAGCCGCTTCCTGCGTGGCAGGGGCAGCTGCCTGTGCAACAGGGGCAGATGTAATGCGGGCGGCAAATGCTGGTTTGTGCGGGGCCTCCTTTTTTTCAACAAGGGAGGCGGTCGAGAACCGGGAAAAGAGTGAACTCAGGATATTGGCATTGCTTGCGGCATCGACTGTAATTTTATCATACCGGGTCAAACCGATGACGGCGGCACATCCGATCGGCAGAGCAAGGATGGCGGCCCATTTGAGAACCCGCGGAACGACGAGCCTTTTTCCGGCAGCAGGCATCCCGCCTCTGATGGTCATCTGATCCCGGCTTAAGAGGGAGCCGTTCCGGGTTACCGGCGGGGAGATAAAGGATCCCAGGCCAAAGGATTCAGCAAGCAAATTGAACGTTTTATCCTGTTCAAACTGGATATTTCCCTCCCTGCCCGAATGTAGCTGTCCGATGCCCGGAATAATCACCCTGCTCCCCGACAGCAGGGCCTGGCGGCATTCCTCCGTAAATTGTTCGATCAGATTACAGCCATCCTGGTAGGAGGTTCCCAGTGAGTCGGCGACAGCACTGGCCAGCAGTCCGTCATTTTGCTTCAGGTTGACATTGAAGAGAAGTTTTTTAAAAGGAGGCTGAAAGGCGTGATACACCGGATCGATGCGGGCAGGGGCATAGTTTCCTATGAAGCCTCCGAGCCCGGGAATGATGACGCAATCGTGTACCGTTAACAAATCTGCTATGCAACCCCTGATGTCCATTTTCTGCTTTTTAACAACATGCTAAGATACGTAATTATTACAAAAAGGTTCCGTTCCTGTTGGTAATTTTTTGCAAATCAGCTGGCGTATCTATTGCAACGCATTCAAATTCTGTTGTTTTTGTTTGAATCCTGTAACCGTGCCACAGCCAGCGTAATTGCTCCAGCGATTCGGCGACCTCCATCCGGCAGGGAGGCAGTTTCACTATTTCACCCAGTGTCAGAGAGTGATATCCGTAGATCCCGATATGTTTATAATAGGTATAAACCGACAGCCACTCCGCTGGTTCAATACCGCGTGAAAAGGGTATGGCTGAACGGCTGAAAAGCATGGCGGCACCCTGGTGATCGACAACAGTTTTCACCACATTGGGATTGGCAAGATCCTCCGGGAGGGTGATTTTTTTGATCAGGGTTGCCAGCCTGACACGCGCATCGTTGAAACAACCGGCCACCTGGCTGATCTGTTCCGGTTCAATAAAGGGTTCATCCCCCTGTATATTGATCACAAAATCATAATGCTCACCATCTCTTTCCAGGTTTTCAACCACCTCACGGCACCTTTCGGTTCCGCTGCGGTGATGATCGCCTGTCATCATGACATTCCCCCCGAACCTGGCAACATGCTGGCTGATCATCTCGTTTTCGGTGGCAACCACTACCTTTGCCAGGGATGAACATTTCATGGCTTGTTCATAAACCCTTTGGATCATGGTTTTGCCTTCGATGACCACAAGCGGTTTACCCGGGAACCTGGTGGAGGCATAGCGGGCGGGGATGATCCCGAGAATATTCATCAGGAAACCAGGTTAAAAGAGCCCGTGCAGCTGGGCGTTGATTTTCTCAATAACGGCGCCGAGATCCTCAGGATTCTCACTTACCTTGAGGTTGTCGGCATCGATGATAAGCAGTTTGCCGAATTTATACCCTTCGATCCAGTCTTCATACATTTCGTTCAGGTTCTTCAGGTAGTCGAGCCGGATCGCATTTTCATATTCCCTGCCCCGTTTCTGGATCTGGCTGACCAGGGTTGAAACGCTTGCCCGCAGGTAAATCAGCAAGTCGGGGGGCTGGATAAAGGTACTCATCAGGTCAAAAAGCGACCTGTAATTTTCAAAGTCGCGGGTGCTCATGAGGTTCATCGAATGCAGGTTTGGGGCAAAGATGAAGGCATCTTCATAGATGGTACGGTCCTGGACTACCGTTTTCCCGGAATTGCGGATGTCAACCACCTGCCGGAAACGACTGTTCAGGAAATATATCTGCAGGTTGAACGACCAGCGCTGCATGTCTTCGTAAAAGCTGTTCAGGTAAGGATTTGTATCTACATCCTCGTAATGGGGCTCCCATCCGAAATGTTTCGCCAGCAAGCTGGTCAGGGTTGTTTTCCCGGATCCGATGTTTCCGGCGATGGCAATATGCATAGATTTTATTTTTGATCAAAATTAAGAAAAGGATTCAATTTCCTGACAACATTTGCAGGATTTCATCTACATATTTACGGTCGTTTGCCAGACGCGGGACTTTATGCTGACCTCCCAGTTTACCTTTCTGTTTCAGCCACCGGTAGAAGGAATTTGCCGGCAATATCCTGATTTGAGGTTCAACCAGGAGCAGGTCGTGGTATCGCTTGGCTTCATAATCGGAATTAAGTGATTTAAGCGCCGTATCCAGTGCGCTGGTAAAGAAAGCAATATCATCCGGTTGTTTCTCGAATTCAATCAGCCATTCATGCGCGCCCTTTGATTGGCCGTTGAAATAAACAGGGGCTGCCGTGTATTCAGCAACAATGGCATGGCTGCGTTCGCAGGCGATTGCCATGGCTTTTTCTGCGTTGTCGATTATCAGTTCCTCGCCGAAGGCATTAATGAAGTTCCGGGTACGGCCCGAAATTTTAATCCTGTAAGGTCGGCATGAGGTAAATTGTATGGTATCTCCGATCAGGTAGCGCCATAAACCGGCATTGGTTGTTATGACCATTGCATAGTTGGTATGGAGCTCAACCTGTTCGAGACTGCAGGCATCCGGGTACTCCCTTCCAACCTGGTCGGGGGGTATGAATTCATAGTAGATCCCATAATCCAGCATCAACAGCATATCTTCTTCGCCGTCACGATCCTGGATGCCAAAAAATCCTTCTGAGGCATTGTATGTTTCGAGGTAGTTTACCGATTCCGACGGGAGGATGAGGCGGAATTGCTCCTTATAGGGAGAGAAATTGACCCCGCCATGAACGAAGAGTTCAAAATTGGGCCAAACCTCCAGGATGTTCTTTTTCCCGGTGATCTCCAGTATCCGTTTGAATAACAGCAGCGTCCATGACGGAACGCCGGAGATGTTCGTCACATCGTGCTGTATGGTTGCAGCGGCCATCATTTCAATCTTGCTTTCCCATTCATCCATCAGGGCAATCGACAGGTTCGGCGTCCGCATAAACTCCACCCAACCCGGCAGGTTCTGAATGAGGATGGCCGACAGGTCGCCCTGGTAATACAATTCATTGTTGATCTCCTTGATCTGGTGGGAGCCTCCCATCGCAATTGATTTCCCGTCAAAAAGCATGGTCTCGGGATGGTTGTTGCAGTATATGGACAGCAGATCCTTCCCCCCTTTAAAATGACATTCCTCCAGGGCCTCCTGGCTGACAGGAATGAACTTGCTTTTATCACACGTGGTTCCTGAAGATTTTGCAAACCATTTGATTTCAGAAGGCCAAAGAATGTTCTGTTCCCCGCTGCGCAACCGGTTGATCGACTGTTTAAAGGTTTCGTAATCGCGCACGGGCATGCGGTCCTTGAATTGCTCAGGGGTAAGTACCGATTTGAAATCGTACTGTCGGCCCCATTCCGTATTCCGCGCCGTAGACACCAGTTTGCGCAGCCATTCTGTCTGCACTTCATGAGGGTACTTCATAAAAAGTTCGATCTGATGAATTCTCTTCTTCATCAGCCACGAAATAACAGAATTGATTAATGCCATATTTTAAGCAGCAGTTAGGGTGACCAAAAATACAATTAAATCCATTCAATAAGGATTAACCCCTCTCTGCAAATTCGATTATAGGGTGAAAAAAAGTATTTGTTACGTTATTTTTTTTTCTTTTTTTTTGGTAAAACATAATAATGTTGTATGTTTGCATACCCTAACATTAGCTCTTTCATGCTTGGTTTGCAGAAGGAATGTCAAACCACACTAAATTACTCATTATTCTACTGGTTCTATGAAAATTCTAGTTTTAAATTGCGGTAGTTCATCGATCAAATATCAGTTAATTGAGCTTTCTGATACCGCCGATCTCAAGGCCAAAGGGCTGCTCGACAGGATCGGGTTACCAACCAGTGAGCTGGTTCACCAGGTTACCGGCAAAGACAAATACAAATTGGCACAGGAGGTTCCTGATCACCAGATCGGGATAAACCTGATATTAAAAACCCTGAAGGATCCTGTTTATGGCGTCATCAAGGACGAAACTGAAATTCTGGCCGTCGGTCACCGCGTGGCCCACGGAGGTGAGAATTTCAAGACCAGCGTGCTGATCACCCAGAATGTTAAAAATGACATTGAGAAATGTATTGAGCTGGCTCCACTGCACAACCCCGCAAACCTGAAGGGGATTCTCTCCATCGAGGCAATCCTTCCGGATGTCCCGCAGGTGGCGGTGTTTGACACCTCCTTCCACCAGACGATGCCACCTTACTCCTATCTCTATGCGATCCCCTATGAATATTATGAAAAATACAGGATCCGCCGGTACGGATTTCATGGAACATCGCATAAATATGTAGCCATGAAGGCATGCCGTTATCTCGGCAAAGATATTAACAACCTGAAAATCATTACTTGTCACTTAGGGAATGGTTCATCCATAGCTGCAATCCTCAATGGCAAATCGGTCGACACCTCGATGGGTTTCACACCGCTGGAGGGTTTGATGATGGGTACCCGAAGCGGCGACGTCGACCTGGGGGTGCTGCTTTTTATGGCAGAAAAGGAAAACCTCAGCATTGCCGATACCAATGCCATGTTCAATAAAAAGAGCGGTATCTGCGGGATTTCAGGAATCTCATTTGACATGCGCGACGTAGAGCAGGCTGCCGGTAACGGGAATAAAAGGGCCCAGCTCGCACTCGACATGTATGCCTATCGCGTGAAAAAATATATCGGCTCCTATGCGGCTGCCATGGGCGGGGTTGACCTGGTCATCCTTGCCGGGGGCATCGGTGAAAACGACCTTGATACCCGGGGCAGAATCCTCGAAGGGATGGAATTCCTCGGTATACAGTTTGATCCTGAACGCAACAAAACCAGAGGCAGGGAGGCCATCCTGACCAAGCCGGGATCTCCCGTTGTGGCAATGGTCATGCCAACGAATGAAGAATTAGTAATTGCAATCGATACCTTCAATATAGTTAATAATGATGATTTTAAATTCTAAACTCTAAAACATGGCCCCAATAAGTTTGTATATTGTTGAAGATGAGTTTATCATCGCCCACGACCTGAAAGCCAAACTTGTCAACCTCGGTTACGATGTGCTTGGCATCGATTCCAAGGGAGAAAGTGCAATAGAAAATATTGCAAATCTCCAGGAATCCAAAAAAGAACCGGATATCGTCATTATGGATGTCAGGCTTGCAGGAAAAATGGATGGTATTGAAGCAGCCCGTATCCTGACGGAAAATTACAATTGCGGAATCATCTTCCTTACCTCAATGAATAAAAACGAGGTGTTTGCAAAATCCTTCTCCCTGAAGCCTTATGCCTATTTATTCAAACCTGTCGATATTGACCAGATCCGTGCTGCCATTGAAGTTGCTAATTACCAGCGGAACCTGGAAATCACCAATGAACGGATGATTTCGGAACTGAAAAACGAGATAGAGCACCGTAAAAAGGTTGAAAAAGAGAGAAACCTGCGGCTCCAGGAACGGATCCGGGCCGAGCAGAAGGTAAATCAGCTGCTCAAACAGAAACATCATATGGAGCTCGACCTGATCAACAGGGAACTGGCAACCTCCTCCATCTTTATCTCACAAAAGAACAAGATCATCGGGCTGATCAAAAAGGATATCAACAGGCTGCTGAAGAATGAAAAGCATATCACCAAGGTTGAAATCGCAACCGTACTGAAAACCATCGATGAGAACATCAAATTTGACAACGACTGGTACCGTATCAAGGCCCATTTTGAAAAGATCCATCCCGGATTCTTCGACCGGCTGCGCAAGAAATATCCGCAGCTGACCCCCAATGACCATAAGTTATGCGCCCTGTTGCGGATGAACCTCAACACCAAGGAGATATCCCATATCCTTAAGATTACGGCGCCCAGTACTGAAATTTCCCGCATCCGGCTGCGTAAAAAACTGGATTTGCCCAAGGGAATCAACCTGACACAATTTATTTGTGAAGCATAAACAAAAAACGCGGCGACTGCCGCGTTTTTTGTTTAGAGGTTTTCAGCTATTTCATCACTGATTTCAAGGGTGTGGAACACGTTCTGAACGTCGTCGTCCTCCTCGATGATATCAACCAGTTTCAATACCTTCCGTGTAGCGTCGATGTCAAGCGAAACGGTCGTTTTCGGGATGCGCTGGAGGGAGGCGCTTTCGGGTTCGATTTTAAGCTGTTCCAGCTTCTTGATCATACTGCCGAAGTCCTCCATCGCCGTAGTGACGGTGATAATATCCTCCTCAAGTGATATATCCTCGGCGCCGGCGTCGATCAGTTCCATTTCAAGGTCATCCATGTTGATATCGCCTTTGGGAACTACGAATATTCCTTTGCGGTCGAACAGGTAATTCAACATCCCGTTCTGTCCAAGTTCACCGCCATGCTTGTTAAAATAGGCGCGGATATTTGCAACCGTGCGCTGCAGGTTGTCGGTGGTGCATTCAACAAAAATAGCCACTCCGTGTGGCCCCTTCCCTTCATAGGTGGTTTCATGCAGGATTGCAGCATCCTTATCGGACCCTTTGCTGATCGCGCGCTGGATATTATCCTTGGGCATCGAAGCACCTTTGGCATTGGCAATTGCCAGACGCAGCCGGGGGTTTCCATCAGGATCAGGACCACCCTCTTTTACAGCAATCGTAATATCCTTGATGATCTTCGAAAAGATTTTCGAACGTTTGGCATCGAGTGCGCCCTTTTTTCGCTTTATAGTGGACCATTTATTGTGACCTGACATATCTTTATTGTTTTTTGATTAACAATGTAAAATTAATAAAAAAAGGTTCAGTTATGAAAAACGATTGGTAAATTTGGGGTCGCAAACTTACGAAAATCCTCTGCTCCAGTGCAACGTATCCCCATTTTATTTTGCTTTTTTTTAGTAGCAACGACATTATTACTCCACGGTTGTGCAAACATTGTCTCCCCGACAGGCGGGCCTAAAGATGTAACACCTCCCAGGGTGTTGTCGTGTGAGCCCCCCTTCCTGTCCAAATATTTCAAAGGAAACTCATGCAGAATTGATTTCAACGAATTTATAACCCTGAAAAACCCGGCAACCGAGGTGTATATCTCCCCGCCGCTGAAGACCCCGCTAGACACGCGGTTACGGGGGAAGTCGATGATTGTAAAGTTTGAAAACCCCCTTGATTCCAATACGACCTACTCCATAACCTTCGGAAACGCGATCGCCGACCTCACCGAGGGAAATATCCTGAAAGGTTTCAATTACGTCTTCTCAACCGGCAGCTATGTCGATTCGCTGTCGCTGCAAGGCTCGCTGGTGAATGCCTTCGATCTTAAACCACAGAAGGATATCTTCGTTGAACTCTATATGAATAACAACGACACCCTCCCTTTTGATTCCCTGCCTTTGAAAGTGGCCCCCTATTACATCACAAAAACCGATGAGAATGGTCATTTCCAGTTCAAAAACCTTCAGGATAAAAAATTCAAGCTTTTTGCGCTGGCCGACCTTAACGGCGACCTCATCTTCAACCAGTTATCTGAAAAGATTGCGTTCAGCGACAGCCTTGTCAAACCCTATTATGTGATCCCCAAACATGTTGATACTACTGCAAAGGATACTTCAGTCCATAAAAAGATACCGCCACCGGAGGAAGACCCGCAGAAAATAGCACTTGCCCGTAAAAACGATTCCCTCCGTAAAGCCGACTCCCTCAAACATGAACAGTTGCTTTACCCCTCGGTTCACCTCTATATGTTCGAGGAAACAGATTCCATTCAAAAGCTGGTTAAATCGACCTTCCCAAAAGATGGAATGGCCATCTTTAAATTCCGTTTCCCGGTCAAACATGCACGGTTTGTCCCTTTGAACTTCGATTCAATTACGCCTTGGCACCTTGAAGAATTCTCGAAACAACGCGATTCTGTCACCCTGTGGATTACCCGTCCAAAAACAGATTCCCTGATCCTGAAGGTAATAGCCGACGGCAAAACCCTGGATACCGTGACCCTGTCATTTGAAAAAAAGGAGTTATCAAAGAGAGCGGCGAAAAAAGTCGTTGCGGAACAGCTTACCCTCTCCAATCCTGCTAAAACATATGGTCTTAACCAGTTTAAGGACAAGCTGATCCTTACATTCTCCTATCCGCTTGCCCGGTGGGATTTTTCAAGCATCCTCCTGGTAGAGGAAAAAGACACCCTCCACGCGGTGGTGAATTTCACCGACAGCCTGAAAAGGAATATCCTGGTGACACATAAATGGAAAGAGGAGAAAAACTATACCCTGATCTTTCCCGATTCCATATTCTTCGGGCTCACCAACCTCAGCCAGGACACGATCAGGTTAGCATTCAGATCAAGGGCTGAACGGGACTTTGGCAACCTGGTCCTCACCATGAAAATGGAAAACCGACCCGGACAATATATCCTCCAGCTTGTCAATGAAAAGGAGACTACCCTTTACGAGGAGCAAATTGTAAATAAATCAGGAAAGGTATCTTTCAACTACCTCGTTCCGGGCCAATACAAGATCAAGGCCATCCATGACAGGAATTTAAACGGCCACTGGGATACCGGGAATTACAGGATGAAAATACAACCTGAGGAGGTGTTGTATTTCCCCAAGATTATCGACATTAAAGCAAACTGGGATGTTGAGGAGGACTGGGATTAGTGTGTGGAACACTGATTGATACAATCAATCACGTTGGTCAGCTCGGAGGTCTTCAGGGAGTATAAAATCATCTTACCATCCCTTTTCGACTCCAGCAATCCTTTGTTTTTCAAAATATTCAGATGATGCGATGCTGATGCCTGCTCAATATTCAACCGCTCATAGATTTCTGTCACTGTAAGTTTTTTGTTTGCAGAAAGAAGGTCAATGATGGCAATACGCATTGGGTGAGCCATTGCACGGAGCTTGCTGGCAGCCATTTCAAGTTTTTGGAGGTCGAGTGCAGTTGTTTTCTTCATAAATAGTAAGATAAGGGTTTAAACGACAAAGTTATACAATATATCGTACCGATATATATAACTATGTATGTTTATTTTTGAATGAGCCCTGTGAATTCAAAACGGCTGCCATCAAACAAACCTTTGTCACTGAGTTTTAGCTCAGGGATGACCAGCAGGGCCATGAACGACAGGGTCATGAAAGGCGCTGACAGCGTACTTCCCATCAAGTGAGCCTGCTTATCCATTTTTTCATAGGTACGCGCAACGTCATAGCCATCATTTCCCGACATGATCCCTGCAAAAGGCAGCGGAAGCAATAATTTCACCTCCTCATCCACAAGCGATATGCCTCCCCCTGACGAAACGATCATATTCACGGCCTCAAGAATATCGGCATCGTCAACGCCCACTGCCACAATATTATGGCTGTCATGCGCCACACAGGAGGCCAAAGCGCCGCGCTTCAGTCCAAAGTTGTTAATAAACCCAACTGCTGCCGGTGCCTGTTGATACCTGTTTTTAACAACAAGCTTAAGCAGATCGCGGCCGGTATCACTGACAACATGGTTGTCCCGTATAGGCGGGCGGGTGATGAAAAGTTCCGTGATCAGCTGCCCCTCAAAAGCACGAATTACCCTGATGTCAGAGTCCGTTGCGGGGACCAGGATCTCATGCAGTTGCAGGCTGTTGGTTTTAAAATTATTGCAGGGAACCGACGTGACGGGTGAAATCAGGGTCCTGCCTGCTTCAGCCACCGGTTGCCCGTTGATATAGGTGGCAAGCACATTAAAATCGGTCAGGTTGTTGACAAGGATAAAATCAGCAGCATCTCCCTGGCGCAGCAATCCGACATCCAGTTTATAGTGGTTTACCGGGTTTACCGTACAACTCCGCAGCACATTGAACATCCCCAACCCTTTCGACAAGGCGCGCTTAACCAGTTGATTGATATGGCCTGCCGCCAGGTCATCCGGATGTTTGTCGTCGGAACACAGCATTACCTTGTCAGGGAATTCATCAATCAGCGGACAGAGAACATCGAAGTTTTTGGCAGCGCTGCCTTCCCTGATCAGGATATGCATACCGTAACCGATTTTTTCGCGCGCCTCTTCCAGCGTATAACACTCGTGGTCAGTGGAAATTCCGGCAGCGATATATTTCCCTGCATTTTCCCCGGTAAGCCCTGGCGCATGCCCGTCAACAGGTTTGCCGGCCTGCCTGGCCAGTGCCAATTTCTGCATTACGGCCGGGTCATTGAACAAGACCCCCGGGAAATTCATCATCTCCGACAGGTATTTGATTTCCGGCATGCGCAATAATTCCTCTGTTTCGGCAAGGCCAAGTTCAGCCCCTGCAGTCTCAAAAGGGGTGGCCGGAACGCAGGAAGGGGCGCCGAAGTAAAACCTGAAGGGCACCCTCTTCCCGTTTTCAATCATGAATTTCACCCCGGGTACCCCCAGAACATTGGCAATTTCATGCGGGTCGGAAACCGTGGCAACCGTACCATGAACCACGGCAAGGCGTGCAAATTCCGAAGGGATCAGCATGGAACTCTCAACGTGGATATGGGCATCGATCAGCCCGGGCAGGATATACCCGCTTCCCGCGACCTCCTCCTCCCTTACTGATTCAATCTTCCCGCCTGAAACAACAATTGTTCCGCGAAAAATCCGTTTACCGACAACATCGACAATATTGCCCTTAAATTCAACTGCAGGATGATCCATAACCGGTATAAATTAACTGAACGGGTTGTAACGATGAAAATTGCGTGGTTTATTGTTTTCCTGCAAGCTGGCCGCAGGCGGCGTCAATATCCTTCCCCTTGCTGAGCCTGACATTGACAATCATATTCCGCTTCTCCAGGAAGCCGACAAACGCCTTTGTCCTTGCAGGATTCGACCTGGTAAACCCCGAGTTCTGAACAGGATTGTATTCAATGATATTTACCTTCACGGGGAAACTCCTGCAAAACAGCGCCAGGTCCCGGGCATCCTCAACCGAATCATTGAAATTGCCAAACAGGATATATTCGATCGTAAAACGTTTGCCTGTTTTTTCCACATAATACTTCAAGGCATCCGATACCTCCCTGAGCGGATGTTTCAGATTAAAGGGGATAACCTGGTCACGCTTGGCATCGGTCGGGGCATGCAGCGAAAGGGCAAAATGATATTTCGGATCATCCTCCGCCATTTTCCTGATCATCTTCGGGATACCAACGCTCGAAACGGTAATCCGCTGGGGCGACATCCCCAGCCCCTCCGGGGAGGTGATTTTCTCAATGGCATTCAATACATTTTCGTAGTTCAGATAAGGTTCTCCCATCCCCATAAAGACGATATTGGAAACCGAATCCGTGATGGGAGCGTCCTCCTCCCCGCTCAGTGAACCCGGAATTTCCTTGCTAAAGGTTCCCGTGACCTGGTCGAGGATTTCGCCTGTTGTGAGATTCCGGGTAAACCCCAGTTGCCCGGTCGCACAGAATTTGCATCCGAGGGCACAGCCAACCTGTGATGAGATACAGACCGTGGATCGTTCACCCGAAGGGATCAGCACCCCCTCAACCAGCAATCCGTCGTGCAGCCGGAACCGGGTTTTCACTGTTCCGTCCGAACTTTTTTGCCGGATTTCAGGTTCCGCCCTGTTAAATGAAAAGTTGTCCAATAACAGTTTCCGTGTATCCTTCGACAGGTTTGTCATGTCGTTAAAAGAACGGCACGGTTTCTTCCACAACCAGTCATACACCTGCCGGGCCCTGAATTTCTTCCCACCGTTCAGAAGAAAAAACTGCTCGATTTCTGTTCTTGAAAGCTCCCTTATATCAGGGAGACGGTTACCACTCATCTTTTTTCACTACAGTGGGCTTCATTTTTTCCTTCAGTGTCGAAACCATGCGTTGCATGGTGGTATCAATCTGGTAGAGATATGAATCCCATTTGGAATTATAGGCAGGGTCCGATTTATTCAACCATTGTTCGATCGGGAAACGGGAGGCTGCCTTCAGGTTGAAATCCGTTACGGTATACCGGAATTTATTTTCCCTGATTTCAAGTTTTATCTGGTATAGGACAAGTCCTGCATCGCGTCTTACCCCGGTTTTATCCTCCGTGTAATAGATTCTCATGCGGCCGTTCCCTTCAATTCTGCCGTTTTCCTTGTCCTGGACAGAGTAAACCGATTGCGGGTTGACATAATAGTAGCCAAACCATTCGATGGCTTTATTATAAAGGTAGGCCAGGGAACCCTGCTGGTCAACCACCCCACGGTAAAGGATCTTCTTCGAATCCTTGTCAACGGGAAGGTTTGCCACGGGGGTTTGGTCCTGTGCATACCCCTTTAAACATCCTGAACTCATGATCATCAGGAAAATGAATATTTTCAAGTGGTTTATCATATCCGGAATTATTATTGCCTGCAATATTAGCACAATTATAATAAAAAAGCCCTGATCGCTCAGGGCTTTTTTAAACAGAATTGTTAACGGTTTAGTACATGTCGCCCATTCCGCCCATGCCAGGGTTCATGGGTGGCATAGAAGGTTTTTCTTCTTTATGGGTAGCCAGGACACATTCGGTGGTCAGCAGCATGCTGGCGATGGAGGCTGCATTTTCCAGTGCCACGCGGGCAACTTTGGTCGGGTCGATTACGCCGGCCTGGTAAAGGTTTTCATACTGGTCGGTGCGGGCGTTGAAACCAAAGTCATCAGTGCCGTCCTTTACTTTCTGAACGATGACGGAACCTTCAAGGCCTGCATTTTCAACGATCTGACGAAGGGGTTCTTCCAGGGCGCGTTTTACGATGGCAATCCCGGTGGTCTCATCATCGTTGCTGCCTTTCATATTCTCAATCGTCTTCTGGGCGCGGAGATAAGCTACACCGCCGCCAGGGATGATTCCTTCTTCAATGGCTGCGCGGGTTGCGTGCAGGGCATCGTCGAAACGGTCTTTCTTTTCTTTCATTTCCACTTCGGAAGCAGCTCCGACATAGATTACGGCAACACCACCGGCCAGTTTGGCGAGGCGTTCCTGTAATTTTTCCTTGTCATAATCAGAGGTTGTGGTTCCGATCTGGGTCTTGATCTGGTTGATACGGCCGGTAATATCGTCTTTTTTGCCGCTGCCGTTGATGATGGTGGTGTTTTCCTTGTCGATGGTCACCTTTTCAGCCTGTCCGAGATACTGTAACGTAGCATCTTCGAGTTTGAATCCTTTTTCTTCGCTGATAACGGTTCCGCCTGTCAGAACGGCGATATCCTCGAGCATCTCCTTGCGGCGGTCGCCAAAACCGGGGGCCTTTACAGCTGCCACCTTGAGTGTGCCACGGATCTTGTTTACCACGAGGGTTGCAAGGGCTTCGCCTTCAACATCCTCGCTGACGATGATGAGCGGGCGGCCGGTCTGAACGACCTTTTCCAGTACCGGAAGCAGATCCTTCATTACACTGACTTTCTTGTCGTAAATCAGGATGTAGGGCGTGTCGTACACCGCCTCCATCTTTTCGGTGTCGGTAACAAAATAGGGGCTGATATAACCACGATCGAATTGCATGCCTTCAACAACCTTCACGGTTGTTTCAATGCCTTTGGCCTCTTCAATGGTAATAACACCCTCTTTCTTGACTTTTGCCATCGCTTCTGCAATCATCTTGCCGATGAAACTATCATTGTTGGCAGAAATGGTGGCAACCTGCTCGATTTTATCCATGCTGTCGCCAACCATCTTGGTCTGCGCCTTGAGCGATTTGATAACTTCGGTGACAGCCTTGTCAATGCCGCGTTTCAGATCCATAGGGTTGGCGCCGGCGGTAACATTTTTCAAACCTGTTGTAAAAATTGACTGGGCGAGTACGGTAGCGGTGGTGGTTCCGTCGCCGGCCAGGTCGCTGGTTTTGGAAGCAACTTCCTTTACCATCTGGGCGCCCATGTTTTCTACGGGATCTTTCAGTTCAACCTCTTTTGCAACAGTAACGCCATCCTTGGTAACGATGGGTGATCCATATGATTTGTCGATGATGACATTGCGCCCCTTGGGGCCAAGGGTCACCTTGACAGCGTTTGAAAGTTCATCCACGCCTTTCTTTAACGCTTCTCTTGCCTTAATGCTAAAGATGATATCTTTTGCCATTGTTTTATGTTTTTATTGTGATTTTTCGGTGAATTTTTTCATGTTTAATGATGGTCAGATCACGGCTACGATATCTGATTCGCGCATGATCAGGTAATTGTCACCATCAACGGTGATTTCTGTTCCGGCATATTTGCCGTAGAGTACACTATCACCGACTTTAACGGTCATGGGTTCATCTTTTTTTCCCGGACCTACTGCAACCACAGTGCCTTTCTGGGGCTTTTCTTTTGCGGTATCAGGAATGATAATTCCTCCAGCAGTCTTGTCTTCAGCCGCTGCCGCTTCAACCAATACACGGTCGGCCAACGGTTTAATATTCACTTTTGCCATTTTACGTTATATTTTAAAGTTAAACATTACGAAATCTTACCTTTCAGGAAGGTACCCCAACTAAGTCACATTTTGTGCCAAAGAATTCGGCAGGTATAAATCTGGACATTTTTTCAGTTATCAGCCTGTTAAAAATAAAAATGTCAGACTGTGCTGACAATCTGACACAAAAACAGAAGATGATGAATCCCTGTAAACCCTATTTCTTTTGTGCAGGTGGCTGCTGAAAATCCTTGATCGGGGCTGTTTTGCTCTCATCGATCTGTTTCTGGATTTCACTTTGCTGGGTATCAGCTTTTCCACCGTTCTTCGGCGGGATGGCGAAGATGGAGAACAGGCTCAGTACCAGCAATGAGATCGCCAGCGTCCAGGTGGTCTTTTCAAGGAAATCGGCTGTTTTGCGGACACCCATAAACTGGTTGGACGAGGCAAAGTTGGAAGCAAGGCCCCCTCCTTTGGAATTCTGGACTAAAACAACCAGCACGATCAACACGCAAACGATGAGGATGAGGACGGAAATTAAAATGTAAAGACCCATGTGATACTACGATTTACAAATGATGAATGACGATTGAAGGGACCCAAAAGAACCTTCAGGACTTAAGATTTTCAATTTGGGCTGCAAAGTAACGACTTTTTTCTTGATTAAGCAAGGATAATTTCTCATAAATATGGACGGCCTTCTGGATATTGCCCTGTTTGGCATACAATTGGGCCAGTGTTTCGCTTACAATCTCCTCCTCGTCGAGGTTGCTCCTGACTGCGCTGTCGGTCGGGTTGAAAAAGGTCGCCTTCGGTTTTGATATGCGGGGTTCATCCAGGATGAACTTATCGATGAGTTTTTTCTTATCGGCCGATGGCATGGGTTCGGGAATTCGTGAACCCTCCGGGCTGTATTCCTCCATGTTAACATCATGGTTTTTTTCAGCATTGATCTCGGCCAGCCGTTTCTTGACGATGGCCAGCAGCTCCTCCTGGGTCATCCGTTCCTGCGTTTCCCCTGCGGGGAAGCGACCGGCTGCCTCCTCTTCCGATGGTTTCCTGGCCAGTTCCCAGGTTACCTCGTGGGTTGATTCAGCTTCTGCCGGGAATACAGGGGCTTCAACCGGCAAAGCGGGAATCGCCTCCGGTGGTATCCCGGGAACGGAAGCTTCGTGCAGGTCACCAGCCGGAACAGCAGGTGCAGTCTCTGTTTTACCGAGCAGGATGAGACTCCTGAGAATCCGGCGGTCGCCTGCATAGGCTGCAGCCCTCTTTAACTGCACCGGGTACTGGGGGTCATCCTCCCTGTACAGGTTGCAGGCATAGAGTACCTGACCCGACTGGCAGTAAGGATACCGCCTGACGAGATCTTCCAGGAGAGGCAGGCTCCTGGCGTCGGTCAGCTGCGGTTGATGTAACAGGTCTGAGAATTGCTGGCTGTTCATGATGTTTTACCGGTTCAATCTTACCAGTTGACCACGGCCTTGTTGAAAATGTCCTGGACAAGCTGGTCTGAAATATCCTTAATCAATCCTTCCTGCACCGACTGCAGGTTGACGCTGCTGGAATAATCCAGGTATTTTGAGAAGGCCGATTCCCAGTTTTGCTTGATATCGGTTTTATTGGTAAACTTAACATTTACCGTTATGGTAAGCCGGTTCATGGCGGCGGTTTCATTCCCCTGGATCGCGACAGGCGTTACGGTATATTGGGTCACGGTGCCTTCGAGCGTAAGGTCCCCACCCCTGTCGATCTGGATAAGGTTTGCCTGGCTGGTGAAGTAATCGCGCAATGCATCGGTTATGGTTCGTGACAAGGTAGGAACGACAAGCCCTGCATTGTTGGCAAAGTAGGGTATGGTCACGGTCTTTACACTTGGAGAAATGGATGCACCCGTGAAGGAATAACTCATCCTGCAGGAGGAGAGGCAGATCAACACCAGAAACGGCAACAACCATCGTGCCGTCACATGAATCAGGTTCCTGCTGCGTTGAGGTTTTAACATGTTATCGATTGACAGATAAAGGTACACTATATTATTCGATGTTATACTCCTTGATTTTACGATAAAGGGTTCTTTCGGAGATTCCCAGCTCCCTGGCTGCATCCTTGCGCTTCCCTTCATGCCGCATAAGGGCCCGCCGGATGAAATCGATCTCCTTTTTCTCCAGCGACAGGGATTCCTCCACCTCTTCATGCTCCTGGATTGGATCCTGGTCAGCGAAGCGATTATCGGGCTGGTGCACGATAATAGGCTGGACGGAATCCTTGCCGTCTTCAAAGTCCTTGTATAATCTTTTAATCAGATGGGTATTCTCTCCAAGGTTGCTGGAAATGGCATCCTCGTTCTGCATCAGATTCATAACCAGCTGTTTAAGGTCGTTCATGTCTTTTTTCATATCGAAAAGCACCTTGTACAGCAATTCCCGTTCATTGAATTTAGAGGCATCCTCCCCTTTATAAAGCACCGGCAGTTCGCTGGTTTGACCCTGGGGCAGGTATTTCAATAAAATGGCTACATCGATATCCCTGTTTTTTTCGATGATGGAAATCTGCTCCGTCAGGTTTTTGAGCTGGCGGATATTCCCGGGCCACCGGTACGAACGCAACACCTGCTGGGCATCCTCATCGAGCTGGATGGAAGGCATCCTGTATTTTTCGGCGGCATCCGAAGCAAATTTCCTGAAAAGCAGGTAGATATCCTCTTTTCTTTCCCTTAGCGCCGGCACCAGGATGGGTACGGTATTCAACCGGTAATAGAGATCCTGCCTGAACTTCCCGTTGGCAATGGCATCCGGGATAAATACATTGGTCGCGCCAACAACCCGAACGTTGGTTTTCAACACCTTGGAGGATCCCACACGCATGAACTCCCCCGATTCGAGCACACGCAGCAGCCGCACCTGGGTGCCCAGCGGGAGCTCCGCCACTTCATCCAGGAAGATGGTGCCCCCGTCGACCACCTCAAAATAGCCTTTGCGGGCTTCGTGCGCCCCTGTAAAGGAGCCTTTTTCGTGGCCGAAAAGTTCCGAATCGATCGTCCCCTCAGGAATGGCCCCACAGTTCACCGCGATATAGGGACCGTGTTTCCTTGAACTCAGCTGGTGGATGATCTTCGGGAAGAATTCCTTACCGGTTCCGCTTTCACCGCTTACCAGTACCGTGATATCGGTTGCGGCAACCTGACGGGCAATATCGATGGCACGGTCAAGGATCGGTGAGTTCCCTATGATGCTGAACCGCTGTTTGATGGCTTGGATGTCCATGGATTGTTATCTTAACTGTGCATCGAGATGGGTGGCCAGGGCCTTTGCAATGCGGTCCATTACTTTCTCAATCTCTTTATCGGTAAGGGTTTTCTCCTTATCCTGCAGCAGGAACTTGATCGCGTAGGACTTTTTCCCGGGTGCAATTTTTTCTCCTTCATACACATCAAACAACCCAACCTTTTGAAGCAGTTTCTTCTCGGTTTGACAGGCAACCTTCTCAATCTGTTCAAAGGTAACCTCCTGGTTCACCAGTAAGGCAAGGTCGCGCCGTACTTCGGGGAATCTGGGAATCTCAGTATAACTGGCGTTTTTAACCGGGATAAGGGAAAACAGGAGGTCCCAGTTGACTTCGCCAAATAATACAGGCTGCCTGATATCAAATATCTTCATTACAGGTGGTGAAAACCATCCAAGGACTAACAGGTTTTTCCCGGCGACCCTGTAAACAAGTCCGTCGGTGATCATCCCGGAGGCATAGGGTTCGACAATCCAGCCATCCTGTGAAATGGCAAGTTTTTTAAAGATCGCTCCCAGGTATCCCTTGAGTTCAAAAAGATCAACGGGATTGTCGGTGGTATTCCAGTTCTCCGGTTTCAACCTTCCGGTCATCAGCATCATCAAATGTTTCTCTTCATGATATCCCGGGACAGGATCATCACTGCCTTTTGCCAGGGAATAAACCCTGCCGAATTCGAACATCTTCAGATCGGAAGACCTGCGGTTCTGGTTGTGGACAACACTTTCAGCCGCGCCGAAAAGCAGTGTCTGCCTCATCACATCCAGGTCACGACTAATGGGATTAAGCATCGTTACGCAGTTTCCAATGGGATAATCCTTATTGTCGAGGTAATAGGTTGACTTTGTCAGTGAATTGTTCATCACCTCGTTGAACCCGTTGGCGGCTAGGAAATCTGCAACCAGGTTCTGTACCTTTTCCGGGTCGGTCCCGCTGGTAAATGAAAGCGCGGATCTGACTTCAGTGCCAATTTCTATATTGTTGTACCCGTAAACCCGGAGGATCTCTTCAATCACATCGGCTTCGCGTGTCACATCCACCTTAAAGGCAGGGATTTCGAGACGGAGACCTGCAACGGAAGCCTCGTTCTCCGGCGATGTGATGTCGCCTTTGACCACGATCTCCAAATCTTTTAATATGTTTTTCACAACCAGGCGGTTGAGCGATTTCCCGATCAAACGGTCGAGATGGTGATAATAAAGTTCCACAACCACAGGAGACAACAGGGCCGGGCAAACATCCACGATTTCCGACGATATCTCACCACCGGCGATCTCCTTGATCAACAGGGCTGCACGTTTCAGTGCATAGATGGTAATGTCAAAATTGGTACCCCGTTCAAACCGGAAGGAGGCATCGGTCTGAAGCCCGTGGTAGCGGGAGGTTTTCCTGACATGTTTCGGGTCGAAACAGGCGCTTTCAAGAAAAACGCTGGTTGTCGCAGCCGTTACACCCGACTTTAAACCGCCGAATACACCGGCGATGCACATGGGTTCGACGGTATTGCAAATCATCAGGTCGTTGCCCGACAATTCGCGCTCAATGTTATCGAGGGTTGTGAATTTCGTCCCTTTGGGATACTTTTTTACAATCACCATATCCCCGGCGATGCTGTCGGCATCGAAGGCATGAAGGGGCTGCCCAAGTTCCATCAGGATGAAATTGGTCGAGTCAACGATATTGTTGATCGGTCGCAGGCCAATTGCCATCAGCCTGTTTTTCAGCCAGTCGGGCGACTCTCCTACCTTAACGCCGGTAAGGGTAATGCCCGAATAGCGGGGGCAGGCTTCCCGATCCTCCACGACGACCCCGATATGCCGGTTATCGGAATCAACCCGGAATGCCGAAACATCGGGCATAATCAGGCTGCTGCCCGGCAAGGAGGGGCTTTCGTTCAATCCGAAGTTGTTGGCCACTGCCACCAGGTCGCGGGCAACACCAGCGTGGGATGCGGCATCGGCGCGGTTGGGCGTTAACCCGATGGTGAAGGTGACATCCTCTTCTATCCTGAAATATTCGCTGGCGGCCATTCCCACATTCGCTCCTGCATCGAGCACCATGATCCCGGCATGGGAAGTCCCCAGTCCAAGTTCATCCTCTGCGCAGATCATCCCCTCGGAGAGCTCGCCCCGGATCTTAGTTTTTTGCAGGGTTAACTCCTTGTCGCCAAAATAAAGGGTGGTCCCAAGGGTGGCAACGGCAACTTTTTGTCCTTTTGCCACGTTGGATGCCCCGCAAACGATATGCAACGGTTCGGCACCACCCGTGTCAACGGTAGTGATGCTGAGATGGTCGGAATTGGGGTGCTTTTCACAGGTGAGGACTTCACCGATGACAACCCCCTTCAAACCTCCCTTTACCGACTGGAAGGGCTCCTGGCTCTCCACCTCCAGACCGCATCCTGTTAGCATTTCCGCCACCTTGTCAGGCGAAAGGTCAAGGTTATGATACTGCTTAAGCCAATTATAGGATATTTTCATCTATCTTACAGATTAAGGGAACAAAGTTAGGAATAAAAAAGAGAACCGCTATGAGATCAATCCCCAATTTTGCTGATTGCGGTCCATCTGCTGAAGGTGGCGTGCCAGAATGTCATTTTCAGGCCTGGATAACAACGGATCGCCGGTGATAATATCCGAAGCGACATTCCGGGCATATTTCAGGATCTTTTCATCCTTTACCAGGTCGGCAATCCTCAGGTCAAGGATGCCGCTTTGCTGGGTTCCCTGCAGGTCGCCGGGACCGCGTATCTGGAGATCGGTTTCGGCGATCTCGAAACCGTCGGTGGTGCGTACCATCGTAGCAATCCGTTTCCGGGCTTCCGCCGACAATTCATAACTGCTGATCAGCAGGCAGTAGGACTGATCGCCGCCCCTGCCGACACGGCCGCGGAGCTGATGAAGCTGCGACAGACCGAACCTTTCCGCATTTTCAATAACCATGACCGTGGCATTCGGAATATCAACCCCGACTTCAATCACCGTCGTCGCCACCATGATCTGGGTTTCGCGGTTCAGAAACCGTTTCATCTCAGCATCCTTTTCCTGTTGTTTCATTTTGCCGTGTACCATGCTGACGGCATATTGCGGCGCCGGGAATTCCTGTATCACATGCTGATAACCATCAACCAGGTTTTTCAGGTCAAGTGTTTCCGACTCCTTTATCAACGGGTAGACTATGTACACCTGCCTGCCTTCCCTGATCTTGTCACGGATGAAATGAAACACCTTGCCATGGTCAGGTTCATAGAGGTGACGGGTTACAATCGATTTCCGGCCGGGGGGCATCTCGTCGATGACGGATGTATCCAGGTCGCCATACAGGGTCATGGCGAGTGTCCGGGGAATAGGCGTAGCCGTCATCACCAGGATGTGCGGTGTGATCACGTTTTTCTCCCAGAGTTTGGCCCGCTGGGCGACTCCGAACCGGTGCTGTTCATCGATCACAACCAGTCCGAGATGGCGGAATTGAACATTTTCCTCGAGCAGCGCATGGGTTCCAATCAGCAGTTGGACTTCACCCGACAGCAGGCCGGCGTGAATTTCCCGTCGCCCGGCAGTTTTTGAATTCCCTGTAAGCAACCTGATGGTAACATTAAGGCCTGTCAGCATATTCGAGATGGTGTTGTAATGCTGTTTGGCAAGAATTTCGGTAGGGGCCATGAGGCAGCTCTGGTAGTCATTATCCAGGGCGATCAGCATGGTCATCAGGGCAACAAGCGTTTTACCGCTGCCAACATCCCCCTGCAGCAACCGGTTCATCTGGTTACCGGAACCAAGATCGGCACGGATCTCCTTAATAACCCTTTTCTGGGCGTTGGTCAACTCGAAGGAAAGATGGTGATGGTAAAACTGGTTTACATAATTTCCGATCTTCAAAAACCTGTGCCCATTATGTTGTTCCAGCCGGCCTGACCGTTGCTTTGCCAGCCGGAGCTGGATAAAGAACAACTCTTCAAATTTCAGGCGGGTCCGGGCCTTCTTCAGCAATTCTGGACTTTGGGGAAAATGAATATTGACGAAGGCCTGCTGCCTGTCAAGCAGGCGAAGGTTGTCAAGAATCGCGGGAGTAAGGTTTTCAGGGACAACGAATTTCTCATTCAGCAACAGGTTTTTCACCAGTTTCCCGATTCCCTTGAAATCGAGCCCTTTGGATTTAAGTTTCTCTGTCGAATTATAGATTGGCCGAACCCTTTCACTTAACGGCAACGGTTTCAGGGAGGGTATTTCAAGTTCAGGGTGGGAGATATTCCATCGTCCGTTGAAAAGGGCGGGCTTTCCGAAAACAATATAATCCTGTTGCGGCGTCAGCATTTCGAGCACCCATTTAATGCCCTGGAACCAGATCAAATCCATCTCCCCGCTATCGTCGCGGATAGTCCCTACCAGCCGCTGATGGGGGGCTGTCCCGGCCATCTGGATGCGGATAAGCCTGGCCTTTAGCTGAACATAGGTGGCATCATCCTGTATGTCGGCAATCCTGTAAAATTTGCTGCGGTCACTGTACCGGAAGGGAAAAAAAAGGAGAAGATCTCCAAAAGTGGCAATCCTGAGCTCTTTTTTCAGCAACTCCGCCCTGGTTGAACCAACGCCTTTAAGGAATTCAATGGGAGTTTCCAGGAATGGTGATGCCATAATGCCGATTAGAACCAGTTGTCACAAAAATAATGAAATCGGATGAGAAACGGTAGCCCGGTGTCATTATTAACGACAAAGGCTGTCTCAATGGGAGGAGACAGCCTTTGAAAAAATTCAAAATGAGTGCATCAGGCCTAATATTCCCAGAGATTTTGTTCAAAATCAAACAAGGTGGTCTTGGCCTTTTCCGCCTCCAGAAGGGCATCGGTGCCTACTGCATAATCCTTTATACTGCGGTCGTAAACGTTTTCCTCCTTATAAATATAACTAGCGAACATGCGTTTCATGAAAACGTCGTCATATGACATTCGCCCGGCCGACCCGTTTTTCAGGTTGAAAAGTTCGTTCTTGGCAAAGAGATTGCGACATTCGGGGAAATAGATCCAGAAAAGGGGTTTTTCAAACCGTTTCTCCCCCGTATTTTTATCCATTACATCGACAACAGGGCAAATCCCCAGGATTCGTACCTCAAAAACAGAGCGCTGACGGTCGAAATAAAAATCCTCCTTGATATTCAATCTCTTGACATTGGAAGGATCGAACGATTGCTTGATAACCGTATCGAACATAATATCGGGGTTATCCGGGCGGGGTAATTTTACGGTATCGGCCCTGTCAAGTTTATCGGTCAGTTCCTTGTATGTAAGCGGCACCAGGAACTGATCTGATTCGCCCGCATAGGCGGTGATGGTTCCCTCCTTTAAGCCATCCATGATAATGGTTACGAGGCTGCGCCAGTTATTCTGTGGTTTTTCAGGGAAGTAAAAGGGCTGGTTCATCTTTTCACGCATATCCAGCACCCTCCAGATCCTTTTGGTCCAGATAATGTCGGCTTCGCGCAGGTAAGGATAAGGAATCGGCTGAACCTGCGTTATCGCTGTTTTATCGTACACGCCGTCCCTGGGCGGACCCTCCAGGACCTGCGAATAGGATGTAATGCTTATCCCAGCAAAAAGCATGAAGAATAAGACCAGGAAAAGTGCTTTTTTCATATTACCTCCTTATGGATATTATCAGTTCAATTTCAAACTAAGACTGGCATTGACCTTACGGGTTCCATCCGGTCCCTTGACATAAATATCGTCGAACCAGATTCGTTGTCCTTTACGGGAATTGGTAATCGCCTTGAGGATTTCAGGAGTAAGCCTGTTCCCCGGGACCTTCACCTCATCACCCTGTCCGGATGTGTTGGCTGTTGAGAAGACAAACGAGGTGACCACGTATTTGATATCAAAATCAAAGCCGGCGGGCATTTCAGGAAGCAGGATCGGGCTCGCAAGCAACAAACTCTTGGAGATGAAACCTTCATTTTTTCCCGCAATTTTGATATAGGGGTCGGGCAGGGTCTTCAGGCGGAATTTATAAGATCCCATACTTTTTGTTTTCCCTGAAAACACAGCGCTGACACTGATCACGGCCTCCCTTGTTGCAGAAGAGACGAGGTTTGACACGATCCAGTCTTTTCCCTCGGCACGGATACTCCCGGTTGAAATAGAGGGGATGATCTTTTCAGGACTGCCGGGGACACTGATTTCCACGGGGTTGTCAACACCGATGTAAAATACATTCATCTTACTCGGGGAGATGGTGATGGCCGGTTTGGCTACAATAAATTCATCGTGAAAATGGAATGTCATGGTATCGCCCAGGGGGCTTACAACCTTGATAATCCCGGCGAATTTCTTCAGCCCTTCGGCCGATCCTGCCAGTTTCAAAACGACCAGTCCGTCGGAACCAACAATAGGCGTTGCATTTTTATAATTGCCATCGATAAGGGTATCTGCGCCCAAAACATACCTTACATCCGGATTTTGTTTCGTATCATACGCGCCAACAAGGATTTCCGCCTGGTATTCATCCCCCAGGAAAATATAGCTGCTTTTGGGAATAACCTTTGCCTGGATTTTATCAAATTTAAAATTCAATGCATCAATGGAGCTGTATAAGTTATTGATAACATCAAATTCGGCATTGTAAATTTCGGCCTTCGTTTTATTCAGGATGGTAACGGTTGCAGCCAGGATTGTGCGATAGAAGTTATGCATTTCCCATGATTGTTCCGCGCCGTCCCTGTCGAAGAATGGTCCTTTGGTATCCATGCCGACCTTGATGGAACCCCTGAATTTAGGGTCAATCAATTCAAGCATCTGTTTTTTATAAAGTTCAATTTTATCTTTCAGTTTCCGGGATTCGCCTGCTGATCCGTCGGTTGAACTACCGATGAAAAAACGTGTCGGGGTATCGTAGTTGTCCTTTCTCTCTGCATTCCGAAGATTCAGCTTCTTGGCTTCCTCCAGCGAGGGCAGTTTCTCCGTCTGCATGATAACCGTGTATTTGATGCTATCGACATACTTGGAGAACTTTTCAGAAAGGGCTTTAGCCTGACGGGCTTTTTCCCAGTAAGGACCCACTTTATTGGGGTTTAACTGATATTGAATTTTAAATTTTGCATACGTATTATCCAGTTTTTTTGCAAAGTTGTCGTTGGTTGTTTCCATACTCTCGTTCACGACGACAAATGCATCCAGGATTTGTTTCGAGACGTTCAATGCGAGCAATGCAGTAAGAACGAGATACATCATTCCGATCATCTTCTGCCTCGGTGTCTCTTTATATCCAGCCATCTATATAGGTATTATTTACAGGTGAATTCAAATTATTTTCCGCCAACACTCATTGCCGACAACATATTTCCATACACTTTGTTTAGTGCAGCGATATTTTTGGTAAGGTTGTCCACCTCGACCTTGAATTTTTCCGTATTCGCCAGAGACTCATTCAGATTTGTCGAAAATTTATTCAGGATGGTGTTATATTTGGTGGTAGTTTCCATCTGTTGGTTGGAACCCTGGAGATGTAATTCATACATGGCATTCAGGGCGGAAAGGTTACTGGAAATACGCTGTAATTCCTTGTTATAGTTGGCTCCGCCGGTTGCAGTTGCATTCAGTGACTCGGTGGTTTTTGACAACAGGGTGGCCGATTCATTATATTTCTCAACAAATTTATTGGCCGAGGCAGTCACATTGGTCAAACTGGCTGAAAAGGCCTTGTTCGCCTGTACATCTTCCTTTAAAGATTCACCGACTTCAGCAAACATGGTCGAAAGGGTGGCTGCATTTTTGGAGGTGGCTTTGATGTGGGTCATCTGTTCCTGCGAGGCAGCGGCATTCTGCTCCAGCGAGGTGGCTGTTTTGCGATAGGACTCGTTGAGAATGGTTGCCGATTCTGTGGCAGTTTTCATCGTGCTGACATATTTATCGTTGGCAAGGGAGGCATCGGCCACATTCGATAATTTGGAGGTGGTTTCCGACAACTTGGTCATCCCTGACCCTAAACTGGCGATCAGTTCCGGTCCGATTTTTGCCTTTTCAAGCATTTTATCAAGTTCCTGCGAAACGGTATCTTTTGTTGTAAAAGCCTTGCTTGCATCGAGTTCATCTTCATGGTATATCCCGGCCAACTGCGGGTAAACCAGGCTCCAGTCGGGTTCAACATGGGGTGGCTCAAATGCTGAGAAGAAGAAGATCATTGATTCCGTACCCAAGCCTATGATCAGCATGATATCTGCACCTGTATAATGGTTGATTTTAAATAATGCACCAACGATTACAACGGCGGCTCCCCAGCCATAAAGTTTGGCCATGAAATTCTTATACTGCTTTGTTTTTACAAAATCTAGTAACGCCATAACATGATTGAATTAATTGTTAATAAAGTAGATTGGATTAGTTTTATCTGTAAACTTTAGATGCCCTTGAGGGATTGTCGTCACGCTGACGGCCCAGGTAACTCTGAACGCAACGGAAGCCAACATAGCATTTAGCGGTGTCCTGGTACTCATATGCACGGGTGGAAACCCTGATAAAGTAAGCGACATCCTTCCAAGATCCTCCGCGGGTAACTTTGCGTTTGAGGGCGGGGGGATCAGCATCTTTTGCATTGTATTTGTAATCGGGGTTCAGGTCCCAGGAAAAGTTATAGGATGCGGGATGAAAGGCGGTAACGGTCCATTCGGCCACATTGCCGGCCATATCATAAAGTCCGTAATCATTGGCCGGGTAATGGGCCACAATCACCGTGGTTGCGCCTCCGTCGGCGATGTAATCGCCACGCAAGGGCTTGAAGTTGGCAAGGAAACATCCTTTATCGTTACGGGTGTAAGGACCGCCCCAGGGATAGGGGTTGGCATCGTATCCACCGCGTGCGGCCCATTCCCATTCACCTTCGGTCGGAAGACGGAAATCGCTGATAAAGGTCTCTCCCTTTTTACCATAAAGGAAACTGTTCTTAAGCTGGGTACGCCAGATGCAAAATGCATTTGCCTGACGCCAGTTTACGCCCACTACCGGGTAATTGTCATAGGCAGGATGCCAGAAATATTTTTCAGTACTCGGATCATTGAAGGAATAGGCGAAATCATGGATCCAGCACAATGTATCGGGATAAACATTGATAACCTCCTTGCGTACATAAACCGAACGGTCTTTCAGACCCTGGGGACGGTTTGCAAGGCTTGCCTCCTTGGGATCGGTCTGTGCACTGTAATCTTTGCGGGAGGCAGCTTTCAGGTCAACAAAATAATATTCAAAATAGAGTTTACGGGTATCAATCTCTTTTCTTCTGAAATATCTCTCATTTTCAGGAAGATAAAGCTGGGCTAAGGCATCCCGGATGTCCTGCTGCTGAGAGTTGTAGTCAAGTTTGGATTCCCAGTTAAGGCACGGCGGATCAAACTGTTCACCGGTTTTTTTATTTTCCGAGATAAAATATAAATCAGGTTTGGTTTCACCCAGCAGGCGGCGTGCGATGGAATCGCGGACCCAGAAAACGAACTGACGGTACTCGTTGTTCGTAATCTCGGTCTGATCCATATAGAATGCCTGTACCGTAACAGTTTTTGGATTGTTTAACTGGGCATAGGGCATATCTTCATCGCTGACCCCCATCGTGTAGGAACCCATGGGAACGTAAACCATACCAAACGGATCCGGTGAATAGTAGCGCTTGCGGCCTTTGATTCCCGTAAGCTCACCACTTCCTGAGTTACCGCAACTTCCCAAGAAGATGAGTAGCGCGGAATAAATGATCAGTTTTTTCATTTGTTGGCAGATTGATGGATGAAAATAACGCTATGTATTGAACTTTATTATTTTAAAGGCTGTTTTTTAGAGCAAAACGGCAAAATTACACTTTTTCTTTTATAAGAAACGTGTATTCCTGTAACTTTTACGGAATTTATCCACGTCAATCTTAAAGCAGTAATTGACCATAACTTCCAACCCCCCGCTGTTATACTTGTGCATGGCCGATGTACTGATGTCATATGCGACCCCGATACGCAGGCTTTTGACCAGAACGCCGGCCAGCAGAGAAACAGCATCCTGCAACCGGTATCCGAGACCTCCATAGAATTTATTGTTGTACGACACCAGCGCACTGGCATTTAGTTGAAATGCCGCTCCATCGTACATGACAAGCGCAGAGGGCAGCAATTCAAACTCCGGGTGACCCGGAATTACCCATTGGTAACCTCCTGTAAGATAAAAGGTGCGGCGAAGCTCGTAGGCCAGCTTTTTAGAGCGGGTCTGTAACAGGTTGTCAACAGAAAAGCCCAGGTAATACTTTTCCGGAACTTTATAATACACCCCGGTTCCCAGGTCAAACATCATCGCGCTGGTTTTTCCCTGCAGGCCGCTCAGCAAGGGATCATCAGAATCAATCCCCTTGAATTTTGAAACATCGTAACTGATGTTTTGCAGGTTTCCCTGCAACCCGATTGACAAATCCCCCGACCCCATTTCCAGTTTATAGGCATAGGCCAGTTTCAGTACCGTATTTTTAAAAACACCGATCTGGTCCTGTGATATGGACAATCCCGCTCCCCCATGTAAAAATTTGAATGGCGAATCAACCGTGAACAAATAGGTCTGCGGCGCAGATTTGGTGCCATCAGCATCCTTCCAGCCGATCCATTGCTGGCGAACAAGGCCTGTCGCTGAAATACCACCGCTGTTTCCTGCAAAAGCCGGATTCATAGCCATGTTGGTGAACATATAGTGCGTGATGAGCGTAGATTGCTGCGCATAAAGCGATAAACCTCCCTGAAAAACAAGAAGGATCAGGATAAAAAAACGTTTTATCCCCGGTTTTGGCAGTTTTCCTGCAAAAGGTAAGTTCAGCAACGGTGTGTCAGGTTCATCTAAAAAACGGGATAAAAGTACATCTTTTTTCATTACCAACATCCCTGTATTACCAATTTAGACTATGTTTAAATGATTAACGCACAACAGTGGCTTGCATTGTGCAGTAATCAAATATCTTTGCAGACGTTTGTTAAACCTATCCTTAAAATCACTTTTATGGCATTCAGTCTGATCAAGGAAAAACCCTTTACCCGTAAATGGTTTTTCTCCTATAGTCTTATCATTTTGGGCTCGTTTATCCTGGCGGCCGGTTTTGTGCTCTTTATCACCCCCTATAAAATAGTGCCGGGCGGGGTTTATGGCATCTCGATTGTACTCCATTATATGTTTAACACGCCGGTCGGCCTTGTTGCCCTGTGTTTTGACATTCCCCTGACCCTGATCGGGATGAAATTCCTCGGTCCCAGGTTTGGATTTAAAACCGTTCTTGGCTTTTCCCTGACGGCCCTATTTACCGATAGCCTTACCTACCTGTGGGGATTTCAGCCGCTGGTTGTCGGGGATGCCCTGTTGTCTTCCATTTTCGGAGGGGTGCTGGCAGGCGTCGGGCTCGGCCTGATCTTTAAGTCAAAGGCGACATCAGGGGGAAGCGACATTGTTGCCATGATCATCTCAAAATACACCAGGCTTCCCCTTGGCATGCTGATGATTTATGTGGATTCGGTAATCGTGCTGGTTGGCCTGGTCGTCTTCCGCGATTGGAAAATCCCCCTCTATTCCTGGATCGTGATCTTCATTACCGGGAAGGTCATTGACGTTGTGCTGCAGGGCGTCAGCTATGACAAGAGCCTGTTCATCATCTCCGACAAACATGAAGAGATCAGGGATAAGATATTAAACAACCTCGACCGTGGCGGCACTTACATCGACGGGCACGGCATGTATAATATGGCCGACAAGCGGATCATCTTTACGGTGGTAAGCCGCCGGGAACTGGCATTGCTGGAGGAATACATCCACGATATCGACCCGAAAGCCTTTCTTACCGTCACCGATGCCACGGAGATCCTGGGTGAAGGATTCGGATCTCTAAAGGAAAAGGTGACCTCCTGATCCCTGCATAAATACCGTCATACGGCCTGTTTAGTGCCTGAACAGTTTCATGATATCCTGTCCGTTTGCAAATATCAGCAACCCGAAAAGGATCACCATACCAACGACCTGGGCATATTCCATGAACTTGTCGCTGGGTTTTCTCCTGAAAATGATCTCATAAAAAAGGAACATGACATGGCCCCCGTCAAGTGCCGGGATGGGCAAAATATTTAATACGGCCAGCATGATCGACAGGAATGCAGTCAGAGACCAGAATGCAGGCCAGTCCCAGGTTGAGGGAAAAATATTCCCGATCGTGATAAATCCTCCAACCGATTCATATGCCTTTTCCTGTGAAAACAGCAGTTTTACCGATTTGATATAGTTGCCTGCCCCGTCAAAGGCTTTTACGACTCCGACCGGGATTGCGGTGACCAGGTTGTAGTTTTTTTCCCTGAACTTAAAATAGGTGACCGGGGCTTTATGGTACACGCCGATCAGGCCTGCAGCAGGAACATTGACAGGCAAACGTAACGTATCCTTTCCCCTGACGACCATCACTTTGACCGTTTTATTCTTATAGTGCTGGATAGTGGCCCTGAACTGGTCAAAATAGACCAACACGGAATCATTCAGCCCGATGATCTTGTCGCCGATCTGCATCCCGGCCGCTTTTGCGGGCGATCCGGGGGCAAATTTCCCCGCCTCGAACGGGAACCTGACGGCGATGAAATCGGGTGATTTTTGTTTAATCAGCTGGCTGATGAAACCCGCCGGCACCTGCACATCGACATTCTCGCCGTTACGCACCACCTGCAGTGTTTTCGCCTCCTCCAGGATGATCGTTTTAGGGATGGCGGCAAAATCCTCCACCTGTTTGTGGTCAACCGTCAGGATCCTGTCGCCGTCGCGCAGACCCATCCTGTAACCCAGGGAGTCAACCGAAATACCATATTTAACCTCCGCGGTAGGCAGGTATTGTTCTCCCCACATCGACAGCATGAAAATATAGATGACAATGGCCAGCAGTACGTTAACCGTTACCCCTCCCAGCATGATGATGAGCCGCTGCCAGGCCGGTTTTGACCTGAATTCCCAGGGTTGGGGCGGAAGTTTCATCTGCTCCTTGTCCATCGACTCATCGATCATCCCGGAAATTTTCACATAGCCTCCCAGCGGGACCCAGCCAACACCGTATTCGGTATCCCCTTTTTTAAATTTGAAAAGCGAAAACCAGGGATCAAAGAAGAGGTAAAACTTTTCAACCCTGGTTTTAAACAACCGGGCTGCAATAAAATGGCCGAATTCATGAAATATGACCAGGATTGACAAACTCAGCAATAATTGAACAATTTTTATGAAGATTTCCATGCGTTTTTTTTAAGACAGGTTCATTGATCGGTTGATATAGGTTTCAGCTCTTTCCATGGTTTCAAAGTGCGTGGCGACATAGTCGTCATAACAGGGTTTTGAAACAAACGAGCTTGTTTTCATGCAAAATTCCACTACTTCGGGTAAATTCAGGAAGCCAATCCTCCTGTCGAGAAAGGCCTTTACGGCCGCTTCATTGGCTGCATTCAGGATACAAGGCATGTTCCCTCCCTCCTGTAATGCGATATAGGCCAGCGCAAGGTTTCGAAAAAGTTCCCTGTCGGGCGGTTCGAAGGTTAGGCTGGGATAATCGGCAAAACTGAGGCGCGGGCTGTCAGATTTTATCCTTCCCGGGAAAGACATGGCATAGAGGATCGGCAGTTTCATATCCGGCAGCCCAATCTGTGCCTTTACCGAGCCGTCGACAAACTGTACCATGGAATGTACCACCGATTGCGGATGGATGACAACATCGATCTGTCCGGGATGAAGGTCGAACAGCCACCGCGCTTCAATAACCTCCAGCCCCTTGTTCATCATCGAGGCAGAATCAATGGTGACCTTATGTCCCATCTTCCAGTTCGGATGGTGCAATGCATCCTCCCTGGTTATGGCGAGAAGGTCATTCCTGCTCTTCCCGCGGAAGGGCCCCCCGGAGGCTGTAAGGTAAATTTTTTCAACGCTGCCGGGCATCTCCCCGATAAGACATTGAAAAATAGCAGAATGTTCCGAATCGACCGGCAGCACCATAACCTTATGATGCCGGGCCCCGGCCATCACCAGATCACCTGCAATCACCAGGGTTTCCTTATTGGCAAGTGCAATATTTTTGCCGGCGCTGATGGCGTTTAAGGTTGGTTTAAGTCCTGCATAACCTACCAGGGCGCTGATTACCAGGTCGATCTCCTCCATTTCGACGATCTGGGCGATTGACTCCTGGCCGGCAAAGACCTTTACCGGGTATGATTTCAGGGCCTCCGAAACTTTCGCATAACAATCCTTGTTGCCGATCACCACTGCATTTGGACTGAATTCAACAGCCTGCCGGATAAGCAGGTCACAGTTCGACTGGGCGGTCAGCACCTCCACGCCGAACAGGTCGGGATGACTGCGCACCACATCGAGTGCCTGGGTTCCAATGCTCCCTGTTGATCCTAGTATGGCGATGGATTTCTTCAAATGGTTGCAGAATAGTTTAAAAAGTAATGTAGTCTTTGGGATTCAATGCGTTACCGTCGTTCCAGAGTTCAAAATGGAGATGAGGCCCTGTTTGTAATTCCCCCGTTTCTCCCACAATGGCAACCGGTTCACCGGCTCTCACATATTCGCCCGCCTTTTTCAGGATGGCAGAGTTGTGCTTATAGATGGAGACAATATTCTGGGAATGCTGGATAACGATAACATAGCCAGTTTCCAGGGTCCAGTTGCTGAAAAGCACCGTTCCGTCAAGGACAGCCTTTACCGCCTCATTTTGTTTTGCAACAATGTCAACGCCATAATGTTTTTGGGTCGGATTAAATCCATTCGTAATGACTCCTTTCAACGGGGCAAAGAATAAAACCCCGCCAATGGATGCCTTCTTCTGGCTGGCTGTTTCCATCGTCTCCATTTTGTAGAGGTTGTATTTGTTCTGGTTTTCCACATCAAGCCTGAGGAGGGAATCTTCTGTTGAGTGTTTGATTTTTATATGATCATACAGCTTTAGGGTATCTTTGACCAATGGCTTATCCTCCGTCAGGTCCTTGCCGTTGATGACATCCCTGAGGTTCCGGATGAACCTGTCCTTGTTCACCAGGTCACGTTCAATGGAATCTGTTTTGATCTGGAGGCGGTAGAGTTTTTTGGTAAGTCCCACGCTGGTGTAACCCGGTATATATTCCCGCAGGGGTGTAAAGGCGATGAGGATGCTGGTGAGGAAGATCAGCACGATGGTAAGGGTCCCCAGTGCAATAAATACGTTCATCCTTGAAAGCCGGAAGGTAAACCGCTCCTCAAGTGTATCGTCGGTCATGAAAACAAGGCGATATTTATTCCGCCATTTTTCAGTCCACTTACCTTTTCGTTTAACTTTTCTTTCAAAAACCATGTCGCACGCGCTGTTCCTTCAAACGGTGCAAAGATCGGAAAATTATGCGATTCCGCAAATCTTCCCTTACCCTCCCTGAAAACAGGCTATCCTCTTCGAGTTGTTGGCATGCTGACATTCCTAATCTGATAACTTTCGGGATATATCTGGTCTAATTCAAAAATTTAAAATATTTTTGTAAAATTATAGTTATTATATCTTTTAAAGGCCTTAACGTTTTGAGATCATCGAAGATTTTTACCCTCTCCGTATCGATTTTGTTTTTATCGGGGTTGATCATGTTCAGCGCATGTTCAACCAAGAAAAATACCTTTGTCCGCCGGAACTACCATAACCTGACTGCACATTACAACGTTTACTGGAACGGAATGGATAACCTCCGCCAGGGCCTTAAAGAATACCAGGCCGGGTTGAAGGACAATTATGCGCTGGTGCTGCCCGTTTACAATTATGGCGATAAAACCACCTCCGCCAAGATCTCCCAGTATGCCGATATCGGCATTAAAAAAGCCTCCAAAACCATCACCAAACACTCGATGTACTTTAACCACAAGGAGTATGTGCGATGGATCAAAGATTCCTACATGCTTATCGGGAAATGCTACTTCTACAAGCAGGACTACCCGATGGCCCGGCGTACTTTCGAGTTTGTGATCAAGACTTACAACCAGAATGAGATCAAATATGCCGCCATGCTGTGGCAGGCCAGGGCGAACATACAACTGGGCGACTACAACAGGGCTGAGCCGATGCTTGATATGCTGCAGAGCAAGATCAGAAAAGGCGACGCACCTGAAAAGTATGAAACCGACCTGAACCTGCTTTATGCCCAGTTTTATATCCTGCAGAAAAATTACGATGCAGCCATTCCCTATCTGAACCGTGCCCTTGAATTAAAACCCACCAGGGCTGTGAGCACCCGTTGCAAGTTCATCCTGGCACAGATCCGTGAACTGAACGGAGATTATGACGAGGCATCCCGGCTCTATCTCTTTGTTTCGAAGCATGCCAAAACCTACGAAATGGAATTTAATGCCAAGATCAACCTGGCACAATGTTATACGGCAAAAAGCGGGAACCGTGAGTTTATCGTTAAGAAACTCTCAAAGATGCTGAAGGAGGATAAGAACAAGGAATTCCAGGACCAGATCTACTACGCACTGGCCCATATCGCACTGAAGGACAGTGATACCACAAAAGCCATCGACTTGTTCAAAAAGTCGGTAAGTACCAGTCATACCAATAATTACCAGAAGGCAATTTCTTCTCTTGACCTGGCGGATATCTTTTTCGGGAACCGCAATTATATTACCTCCCAGCTCTATTACGACAGCACGATGCAGTTCCTTCCCAAAGATTATGCCTCCTATAAGGAGCTGGCAAAAAAGACCGGAACGCTTACGGAACTGGTAAAAAACCTCCAGGTTATCCAGCGGCAGGACAGTCTTCAGAAGCTGGCCGCAATGCCGGAGGACCAGCGCAACAAGGTCATCGACAAGATTATTGCCAAACTGATTGCCGATGAATTGAAAAAACAGCAGGAAGAGCAAAAAAGGCTGCAGTCCCAGTTTTTCCAGAATCCTAACGGTGGCCTTGATCAGCAGGCGATCGGGTCGAAGGAGGGCCGGTGGTACTTCTACAATCCGACCACCATGTCGATGGGATTTTCAACTTTTAAGCGAAAATGGGGTCAGCGGGTCTATGAGGACAATTGGTTCCTTTCCGACAAAACGGTAGCCAGCTTTTCAAACGAGCCTGAAAAAACAGATTCTATTCCGGGAATGCCCAACGACACCACAAAACAGGGGAAAAAGCTGCTGGCAAAGTTAAAGAACCCTAAAGAGAGAGCCTATTATTTAAAGGATATCCCGTTCGATACCACCCGGATTAAAGCTTCAAACAAGATGATCATTGAATCCTATTACCAGGCGGGTTTTATCTATGCCGAAGGACTTGGTGATTATGGCAATGCCACAACGACGTTTGAAACGCTTTTAAACAGGTTCCCGAAAAACAAATACAAGCTGCCGACTGAATATGAACTTTATACGCTCTATTCGCATCTGCAGGATCAGCCGAAATCCGATCAGTTCAAAAACCAGATCCTGACTGAAAATCCTGAAAGCGATTATGCTAAACTCCTTGTGAATCCTAATTTCTACAAGGAGATCAGTGCCAGGAAGTCTGAAGCCGCACAACTGTATACCGACACTTACCAGGCATTTGCAAACCAGCAGTATTATATGGTCATCAACAATGCCGACCTTGCACGGACCAAGTACCAGGCGGATACGGCCTTCATGCCTAAATTCGATTATATGCGCGCGCTGGCGCTCGGAAAGATCGAAATTGTGGACTCCCTGGTGGTGGCGATGAAAAAGGTGATTAAAGATTATCCGAAAAGTTCTGTCAAGCCACTGGCCGAAAATGTACTGGCCTTCCTCGGAACACAAAAAGATGCCCAGGGTAAGCCTATTCCCACCGACTCGGTTGCGGTGGTTGACAATACGATGAAGCTGTACAAATACGATCCCGCTGCCGTACATTTTTATGTGCTGGTTGTCAACGACAACCTGGTTGACGTCAATGCCCTTAAAATAAAGATTTCAGACTATAATTCCAAGTTCCACGACCTTGAGGGGCTGATGGTTAACAGTCTCCTGCTGGACCAGGGCAGGCAGATGGTGACGGTAAATAATTTTGACAACAGTGAAACTGCAATGAACTATTTTCTTGGGATTCTCGACAGTAAGTATATCTTTACAAAACTGGAGAATGCCGGTGAATATTATGCTTTTGTAATCTCCGTGGAAAATTACCCCATTCTTTACAAAAACAAAGATGTGCTGCAATATGTCCGGTTTTTTGAAAAGAACTATCCTATTCAAAAATAAGCGCCTGATAAAAAATGAACCTTATGTCTAAAAACAGAGAACCTGAAATTCCCACCATCAACATTTTAGGTCCTGGTGCGGTTGTAAAAGGAGAAATCCAGGTCAATGGCGATTTTCGGATTGATGGTACCATGGAAGGGACCATTCAGTGCAAGGGAAAAATCGTGGTAGGACCTACCGGGAAGATCGATGGTGAGATCCAGTGCCAGAATGCCGATTTTTCCGGGGAGGTCAAAGCTACCGTGAAGGTGACCGAGCTGCTCACGCTTAAGGAGACTGCCCGTTTCAGCGGTGACATTACCACCGGGAAGCTGGCAATAGAGCCGGGAGCAAAGTTTTCAGGCACCTGCAGCATGGACCAGGGAGGCATCAAAGAGATCAAATTCCCCTCCGCAGCCAATGAAAACAGATCCCAGGAAAAACCTTAACGATTATGCCCGTTACTCCGGCATGGCAGTTCAAATGCTGGTTACCATCCTGCTGGGCGTGTTTGGCGGGTATAAACTGGATGGCTGGTGTAATACCAGGCCAATCCTGACCGTATTCTTTTCAATCCTCTCGGTGATGCTTGCAATCTATTTTGTCACGAAGGATTTATTGCGCAAATAGGCATCCCATTCTTATAATTAAAGGCCTCCATGAAATCCGCATATATCCAATATCTTAAACAGCTGCTGATCTTCTCCGGCATCCTTGGCATGATCTGGCTGATTCTGACCCTGACGCTGCCCGGCAAATTCCTCTCCCCGGCCCTGCCCTCCCTGTTTTTCTTTTTCATCGCAACCTCGCTGCTGTCGTTCTATTACCTTCTGCAGTCGGTTGGCAAACGATTTATCAAGTTTGTCAACACCTTTCTCCTGACCATCATCATCAAACTGTTTCTTTATGTTGGGGTCATGGTTGTTTATATTTTGATAAACCGCAAGGATGCCGTTGCCTTTGTACTGGGATTTTTCGTTTTGTACCTGTTTTACAGCATCTTCGAAGCAGTTTGCATCATCAAAAACAACCAGTCCGCGGCGCCTGATTCATCGATTCAGTAAAATACTGTATTTTTGCAACCTAATTCATTCGAAATGGTTTATATAACACGGCGGGAACATTTCAGTGCGGCACACCGTCTTTTTTTGCCCGGGTATACGGATGAAGAGAACTTCACGGTTTTTGGCAAATGCTCCAACCCCAACTGGCACGGGCATAATTATATCCTGTATGTCACCGTGAAGGGAGAGGTTGATCCAGTGACCGGGTTGATTATCCACCTGCGTCATGTGAGCAAGCTGATTGAAGAAAAAATCCTGAACAAAGTTGATCATAAGAACCTCAACCTGGAGGTTGATTTCCTTCAAGGTAAAGTGCCTACCAGTGAAAACCTGGCAACGGGCATCTGGAATGAACTGGAAGAAGGCATCAGGAACCTGGGCGGAATCTTGCATTGCGTCAGGATTGAGCAATCGGAAAACAACATTATTGAATATTATGGTGAATGATTGATATAAAAAACATCATGGCAATCAAGAAAAAACTGAATTACGAAAAGACCGAGGAATTTGATCCGAAAGCAACTGAAGAACTAAGCTTTCATTACAGGGAAATCCTGCGGCTGATCGGCGAAAACCCCGACAGGGAAGGGCTGGAGAAGACCCCCCTGCGCGTGGCCAAAGCCATCCAGTTCCTCACGCAGGGATATGCACTCGACCCGAAGGAGATCCTCAATTCTGCCAAGTTCAGGGAGGATTACCGGGAAATGGTGATCGTTAAAGATATCGAGATCTATTCTTTGTGTGAGCATCATATGGTCCCCTTTATCGGGAAAGCCCATGTGGGTTACATTCCCGATAAATATATCACCGGGCTCAGTAAGATCGCCCGCGTGGTGGATATCTATGCACGCCGACTCCAGGTGCAGGAGCGGCTTACCATGCAGATCAAGGATGCCATCAACGACACCCTGAAACCCCTGGGGGTGGCAGTTGTCATTGAGGCACAACATTTGTGTATGTCGATGCGGGGTGTTCAGAAACAAAATTCTGTCACAACGACATCCGATTTTGTCGGCGCCTTTGAACGCGACAAAACCCGGACGGAGTTCCTGCACCTGATCAGCACGAAGCTGCACTAATGCAGGAATGCAGGAATGCGGGAATGCAGGAATGCGGGAATGCGGGAATTATAAATAATAAAGAGGTGGGAAACGGGTACATGTTTGCGGATAATTTTACTGCATTATTTCATTCCTGCATTCCTGCATTATTAAATCAATTAAACAAAGGGAGAATCTAAAATGTTCGAACAGACTAATAACAATGGATTTTTTGCACAGCAGCAGGGGACACAGGATCTTACTGTTGCCAAGTCGTTTATGACCCAGGTTTTCGGGTGGATGTTCCTGGCGATGGTTGTAACTGCCATCACAGCCTACTGGTTTGCCTCTACGCCTGAACTGGTAAGCAGCCTCAGGAACATTGAAACCGGGGGCATGACTCCCCTGGGTTGGATTGTCACGCTCGCCCCGCTGGGTTTTGTCCTGCTGATGTCATTCGGTTTTCAGCGCCTTTCGCCTGCCGTGCTGACCCTGCTGTTCATCTCGTTTTCAGTGTTGATGGGCATGAGCATGAGCTTTATCCTGCTGGTTTATACGGCCGCTTCGGTTTATAAAACCTTTGCCGTTACGGCTGCGATGTTCGGCGTTATGGCCGTGACCGGGTATACCACCAAAACCGATCTCACCAAATTTGGTTCCATCATGATGATGGGGATGGTCGGCTTAATGATCGCCATGCTGGTGAACTTTTTCATGCACAGCGGCACGATGGACTATATCATCAGTGTCATTGGGGTGCTCATCTTTACCGGGCTCACCGCCTACGACGTTCAGCGCCTGAAAAGGATAGGTGCGGGAGCCGGCGAATTTGGGAATGAGAATATCAAGAAACTCAGCATTTTAGGGGCTCTTACGCTTTACCTGGATTTTATCAACCTGTTTATGTTCCTGCTCAGGTTCCTGGGGGATCGCAAATAAAAGTTTACTTTTAATAAACCTTCTATGAAAGCATACGTATTTCCGGGCCAGGGCGCCCAGTTTACAGGTATGGGCAAGGACCTGTACGAAACCTCCGCACTCGCCAAAGAGATGTTTGAGAAAGCCAATGAAATACTGGGTTTCCGCATTACCGACCTGATGTTTTCGGGCACTGATGAGGATTTACGGCAAACCAAAGTCACCCAGCCCGCTATCTTTCTCCATTCTGTCATCCTCGCTGCGACGTTAGGCGAAGCCTTTCAGCCGGATATGGTCGCCGGTCATTCGCTGGGTGAATTCTCGGCACTGGTGGCCAGCAAAGCCCTCTCATTTGAAGACGGGCTGCGATTGGTTTCCGCCCGTGCAGGAGCCATGCAGAAGGCCTGTGAAATGGAGCCATCGACCATGGCCGCAATCCTCGGTCTCGACGATGCGAAGGTGGAGGAGATCTGTAAATCGATTGATGAGATCGTGGTTCCTGCCAATTATAACAGTCCCGGACAACTTGTCATATCAGGCAGCCTGAAGGGTATAGAAATCGCCTGCGAACGGCTAAAGGCCGGTGGTGCACGCAGAGCCCTGCCATTGAAGGTAGGAGGCGCATTCCATTCGCCCCTGATGGAACCTGCACGCGTGGAGCTTGCCGAGGCAATTCATGCTACCACGGTCAGCACGCCCATCTGTCCTGTTTACCAGAATGCAACGGCCGAAAGGGTTACCGACCCTGTACAGATAAAACAAAATCTGATTTTGCAGCTGACTGCCCCTGTGTTGTGGACACAGATCGTGCAGCACATGATTGCCGACGGTGCCGATCATTTTGTGGAATTGGGTCCCGGCAATGTGTTACAGGGACTGATTATGAAAATCGGGAAAGATATAACAGTTTCGGGAAGTTAACGAATCCGGCCGGGCCGACCCTGCGGGTCGGCCCGGCCGGAATATGTTGTTAATTAACGTTTTGCATACTGGATGTCGTAATACTTCTGGTAATCGCCGGAGGTGACATTCTTCATCCACTCCTCATTGGCCAGGTACCAGTCGACAGTTTTCTCAATCCCTTCCGCAAACATCAAACCGGGTTTCCAGCCAAGCTCCTTCTGCAATTTAGTTGAATCAATGGCATACCTCAGGTCGTGACCAGCCCTGTCTTTTACATAGGTGATCAGGTTTGCAGAGGTGCCTGCCGACCGTTTAAGCTTGCGGTCCATGGTTTCACAAAGCAACTTGATGAGGTCGATGTTCTTCCATTCGTTATTCCCGCCGATATTGTATGTTTCGCCAACTTTGCCATCATGGAAAATCAGGTCGATCGCATTGGCATGATCCTCGACATAGAGCCAGTCGCGGATGTTCTCGCCCTTGCCGTAAACAGGAATCAGCTTATTGTTCTTGATGTTGTGTATTGCCAGCGGGATCAGCTTTTCAGGGAACTGAAAGGGTCCATAGTTGTTTGAACAGTTGGAGATCACCGTCGGCAGTCCGAAGGTATGATGATAGGCTCTGACCAGGTGATCGGAGCTGGCCTTTGAGGCGGAATAGGGACTGCGTGGATCATAGGCGGTGTTTTCGTAAAAGAATCCTTCCGCGCCCAGCGAACCGTAAACCTCATCGGTGGAGATATGATAAAACCGTTTGCCTGAAAAATCATCCCAGATGGCACGGGCCGCGTTCAGCAGGTTGACGGTACCCACGATGTTTGCATAGATAAATTCCATCGGACTGCTGATCGAGCGGTCGACATGGGATTCGGCAGCAAGATGAATAACCCCGTCAAACCTGTATTTTTTAAAGAGCGCCTTCATCAGCTCGCTGGCTGAAATATCTGCCTTTACGAATTCATAGTTGGATTCCTTTTCAATATCGCGCAGGTTGGCAAGGTTGCCTGCATAGGTCAGGTTATCCAGGTTGACAATTTTGTAATCAGGATATTTCTTTACAAACCTGCGTACAACATGGGATCCGATAAATCCAGCTCCTCCGGTGATTAAGATTGTCTTCATACTTTATTGTTTTCTTGCTAACGATTGTTAATGTTAATTATTTTTTTCCTGGACCCCGGTTACTTTTTTTTCGCCAGCGCCAGTTCCCATTTCCAGGCCGAAGAGGTCATCTCATCCAGGGTCTTTTCGGCTTTCCAGCCCAATTCCCGGTTTGCAAAGTCGGTGTCAGCCCATACCTTGACAATGTCGCCGGCACGACGCTCCATGATTTCGTAGTTCAGTTTTACACCGGTGGATCGTTCAAACGAATTGATAACCTCCATGACAGACATGCCTTTCCCGGTACCCAGGTTGAAAACCTCAACCTTTTTTTTGCATTTGTTCTCTGTCATCCGCTCTACGGCAATGACGTGGGCCTTGGCAAGGTCGACCACATGCAGGTAATCGCGGATGGCCGTGCCGTCGGGCGTATCATAATCATCACCCCACACCCGGAGAAAGGGGCGTTTACCGATGGCGGTCTGCGTGATATAGGGCATCAGGCAATTGGGAACTCCAAGGGGAAGTTCCCCGATAAAGGCCGATTCGTGTGCCCCGATGGGGTTGAAATACCGTAACAGGATCCCCCGGATGTTACCTGTGACGCTGGTGTCGGTGATGATCTCCTCGCAAACCTGCTTGGTATTTCCGTATGGCGAAGCTGCCTGCTGAACCGGTGTATCCTCCCTGGCAGGGAGCTGCTCAGGCTGGCCGTAGACGGTACAGGAGGAGGAAAAGACGATATCACGGATATTATTATCGACCATTCCCTGAAGGATGTTGATCAACGAAATAAGGTTGTTACGGTAATACATCAGGGGGAATTCGACCGACTCTCCTACCGCCTTGAAGGCGGCAAAATGTATAACAGCCTGGATATCATTATGTAATTTAAAAAACGCCCCGGTTTTTTCAGGATCCGTAAGGTCGAATTTTTCAAACAACGGTTTCTTTCCGGAAATCCTGGCAATGTTGTCCAGCACCTCTATGGATGAATTGGAAAGATTGTCGACAATGATTACTTCATACCCTTTGGCCTGAAGTTCAACCACCGTATGCGATCCGATGTATCCCGTACCGCCGGTTACCAATATTTTCATAGGATGGTTTTTAATAATAATTTAAATCAGGCTAAGTTATAAACTTTTTACAATGGTCTGAAGAATGGGGTGGTAATCGCCCCTTAACCCCGCCGGAGTTGCATTCCTTATCTGGTAAACCACATCGATGCTGGACTTGGCGTCAGTAAGGCCAAACCCTTTGCCGGCGATGATATCCCTGTAAACCTCTGTATGCAGGTCGGCAAATCCATCACTGAATTCAATATCCTGGTCTCCCATTCGCAGCGAGCGGTATGTGCGCTTTCCTGCCGAACGGATCGCTTCCGGAATGTCATGGTAATCGAGACTCAGGAACCACCTGATGTTGGCATGTTCCAGCTTCAGCAACCCGGCTGCCTTGTCAAACTTAAGCAAATGGACCGTGTTTTCTTTCACCTGCCCGAAAACCCACGTGAGCATGTCGAAAAAATGGACGCCAATGTTGGTGGCAATTCCGCCCGATTTTGAGATGTCGCCCTTCCAGGCACGGTAGTACCAGTTTCCCCTTGAGGTGATATAAGTCAGGTCCAGATCGTATGTTTTATCCCGGGGTCCCTCCAGTACCTGCTTGCGCAGGGCTATGATCGAAGGATGCAACCGTAACTGCAGGATGGTATATACCCGTTTTCCTGTTTCAGCTTCGATCTCACCCAACGCATCAAGGTTCCATGGATTCAGCACAATGGGTTTCTCGCAGATGGCATGCGCATCGTTGCGCAACGCAAGCCTGATGTGCGAATCATGCATATAATTGGGCGAGCATATGCTTACATAGTCAACCTTTTTATTGCCCTCCCCGGAGTTGTTGATGGAGGTTCTCCGCAATTTGTCAAGGTGCCGGTCGAACCGTTCTGGCTCGATGAAAAAATCGGCCTGCGGAAAATAACTGTCAATGATTCCTACGCCGTCATAGGGATCCAGTGCACAAACCAGCTGGTTCCCGGTATCTTTTATCGCCTTCATATGCCGCGGGGCAATGTACCCGGCAGCGCCGATCAGGGCGAAATTCAAGGGTGTTTTCGTTTCAGTCATTGTTATTTTGCAAGTTTTACAACCACACCATCACTGGTAAGCTGGTATTTTTCGTGACTTTCGGGGCAAACCGCTATCCCTTCATTATCAAAATGAAGCCGGTGGCCATATTCGCTCATCCACCCGGCCTGGCGGCCCGGGTTGCCTATGATCAGTGCATAGGCCGGCACATTTTTTGTTACAACGGTACCGGCGCCGATAAAGGCAAACTCCCCGATCTCATTGCCGCAAACGATCGTGGCATTAGCCCCGATTGATGCGCCATGTCTGACAAGTGTAGCCTGGTACTGGCTTTTCCTTAAAATATGGCTCCTGGGGTTTATCACATTGGTAAAAACCATGGATGGACCAAGAAAAACATCATCCTCGCAGATGACCCCGGTATAGATGGAAACATTATTCTGAACCTTGACATTCCTGCCAAGGACCACGTCGGGCGAAACAACCACATTCTGCCCGAGGTTGCAGTTCTCTCCAATGACACACCCCTTCATGATATGGGAGAAATGCCATATTTTGGTTCCTTTTCCGATCAGGCAACCCTCGTCGACGATTGCTGATTCATGCGCGAAATATTGAGTTTCCATGTTACCGGTTGAAAAATTCAAGAACGTTTCCTGTAATATAGGCAAGCTGCTCAGGGTCAAGCTCCGTATGCATCGGCAGTGAGAATACCGTTTCGCTGAGATGTTCTGTAACCGGGAAATCACCGGCCTTGTAGCGTGGATCGAGGTAAGCTTTCTGCATGTGAAGCGGCACCGGGTAGTAGATCATCGCCGGTATCTCCTTTGAGGTAAGGAATTCGATCAGCGCCTTGCGGTCGACACCTTTGGTGACCAGGGTATACTGATGGAATACATGGCTCGATTTGGCATACCGGGCAGGGGTTTTCAGGTGGGGATGGTTTTTAAAGGCGGCATCATAGAAATCAGCAGCAGCACGCCGTTTGGCGGCATATTCATCAAGGCGGGCAAGCTTGACCTTCAAAATGGCAGCCTGGATGCTGTCGAGACGCGAGTTGACGCCGATGTAGTCGTGGTAATATCTCACCGTCATGCCGTGGTTCACCACCACGCGCATCTGTTTGGCCAGGTCATCGTCGTTGGTGAAGATCGCCCCGCCGTCGCCATAACAACCCAGGTTTTTGGAGGGGAAAAAGGAGGTGCATCCGATATTGCCGATGGTTCCGGCCTTTTTGGAAGTCCCGTCATTAAAATAATAATCCGACCCGATGGCCTGGCAATTATCTTCAATAACAAAAAGGTTGTGTTTCCCGGCAATTTCCATGATCGCCTCCATCGGGGCGGTTTGTCCGAAAAGGTGAACCGGCACGATGGCTTTGGTCCTGGGGGTGATGGCCCGTTCAATGGCTGCAGGGTCAATATTGAAAGTGTCAGGATCGACATCGACCAGCACCGGGGTTAGCTTTAACAGGGCGATCACCTCGGCCGTGGCAATAAAGGTAAAGGAGGTTGTAATCACCTCGTCACCTGGCTGGAGATTGAGCGCCATCATGGCAACCTGCAGCGCATCGGTACCATTGGCACACGGGATCACATGCTTCACGCCCAGATATTGTTCAAGGCCTTTTTGAAATGCATTTACTGCCGGGCCGTTGATAAAGGCACAGGAATCGATCACCTCCTGTATCCCTTTGTCAATTTCAGTTTTGATATCAAGGTACTGACTGCGTAAGTCAACCATCTGGAGTTTCTTCATCAGGATGAGTTTTATATTATTTCGTTCAAATTTATGCAAAGTTAAATAATAATTCCTCCCATGACGAATACCTTGCATCCATTCTTCAGGCGGATTCCCTGCATATAACGGCATTTGACAGTGCAAGGTACCTGTTACAGGAATTTTTTCCTGTCAAACTTGCAGAATTCCGCCAAAAAAGATTGGATTGTCGTGCCGGTTTTAATAACTTTGACCTTGTCATTTTTCAAACCAGCATCTGTTCCAATGAAAAAATTTGCCGTTATTTTATCAGGGTGTGGCGTGTACGACGGGGCCGAGATCCAGGAAGCCGTGCTGACCCTTCTTGCGATTGATAAGGCTGGCGCCACCTATCATTGTTTTGCCCCTGACATGTTGCAATACCACGTAATCAACCATGTCAGCGGGAAGGAGCTTCCCGAAAAGCGGAATGTACTGGTTGAGTCGGCACGCATTGCCCGCGGGAAGATAGACCCATTGTCGCTGTTCAACGCCTCTGACTATGACGGCATGATCTTCCCGGGTGGCTTCGGCGCCGCAAAAAACCTTTGCACCTGGGCGATAAGCGGAAACCAATGCAAGGTAAATACAGATGTGGAAGTTGCCGTCAAATCGATGTTTGTTGAAGGGAAGCCCATCGGCGCCATGTGCATTGCCCCGGTCATCCTGGCAGCTCTTTTTAAGGGGACGGTCCTGACCACGGGCCATGATCCTGCCTCACAGGGTTTTATCGAGAATATGGGAAATGTCTATGCCGTCTCCAGGCATGGCGAGGTCGTAATTGACAAGACGCGGAACCTGTTCACCACCCCCTGTTACATGCTGGATGCCTCGATTTCACAGATCGCATTGGGAACTGAAAATATTATCAGGGCGATGCTGAAAAGTATGACCGGGGCAGGATAACCGCACGGGCAGATCACCAACACGGGAATGGCCTAGGAATAGACCTTCACCTCCAGCTCCCCGCGGGCTACCATGAGTCCGTTGATGGCAAGGGCGCGCATTTCATCTTCACCGGGGTAGATGTGGATTGGCGCCAGCTTGTAAACCCGCTCCTGGATCCAGTTTACAAAACCCTTGTCGTAGGCGATACCACCGGTGATCAGGATGGCATCCACCTCGCATTTCAGCACCGTGTACATCTCGCCGATATATTTCGCAACCTGGTAGGCCATGGCATGGTAGATCAGTTCGGCCTGGGCATTGCCGGCATCAACCATCTTCTCTACGTCGTAGGCATTGTTGGTGCCCAGGTAAGCCACCAATCCACCTTCGCCCTTGACCATCTTCTGGACCTCTTTCTGTGAATATTTCCCGCTGAAACACAGCCTGACCAGGTCCATCACCGGCAGGGTGCCGGTACGTTCGGGACTGAAAGGCCCCTCCCCGTCGAGCCCCTGGTTTACATCGATCACCCGGCCCCGCTGATGGGCCCCGATGGTAATCCCGCCTCCAAGGTGAACCACGATGAGGTTGAGATCCTCATATTTACGGCGTACCGAACGGGCATATTCCCGGGCGACGGCCTTCTGGTTCAGGGCATGGAAGATGGAGACCCGCTGGAACAGGGGATGACCGGTAATGCGGGCAATCTCATCAAACTCATCAACAACGATAGGATCTACAATAAATGCCCGTGCATTCGGCAGGGCGCTCACCAGGTCGTGGGCGATCAGGCCTCCCAGGTTGCTCGCATGTTCCCCGAAGGGGCTGGATTTCAGGTCGGCAACCATCTTATCGTTTACCTCGTAAATCCCGGATGGAATCGGCTTGAGCAGCCCTCCCCTGCCAACCACCGCCTGCAAATCATGGATCTGCATGTCGGCTTCCTGCAGCTGCTGCAGGATGATCTCTTTCCGGAGGTCAAACTGATCGGTGATCTTGGGAAAGGGAGCCAGCTCTTCCGACGAGTGCTTGATGTTCTTTAAAAAGATGGGGTCCGTATTCTGATAAACGGCTATCTTGGTGGAGGTTGATCCCGGATTGACTGCTAGAATCCTGACGTCTTTCATTCGCAAATCCTTATTTAGGCGTGTTGTTTAATTTTCGTTGAATACTATGCCTGATCCCGTAGGTGAAATAAATGACGAACCCGATGGCCATCCAGATAATCAGCCGTAGCCAGGTATCCATCGGCAGGGCCGCCATCTGGATCAGGCAGATCAGGGCGCCGAGGATGGGAATCAGCGGGACAAAGGGTGTCCGGAAAGGCCGTTCCAGGTCGGGCCTGGTTTTTCTCAGCACGATGATGCTCACACAAACAATGGCAAAAGCAAGCAGTGTCCCGATTGATACCAGTTCCCCAAGGATGCTGATGGGCAACACACCTGCAAGGACGATCGCCACCAGCCCGGTGAGAATGGTACTGACATAGGGCGTTTTGAACCTCGGATGCACCCTGGAGAAAACCGGGGGAAGCAACCCGTCCTTCGACATCGTATAAAAAATTCTTGGCTGCCCCATCAGCATGACGAGGATAACCGAACTAAGCCCCGCTATGGCTGCAATCTTAACGATCGGCCGCAGCCAGAACATTCCCGGCCCCATCGCATTTACACCTACTGCAACAGGGTCCGACACGTTCAGCGTGGTATAGCTGACAATACCGGTCAGAACAATGGCCACCAGGATATACAGGACAGTGGAAAGACTCAGTGACCCAAGGATCCCGATAGGCATGTCTCGCTGCGGATTCCTGGCCTCCTGTGCCGCAGTCGACACGGCATCGAACCCGATGTAGGCGAAGAAGATCACCCCCGCCCCGCGTAGAATCCCGCTCCAGCCGAAATGGCCCCAGACTCCCGTATTGGCAGGAATGAAGGGATGCCAGTTTCCGACCTTTACAAAGGCAATTCCGATGGCAATAAAAAGAATGATGACGGCAACCTTCACAATTACCATGATATTGTTGAAGTTGGCTGATTCCCTGATCCCGATGACCAGCAAAATGGTGAGGGCGGCAATGATGAACATCGCCGGCAGGTTGATGACTGCCGTGAGATGCGGCAATGATGCTACATTGATCCCCTGCGCCTGCAAACCCGAGGTGAGGTTGGAGGTCAGCTGCTGCCAGCCGACCTTCGGAACCTCAACAAGTACGGAACCAGTAGCTGCCGTAAAGGCTGTGGGAATGTCTATCCCGAAATCATGCAGAAAACTTACCATATATCCCGACCACCCGACCGAAACGGTTGAGGCGGCAAACAGGTATTCAAGGATCAGGTCCCAACCGATGATCCAGGCCAGGAATTCACCCAGCGTGGCGTAAGAGTAGGTATAGGCGCTGCCCGAAATCGGGATCATGGAGGCGAACTCCGCATAACACAGCCCGGCAAATGCACAGGCAATCCCTGAAATGATAAAAGAAATCACGATGGCGGGACCGGCATATTGTGCTGCAGCCTGCCCCGTGAGGACAAAGATTCCTGCCCCGATAATAGCCCCGATACCCAGCGTGGTCAGGTTCAGCCCGGTCAGGGTTTTCTTTAACCCCGACTTATTATCTTTTGCCTCCTGCATCAAATCGGGAAGGGACTTTGTCAGGAACAGGTTATTGCCCATGTTTCGAAAATAAAGAGGTGAATGTTAAATCGCCGCGGCCATTACGATACTGGCCTGTTTCGACTCTTCCGTATCGGAACGTGAAGTCAGTACAATTGGGGCTGCTGCTCCCAGCACAACGGCGGCCAGTTTCGCATTGGCTGAAAAGCCAAAGGCCTTATAGAGGATATTGCCGGCTTCAATGTCGGGAACCACCAGCAGGTCGGCATCCCCGGCCACATCGCTCACGATGCCCTTGTGTTTTGCGCTTGCGGCGCTGACGGCATTGTCGTAGGCCAGCGGACCGTCGATGATGCAGTTCTTGATCTGTCCGCGCTGGGCCATCTTTGAAAGCAGGGCAGCCTCCAGCGTGGCGGGCATCGATTCATTGACCATCTCAACAGCTGCCAGTACGGCAACCTTGGGCCTGGCATATCCCAACTTGTTCATGAACTCAACGGCATTGGTCGTAAGGGCCACCTTGGTTTTGAAATCGGGTGCCGGGATCATGGCGGCATCGGTAAGACCCAATAATTTATGATAAGTAGGAACTTCAAACAGGGCAAAATGCGAGAGGACCTCTCCCTTGCGCAACCCGTTCTCCTTATCGAGGACGCCGCGAAGAAATACTGCCGTGGGAACATTGCCCTTCATCAGGATATCGGCCTCCTTGTTGCGGACCATCTTCACGGCAATCTTCACTGAATTGGCATCAACCTCTTCGTTGATGATGGTCATGGCACTGACATCAAGGCTGAGTTTTGAGGCAATCTCATGAATTTTTTTTTCGTTACCGACCAGGATCGCCTCCACGATACCCATCCTGTCGACCGCACAAATGGCCTCCAGGCAATGTTCATCGTGGGCCACGGCCACGGCAAGTCTCTTTTTCGTCGATTTCCTTGCCAGTTCATTGAGATCGGAAAGCTTCGTGAGGCACGTACTTCCGATCGCTCCGGTTGTTGTAGTCATAATAAATAATTAAATTGTAAATGATAAAATTGATTGATTACCTGCTGACCCTGTTTCATTTCTGTCGGGGAACCAAAAATCTTTTGCTCGTTTCCGGTCATGTATTTGTTAACAAGTTCACAAGTGTTTCTTTGGGAACAAACCTACGTGAATTTTAGCAAACAGACAAGCAGTTACGAAAAAAAGTTGCGTCAAAAAAAAAACTACCTTTGCTGTATCATTTTAACTAACACACCATGGAATTACCCTTTGCCGAGTCGTACAAAATCAAGATGGTGGAGCCAATCCGCAAGAGCAGCTGCCTGGAACGTGAAGCGTGGATCAAACAGGCCGGATTCAACCTTTTCGGGTTAAAAAGCGATCAGGTATTTATTGACCTGCTTACCGACTCCGGAACTGGCGCCATGAGCGACCGGCAGTGGTCGGAAATGATGCTGGGCGATGAAAGTTATGCAGGCGCCTCCTCCTATTTTAAAATGAAAGAGGCCATCCGTGAGGTCCTTGGTTTCGATCATTTTCTCCCTACTCACCAAGGGAGGGCCGCCGAAAACGTTCTGTTCTCAGTACTTGTCAAAGAGGGCGATGTCGTTCCCGGAAATTCCCATTTTGACACTACCAAGGGTCATATCGAATTTCGTAAGGCAAAAGCGGTCGACTGCACCATCGACGAAGCATTTGACACCACCCTGTTACATCCCTTTAAAGGTAATGTGGATGAGGTTAAACTGGAAAATGTACTGAAAACCCAGGGGGATAAGGTGCCATTTATCATTGTCACCGTCACCTGCAACTCCTCAGGCGGACAGCCTGTTTCGCTTGAAAACCTGAAAATGGTCAGAAGGCTTGCCGACAAATATGGCAAGATCGTGGTTTTCGATTCTGCCAGGTTTGCCGAAAATGCCTATTTTATCAAACTTCGTGAAAAGGCATGCCAGGATAAATCAATCCGCGAAATCGTCGGGGAGATGTTTGCCTGTGCCGATGCCATGACCATGAGCGCCAAAAAGGACGCCATTGTCAACATGGGTGGGTTTATTGCCATGCGAAGCAGGGAGTTACACGAAAAAGCCAGTGTGTTCAATATCATCTACGAAGGATATATCACCTATGGCGGGATGTCGGGACGCGACATGAACGCACTGGCAAAGGGACTTTATGAAGGCACCGAATTTGACTACCTTGAAACACGTATCCGCCAGGTAGAACATCTCGGCAATCAACTGATGGCCTTTGGTATCCCGATCCAGCAACCCATCGGGGGACATGGTATTTTTGTTGATGCAAAACGCTTCCTGCCGAATGTTCCCAAGGAGGAATTCCAGGCACAGACCCTTGCCATTGAACTTTACAAGGAGGCGGGCATTCGTGGCGTGGAAATCGGCGCACTGCTTGCCGACCGCGATCCCGTGACCCGCGAAAACCGTTACCCGGCCCTTGAACTCATGCGCCTGGCCATCCCGCGAAGGGTTTACACGAATAACCATATGGATGTAGTGGCAGTCGCCCTGAAAAATATTTTTGACCGCCGCGAATCCATCACGAAAGGGTACCGCATCCTGCACGAAGCGCCCATAATGCGGCACTTCACCGTCGTTCTTGAACAGGTCATCTGACAGGTATGCAACCATTGAAGAAACAAGCCCGTTACCAGCGTCTCTGGGACCAGCTGGAACCTCTGATGGCCAAATCAGCCGACCCTGATGCCCGGATGGCTACCATTATTGCAGTCCTTCACCATAAAATGGAATATTTCTTCTGGACGGGTTTTTACCTTCTCCGTTCCGGTGAGTTAACCGTAAAAACCTACCAGGGCCCCCTTGCCTGCCAGGTACTGACCCCGCATACGGGTGTGTGCTGGGCAGCCATCGACCAGGAAAAAACAATCGTGGTCCCTGATGTTCACCTGTTCCCGGGCCATATTGCCTGCGATTCCCGTTCGCGGTCCGAAATCGTGGTCCCAGTAAGGAATGTTGAAGGAACAATAACCGGGGTGCTCGATGTGGACAGTGAAATCGTAAATTCGTTTGATGCCACCGACGCCGAATGGCTGGAAAAAATCGTTAATCTTATCTGCCGTTGAACCTCACCTCGCTTATCCTTATTTCACTGGGGCTTTCGATGGATTGTTTTGCCGTTGCGCTCTCCTTTGGCACAGCGCATAAACTTGCCTGGAAAGATATCCTGCGGATGGCATTTCTCTTTGGCCTGTTCCAGGGTCTTATGCCGTTAATCGGCTGGCTGGTGGGCAGCAGCATCCAATCCTATATCGCCCCGGTCGACCATTGGATCGCCTTTGGAATCCTCTCTGTTATCGGCCTTAAAATGATATGGCAGGCTTTCGGATCAGGAGATGGCAGGAGATCGGTCGATATCCGTAAAATCACCGTATTGCTGACACTCTCGTTAGCCACCAGTATTGATGCACTGATAACAGGAGTCGGCTTTGGCTTCATCCGGGTAAATATTCTTGAAGCCGTAATCCTTATCTCGCTGATTACCTTTTTAGTATCGGTTACGGGAGCCAAACTGGGCGAAAAAACCACCTTTATCCCGGCACGCTGGGCTGAATTCCTGGGCGGGATAGTCCTGATCGCCATCGGAGTAAAAGTTGTCCTCGAACACCTTGCCATCATCACCTAGCTTCGTGCTTCGGTTGATTTTTGTATCTTTGCCATTCAATTATCCTACATGAACCAGATCCGGGTAACAAAAGAATTCAGGTTTGAAGCAGCCCATGCATTGAAAGGGTATGACGGTCCCTGCAGGAATATTCATGGTCATTCATATGAATTGTCGGTTACCGTGATCGGCACTCCCGAAACCGACCGGCAATCGACCAAACTGGGAATGGTGATGGATTTCGGGGATTTAAAAAAACTGATTAAAAAACAGATCGTCGATCCCTTTGATCATGCTTTGCTGCTGAATGCCGACGTTTCGCAGGAGGAGGTTCGGAAATCCGGAGAGCCCTTTTCCAATGTTGTCTTCCTCCCCTACCAGCCAACCAGCGAAAATTTCCTGCTCGATTTTGCAAGACGTATCCGCGATTTTCTGCCGGCGGGTGTCCGCCTGCATAGCCTGCGCCTGCGTGAAACGGCCAGCTCCTATGCAGAGTGGTTTGCCTCTGACGAATAAGCCGAAACCTTACCCTGAAGTTTCAGGGGAATCCTCCCATTCCCAGTCCCCGCAGCTTCCGCCTGATCGATATCCGGGCCCGGTGCAGTTGTGATTTCGACGTCCCTTCAGATATCCCGAGCATCATCCCGATCTCCTTATGCTCGTATCCATCTATCTCATGAAGTCGGAATACCTCCCAATGACCACCCGGCAATGTTTGTAAGATGGAGAGGATCTCCTTTGCCGACATTTTCGACAGGGCATCTTCACACACTGAATCACCATTGCCCAGTTGTTCAACGTTCACGTCGTGGTTCACATAACATTGTTGCCTGATGAAGTTGATGGCTGTGTTGATGATGATCCGCCTGACCCACCCTTCAAATGATCCCTCAAACCGGTATTTGTGAAGATTGGTAAATACTCTCAGAAAAGCCGTTTGCAGAATATCTTCGGCTTCATCCCTGTTGTTGACAAACTGCAGGCATAAAGGATACATTTTGGGGGCAAGCCAGTTAAACAATGTCCGCTGCGCTGAAACTTCCTGGCGAAGACATTGCAAAATCAATTCTCGTTCATCTTCCATGAAATGTCCGATGGAACCATGCTCATGCAAACATGTGTTGCCCAGTACCGGCATTTCATATGGTCAAAAAAATTGGTGTCAAATGAAAAACCGGGAGGTTTTATGGTAGGTAAATATAAGGAATATTCATGCAAAAAAAAAGAGGATGTCTCATTTTTTTCATGAAACATCCTCCCCTTAACGAAAAATCATGTTTATTTTATGATGAATAACTTCCGGAATATGCTGCTTCCATCGGGCGTCAGCATCTTCAGATAATAGGGTCCCTTGGCAAGTTCTCCGGTATTCATATGCAGGAGATTATCTCCCTTGCGCAGGTTAAACTGAAGGTCACGGACCGTCTGACCCGTCTGGTCAAACAACAGGAATCTCATATCAAGCTCACGGGAAACCGAGATGCTGATGTTGACCAGCCCATTGACAGGGGGATTCGGGTAAAGCTCTCCGACCCTGTTGAAATACTGCGGAAGCTGGTCACTGATCCCATAACTGACCTGGCTGTTTGAAATGCTGAAAGGAGCAGTAGCAGAGGCATGTGTATTATCAAGGGTAATATGGGCCGGGTTGGTGGTCATACCGGTAACTTCGGGATAAACGACATAGGAGCCCATCGCGATACTGCTGAATTCGAAATGACCATTCACATCGGTCGTCGTGACGGACAGCGGGTTGTTGTTCACGTCGAGCAGCAGCACCTCCACGTTGGGTGCAGGGGTACCCCCTGCGCTGATTTTGGTTCCCTGGTTAACGGTCCCATTGATGTTGCCATTTCCCGGCGAGAGCATGCTGACTTCAACCAGGTGGAAATTATAGGGATTGTTTGGCTGACCCAGTCCGATCACGGTTGCCCCGGCCCAGTTGATGGCCTCCTGGTAGTAGGTGGGCACAAAGTCGCCGTATCGCGAGGATGCTGGCAGCAACTGAGCCTTCAGGTAGTAATGGCCGGGGGCCACGCCACCAAACCAGTACATGCCAAGAGAATCCCCGAACTGGTGCGATTGCACTACGGTCATTACATTGCCTGAATCGATCCTGATAAGATCGATCTGCCCGTGGTCAACATAGGAATTGCCCATGATTACCGTACCATTCACGTCACAGGTGGCGCTGACAAAAATTTGCTGGGTAGATGTCCACCCACAGCCACTTGCGTCGATCGTGTGGAGCGTTACCACATAGGTTCCGGGCGCGGTAAATAAATGGTGGGGATTTTGTTCACTTGACCCGTTGCTGTTGCCGGAGGCCGGGTCTCCGAAGCTCCAGGTCCAGGTTGTGGTGTGCGTACTGTTTGTGTGCCCTTCAAAGTTTATGGTCAGGAAATTCCTGGAGTAGGAAAAATGATTTTCACAGTTCCCCGGGGTGCTTCCCACGTGGATGGTATCGCAGGTTGAACTCTGGCAGTTTGTACCGTGAATGGTAAGGCATACAACATACTGTCCTGCCGCTGAAAACACATGGGTGGGGTTTTTCTCCGAAGAGGTATTGTTGGTCCCGGCCAACGGATCCCCGAAGCTCCATAAATAGGATGTAGGGTTCCCTGAAGAGGCATCAAAGAAATGACAGGTAAAGGGCACCTGGTTGATACTATCGTGGGTGTAAGTAAAATGAGCTTCGCACTGGGTCGGCTGAACCACGTGGATCTCAACGCATTTCGCACTGGAACAACCGTTGGTGGTGGCAATGGTCAGGCAAACATGATAGGTGCCGGCAGTGGCATACAGGTGCCATGGATCATGGGTTGTAGCCGCAGGACTTCCATCGCCGAAATCCCAGTGCCAGGAGATGATCTGGCCAGCTGGCGAACTGTTGTCCACAAAATGGATGTGCATCGGGTTGGCGCTGTCGGCAGATGAGGTGAAACCTGCTTCACAACCCACAGGGGCGTTGCAGAGAACGAAATTCTCAACAGCCGGTGAATTCGAAGTCTGGAACGTCTTGACAAGGTAAAGGCTGTCGCAGTTTTTTGTTTTAACCGTAAAGGTGGTCTGGACACCTCCCGGGACATTCTGGATGGTACAGTCGTACGACCCGTTGGCATTGGTATGCCGCTGGGCATAAAAGGTGAAGTTGGAGCCATTGCTGTCGGCACTGATGATGACCTCATGACCCACAACCACGGCGTGCGTTGAATCCCTGGTAACAGTTCCGCTCACATGAACGGTGACCTGGGCAATCAAAAACGACGAAAAACCAATCGTCAACGCAAAAAGAAGTAAGATTTTTTTCATGATTTCTCTATTTTGGATAAAAAAACAAATGCAGTTATGGTAGAGACTTGTAAATACAACACCAGGTTGTCTGAATCCCTAATATTTTATCAGTTTTTTCAACATTATCCGCTCACCGGAATCTGAACTCACGGTGAACAGGTATACCCCCGGTGCATAGGCATTTACGGGAATGGTAAAAAGGTTGTCACCGGGACGGCATGGAAGCCGGCCGGCAGTGACGCGTTGCCCGGTCATGGCCCGGATCTCAAACGTAAGCGTTGCGGCTTGATGAAGATGGATTTCAAGGGTAACATGATCGGAGGCAGGATTCGGGAATAATTCCCCGGCGATGCCGGCCATATTTGATACGACCGGGATACCGGTCACATCATAGGTAAATACCTCAAGCAGGACACTGTCGGCAACCGGTTTTCCAGGCTCCAGCCACACAGCAGTCAACCGTGAATATTTACCGGGCGATTCGACGTACAGGTAATAGGCTCCGTAAGGCAGGGCGTTCAATTCGAACTGGCCTGTTTTTGCGGTTATGGCATATTTCAGGGGAACCATCAGGTTACTGTAAAGTATCACTTCAGTTTGGTCCAGACCGGGCGGATGGCCCGACAATCCCGCTTTTATAACTTTTCCCCTGATACTGCCCGGCCCGGAAGCCGTATCGGTGACAGGTAACAGGTAAACATGGGCATTGAAATCGTTGCTGTCGGCAAGGTTCAGTACGGCGGCATCCTGCCATTTGAAGATTTGCGGGTAATAGGAGGGGAAGAATCCGGCATAATGGGCCGATCCCTTCGAAAGGGCGGCACGCAGCACATACGAACCGTTCAGGGTCCTGGGAAAGGCGTAATAGCCAAGATTGGTGAAGGAGAGGGTGTCATACGGGATCAAATGGGCACCCTCCTTCCTGTAAAGATAGGCCAACCCGGTATCGCCTGTAGAAACAGGGTTGTTGATGGGATAAGCCCCCGCAAACAGATGGCCCCCAAGGTCGAAATATCTTGCGGTATGCACCATCCTGCAGGAGGAATCGACACAGGTGGTAACCCCCTGGATCTCACGGCTGATTTGCAGGCAAACCTTATGCACTCCGTCAATATGAAACTGATGAGAGATATTCGGGAAAGGCGAAGAGCCACCGTCGTCGAACACCCATTGATAATGGTTGGGATTGCCTGAGGATGCATCCCTGAACTTAAAAGTATTGGGTGTATGGTTGAGGGAGTCAAGCTCAAAAATAAATGAGGCATGACAAGGCATATTGGGCGCCAGCGTGAGCGTATCGCATTTAACGTCGTTACAAACGGAAATGGAATCCCCGTTAAAGGCGGTCAGGCAAACCTTGTATTTACCAAAGGCAGGGAAGTTATGGTGAGGGTTACGTTCGGGCGAGGCGGTTCCATCGCCGAAATCCCAGTGCCAGTTGTTGATATTCCCCGTGGATTTGTCGGTGAATTTAGCCTGGAGCGTGTTCAGGCTGTCGATGGTAAAGGTAAAGTCGGCGACACAGGTACCGGGCTGATGAACGGTTACCGGCAAACAAATCATGTCATGGCAGATGTTTGCCGAATCGGAATCGGAAACAGTCAGGCAAACAAAAAAGGTTCCTCCCGCGGCATAGGTATGAACGGGATTTTGAACGGAGGAGGTAGCGCCGTCGCCAAAGCTCCATTGCCAGTGGTTGATCTGACCAGTTGACTGGTCCTGGAAATGGAAAATCATGGGGTTCTGGGAGTCGGGACTTGCGGCATAGGCTGCATGGCAGCTGGCAGGGAAATCACCTCCCTGCGCGGGCTGGGCGCAGGCCACGCGGAACAAGGCAAAGAGCAGGAGGCTGAAGAACAGGGTTCTCATGGATTTTTCCTTTTTGTCGCAAAATTATATTGTACCCCAACACCCAAACCCATCGACCATGGGGCTGTGAACTTAATATTTTCCTGTTCAGAAGCGGGATTGAGGAAATACTTGTATGTCGGCTCGACATAAAGGCTGATTCGTTTAGTCATCCTGATTTCCAGGAGCAGGTCGCCCCAGATTTGCCAGTTTGTTTTCACCCGCGAGGGGGTATTATCATCCACCCTGATAACCCGTGCATTTGAATACTCGATCACGGCCGACGATTTTCGCGTACCCAGCAGGAAAGCCACTGCCGGCCCGGCCTGGAAAGCAAGGCTGACCCTGCCTGATTCAAAGAGGCGATACCCCAGCAACAACGGTACCTGCAGGTAAGCATAACGGTTGAGCGTGCGATAATCGTTCTGATGCACCAGGCTGTCATAAACATCCTTCGTGACTGTATTATAGATGATTTCATTGTTGGCCCCGACAGTATAGGAGACAACATTGGTGAAATATCCAACCTTGTCGTTGCTCTTATAATTTACCTGGTAGTTGCCTTTATCGTAGATATAGCCGAGTCCAAGGCTGGTGGCCAGTGAAAAGCGTGAAAAATGATAGGTAAACCCGGCATTGACCCAAACATTGATCTTTGAATAGGCCTCGGGTGCTGCATAAAATGTCATCTCTGGCGAGACACCAAAATTTGCAGAGAAGAACTGGGCCGCATTCGGTTTGGTCACAAAGTACCTGGCGATCCCATAGACGTTGCTGATGGTGATGATGGTATCCCCATGCGGCGTGACATCCAGCAGGGAACTTTCAAGGGGGACCAGGTGCGGGACCGGCAACAGTTGCCCGTCATTTGAAATGGAAGGATTCGCTGCAACCACAACTGAAGAGGGCGCTGCACCGGGCTCACCGGCATCGGGACTGGCTGTTAACCGTTGTTTGGGTAAATTATTTGCATAGCTGAGGTTTTTTTGTGCATGAACGGGTGATGGTGCCATGCTGCTTCTGGTTTCGGTAACCTTTCCGGAAACAGGTTCAGCTTTGAAGCTGGCCTTTGCCGACTGGGTTGTTGCAGGAACTGAGGCAGCGGTGGTATGCGGCGTGGAGGCTGACGATGCAGGTGTATTGACCGGCAGAGATGAAGTTTTGGTTATGGCAGGTGTAATATTTCCGGAAGGTGTAACAGGGGATGAGCCGGGGATCAGGAAGTACAAAGCGGCGGCAACCGCCAGCAGCCCGGCTGTACCGGTAATGCGGGCAGTCAGGGAAAGATTGGTGAAGTTGAAATGCGCAAGTTCACGTAATAGCAACTTCCGGCTAATGCCTTTCCAAAGGCCCGGGGCAGGCTCCACGCGATGACCCTCCACGGTCTTTCGCAGGAACTCGTCCATTCCGCCTTCATCAAAAGCCTCTGTATTTATCTTTTTATTCATTTATTGATTCTGTGTGTTTTATCAGATTTAAATCAGACAGTTTTTTCCTGAGCATGCGCCTGGCCTTCAGAAGTTGGGTCTTCGACGTGTTTTCAGAGATATTCAGCGCTTCTGAAATCTCCTTATGGCTATACTCTTCAAAAACATACATATTAAAAACCATCCTGTATCCCGGGGGTAACAACTGGATCAACGCGATCAGTTTTTCAGCAGAGACAGGAGAATGGTTCACGGGTTCTTCATCTTTGTCCAGTATTTCCGTTTCATTAATGCTGTCGATATCTTCATGAAACGGAAGTTTCCGGTTTTTACGGTAATAGTTCAAAGCATGATTGATCATAATGCGCTTCATCCATCCTTCAAATGAACCTTCTTTCCGGTAAGAGCTTATGTTCTGAAATATTTTCAAGAACGCCTCCTGAAGAATGTCTTCCGCTTCATCGCGATTCTGAGCATAACGCAGACAAACCGCCAACATTACCGATGAGAATTTTCGGTAAAGGGCGCTCTGGGCACTGCGCTTTCCGGCAACGCAACCCTCGATTATGGAATCGTCAATGAGCATCCAGGCTTAACTATTAATCAGACGTAAATCAGGAAATTAAGTTGCCTGATGGGGGTAAAAATACAAAAAAAGGGTAAGGTGGGCAAAGAATATTGTAATTCAGGTTTCCTTTCATTTGTTGCCGGAGGGCATACCTGCTGCAAAACAGGGGAACCCGCGTATAATCCATAGGCATTGTGGAACTTATACCAGTGCAGCCTTGAATTTATCGAAGTTGTTCTCAAAGAAAGCACGTCCTTCATGGCTGAGTATTCCCTGCAGGTGATAAACAAAAAGTTCATGAAACATCTTAAACGAAGAGATCTCCTCGAGGGTGAACATATCGTTGTCAAGAAGGTTTTCGGTACGAAACACATGCAACTTGGCAATGATTTTCGCATTGAGTTCCTTGCGGTAAAGCCCCTCCTTTTTCCCTTTGGTCATGTTGTTGTAAGAGGATTCGAACATGCGTTTCCGCCTGATTTCCCTGATCTTCATAAACAAATCGGGGTAATACTTGCGGATATCGTATTCCATCGATGGATTATACTCCTTTACCGTAAGGTTGATCATTTTATACACTTCGAACAACTCTTCAATGGCATTGTACTGGTGGCCTTCAATTTCACCCAGCCGGCTGCAGCGGGTCTCATGTTCGAGCATCAGGACATGCTTTACCAGGTCCTCTTTGTCGGTGAAATATTCGTAGATGGTTTTCTTCGAAATGTTCAGATGGGTAGCAATATCATCCATGGTGACACTCTTTATCCCGTAGCGCTGATAAAGGCGTTTTACCTGGGTAAGAATGGCCAATGCTTTCGGATTCATGGGGCAAAGATACGCAAAAGAGCCATGGAAACGATTTTCCTCTGAAAAGTTTTTTCCATGATAAAAATGCCTATCTTTGCCGTTCTAATTTCCGAACCATCTATCCGATAATAAATCAACCCGATTCCCTATATGAAAAAGATTTTTCTCTTAACCGGTATTGTCCTTTTTTTGGCTGCCTGCGCAGGCAGGGAAGGCGATAAAAAAGTCCGGCTGGAACAACTAAAAAAACAGCAGGATAAAATCACTGCAGAGATCACGGCTCTTGAAAAGGAGATCAGCCCCAATGGTGTTGTTTCCTTAACCAGGGTCAATGTGGAAATCCTCACAAAAAAACCCTTCGAGCACTACATCGAAGTCCAGGGACGCATCGATGGCAATGACAACATCGGCGTGAGTCCGCGCAACCAGGGCGGCGTGGTTACCAGGATACTGGTTCGCGAAGGCGATAATGTATCGGCTGGGCAGGTTCTTGCCGAGCTTGATGCAGATGTGCTGAAACAACAGTTAAAGGACCTGAAGAACAAACTGGCATTTGCCACCGATATCTATAACCGGCAAAAGACCCTCTGGGATCAGAAGATCGGCTCTGAAATCCAGTTCCTGAAGGCGAAAAACGACATGGAGTCGGCCCAGAACGGTATTGCCACGCTGGAAGACCAGATAAAGATGTCGGTTATCACCGCCCCCATCAGCGGAACCGTGGAGGATATTCCCATCAAGGTTGGACAGATGGCCTCTTCGGCTTCGCCGACACCTGCTTTCCGCATCGTCAACTTCTCCAAGGCAAAAGCCATGGCAGAGGTGGGGGAAGCCTATTCCTCAAAAATCAATACCGGCGACCAGGTGAAGATTTTCATGCCTGACCTCAACCAGGAACTGGATGAAAAGGTGACCTTTGCCAGCAAGTTCATCAACCCGACAAACCGCACCTTCCAGGTTCAGGTTGACCTGCCGGCCCACAACCTGGTGTTCCGGGCCAATATGATCGCCGTGCTGCGCATCAAGGATTATTCAAACCCCAACGCCATCTCCATTCCGCAGAATTTTATCCAGAACTCGCGCGATGAAGGCCAGTTCGTTTTCGTGGCTGCAGAGGAAAACGGGAAAAAAGTTGCCCGTAAGCGCGCTGTAACTCCTTCCATCACCTTCAACGGTCTTACCGAAATCATCAAAGGGCTGAATGAAGGCGACAAGATCGTCACTGCCGGGTATAAGGACCTCTATAATGGTCAGATCATCGATTTTTAACCCGCACTGCCATGAAACAAAAACAACATAAACTCAAGGAGTTCTTTGCCACAAGCTGGTCGATCGATAATAAGACCAGCATCTATGTGCTCACGATTATCATCACCACGCTGGGGCTGTTATCCTATTTCAGTATTCCCAAGGAGCAGTTTCCCGAAATCGTGATCCCGACGATCCTGGTGAACACGGTTTATCCGGGAACCTCGCCGGAGGATATGGAAAACCTGGTCACACGGCCCATTGAAAAGGAATGCAAATCGCTGGCGAATGTTAAAAAGATCACCAGCAACTCCATCCAGGACCTTTCGACCATCGTGGTGGAATTCAACCCCGGCATCGAGGTCTCCGAAGCCAAGCAGCGGGTTCGCGACGCCGTCGACAAATCCAAGACCAACCTTCCGAACAACCTGCCGAAAGATCCCGATATCAAGGAGGTTGACATCTCCGAGATCCCGATCATGAACATCAACCTTGCCGGTAATTATGATCTTCCCCGTCTGAAAAAATATGCCGAAGATGCCCAGGATAAAATTGAAACGCTGAAGGAGATCACCCGGGTCGACATCGTGGGTGCGCTCGAGCGTGAAATCCAGATCGATGTGGATATGTATAAGATGCAGGCTGCCAGCGTCTCTTTCCGTGATATCGAATCGGCCGTTTCTGCCGAAAATGTAACCGTATCGGCAGGAACCATTACCTCCTTCGGGACCAAGTACACCATCCGCCTGGCCGGCCAGTTTAAAAAACCGGAGCAGATCAAAAACATCATGCTCAAATCGGCCAGCGGTGCCACCATTTATATCCAGGATATCGCCGACGTGAAGGATTCGTTCAAGGAGCAGGAGAGCTTTGCCCGTCTCGACGGAAAAAATGTAATCACCCTGAATGTGATCAAGAAAAGCGGTGAAAACCTGATCGATGCTTCGGATAAGATCAAGGAGATCATGGCGGGGATGCAGAAAAATTCGCTCCCCCCCGACCTTACGGTCAGCATCACCGGCGACCAGTCGCGCTTTACCAAAAGCACGCTGGAAGAGCTCAACAATACGATCATCATCGGGTTTATCATGGTCATCATCGTACTGATGTTCTTTATGGGCTTCAACAATGCCTTCTTTGTGGCGCTGTCGGTGCCCCTTTCCATGTTTGTGGCCTACCTGGTGATGCCAAGTCTCGGGTTCACCATGAATATGATTGTCATGTTCGGTTTTATTTTCGCCCTTGGGATCATCGTCGATGATGCCATTGTGGTCATTGAAAATACGCACCGGCTGCACCGGGGTGAACCCGACATCGTGAAGGCGGCGAAAAATGCCGCCGGGGAGGTCTTCCTGCCCATCTTATCGGGTACACTCACCACCCTGGCCCCCTTTTTCCCGCTGGCTTTCTGGCCGGGGATCGTCGGGAAATTCATGCACTACCTGCCGGTAACCCTGATCCTGACACTCTTTGCGTCGCTCTTCGTGGCCTATATCATCAACCCTGTTTTTGCGGTGACCTTCATGAAGCATGAGTATGACGAAGTTGAACACCGTGCCGATAAACGGCGGCTGCTGATCAGCAGTGGCATCATGCTGGTACTGGCACTGTTTTCCTATCTGGCCGGAGGTTTTGCCATCGGCAACATATTCATACTCGCCCTTATCCTCAACGCATTTTACCGCCTTGCGCTTAAAAGCGCCATCATTAAATTCCAGACCTCGCTGTGGCCTGCCGCCATGCGCGGTTATGAACGAACCCTGCTCTTCGTGCTGAGAGGACGCAACCCCTGGTATATCCTGGCATCAGTGGTCGTAATGTTCTTCTTTGCCATTTACATCACCGGGGCAACAAAACCTAAAGTGCTGTTCTTCCCCAACAATATTCCTACTTACGTAAATGTCTATATCAAACTGCCGGAAGGGACCGATCAGCGCGTGACCGATTCGGTAACCACGCTGGTTGAAAACAAGGTAACCAAAGTACTGGGGGTGAAAAATCCCATCGTTGAATCGGTTATCACCAATGTTGGGTTTAATGCCGGGGATGGCATGTTCGACCGGTCGGTATCTTCCAACAAGGGGAAGGTAACCATCAATTTCATAGAAAGTAAATTCAGGAAAGGCATCTCCACGCAGGACATTATGGACAATATCCGTGAGAACCTGAAGAACATACCGGGCGTAACCATCAGTGTGGAAAAGAACAGGTCGGGCCCGCCAACCGGCAAGCCGATCAACATCGAGATCACCAGTGAAAACCTCGACGAACTGATAGCTGCCTCGGCCAGCTTCAAGGCCTACCTCGACTCGCTTCATGTGCCGGGTATCGAGCAGTTGAAATCTGACTTCGAGAACAACAAACCTGAGATCATTGTTGATATCGACCGTGTCCGCGCCAACCGTGAAGGACTGTCGCTCGGCCAGATCGGGCTGGAGATGCGTACGGCCATCTTCGGCAAGGAGATCTCAAAATACAAGGAGGGGGAGGATGAATATCCGATCCAGCTCCGGTATTCGGAGAAAGAGCGGAGCAATGTCAACCAGGTCATCAATGCCAAGATCACCTACCGCGACATGAATTCAGGGCTGCTCAGGCAGATCCCGATCTCCTCGGTGGCAACGATCAACTACAAAGACACCTACGGTGGCATCAAGCGTAAAAATCTCAAGCGGGTGATCACCCTCTCGTCGGAGGTGCTTTCGGGCTATACGGCAAACGAAGTGGTTGCCACCATCAACAAAGTGCTTCCTGCCTACAAGATGCCAAAGGGGGTAGAGATCAACCTCACCGGTGAGCGCGAGGACCAGGCCGAAACGATGCTTTTCCTGATCAAGGCGATGATGATTGCCATCGGGCTGATTTTCTTCATTCTCATTACCCAGTTTGGGTCGCTGAGCAAGTCGTTTATCATCCTGAGCGAGGTTATCTTCAGCGTTATCGGGGTCTTGCTGGGCATCGCCATATTCCATATGTCGATCAGCGTGATCATGACAGGTCTTGGAATTGTAGCCCTGGGAGGGATTGTCGTTCGGAACGGGATCCTGATCGTTGAGTTCGCCGATGAACTCAAATCACGCGGTATGAAAACACAGGATGCCATCATCAATGCCGGTAAAACCAGGATCACCCCGGTGGTTCTCACCGCCACCGCCACCATGTTAGGCCTGGTGCCCCTTGCGGTCGGGATGAATATAAACTTCACCACCCTGTTTACCGAGCTTAATCCGCATATCTACTTCGGGGGCGATAATGTGGCCTTTTGGGGGCCGTTGTCGTGGACCATCATTTTCGGGCTGAGTTTTGCAACCTTCCTTACCCTTGTATTTGTACCTGCCATGCTGCTGATCGATGCTCAGATGATCGCCGGCATCAGGCGCAGAAGGTCGAACCGGATCGCCCGCAGGAAATAGCTGTTGACTTTTCCCGGATGGACTAACAACCCGTCCGGGAAAACCCGGCAGCATATTCTTTCCTCATTGGTATGCGGCTGTTTTGATTTTTAACCCTGGTTAATCCTTAACCACCTAGACACAATGAAAGCACCCTGTTCACCAAGAATCCCATGGTGAACAGGGTGTAAATCATACTGAACAATGTGGTAAAATTACTTTAAAAATCCCGGACCAGGATTCTTGGGGAAAATGACACCAGTAAAAAAGCTCAGCAAATTCTTTTCCCGATTTTCATTTTTTCATGCCCATCACCAATCTGCACATCAGCAGATCATCCCATCAGCAAATCAGCACATCAGCACATCAGCACATTAGCAAATCATCCCATCATCCCATCATCCCATCATCCCATCAGCACATCAGCACATCATCCCATCAGCACATCAAAAACCGTAATGGATCGTCCTAAAACTTCTCCATGAGTTTATTCAGCTTGATTTTGGAACTCAGCACGGTATAAATCGACTGCATATAGTCGCTGTTGGCCTGGAGAAACTGGCCATATCGCTGGTTCAGGTCGGTGCTGGAGGAGACCCCCAGTTTGTACTTTGCCAGCGTCTTTTCGTAAATCTTCAAGGCAGTGTCAAAGCCTTTGTGCTTGTTCTGGTATACAAAATAGGCATTGCTGAAATCCTTTTTGGCTGTTTCAACCTGGAGTTCGAGCGCTACCCTCATCTTCTCATCGGTTACCTTGGTTTTTTCAACGTTGAGGCGGGCCTGGTCGACCGAATATTTGCGGCTGCCGCTGCTCCAGATGGGAACCTGGAGGGACACTCCAAAAATTACCGAAGGAAACCACGGTTTTTGGGAATTCATAAAATCCCAGAGGTTTCGCTGTGCCGCAGTTGAAGCGCTAAGAAAACCACTCAGGGTAGGATGGTAGGCGGTTTTTGCAAGTCTGTACTGCATCAGGGTGAGATAGTCGGATTTTTTCAGAAGGGTGTAATCGATATTATTCCGGTAGTCAAACTGCTGATTTATCAAGGCATCCCTGTCAACCTGCGAGAGAAAGTACTGCAGGTTATCTGTCATGGTCAGCTCCTGTTGATCTTTTAGACCGACAAGGAATTTCAACCCGGCATAGGCGACATTACGGGCATTGCGGGTATCCTTTACCTGGGCTTCAAGATTAATGCGGTTAAGGTCAGCCTGGTCGACGTCGATATCTTCGATCAAGCCGCTTTCGTAGCTTTTCTGTGCTTCAACAACCAGCTTGCTTACGACGACATAGGTAGAATCGAGTATCTGCAGGGCCTGGTCGACAACCAGCAAGCGCAGGTAGGCATCCGCAACCTGGTCGCGGATATCGACCTTGTCCTTGACATTCTTCTGTTTCGCGGTTTCAAGAAAGGCTTTCGCTGTTTGCAGCCCCACGATGTACTGACCACTGTAGATAAGCTGCGAAACCGTACCCTTGAGCGTCATATTGTAGGTGGTACCAAATTTAACAGGGATAAAAGAGCCGGGAGGTCCCTGGAAAATTTCCCCCGGGATCATGGTGGTAGGCTGCATGATAAAGTCGGTATAATCAACGTTCCCGTTAATCTGCGGCAAACCGGTTGCGGTGTTTTGTTTCACCATTTTGCGTGCAATCTCGACATCGGTGGTGGAGTTCCTCAAATCGTAATTATTCTCATAGGCATATGCCTGGGCCTGTTCCAGTGAAAAGGAGAGCACCTCTGACTTGGTTGATGCCGCACGCTGTGCCTGGACGAATTGCCAGGAAATCAGGCTGAATAGGAATAGGGTAGTATATAAACGGTAGTTCATTGTAATTAGTTGAATTTTTTAAAGTTAACCTTGCGTTTTTGTTTTTCGTAGTAATCGATACCTGCCGGATTTGCAATACCCCTGATGAAATTATCGAACATAACATCGAACAGGGTTTGAAAGGAGAATTTGTCGGCAGGGAAAAATTCAGGATTGTGCAGGTCTATCAGCCGGCGCATATACAACCTGGCAACCAGTTCAATACTCAGGTCATCGCGGTACATCCCCTGGCTTATCCCTTTCTGCAGGTTTATCTGTATTTTCTGGTATATGAACTCTATCCGGTCATCAACATGCTTGTGGTAAATTTCAGGGTAGTATTTCTTCAGATCAAAGGTCATGGATGGACTCACGTCGCGGAAACGCTCACCCAGTTCACGGCTGACAATCAGCAGTATATCAATGGCATTCACCCCGACGAAATTATTATGTTCAAAGATGATCTCAAAATTCTGCCGCTCCAGTTCAAGAAGTTTCCCAACAAGTTCTGTCTTACTGGAGACAAACTGGTAGAGTTTTTTCTTCGACATCCCGAGATCCCGGCAGATATCATCTACCGAGACACTGCGGACACCATACTTGTAAAAAAGCTCTCTGACGCGTTCCAGAATGTCAATCAATGCTTTATCCATGTCTGAAATTTATGAAACGTCGCAGGTATCCTTTAACCGGCAACCGTCGGCAAAGGTAGAAATAATTCGGTAACACGAAACAAAACAGGGTTAAATAGTTTCTCCATTCTCCGATTTTTTATGTAAGTTTGACGGCTCAGAAATAATTCAGTATGAAACGATTCTACCTCCTCCTATCCCTGCTCTGCGGGTTGGTGTCGGCCAACGCCCAGGTTACTGATTGGCAAACAGTTTATGAAAAATCGGCTACACTGGAGACGCCCCGTTACCAGCAGACAATCGAATACTGCCGGAAACTCGCCGGCGGCTCCAAAATGATCACCTTTACCAATTTTGGAAAGAGCCCGCAGGGGCGTGATCTCCCCCTGCTGATTCTCGACAGGGACGGTTTAAGCGACCCTGCAGCCATTCACGCCACCGGGCGGACGGTGCTGCTCATTGAGGCATGCATCCATGCCGGCGAATGCGAGGGAAAGGATGCAGGGCTCATGCTGATCCGCGACCTGGCCATTCATGCCGCCGGGGTCAGCAACCAGCCTGCCGCGCTGCTGGACCATGTCACAGTTTTGTTTATTCCTATTTTCAATGTCGACGGTCATGAACGGTTTGGCCCCTATAACCGCATCAACCAGAACGGTCCCAAAGAGATGGGCTGGCGGACTACGGCCAACAACCTTAACCTGAACCGTGATTTCCTCAAGGCCGACGCACCGGAGATGCAGGCATGGCTGCAGCTGTTTAACAAATGGATGCCTGACTTCTTTATTGATTCCCATACCACCGATGGCGCCGATTACCAGTATGTTCTCACCTACCTGATGGAGATATATGGCGATATGGACCCGGGATTAACAAACTGGACACGCGATATCTTTATCGACCAGATGCAGGAACACCTGAAGAGTAGCGGCTATCCCATCTTCCCCTATGTTGACTACCGCAACTGGCATGATCCCCGCAGCGGGCTGATCACCGAAGTCGCCCCTCCTATGCTGTCGCAGGGATATACCGCCCTGCGAAACCGCCCCGGGTTGCTTATCGAGACCCACATGTTGAAACCCTACAAACAGCGCGTGGAAGCTACCTACGAATGCATGCTCACCACCATTGAACTGCTCAGCAGGGAATCGAAGAGGCTGAATGCCCTGGTCCGCAAAGCCGACGACTATCTCAGCAGCGAGGCATTTCTAAAGGAGCCCTTCCCGCTCCATTTCGAAACCAGCAAAACCGACAGTACCATGACCGATTTTCTCGGCGTCGAGTACACTGCCATAAAAAGCAAGGTGAGTGGCGGCGACTGGTTTGTATACGGCAACAAACCCGCCACCTACAAAATTCCCTATTTCTATTCCGCCAAACCGCAAGTATCTGTTAAACTGCCTTATGCCTATATCATTCCCGGCGAATGGAAAACCGTTATCGACAGGTTGAAGATTCATGGCATCAGGGTGACCGAGATCCCTGATGAAATGACCATAAAGGTTAATGTCTGCCATTTTAAAAACCCGAAATGGCAAGCCACTCCTTATGAGAGCCACCATCCCATGACCAATATCGAATTTGATGAAACTGAGGAGACACGGACTTTTCCCGCCGGATCAGTCCTGGTCAGTGTAATGCAGCCGGCTGGCCGCATCATCCCGCATATCCTCGAACCCAAGGGCAACGGCTCCTATGTTTACTGGGGATTTTTCGATGCCTCCTTCGAACAAAAGGAGTATGGCGAATCGTATGTCATCGAAAAAATGGCAGCCGGAATGCTCGCCAATGATCCTGCACTGAAACATGAATTTGATCAGAAGAAGTCTGCCGACACTGCCTTTGCCAATAATCCGCAACTCATCCTCAACTGGTTCTATAACAAATCGCCTTATGTTGACGGGAGGAAAGGGGTCTACCCGGTAGGAAAAATATTTGACCGGGCCGTATTTGAAAAACTCAGGCGCTGATCCCTGGATCGCCTTCCCTTAGGGTGCCGATAATAGCGGCCCCGGTCACGCCTGCCTCCCGAAGCTGGAACAACATCTCCTCCGCTTCAGGCAAAGGCACTGAGATGAGCAACCCACCCGATGTCTGCGCATCAGCCAGGATATATTTCATCAGTTCCGGGGTTTCGCTCTTCCAGGTCATCACCGGGTTCACAAATTCCAGGTTGTTCATCGTTCCGCCCGGGATGGCGCCGGCAGCGGCAAAGTCCCAGGCCTCCTCCAGCACCGGCACATCAGGCGTGCTCAGGTCGGCATGCAGGCCGGCACCCAGGACCATCTCCTTCAGGTGACCCAGCAATCCAAAACCTGTTACATCGGTACATGCGTTCACGGCAAACCTGTTCATGATATCAACGGGTTTGTCATTCAGTTCGCTCATAAGCTTCATCACCTTCGCAACAACCCCGGGATTGGCCAATCCCCGTTTGATCGCCGTGGTGATGATCCCGGTGCCCAGCGGCTTTGTCAGGATCAGGGCATCGCCCGCCCTGGCCGTGGAATTCCGGAGGATCTTATCCGGATGGATCAGCCCGGTAACCACCAGTCCGAACTTGGGCTCGGTATCCTCCACGCTGTGCCCGCCGATAATCTGGATACCCGCTTCGGCGGCTTTATCACCGGCACCCTTCAGGATTAGCTGCAGCACCTCCATCGGCAGTTTCCGGTCGGGAAACCCGACGATACTAAGGGCAAAGAGAGGTTTCGCCCCCATGGCATAAACATCGCTTAAGGCATTTGCGGCAGCAATGGCGCCATACATATAGGGATCATCCACCACCGGCGGGATAAAATCGACGGTTTGAACAATAGCCCTTGTTTCGTCAATCCTGAATACCGCCGCATCGTCGGAAGTCTGGTAACCAACCAGGACCGAGGGATCCGTTTGCCGGGGCAGCGCCTTCAGTATCCTCTCCAGCAGTTGTGGCCTGATTTTACAGGCACATCCCAGCGCATGGGTGTATTCTGTCAGCCGGATGGCACTTTGGCTGTCCGGCATCTCGTTTTTAACCTCTTTGCCAGTCAGCTCCTGCCATGCTCTGGCAATAACCGGGATAGCCATCTCAACCTCTTCGCGGGTGGTCATCCTGCCCACCGAAAACCTCACTGTGCCCAGTGCGTAATCGTAAGGAACATGCATGGCCGTAAGCACACCGGAGATGTCGACATGGTCGGCATGGCAGGCGGCGCCCGCCGAGGCGGCCACCTCTTTCATGGCGGCAAGCAGCAGGGGCGCTTCCACCCCGGCAAAGCCGAGGCTCAGGGTGTTGGGCAGCCTTGATTCCGGGTGGCCGTTCAACCGGACCGACGGGATGGCAGCCAGGATACCCTGATGAAGCAAATCCCTTAATTCCGTGAGTTTTGAAACAGAGCCGCTGTGAAGCTCCTGCCGGGCAATTTCGGCTGCCCTGCCCAGTCCTGCGATCTCCATCACGTTTTCGGTTCCCGCACGCTGGTTGGTCTCATGATCAGCGCCATGGATCAATTTTTCAAGTCTGACTCCCCGGCGGATATAAAGCGCTCCGACCCCTTTCGGGGCGTAAAGCTTGTGGCCGGCAACCGACAACAGGTCAACATTCATCTCTTCCACATCAACCGGGATCTTCCCAACCGACTGTGCCGCATCGGTATGGAAAAGTATGCCATGTGCACGGGCAATCCTGCCGATCTCCCCTACCGGCTGGATTGTTCCGGTTTCATTGTTGGCATGCATCACCGAGATCAGAACCGTTTGAGGCCTGATGGCCTTTTCGACCTCCCGCGGGTCGACCAGGCCAAACTCGTCAACCTCAATCCAGGTGACACTGAATCCCTCCCTTTCAAGAAAATAACAAACCTCGGTAACGGCCGGATGTTCGATCCGGGTGGTGATTATATGGTTTCCCGTTGCACGGCGCGCAATTGCCGCTCCCTTGATGGCAAAATTATTCGATTCGGTTCCCCCGCTGGTGAATATTATCTCGTCGGTCCTGGCATTCAACAAGGAGGCAACCTGCCTGCGTGCCGTTTCCAGTGCATTTTTCGATTGGATTCCGTAGGCATGCACGCTGGAGGGATTGCCAAAATACCGGTCCAGGAACGGGCGCATGGTTTCCGCTACCAATGGGTCAACCGGGGTAGTGGCGTTATAATCGAGATATATCGGTTCCATGTTAATGTACGTTACGTGAAAAAGCTATAATCCTTTCAGCATCAAGGTTTGCATCGGTTCCGGAAACGGGGATACCGAAGACCTGGCTGCCTTTTCTCCTGGCAACAGAAAAGCCATAGGCCTTATCATAATAGGCCAATACGATCGCTGCCACCTCTCCAAACCGGCCATCCTCCAAGGCTGCCAGTGCATCCCGGGTCCTTGTCCCACCAAGCCTCTCCGCTATTTTCAGGATCGCCTCCCCCAGCATTTGCCTGTCAAATCCTGCATATTCATCAACGAGCCGCTGAATCCTGATCACGGGATCCAGGTCAACCATGATCAGCAACCCGTTGCTGATATGTGCAGCCACGGGGTCGGGCATGGTGACCCGACCAATCATCCTGCTTTCATCCTCCAGCCATACCGGACGGGAAAAATCCATTTCAACCCACTGGGCAAAAAGGTCGTTTTCAAACTGTTCGTTGGTGGGCTGCGGGAGCTGGCCCATGGCTCCAAAAACCGAGCCCTTGTGACAGGCCAGGTGTTCCAGGTCGATCACCTGCTCACCCCTGGCAGCGATGGCATGCAGGATTTCCGTCTTTCCACTGCCGGTAAACCCCCCAAGAACGATAATGTTGGCTGAGGCCGACAACCCTTCACGGATAAAGTGGCGATAACCTTTATACCCACCCCCGAGCAATTTTACCTCATAGCCTGCCGTACTGAATACCTCGGCCATCATTTCGCTACGCAACCCGCCCCTCCAGCAATGCAGGAAAATTTCTTCCCCGGGTTGAACAGCTTGTAATGAACCCAGGTAACCATCCACTTTGGGTAACGCTATGTCGAGTCCCTTCAGAATAGCTTCAGGATGTCCCGATTTAACATACAAGGTCCCAACAACCGCACGTTCCGCATCATTAAAAAGAGGGATATTGGTGGCACCGGGAATATGGCCCTGGGCGTATTCCCCCGGTGAACGCACATCAATCACCGGGCTGCGGGTTGCAGCTACGGGGAAATTGATCGGCTGAATTGTACGTATCATCGGCATGCAGGGTTCAATTGTCAAAATTAGGTTGTTTTCCGGGCTTCGCAAGAGATTTGTTGGTACTTTTACATTCAATCTGAATTACTGATGCAAGCTCGTAAATGGATAATCCCGGTTATCCTGGTCTCTGTTTTTATCTTTCTCCTTTCTCTCAGGCAATTATCTGATCCTGACCTAGGTTTTCATTTGAAATATGGAAAATGGATCACAGAGAACCACCGTGTTCCCGCCACGGATCTGAGCACCTATACTGTATCACAACATCCCTACATCGACCTTCATTGGCTTTTCCAGGTAATTTTATACCAGGTTTTCCGGTTAACCGGTTACCCTGGCATCAGTTTGTTCATCTGCCTGCTGGCAACATTGCTCTCGCTGTTGATGATGCTCCGTAACAGGATATTTTCAATCCCGGTCCCGATAACCACTGTTGGCCTGTTTGTCGCGTTTTTGATCATCGATCCGCGCATTGCGCCCAGGCCGGAGATGTTCACCTTCCTGTTTCTTTCCGGTGCACTGCTCATCCTGGAACTATACGCGGAATCGCGCAGAAACCTGCTTTGCCTGTTGCCTGTCATCATGCTTTTCTGGTGCAACACGCATGCTCTTTTTGTACTTGGATTGATCCTAATTGTCATTTACCTGATCAGTCACACCATTCACCATAAAACCGTCGACAGGCAACTGCTGTTTTGGGGCTTCATTTCCCTGCTTGCCTGTTTTTTAAATCCTTATGGCATCAGGGGATTCTCTCTGCCTCTTGAGCTGCTGACCCGTTTTGATCCGAATAACATCTACAACCAGCACATCCAGGAATTCATCCCCTTTTTTGCCCAACAGCACTTTGTCATCCGCGATTACCTCTTCCTGACCGTGATTGTTATCACCCTGTTTTTCACCGCCTTTACTTTGCGAAACCGGAAATTCCACGATATCGTCCTGCTGCTAATCTTTTCCATGCTTGCCCTTGGTTCTGTCAGGAATATCCCGCTCTTTGTGCTGGTTGCGTTTCCCATATTAAGCCGCGAATCGGCCCAATTAACCGCCGGTTTAGCCAGCGCGCACAGGTTCCTGCACAAGTTGCCCTATTGGATTATGATCCTCCTCCCGCTTGCCCTTGCGACCAGTCTCCTGGCGGGTGGCTGGTACCCGTCAAACAACTCCTTTAACAAAACAGGAACTGGGATCGATGAGCTTCATCAGCCGGTCAGGGCAGCCGGATTTATCACAGGGCATCACCTTGACGGACGTATCCTGAACAGTATCGGGTATGGCGGCTGGTTGTCATGGGCCCTTCCTCAGCCGGTGTTTATCGACGGACGGCTGGAGGTAATGCAGGAGCCCCTCTATAAAGAAATTACCGCCAGCTGGGCAGGAGGATTGCCGGCACTGGTAAACAAGTATCACCCGCAGCTGATTATCTACAACTACCTGAAATACTACCCTTGGAACCCCCAATTACAGGTGATGCCCGATTGGCGCCCTGTTTACCTCGACGGGGATGCTGTAATTTTCACCTGTGACACCAATAAAACGAATCTCCCGACGATAGAGCTGACCCGGTACGCTTCTTACAATCCAATGCCAGGCCACACCTCCGTTTCAGAGCGGCTCCCGGCCTTTTACCGCCCTCCTGACCGGCAACAGGTGGAGATGCAGCACATGGCGCTGTTTAGCCGGCAATTTCTATCTGCAACCCCTGTAAAAAGAGCAACACAGGGTGCTGTCGCCTTTTTCAATGCGGCCAACAGCCGATTTCGGAAGGGGGATTTGCAAGGTGCCCTTGCCTGCTACGATACGGCGATCATGCTGAACCCGGGATATGTAAAGGCGTACAACAATCGCGGAATTCTTCATGCCGAGGCACTGAAAGAATATAAAATGGCCATTGCGGATTTTGACAAGGCAATCGGATTGGATCCCACCAATGGCGACGCCTTTCTTGGCCGCGGAACAGTTTATTTTTATCTTCATGATATGCAAAAGGCCTGCCGCGACTGGAACAGCGCACTTTCCTTCGGAAATGTCCAGGCCTCCCGCCTGATCGGGTTGCATTGCCCTGTCAAATAATTTGTACCTTTGCAATCCAATCTGATATGTCACAATGAGCGATTCCATCCATCATGAGTGCGGTATCGCCCTGGTCCGCCTCCTTAAACCGCTCGAATATTACCTGGCCAAATACGGAACTGCGTTTTATGGCCTGAACAAGTTGCACCTGCTCATGCAGAAGCAGCATAACAGGGGGCAGGACGGGGCCGGCATTGCCAGCATTAAGTTTGATATGGAGCCCGGCAATAAATTTATCAACCGGATCCGATCCATTGCCAACTCTCCTATCCAGGACATTTTCAACCAGGTGAGCCAGAGTGCCCGCAACATTGAAGAACGTCATCCCCAGCGGTTAAACGACATTCAATGGCTGAAGCACAACATGGACATGCTCGGCGAATTGTACCTGGGTCACCTGCGATATGGCACCTTCGGTAAAAACAGCCTGCAGAACATTCATCCCTTTATCAGGCAGAATAACTGGATGACCAAGAATCTCGTCCTCGCCGGGAACTTCAACCTCACCAATGTCGATGAACTCTTTGAGAAACTCATCGATCTTGGCCAATACCCCGTTGAAACCAGCGATACCATAACCATCCTTGAAAAAATGGGACATTTCCTGGACGAGGAAAATGAAGATCTTTACCAGAAATTCAAAAGGGAGGGATACCCGAAACGGGAAATTACTTTCCAGATTGCCAGGCACCTGGATGTGCAGAAAATTCTCCACGAGGCGGCAACTACCTGGGACGGAGGCTATGTTATTGCCGGAATGTTCGGCCATGGCGATGCCTTTGTCATGCGCGACCCTTCAGGGATCCGACCGGCCTATTATTACGCTGACGAAGAAATCGTGGTGGTCACCTCCGAACGTCCCGTCATCCAGACAGCCCTGAATGTCACCTTCGATACGGTTCATGAACTGCAGCCGGGCCACGCCCTGATCATCAAGAAGGAGGGGACGATCATGGAAAAAGAGTTCAGCAAACCGCTTGAACAAAAATCCTGCTCTTTTGAGCACATCTATTTTTCACGGGGAACCGATAAGGAAATTTACCGTGAACGGAAAAAACTGGGAAAACTGCTTACCCCGGCGATCCTTACCGCGATCGACCATGACCTGGAAAATACCGTTTTTTCCTATATTCCGAATACAGCCATTGATGCCTACTACGGTTTGATAGAGGAGATGGATCACTTTTGCGACACCATCAAGATGGACCGGATCCTGGATGCAGGGAAATCGCTCGATCAGGAAAAACTAAAGACAATATTCCAGTTAAAACCCAGGGCCGAAAAGGTGGCCGTGAAGGATGTGAAGCTGCGGACCTTTATTACCCGCGACTCGCAGCGCGATGACCTCGCAGCGCACGTTTATGACATTACCTACGGAAGTATACGCAGGGGCATTGACAACCTTGTCGTGCTGGACGATTCCATTGTGCGTGGAACCACCTTAAAACAAAGTATCATCAGGATCCTCGACCGGCTCGGCCCGCGAAAGATCGTGATAGCCTCCTCGGCCCCTCAAATCCGTTATCCCGACTGCTACGGGATCGATATGGCCAAAATCACCGATTTTATCGCCTTTAAGGCTGCCATTGAACTGCTGAAGGATACGCACCAGGAATACATTATCAACGAAGTCTATATCAAATCAAAAGCGCAGGAAAAGCTGCCTAAGGAACAAATCATCAATTATGTAAAGGAGATTTATCAACCCTTTACAGCAGACCGGATTTCAGGTAAAATTACCGAGTTGCTTACACCCCAGAACTGTAATGCCAGCGTCCAGATCGTTTATCAGACCATTGCCGACCTTCATGAAGCAATACCCAAACATACGGGCGACTGGTACTTTACAGGCAATTACCCCACCCCGGGAGGGAACAAGGTAGTAAACAAGGCTTTTATCAATTACATTGAAGGGCGTAACGTCAGGGCATACTGATGTTCCCGGAGGGTCCCAGTCTCCCTCGCAACCATTTCAAAAACCGCTGACCATTCGGTCAGCTACTTATCCATGGCATTCGCAATCTTAGCAGCAATCTGCAAAAACTCCTCCTGGGTAAAAGAAAGTTTGGGCTTGCGAAAATCCATGTCATACAACGTATTGATGGGTATGAGATGAATATGGGCATGGGGTACCTCCAGACCTATCACCGTAATGCCAACCCTCTTGCAAGGGACAACCTGACCGATCGCCTTCCCAACCCTCCTGGCAAAGGTCCAGAGCCCTGCATGAAGCTCCTCCTCCATGTCGAAAATAAAATTAACCTCGGTTTTGGGGATAACCAGGGTGTGTCCCTCCTGGAGCGGATTGATATCCAGGAAAGCAAGGTATTGCTCATTTTCAGCAATCCTGTAACAAGGGATCTCACCAGCTACGATCCGGGTGAAAATTGTTGCCATGATTAACTGTTTTGACGTGAAATTTCGAAAATCTCAAAGGTGATCTTTCCTGCGGGAACGGTAATTTCAACAGTCTCGCCGATCACTTTTCCCAGCAACCCTTTGGCGATGGGGGAACTCACTGAAAGTTTTCCTATTTTAATATTGGCTTCATTTTCGGGAACGAGGGTATAGGTTACCATGGTTCCATTGAGCGTATTCTTGAGTTTAACGGTAGAGAAAATCAAAACCTTACTGTTATCCAGTTTCCGCTCATCAATCAGCCTGGCGTTACTGAGAACCTCCTGTAACTTCGATATCTTCAGCTCAAGCATCGACTGCGACTCCTTCGCAGCAGCATATTCGGCGTTTTCCGACAGATCACCCTTATCCCTTGCTTCGGCGATCTGCCTGGAAATGGAAGGACGTTCTACGGTGGTTAGTTGATGTAATTCATCCCTCATTTTCTCCAAACCTTCAGGAGTATAGTATTTGATATCTGACATTTCAGGTCGGTTATTTGATGTTATAATAAGGCAAAAGACCCTTTAGAAGGGTCCTTTTGCAAAATAATACATATTTAAAAAACTATAACTGAGTACTTAGAAGTTAAGTTTTATGCCTATGCTGTGGGTTCCCTGGAAGGGGTTGGTAGCTCTGTAGGAATAATCGATGGCAATGCCGCCCGATTCCTTTTCCTTGCTGAAAGGCACCGAAACGGTAAGACCAGCGCTGGGTCCCGTAAAAACGGTACCACGATTGGCCACACTGCTGTTAAAGATGCCATCCTGGTAAGTATAACCGGCTCTGAGCATCAGGTAACTTTTCAGGCCATACTCAACACCGAGGGTAAACTGGTCCTTGGTGAATGAATTCGAAGTAAAGTTACCGGCTGCAGTGATACGGTGCATGTCGCCAATCAGGAAATCATAGGAGGCTCCGATTCTCAACGTGGCAGGCAGCTCATAGGTGGCCGAACGCTGATCCATGGTAAACTGGTCGTTTGAATTGTCGTGACCTGGGATCACGCTGCGCAGGGATAATCCATCTCCTGAAAAGCGCATCGGGGCCCCGATATTTTTCAAGGCAATACCAAACTTAACCTGTTCCTTTTCACCGGTAACATACTGGATACCAGCATCAACAGCGATTGCAGTGGCGCTGACATCGGAAATCGATTCGTTGACCAGTTTTACGGCCAGACCTCCATAAATACTATTTGAGAACGCTTTGGCATAACCCAGGTTAATATTGATACAAGCCGGTTTGAAGGTTCCGAGGTTAGGTTCCGGCGAATTGACCGTGGTAATATCCACCTCTCCAAAATTCATCGACATCACAGCTGCTGTAAGAACGCCTCCATGCTGACCTAATTTCTGGCTTAAACCGAATGCCATCACACTTACCCCCGAGCCTTTTAACCAGTCGGTATATGAGAAGATGATGTCAGTTCCCTTGGTGAAACCTGTCCCGGCAATATTTGTATACAGAGCCTCCAAACCTTGTCCGCAGGAGGTACTTACCGAACCCCAGCCTGAGCTCCTGGCCCAGGGGTTGATCAATAATTCCGACGCTCCTGCCTGACCGGAACGGTCTTTGTTTCCGGCTGTCACCTTATCCATGGGAATAAGAACCAACCCCATCAAGAATATTGCAACTAAGCAGCTATATATTTTTTTCATAATCCTGGAATTTTTTGTTTTTATCCTTATTAAATCGTGTGCCCTTACAATGAGTTTAAGTCAACAGGTCTCAGAATACCGAACCATTTAATCGTGCGCTCGCCCAGACCATCAGCTTTGACATGGATCAGGTAAACTCCGCCGGCGATAGGAATACCGGCAAAATTCTTGAGATCCCAGTCGATTGATGTCTTGGCATCGGTATTCAACCCTGCGGTAGAGGAACGGGGTTGCGCGATCCCTGATTTGTCAACAATGAACTGACGAATCATCACACCGCTGATATCAAAGATGGTGACAGTACATTTGTTAGGAAGGTTAACGATCTTGATACGGTTGTCAAGCTGGTTCCTTTCATAATCATCATAGGCATAATATGGATTGGGAACGACATTGATTTTAACCAGATCAGAAACAGCTACCTCATGTGAACTCGGGGCAGTAGAGATAGAACTCGTATTGAATTCATATACAGGATAGTTACGGTTTAGCGTATCGTTAGTACTATCGGGCATTGCCGTGGAGTAATAGCGCTGATAAGGTTTGGAAATCCTGATCTTGGTAGTCACACTGTTACTTAACCAGGCTTTCTTTTCCATAGCCAGAGGAATATTCACATACAAGCAGGATGCATAGGCACGGTCTTTAAAGATTGCATCATTATTGGGAATCTTCATGAGGTGAGACCTAAGGTAGGCACCGGCATCATATGCCGGGAAGTCAGGGGTATAAGGACCGACTTTCGTGAAGGTCTTATGTCCCATGATATAAACATAATGTTCCCCGCCAAATACCGGCAGCCCTGAGGCGTCATAGATCCGGGTCGAAGGATTCCATCTCATATCACGTCCGCTGTCGGCAACAAGCCATGAATTCTCACCAAACATAATGTTCAACCGTTCGCCTGTTTCAAGATTGTAGGCATACCCGGGGAACCAACCCATACCAGTCGAACTGATATAATTGGAATTTCTCAGGATATCAGAACTGGTGGTATCGGTATGTGCCTGGCCATAAGCATTGACGGAAGGTGCTGCCCTGAAATCAAATGGTTTTGCTCCGCCTTCTGAAAGTTCCTTTTTAGGACAAAGCTCAACAACCGGGCACCGTGTCCATTTCGACCTGTCGCTGGTAATCACGATATCCACACTGGCGAGGGCATCCATGTGATTCAGCAGTTTTGAATTAGCCGAAAATGCAGCACCGGTATATAATTCAGTAGAATTAACGGCGGCAAGGCAATAAGGCGCCCAGGTACCATTCTGGATTTTCTGGAAGTTCTTATTCGGGTCCCATGGTTGGCTGGTGCCCATTCTCCAGTCATAATACTTGGCATCAGAGCCCTTGTAGGTTCCAGAACGTATCCAGTTCAACGGGGAATCAGGAATGTCGTTGTCGGGAACACCACCCAGCCATTGTTTGGTGCTGTCGGCATATATCTGGGGTGAAGCATACAACAAACCATTGCTCAACGTGACAGAACCACGTAAAGAGTCGCCTGCATTCGGAACCTGGTTGATGGTTAGAGCGATACCCAGGTCAATAAAGTTCTGCTCATAGGCATAAATGGTAGTGGTATCTGACCTGTAAACAACTCCTGTCTCCTTGTTGATCAGCGACCATTTCCCGAACTGAATTTTCTTGGTATTGGTGTATGGGTTGCCGGCGGTCACCGTAACCATCGAATCAAATTTAACTGTATATACCCCTTTGATAACGTTCAGCGGGTCGATTACCTTCACATTCAAAGGTCCTTTCGATTCAAGATAGGTAGGTTTATAGCAGATAGGATAATCAGCGTCGCCCAACTTGGTCTTTTTTAGCGTATCAATGGGCGGTTTTGACAGGATTTCCGCAATGGTTGCATCAGAGAAATCGAGAACCATACCACCGTTGCCCTGTCCCTGGATCCTGGTAATAACCGGTCCTTCTCCATATGCAGAGTTGGTCGAGGTACCCAGTGGAATGTGCGGGATGGCGGTATAAACCTTGATATTGCTGCGGCCTCTCAGGTAGGGCTTTTTCTGCCCGTTGATAGCCGTCGGGTCAGTTTGGTTGTAGACACTATACTGATTATAAGCATAAGCTACGGCAAGGTAATAATATTGTTTATGGTTGATCAGCCTGTCGTCGCCGGTGGCGAACATATCCTTGGTGAATACGAAAGAATGCTGAATCCCTGCATCCGCGCCATTGGTCATAACCTCGCCGACATTTCCGCCGATGGTCTGGTCAAAGGTCCAGTTTACCAGTTTTGAAATTCCGTTCTGTACGTCGCACTCGGCAACAATACGAACCTTGCTGGCATCGCTGATATCAGCAGCCGAAACGGTAGCGTCTTTCAACTGATAGATCTGGTAACCTTCAAAATGGTATAAAGAGTCGTTACGCTGGTTGTGCGGTAACCCATCAGGATTTGGAATATTCGGGTCAAACTCCTGGTATTTTTCTCCAAAGTTATTACCGGCATCGTTGGTCTTGCGGTTGGAGATATAAACGATCAGGCTGTTTGACATTTCCTGGATGGTAAGGTCAGGAGCATTTGGTCCGTTCAACACGGCAAAGCAGTTGTCAAACAAACTTTGTGCCTTGTCATCGACCTGTGTCAGCAGGGCAACCGATTCTTCAGGGGTACCTGAAATTGAACGTGCCCAGGGGATACCGACCGTAATATAGTTACAGGCGCCGGGTAACAGGGTAAAGGGTCCGGCCGACTGCATAAACCGGCGGTCCTGCGGGTTGTTCTTGGCTGTGACCTCGGTCCATTCTTTCGGTGTGGGTGTCTGTCCGGCAGTACCCCAGTCGCAAACGTCGCTGGTTCCGGGGAACATGAAATCGCAGGGGGGGCCATCGCCGCCGGCGCCGAAGTGAGCGTTACCGCCGTAGGTCATTTTTGCGTTGTCTTTCCAGATACCTCTCAGGAAGAGGTAATATTCAGGAGCGTAAATAGGGTCGGTCATATAGGCAGGAACACCGGAATTGCTGTTGTTGTGATAAACGAACCGGCGCATACCGTAACGTTCGTTATCGATGATCCCGTCGCCAAAATTGATCCCGTTGATAGCTTCAGAACGAACGATAAAGTTTCCCGAATCTTTGCCATTGGCGCCATAGAACATTTTGATAGAGGTGCCATTCAGTCCGACAATGTCGCAGCTTCCTTTGAAAGAGGGGCCATCGGCAGAACTGCCTTTAAAGGATGGATTGTCACATCCGTCGGGGTCCATATAAGGGCCCTGGAAGAAGTCGACACCGATTGCAGGCGGGTGAGCACCATATGCATAGCTTTGACCGGTTCCGTCAATAGGCGTTCCATTGTAACAAAATCCAAGTCCGCGGTTAACGTCGCAACCCACATAGTCATCATTGGCATATCCCAGGTCGGGGTCAACCCACTGGCTGAAATAGGTACCGGTAAGGGTGTAGGTTGAACGGTTGATCAACTCATAGGAGTAAAAAGTCATGTTATTTACCTCGTCATTCGTGGAAAAGGCAAAATACTGGGCCCTGATTTCCATACCGATGGGTTCACCGGTTGTTTCAGAATGGTAATTTCCCTTATCGTTGTAAACGCTCCACAAGGTCTGGTCACCTTTCAATACCTGGTCAACAAGAATACCGAGGGTGTCGATATCTACCCCGTTTTTCTTTTCGCCATTCTTGATTTTCGCCCTGACAATGCGGGGGATGGAATCTTTCCTGTTTTTAGGACACAGGTGGTTATTCAGGTCATAATAGGGATAATCGCCATCTTTTGGATTATACTCACCATCGCCGTTTACATCCATAAACGGAGCGAGATAGTAAGCCTGGCCTTTTGATTTGTTTCCATGGGCGGGCCAGTCGGTAATTGATTTTGGAATGACATAGTTGGGATAATCTGCTTTATTGTCCCACCATGCCAGGAACTCCTGGACCTCAGCCCTTGTGATGGGGAAGAGTTTATCATAGTTGGCGCAGGTTTCAGCATCGATAGCTGCAGTACCGTCAACCGTAAGCGGTCCGGGCCAGTAATCATTCTTGGTGTGGGCATTCCCGCTGGCTCCCTGACCGTAACGGTAGGCTGCCAGTTTCAGGTTGTTATTGATATCGATACCCCCGATCCACAGGGAGAAGGAGAACATCGAAGTCTTTTTTGAACCCTTTGGAATTTCATATTCGGCGTTTTCAATAAACCATCCGTTACCGTATGAATAACATAAGGTTCTGACGTTATTGATATCCAGGTATTTATAACTGGATCCCGATGCACAACCCGCAGCCGTTTCTTTGATCGTGCTGGAACTTTTATTTGCACCAAAATTGTGAACCTCTTCTGCGAAGATGGCGTTGGTAGCCACCAGGCAGATGAGCGCAATCACTAAAAAGCGAAGTATATTTTTCATATTTGCATTATTTTTTAACATACCGGAAATTCTTTTCGTTACCTGGGTTAAACACATCAGAAGTTAAACATTAAGCCTAAACGAATGGTTCTTGGCGAACTATAGCGGTACGGGTTATTCATGTTGATCGAATAAAGGTCACGGTATGATTGCGGGCTGACCTGCTGGCTGATTGCATTCTGCCATTCAGGGGCGGACAGGTAACCATCATCATTTACTGTTCCCGTTCCAGGATATACATTTAACACATTCTTGGTATTTAAAAGGTTGGCAAACTCAACATAAACATTGAGGGTTCCCTCTTTTTTCTTGGAGAGCGGGAAGAAGAAATCCTTGTCAAACCGGGCACTGATCAGGAACTGCCATGGTAAACGGGCACCGTTCATGCTTCCCTGGATTGGACCCATTGCACCGAAAGGCAGAATGGAACTGGTTTTGGTATAGGGCGTTCCGGAACCTCCGTTAAGGGTAAAGTTGGCTCCAAGGTTCGAAAGAATCTGGATGGGCGCTTTTCCGCTCTTGGTACGGTTGATAACCGGTCCGTTGTAGTCTTTTCCACGACCCCAGCGATAGTCAAGACTGACGTTGAACTGGTGGCGTTGATCGAAATTCAGGGGATTCAGGGTACGGAGGTTCGGCTGGTCGGAACGGATGATAGCCTGGGCGGTATTGGCATCGGAGCCTGTACCGTCGGCAAACTGCAGGGTATAGCTGAATCTGACGCGTACATTTCCCGAACGGCGAAGATCGTAGGTAATCGTAAGCCCCTTAACCGTACCAAAGTCGATGTTGGTATAGGAGTAATAGGTCCTGGGGAAGGCACCGGTTAAACGGTACTGCTGGATCTGGTCACGCATTTCACGATAGAAAAGGGCAAGCTTCAGAGAAGATGAATTGTTAACCTTCTGCTGGAATCCAAGTTCATAATCGATCGTCTTTTCCGGTTTCAATGCCGGGTTGTTTACCTGGATGGAGGAACCGGTAACACCGATGTAATAATAGGTGATGGGGTCAATCTGCACTTCGGATGATGACGGACGCTGTGTTAAGATGTCATAGTGGGCATAGAACAAAGCATCGTCGGAAATCGGGAATGAAAAGGCGATACGGGGCATCCAGTTGGTCTGCGGTTCATATTGTTTGAACACGTTCGACTGCACAGTTTTATTGGAGGGATCAACCAGGTAAGGCTGGATTCCCTGGCCGCGGTCGAGCAGACGCACAGGGTCGGTGATCGGACTGCCTTCGGCATTGTACCAGATGTTCCCTGAACGGTAACCTGTAATCGAGGTAGGATTGTTGGCATCATCAACATACACAACATAATCGTTGCCAATACCGCTCGGATGACTGATCTTCTGTCCGTTGAGCGAACCCACTTCGGCAACTGTCTTGGCCGGGTAAAACAGATAGGGATCTTTTAACACAGGCTGGTTTGCGTCGAAACGGTCAACACGAACACCGATGTTGAAGATAAGATCTTTAAAGGCGAATTTATCCTGGATATAACCGGCCATATAAATGGGCTGGTAAGCCCCGATGGTGCGGGTATAGTTGCCATTGGCATCTCTGGCTGAGAAGAAGTCATCAAAGCTGGGGGAACCCGACAACCTTTTTCCGGTATAGTCATAACCGGCGTAGGTCACACTGGGGGCGCCATTGTTCAGCAATTCATCGGCGCTGAACATGTCCATGGTAAACATCTGGCCATTGGAGGTAACCGTCTTCAGTTTCATATCCTTGTCATAATAGTTGATCGAATTATTGGCAAAGTTGTATGAATAGAGGTCGATAAAATCGGTTCCGTCGACAGGCAGACCAAGTTTTTTACGCAGGCTTACATCGAAGTTGCGTTGTAATGTTTTGACATAGTTACGCTGGTACTGGATCGTATCCATGAACACGCCATTGTGATTGACCAGGATGGGGTTTGCAAGGTTCAGATCCTGCAGCTGTGCATTTGTCAGACCCTTCATGAGTTGCCAGAGCGTGGTTCCGACATTGGTATAACTGGCGCTTTTTCTTTGCTGGTACTGCAATCCGAGCTGGATTTCATGGTTGCCGAAGTCGGCGGCGAACGAGGCATTGACCGCAATCTGGTCGGTTTTGCTCTCGGCATAACCATTGGGTCTGTTACCGACACCGGTAAAGATTCCATAAGGGGATTCAGGTTCCATACCATTTAAAAGTCCTTTTCCGGACAGTATCTGGCCTGTGTTTTCATAGTGCCCTTTCTGCGTGTCAAACAGGTCAAAATACTGCTGCGTCCAGTTGGAGGATTCCGGGTTGATCGTCGAACCCTTGAAAACGACGATGGTGTCACGTGTCCCATTCTGCAGGTGGCCCCATTTTTTGGCAACGGAGTCATAGGCGATGGTGGGCGTATAGGCACGAATGGTATGGGTAGCAAAACTGCCTACATAACCATATTGAAAAAAGTTGTCTTTATGCTGGGCATCTTCCGTTTTGGCAAAACTGCTGGTGTAGTCGGCACCAATGGAATAATAGATGTTCTTAACAAAACTCTTGCTGTCGGAGGCTGTCGGGAAGCGCTGGGTAAATCTTCCGTAAACACGCCAGGTATAACTGTTTGAGTGAGAATTGGCATTCCAGTTCATCAGTGAATTGGCGAAGGAGAAGTTACGGCTGTCGTTCCAGGTGAAGGTACCGCCAAAGGAAAGGTTGATGGATGGGGTTACCCGGAAATCGAGTTTACCCGAAATATTGATGTTGGTACCTGCCGAGTTCAATGAGTATTTGGTTTTCTCCATCTGGTTGAGCGTCAGAAACTCAGTATTGTAAAATACGGCATTGTTCTGACCGTAAAGACGGAGCGGATGGGTTGACAGGCTTTTCAATACATCATCGGTCACTTTGTACTTGCTGAAGGCTGAAGGGGCTCCATCTTTCTGGTAGATAAGGTCACCGGCGAGGAAGAAACCCATGATCGGGGTTTTGGTTCCGTGAACCGTATCTTTTCTGGAGACCAGCGGGCCTGTGAAATTCAGCCCAAGGCGGTTATAACCGAAAGCATCCAGGAACTGGGATGTCTGGAGGTCAATACCACCCGAAAAATCCTTTGAAGGTCCTTTGGTGGTAACATTGATGATACCACCCGTAGCATCACCATAGGCAGCAGGAGTACCGCCAAGGATAACTTCGACCTGTTCGATAGCGCTCTGGGGCAGCGCATTACTCCCCGTTACACGCATACCGTCAATGTAATAAACCGTTCCTGAAGAACGCTGACCACGCATACTGGTGATATTCCCGTTTGCATCGGTTGAAACGCCCCCTACGGTTGTGGCAACCGCGGAAGCAGATTTGTTGGCCATTTTTGAAATTTCCTCAGAAGTTACCGTTCCACCCGAACTGGTCTGGTCTTTGGAAATCAAAGGCACCTTGTAGTCCACAACTTCAATTTCATTGAGGGTTGTGGTAGATGCCTCCAACTCCAGATTCTGGAAGGTGATCTTGTCAGGTGAAACATAAATACCCCTGGTCATAAAGGGTCTGTATCCGACGAAACTGGCCTTCAGGTCGATTTTTCCCGGCGGAATCGGTTTGATGGTGAAGTTTCCATCAAAATCCGAGGTGGTTCCACCTACCTGAACACCACCGATTTCAACAACGACATTGGCAAAAGAAATCGGTTCCTTGGTCTGCTTGTCAATGATTTTTCCCTTAAGGGTTCCAGACCCGGTTTGTGAAAATACCAACAAGCTTGTTGCCAGTACAAATCCAATAGTAAATAGTAAATTTCTTAACATACCATACAATTTTATGTTAGATTATAAATGCGCTAATAAAAGGCGGTAAATGTAATAATTATTTAAAATACAACCCCAAACAATTTAATTCGTTTATCAAATATATAACCATTCTAAATTAGCCTGAACTCTATTATACAAACCGTTTTAATCAATCGGCAAAGTACAAAAAAGGATGGCCAAAAACGTAATTTCACCGTTTTACCGGGATTGTTTTTTTGGATTCCTTTTTAGACCTTTTCATACTTTTTTTTGTCGATTTCGACTGATTGTCATTATGTCGTTTTACAGCTTTTTCATATTGCCTGATCGCCTCTTTTTGTTTTTTCTCCCTGTCCCTTTCAATTTTTCTCTGGTTAACCCGTGCCTCCTGAGGGGCAAACGAACATAACATGAGCAGGAATACCACAAAGCACAAATAAGGATATGCCCTTTTTCGGAAGGTAGGTTTCATGTATGGACCAAAATGGCTGCAATGATACACAAAATTTATATAATAATTCCCGGTTGCAACCGTTAAAATTACGAATTTTGTATCATGGTGACTTCAATTCTCAGAAAGTTTGTTAGGGTCTTCCTGCTTTCAGGAATGTTTTCGGTAATGTTTATTTCCTGTAAAAAAGAGACGACCACTCCCCAGATCCCCTATGTCTCTTTTAATATCAGCCTGAACCCGAACGGGACACAGTACCTTGCCCTCAACGTGGTAAATGGCTGGGAAACAGTTACAGGGGGTTATAACGGGATCCTGATTTTCAGGAAGTCGATCAATGAATTTGCCGCCTATGAGCGGGCCTGCCCCTATGACCCGCTGGTAAGTGGTGCACAAATCAGGGTTGACAAGTCGGGGATTACCTGTTACTGCCCTGTATGCGGATCAAAATATATCATGAGCGACGGTACTCCCTATTCCGGGCCGTCGCGTTACACCTTAAGAGAATATACCACCCTGTATGATGGATTGATGTTGTACATCTCCAATTAACAAGGTGGTATACCAAAGAAAAACGGGGTTATCTTCCCCTGTTAATACCTGTAATGTTCAGGTTTGTAGGGGCCGTCGGCGTCAACGTTCAGGTAGGCTGCCTGTTCCGGGGTAAGCCTGGTAAGTTTCACACCTATCTGCTCCAGGTGCAGCCGGGCTACCTCTTCATCCAGTTTTTTGGATAAACGGTAAACTCCGACCTCATAATTGTTCAGCCAAAGGTCAAGCTGGGCAAGGGTCTGGTTGGTAAAGGAGTTCGACATCACAAAGGAGGGATGCCCGGTGGCGCAGCCAAGATTGACCAGCCTGCCTTCGGCAAGGAGGTAGATGGCTTTCCCGTCGGGATAGATATATTTGTCAACCTGTGGCTTGATATTCACATGTTTGATCCCGGGCCAGTGAATCATCTGGTCAACCTGGATTTCGTTGTCGAAATGGCCGATGTTGCAAACGATCGACTGGTCTTTCATCTTGGAAAGATGATCAGCCGTAATGACATCCTTGTTTCCAGTAGTGGTAACATAGATGTTCCCTTCAGGAAGGGCATCCTCGATGGTGCTTACTTCAAAGCCTTCCATCGCTGCCTGCAGGGCACAGATCGGATCGATCTCGGTCACGATAACGCGTGCGCCATACGACCGCATGGAATGCGCGCATCCTTTTCCGACATCGCCATAACCCAGCACCACAACTACCTTTCCGGCGATCATCACGTCGGTAGCTCTTTTGATACCATCGGCAAGCGATTCACGGCAACCATAGAGATTGTCGAATTTCGATTTTGTTACTGAATCGTTCACATTGATGGCGGGAACCAGCAGGGCGCCTTTTTCCTTCATCTGGTAAAGCCGGTGAACCCCGGTGGTGGTCTCTTCCGAAACCCCTTTCCATTCGGCTACCGTATGATGCCACCTTTTGGTATCCTCAATATATATTTCCCGGAGCTGTTTCATAAAGGCCTTTTCATCAGCATTCTCAGCCGGGGCTTTAAGGAGTTCCGGGTTTTTTTCAATTTCATAGCCCTTATGGATCATCATGGTGGCGTCGCCCCCGTCATCCACGATCAGATTCGGTCCCTTGCCTCCGGGGAAACTCAGTGCCATACTGGTACACCACCAGTATTCGTCGAGCGACTCGCCCTTCCAGGCATAAACGGGGATTCCTTTGGCAGCAATGGCTGCTGCGGCATGATCCTGGGTGGAGAAGATATTGCAACTGGCCCACCTGACATCGGCACCCAGTTCAACAAGTGTTTCAATAAGGACCGCGGTCTGAATGGTCATGTGCAGCGACCCGCTGATGCGGGCGCCCTTCAGGGGTTTTTCAGCTGAATATTTTCTCCTTACGGACATCAGGCCGGGCATCTCCTTTTCTGCAACTTCTATCTCTTTGCGCCCCCATTCAGCCAGGGACATATCGGCTACTTTGTACTTAAGATCGGTTGAAAAAGTGATGTTATCCATTGTTTCGGGTGTTATGGTTAATTGGGCGGCAAAAGTACATAAAAATCAAATATGAAGATGGGATAAAATCGTATTTTTGCACGCTGATACCATAAAATTATCTGCTCATTATGCCGTTTAGTCAGGAATTCCTTCCTTCCCCGGGAATCAGAGCCGGAATTTGGCATATCACGGAGAGTGCTGGTGAGTTGCTCTCCCTGGTCAACCTCACCGATGCCGAGACAACCCGTTACCACTCATTCCGGAATGACCTGAGGAAACGACAATGGCTTGCATACCACTCACTGCTCAGCCATATGCTGGATCCCGCCTCTCCTGATATTTCATACGACCAGCATGGAAAGCCATTCCTGGTCACAGGCAGTCATTACATCTCGGTTTCCCACGCCGGAAATTATGCCGCTGCCATTTTTGCTGAAAAGTGCCCTGTGGGGATTGATATCGAAAAACTGCAAATCCGTGTCGAACGGGTGAAGGAACGGTTCATGCATCCTGCGGAACTTGCATCAATCAGCGCCGAAAACCGCCTGGAACAGCTTTATGTTTACTGGTGCGGCAAGGAGGCTCTCTATAAATTGCACGGCAAACCGGAAGTAGATTTCAGAAATGACATATTTATTCATCCATTTGATTACCTTTGCAATACAAAACGAATTTGCAGCGCAACCGTCAATATTGAAGGTTGCCGTAAGGATTATGTCCTCCATTTTGAGAATCTGGGGGACTATATGCTGGTGACGGCATCCTGATTGTTTCCGGTTTTTTACAAAATTAACTTTGATTTACTAAAATGACAACCAACATATATCAAGCAATAAAATCCCGTGTTCTTGTTCTTGACGGAGCGATGGGTACGATGGTCCAGCGATACAGGCTGGATGAAGCCGCTTTCAGGGGAGAGCGCTTCAGGGAGTTTGCCTACAACCTGAAGGGCAACAACGACCTGCTGGTTTTGACCCAGCCCCATGTGATCCGTGAAATCCACGAGGCTTACCTGGAGGCAGGTGCCGATATCATCGAAACCGATACCTTCAACGCCAACAGGATCTCCCTTTCAGACTATCACCTCGAACACCTTGCCTATGAAATCAATCTCGCAGCAGCCAGGCTGGCAAAGGGCGCTGCCATCGATTATTCCGGGCGCCCCGATGGCAAGCCCCGCTGGGTAGCCGGATCGATCGGACCAACCAGTAAGACAGCCTCCATGTCGCCCGATGTGCAGAACCCTGCATACCGTGCCGTCAGTTTCGACGACCTTTACCAGGCCTACCGCGAACAGGCAAAGGGGCTTCTCGACGGCGGCGCCGACCTGCTTATGGTTGAAACCATCTTTGACACCCTGAATGCCAAGGCAGCGCTGGTGGCAGTTTTCGACGAAATCAACGACCGCAGGTCAGTCACGCCTGGGTTACAGATCCCTGTCATTGCGAGTGTCACCATTTCCGACAACAGCGGCCGCACCCTCTCCGGTCAGACACTGGAAGCCTTCCTGTTCTCGGTCATCCATTTCGACCTTTTTGCCATCGGCCTGAATTGCTCGCTCGGCGCTGCCGAACTGCGCCCCTACCTCGAAGAGTTGTCCATCAAGGCGCCATTTCCTGTCATTTCCTATCCGAATGCCGGATTGCCGAACCAATTTGGCGAATATGACCAGTCGCCTGTTGAAATGGCCGGTTATATCGGTGATTTTCTTGACAACGGCTTTGTCAATATGGTGGGAGGCTGCTGCGGCACTACGCCGGAACATATCCGCGGTTTCGTGGAACTGGCCTCCACCGCAAAAGTCCGCCAGGTACCCGTAAGGGCCCATGAACTGAGGCTAAGCGGGCTCGAACCGCTCACCGTATTCAAAGGAAGCAACTTTATCAACATCGGAGAACGTACCAATGTAAGCGGTTCAAGGAAATTTGCCCGGCTGATCAAGGAGGAAAAATATGAAGAGGCGCTCTCCGTAGCCCGTCAGCAGGTGGAAAGCGGGGCCCAGGTTATCGATATCAGCATGGATGAGGCGATGCTCGACGCCGAAAAAGCCATGGTGAACTTTCTCAACATGGTGGCCTCCGATCCTGATGTTGCCCGGGTTCCGGTCATGATCGATTCGTCGAAATTCTCCGTCATCCTGGCCGGCCTTAAGTGTATCCAGGGAAAACCCATCGTCAACTCCATCAGTCTGAAGGAGGGCGAAGAGGCATTCCGTGAACATGCCATCCTGCTCCGGAAATTCGGCGCCGCCACGGTCATCATGGCTTTTGACGAGGAGGGACAGGCGACAAACCTCGAACGGAGAATTGTCATTGCCCGTCGTGCATACCAGATCCTGACGGAGGAGTTGGATTTTCCCCCCGAAGATATCATCTTTGATCCGAACATTCTGACGGTGGCGACCGGCATTGAAGAGCATAACAACTACGCCGTTGAATTTCTCCATGCCGTGAAATGGATCAAGGAAAACCTGCCCCACGCCAGTGTCAGCGGGGGAATAAGCAACCTCTCCTTTTCATTCCGCGGCAACGACGCGCTGCGCGAAGCGATGCACTCCGCCTTCCTGTTCCATGCCATCAGGGCCGGTCTTGATATGGGTATTGTGAATGCAGGCGCGCTCCCGGTCTACGATGAAATCCCGAAGATGCTGCTGAAACTGGTCGAAGATGTCATCCTCAACCGACGCAAGGACGGCACGGAACGGCTGCTGGCCTACGCCGACCAGGTCACCGACTCGGGGAAAAAAGAGGAAACGGAAGCCGAATGGCGCTCACTGCCTCCCGTTGAACGGCTGAGGTATTCACTGGTAAAGGGCAATGCCGAATTTATCGATCCCGACATCGACGAGGTGATGCCCCTCTTTGACACCGCCCTGAAGATCATCGAGGGTCCCCTGATGGATGGCATGAACCAGGTTGGCGATCTCTTCGGCAGCGGAAAAATGTTCCTGCCCCAGGTGGTCAAAAGCGCCCGTGTGATGAAAAAGGCCGTTGCCCGGCTTACCCCGCGGCTTGAAGCAGAGAAGAAGGCGCTGGACGGGCCTCCCCGCAACAACGGCAAAGTTCTTATGGCAACCGTCAAGGGCGATGTCCATGATATCGGGAAAAATATTGTCGGCGTCGTACTGGCCTGTAATAATTATGAGGTAATCGACCTGGGAGTCATGATCCCTGCCGACAAGATCCTGGCCGCCGCCAGGGAACACAACGTGGATGTAGTCGGTCTCAGCGGACTGATCACCCCCTCCCTCGAGGAGATGGTCCATGTGGCAAAGGAGATGGAACGGCTGAAGTTTACCCTGCCTCTGATCATCGGAGGGGCCACGACATCCGAAATTCATACGGCAGTAAAGATCGAACCCTTTTATTCACACCCGGTCATCCACGTCAAAGATGCCTCCAAGGCGGTGGGCGTGGTCTCAAACCTCCTTTCGGCAGAGGTGAAACCTGAGTTTACCGCGAATATCAAGCAAAAATATGAGCATATCAGGAACACTTACGATACCAAAGCAGATCATACCTACATACCGTTGCCCGAGGCCCGCAGCAACAAACTGAAAGCCGGCTGGTCGGGTTACCTTATATATACCCCTCAGTTTACCGGCAACAGGATCTTCCTTGAATTTCCGCTGGAGGAGATAATCCCTTACATCGACTGGACCTTCTTCTTCCATGCCTGGAAAATGAACGGGAAGTACCCGGCGATTCTCTCTGATCCCATAAAGGGGAAAGAGGCCACCAGGCTCTTCGACGATGCACAGGAGATGCTGAAGGAGATCACCGGTAAAAAAATGCTGACGGCGCACGGTGTCGTGGGTTTTTACCCCTGCAACGCCGTAGGCGACGACGTTGAGGTTTATGCCGATGAATCGCGGTCGCAGGTGCTGACAACCTTCCGCTTTTTGCGCAACCAGCAACAAAAGGAGCCCGGTCAGCCTAACCTTTGCCTGGCCGATTATATTGCACCGGTGGAATCGGGAAAAGTTGATTATATCGGGGGTTTTGCCGTAACGGCCGGTATCGGCGCCGATGAATGTGCCGCCGTTTATGAAAAGGAGCTGGATGATTACAAGGCCATCCTGCTGAAGATCCTGGCCGACCGGCTGGCAGAAGCTTTTGCCGAATTGCTGCATCACCGCGTTCGTACAGAATTCTGGGGATATGCAAAGGAGGAGCAACTCGATATTTTCTCCATGATCCGTGAAGAATACCAGGGTATCAGGCCGGCGCCCGGCTACCCGGCATGTCCCGAACATTCTGAAAAACGAACCCTTTTCGATTTGCTGGATGCGGAAAAACAGACGGGAATTCAGCTTACCGAGAACTTTGCCATGTATCCCGGCGCCTCCGTCAGCGGGTTTTATTTTTCGCACCCGCTGTCGCAGTACTTCAACCTAGGGCGCATCAGCAAAGACCAGGTAAGCGATTATGCAATACGGAAAAAGTTCAGCCTGGAGGAGACGGAAAAATTATTGAACACTAACCTTAATTATTAGCGCGACGACCGCACACCCTGCCCCTTAAGGCCTAACAGCAGGGAAAAACCCATCAGCACATGAAAGTTATAGACCTGATCAACCAATCCGACAGAACACTTTTTTCTTTCGAGCTATTGCCCCCGTTGAGGGGCCACAATATCAACAGTATTTACAGGACCATCGACCCGTTGATGGAATTCAACCCATCCTTTATCAATGTTACCTATCACCAGGAGGAGGTTGTTTACAAAAAACGTGAAAACGGGCTGCTTGAGAAAAAAACCGTCCGGAAACGACCCGGAACCGTCGCTATTTCTGCCGCCATCAAATATAAATATCCTTCGGTGGAGGTGGTCCCTCATATCATCTGCGGCGGATTCACCAAGGAGGAGACCGAATATGCTCTAATCGACTTCCACTACCTGGGCATCGACAATATCCTTGCCCTGCGCGGCGATGCCCCGAAAAACCAACGGACTTTCATCCCCGAAAAAAGCGGCCATCCCTATGCAAGTTCACTGGTGGCCCAGATCACCGACATGAACAAGGGGAAGTACCTGGATGATGAACTGCAGAACACCTTCAACACCAACTTCTGTGTTGGGGTTGCCGGATACCCCGAAAAACATATCGAATCGCCCAACCTGGCTTATGATATGAAATTCCTGAAGGAAAAGGTCGATGCAGGCGCCGAATATATCATCACCCAGATGTTTTTTGATAACCGGAAATATTTCGATTTCGTGGATGCCTGCCGCAAGGAGGGTATCACGGTGCCCATTATTCCCGGGCTGAAATCCATTTGTACTTTAAAGGAGATCACCGTCCTTCCCCAGGTTTTCAGCATCGACATCCCGGATGACCTGGTCAGGGAGGTGATGAAATGCAAATCAAACGAGGAGGTGTTTAAGGTCGGAATAGAATGGAGTATCAAACAATCCCTGGAACTGATCAGTTTCGGGGTTCCCGTGCTGCACTATTTTTCGGTGGGGATCTCAGAAAACATATGTCAGATTGCCAAAGCTGTGTTTTAACCAATTTTCATGAATATTTACCAGAAAATCCTGAACGATAAATCTTCAGGCAAGAAGAACTTTGTGGTTCTGATCGACCCGGATAAATACACCCCTGAATCGCTGGCCTATGTGGTCAAACTTTCGGTGGAGTCGGGTGTCGACTGTTTTTTCCTGGGAGGAAGTCTGCTGATGACCGACAATCACGCCGCGATCATCTCTCATATCCGGGAAAAATCGGACATCCCCGTGATCCTGTTTCCCGGAAACAACCTTCAGCTGAACAACGATGCCGACGGGATCCTGCTTTTATCCCTGATCTCGGGGCGGAATGCTGAAATGCTGATCGGGCGCCACGTGATCGCTGCCCCCTTTCTGAAGGCGAGTAACCTGGAGATCATCTCCACCGGTTATATGCTGATCGAAAGCGGCTTTACCACGGCTGTTAACTACATGAGCAATACAACCCCGATCCCCGCCTCAAAGGACGATATTGCCGTATGCACGGCCATGGCCGGAGAAATGCTGGGCATGAAACTTATCTATATGGATGCAGGCAGCGGCGCCCAACAGCCGGTACCAACCTCCATGATACGGAGTGTCCAGGATTCCATCCTGCTGCCGCTGATCATTGGTGGCGGCATCACCACCGCCCGGCTTGCCGAAGCGGCCTATATTGCCGGGGCCGACATCGTGGTGGTTGGCAACGCCATTGAAAAAAATCCCGACCTTATCCCCGCCATGACCGCCGTGCGCGATGCATGCCACAAAAACATGACCATTCCATCGTAACCTACACTGCTGATCCTCCTCAAATCATTCGCTATTCATTATTCGGTATTCATTATTCATTATTCCCATGAAAAAGCTCTTTTACCCCATCCTGCTCTCAATCCTCCTCCCCCTCGGAATCCTGGCACAATCAAGGATGCTTACCATCGACGAGGCCACTGGCATGAACCCGAAGCTGGGTCCAGCAAACCTCAGCCAGCTGCAATGGCTGCCAGCGACAAGCCAGTTTGTTTTCGTTGCAAAAAATTGTCTTGTAAGAGGATCGGCACAATCTCAGGTGCGCGACACCATGGTGCGGTTGGCCGACATGAACCTTTTGCTGCAGATCAGCAAACAGGATACGCTCAGGCGGTTTCCTGCAGTTACCTTTACCACGGCCGATAATTTCTATTTTACCACAGGAACCAGGTTATTTCTCTGTGAAATCATGAAAAACACGGTGAGCCTGGTCAATTCGTGGCCCGAGAAAGCCGAGAACCCCGACATCGAAAAAAATACGCTGCGGATTGCCTACACCCGCGACAACAACCTCTTTTTTGCCGCCAACGGGAAGGAGACGGCCATTTCAGCCGAAAAGAATCCAGGTATCTTATATGGCTCAAACAGGGTTCACCGCAACGAATTCGGGATCGAAAAAGGCACTTTCTGGTCGCCAAACGGCAACAGCCTTGCCTTTTACAGGATGGATGAAACCATGGTGGCCGACTATCCCCTGGTCGATATCACCCCCCGGATTGCAACGGTAAACCCGACGAAATACCCGATGGCCGGGATGACCAGTCATAAGGTAACGGTAGGCGTTTATTCAGTGAAACAGGGCGCCACCATCTATCTCCAGACCGATTCGTCGGGAATTGCCATTCCTGAGCATCGCACCGAATACCTGACCAACATCACCTGGAGCCCTGATGAAAAATATATCTTTATTGCCGGTCTTAACCGTGATCAGAACTTCATGCAATTGAACAAATTTGATGCACAAACCGGCCGCTTTATAAAAACTCTTTTTGAAGAAAAAAGCGAAGCCTACGTCGAACCCCTGCACGGCCCGGTATTCCTGAAATCAGATCCAACCAGGTTTATCTGGGAAAGCCGCCGCGACGGGTTCAACCACCTCTACCTGTATGATACCCAGGGCAACCTTGTAAAACAACTTACGAATGGCCCCTGGGAAATCACGCAGTTCCTGAAAACAGACCAGGACGGCACCTCGGCATTTTTCATGTGCAACAAGGACAACCCCATCGATAACCAGCTTTACAGCGTAGCGTTGAAGAAAGGCAAAATGACGCCGGTGACCACCGTAAACGGCACCCATACCGCAAAGGTGTCCGACGACGGGCACTTTATCCTTGACAGTTACAGCAATCCCGCTGTTGCCCGGCAGATCGAGCTGCTGGATGAAAACGGGCAATCGCTGCAGGTGCTGCTGGCCAATGAGAATCCCTTAAAGGATTATAAACTTGGCACTACTTCGCTGTTCTCCCTTAAAAATGAAGACAATACGGATTTATACTGCCGGATGATCAAACCTGTTGACTTTACCCCGGAAAAGAAATACCCGGTGATCATTTACGTATACGGAGGTCCTCATTCCCAGCTGGTTACCGATTCGTGGCTGGGTGGCGGCGGGCTTTTCCTGAATTACCTTGCCAGCCTTGGCTACGTTGTGTTCACCCTCGATAACCGGGGAACCTCGAACCGCGGGCTGGAATTCGAACAGGCTGTTTTCCGTAACCTCGGAAATAAAGAGGTAAGCGATCAGATGGCCGGGGTCAGGTACCTGAAATCACTTCCTTTCGTCGATTCCACGCGTATCGGCATCAACGGGTGGAGCTATGGCGGATTCATGACCCTTTCGATGTTCTTAAAATCGCCGGGCACCTTTAAGGTGGCTGTCTGCGGCGGCCCGGTAACCGACTGGAAATATTATGAAGTGATGTATGGTGAACGTTACATGGATACGCCCGAAAGCAACCCGGAGGGATATAAAAACGCCTGCCTGCTCAATTATGTCAAGAACCTTAAGGGGAAACTGCTGATCATCCATGACGACCAGGATAACACCGTGGTTCCCCAAAACTCGCTCACCTTCCTGAAAAAGTGCGTCGATGAAGGCAAACCTGTCGACTTTTTCTTCTATCCCGGACATGAACACAATGTCAGGGGAAAAGACCGGGTACACCTGAATCAGAAGATGGTGCAATACTTTTTGGATTACCTTTAAATGAAAACAATGCAGGAATGCAGGAATGCGGGAATGCAGGAATGCAGGAATGCGGGAATGCGGGAATGTGGGAATGCGGGAATGCGGGAATGCATAAAATGCATACAATGCAGACAATGCATACAATGCAGAAATGCAGACAATGCATACAATGCAGAAATGCAGAAATGCAGAAATGCAGGAATGCAGGAATGCAGGAAGGCAGGAAGGCAGGAATGGTTAGATTGCTGTTAGGGACATCTATTCACTAGCGTCTAAGGGTCAGGCGGCATGCCCGGAAAAATCATGCTATAGTATTGATTTCTAGTTAATTCTATTTTCGTCGACGATTTTCGTGCGTTCGTCGGGTTTTACCATCCGCTTGTCGATTATTTTAAACTTAGTCTAAATAAAGGCTGTATCTTTGCATTCAATAAATTAATAATCAACGCTTTGTTAAATAATTGTTAAATGATTCCCCGGGTGTAACGTTTAAAATGATCAAACGTCTTATCACCATAAAGCAAATTTATCACCCGGAAAAAAATGAAAAATACCCACAAAATGAAAACAATGAAAACTATATATGTACTTGCCGCTTTTCTCGGATTGCCATTCAGCACAATTTACGCAGCAGGATCTTTAACCGAAGCCCCGGCTTCGTTAAACAGCAACACCAGTTATACAGCCTCCCTGACACTTGCACCGGTCACCCCGGCAGAGGCAACCTTTGAAGAATTGATCCTCCCGAATGGCAGCATGCCGGGATTAACCGGTTTAATCCCGGGAACCCCGTCAGAGGCCGATTTTAACGACGAAGCCCCTGCCGCGGCAGTAAGTGCGGCGGTGCTTGCCCCGGTTACGCCTAAGGAGGCCGACTTTGAAGAGGTGAAGGATGATAACGGCTGCATCTCTGCAATAGAGTTGGCGCCCGTTACCCCCGCCTGTGCCGAATTCGAAGAGCAACTTTAACCCGATATATTTTCCTAACCTGTTTCTGTAAATGGAAAGAGGCCGGTATTTCGGCCTCTTTTGTCGTTTACAATGGTGTTTGGCTTAATGTGCTATTCATTATAGAATTCACGAAGGGCACCAAAGTAACTTGAATTCCATCCATCCACGAAATCGTCGTATTCCTCGTCGGGAATATTGGTATGGTATAATTCAACAGAGGTGCCGGTTCCCTTTTCATGCAGCAGGATCTTCATGATCGATTCCTCCTCCTGTTCGCCAAAATACCATTGCTGGACAATGGACTTGTCTTTCTCAAAAGAGATATTTCTCCCGACAATACTGCCATCCCAAAGAGAAAACTCCGAATCCGGCTCTGTTGACATTTCTGCAGGTTCGCCGGTCCAGAGCTGCAAGGTTACCGGGTTGGTTAGTGCGTTGAATACATCTTCCGGAGGTGCCGGGAGATAATAGTATTTTTTAAATTCTTTCATAGCGCTGTTTATAATGTTAATAGTCATGGTTGACAGATCAGGAATCTCCCTTTCCGCATCCTCTGCTCCGGTTCCAAAAAAGGGATAAATCCGCCATAAAGATAATGGATTTTCCGTCAACCCTGATACCGGAAAAATTGCCGGCAAAGGGAGGTCGGCATTTTACTTACGGAAGCCGGATGCGGGAACAGGCAAAGAGGCTTACCCTTCGTGAAGCGCCCTCCAAATGATTTATAATCCGGCCTTGCAAGAAGTAATTCTTCCTATCTTTGCAATCGAATAATATCTTCATTTCAGTTTCCGCAACAACAAACTGAAATACCCGCAATCCGGCCAATATCCAACGCTAAAACATGTTCCACGGGGTTATGAAAACCAATCTATTTCACCTCATTTTCGCGGCAGTAATTTTTTTTGCTATCAGTTCCTGTACGGGAACCAAAAAGAAAATTGATGGCAAAGATGCCAATGCCACCGTATCCTTCATTGAGGGATATGTCGTCAAACCTTCCGTAATTGATGAAACGATCCTGATCTCAGGCACATTGAGGGCTTTCGAGGAGACCGTTCTGATGCCCGAAGTTTCGGGCCGGGTGGTAGGATTAAACCTCCCGGAGGGACAATTTGTTAAAAAAGGGACCCTGCTGGTTAAAATTTTTGACGGGGAGCTGCAATCGCAGCTGAAAAAGGCGCAAACCCAGCTCGAGATTGCCGGGCAGACCCTCTCCCGGCAAACGGAACTGCTGAAGGTTGACGGTATCAGCCAGCAGGAATATGACCAGACCCGCCTGCAGGTGAATTCTATTAAAGACGATATTGAGCTGCTGAAGGTTCAGATCAGCAAAACTGAAATCCTGGCGCCCTACGATGGGGTAATCGGGTTGAGGAATCTCAGTCCCGGCGCCCAGATCACGCCGGCCACCGCGGTTGCCACCATCCGCGAAAGCGACAAGCTGAAGCTTGATTTCGCCGTACCGGGCAAATACAGCCAGATGATCCACCCGGGCACAAAAGTGAAATTTTCGGTGGAAGGCGATGATAAGAAATTCGATGCGCAGGTCCTGGCCACCGAAGAGGGAATAGAACTCAACACCCGTAACCTGAAAGCCAGGGCCGTTGTTGACACGCACGGCCCCTCCCTGGTGCCGGGCGCTTACGCCAACGTGGAGCTGCGGCTGAACGAAGATCACCACGCCCTGATGATCCCCACCCAGTCGATCATCCTGCAGGAAAGAAACAAGCAGGTGATCCTCTGCAAAAATGGGAAAGCGGTCTTTACCAAAATCAAAACCGGTATCCGGAAAGCCTCCGATATCATGGTTACAGAAGGACTCAATGAGGGCGATACCATTGTAACCACAGGCGTTCTCTTCATCAAAAACGGGATCGATCTCAAATTCGCCAAAGTCAAATAAATAAAGCCATGACTATTTCCGATTTTGCAATCAAACGTCCGGTGGCGTCGATCGTCATGAGCCTGATCATCGTGCTTTTTGGGGTGGTAGGATTTTCCTTCCTGGGCGTTCGCCTTTACCCGGCAATCGACCCTCCTGTCATCACGGTGCAGACAACCTACACGGGTGCCAATGCCGATATCGTGGAGTCGCAGATTACCGAACCTCTCGAGAAGGCTATCAACGGGATAGAGGGTGTACGTTCCATCTCATCCTCCTCCTCCACGGGAAGCAGTAATATTACGGTAGAATTCAATGTCGGCGCCGACCTTGAAAAGGCAGCCAACGATGTTCGTGACAAAACCAGCCAGGCCAGCCGCCTGCTGCCCCAGGATATCGACGCACCTCCCGTTGTGACCAAAGCCGACGCCAACAGCGACCCCAATATCACGCTATCGGTGCAGAGTACCACCATGAGCGCAACCGAACTCAGCGAATATGCCGAGAATGTACTGCAGGAGAAACTGCAGACCATCCCCGGTGTCAGCGCCGTAGGACTTTATGGTCAGAAACGGCCCTCCATGCGGCTTTGGCTGAATCCTAAAAAAATGGCTGCCTTTAACCTTACGGCCGAAGATGTCAATGTTGCGCTGCAGCGCGAAAATGTTGAACTCCCGGGAGGCAAGGTCAGGGGAAAATCAACCGAACTTATCGTGAAGACCTTTGGCAGGCTCACCACGGAGGAGGATTTCAACAACATGATCATCCGCCAGTCGAACGACCAGGTGATCCGCCTGATGGATATCGGCGAGGCTGTGCTGGGACCCGAAAACGAGGAAACCAGCGTGAAGCTGAACGGCGCCGACGGGATTTCCCTGGCCCTGATACCGCTTCCCGGGGCCAACGACATTGCCATTGCCGACGAATTTTACAAGCGGTTTGCCGAGATTCAGAAAACCATGCCTCCCGGGTTGAAGATCTATATCGGATACGACAAGACAAAGTTTGTACGCCAGTCGGTGACCGATGTTGCCGAAACCCTTGCCCTTGCCGTCTCACTCGTGGTTCTGATCGTATTCCTGTTTTTCCGCAATACCGTCATTGCCCTGCGGCCCCTTATCGACATCCCCGTTTCCCTGATCGGTTCCTTCTTTATCATGTATATCTCCGGTTTCTCGGTAAATGTGCTTACCCTCCTGGCCATTGTGCTGGCTACCGGCCTGGTCGTTGACGACGGGATCGTGGTGACGGAGAACATCTATAAAAAAATCGAGGAGGGGATGGACAAATACCGGGCAGCCTTTGCCGGGACAAGGGAGATCCTGTTCGCCGTCATTTCGACTTCGCTGACCCTCGCGGTGGTCTTTATCCCGGTAATCTTCCTGCAGGGCTTCACCGGCAGGCTTTTCCGCGAATTCGGCATCGTGCTCGCCGGGGCCGTGCTGATTTCAGCCTTTGTCTCCCTGACCCTGACCCCTGTTCTGAATGTGAAGATGGGCCGTGCCGACATCAAATCCCTGAAGTTCTACCAGATGACCGAGCCCTTTTTCGTCGGGCTCGACAAGGGATACCGCCGATGGCTCAGCGCATTTATCAGACGCCGCTGGATTGCGCCGGCCATTATCGTAAGCTGCCTGGTCGTCATGGTGATTCTTTTCAAAGTCTTAAAGTCAGAACTGGCCCCGCTGGAGGATCACAGCATCATCCGGACATCGATCACGGCGCCTGAAGGAACCGATTTCGACAATATGGTAACCCTGGTCAATCGCATTGGCGATGAAATAAGAGACAGCTTTCCTGAAGCCAGGCTGGTTTTTGCGCGTGCCGGTTCCGGATTCGGCGGCAATACTGCCACCAATACCGGCGGGATCAACATTTTCCTGAAAGAACCCAACGAACGCAAGGCCACCCAGCAACAGGTTTACGACAGGTTGGTCAAACTCTATAAAAAATACCCGGAAGCACGTATCATTCCCAACCAGGAGCAGACCATCTCCACCTCTCTCTCGGCAGGATCGCAGCTGCCGGTCCAGTTTGTGATCCAGAATCTTGAATTCAGCAAGTTGCAGCAGGCTGTTCCCCGGTTCCTGGAGGAGGCGCGAAAAGATCCTGCCTTCGGAAATGTCGATGTGAACCTTAAATTCAACAAGCCGGAGATCAACATCCTGGTCGACAGGATGAAGGCCACCGACATGGGGGTCAATGCCATCGATATCGCGAACACCCTGCAGTTTGCCCTGAGCGGCAAAAGATACGGTTATTTCCTGCGGAATCAGAAACAGTACTTTGTCATAGGCCAGTTCGACCGCGAAAACCGCAACAAACCCTCCGATATTGCCTCCATGTACGTCAGGAGCAATACCGGCGAACTGGTCCAGCTCGACAACCTGGTAAAGATGGCTGAAAGCAGCGAACCCCCTACCCTGTACCATTTCAACCGTTTCAAATCGGCAACCATTTCGGCATCGCTTGCAAAGGGGAAAACCCTGGGAGAGGGAATAACCGCCATGAACCGGATCTCCAAGGGGGTGCTTGACGACACCTTCCACACCGACCTGCTGGGGCCCTCCCGCGACTTTGTTGAAAGCGGCTCCAACACCTCTTTCGCTTTGCTGCTGGCCCTGTTGCTTATCTACCTGATCCTTGCCGCGCAGTTCGAAAGTTTTGTCGATCCCTTTATCATCATGTTTACGGTCCCGCTGGCTATTACAGGGGCCTTGCTTTCGCTCTTTATCTTCGGAAGCACCCTCAACATCTTTTCTGAGATCGGGATAATCATGCTCATCGGACTGGTGACCAAGAACGGCATCCTGATCGTGGAATTCGCCAACCAGAAACGCCGCCTGGGCATTCCGAAGACAGAGGCAGCCTTCGAGGCGGCGGCTGCCCGCCTGCGGCCTATCCTGATGACCTCCCTGGCAACCATGTTCGGCGCACTGCCCATCGCACTTGCACTGGGCGCAGGCGCGCAGAGCCGCACGCCGCTCGGCATCGTCGTGGTTGGCGGATTGCTCTTCTCGCTGATCCTTACCCTTTTCGTTATTCCGGTCATGTACATCATGATGGCAGGCAATAAAGAGGCGGTTCCTGATTATTCGCAACATGATGAATAAATCCATGAAAACAAGAATTCTCTATTTCTTTGCATTCCTCCTGTGGTTCCAAAGTTCGTTTGCCCAGGATGCAAAATATCTTACCGTTGAAGAGGCGATCAGCATCGCCATGAAGAACAACTTCGACCTCATGGTGGCCCGCAACACGGCCGACATTGCCCGCATCAACAACACAGCGGGCAATGCAGGCATGCTCCCGGGAGTGGCCCTCAATGGCACTGACAACTACTCGCTGAACAATGTAAACCAGAAACTGTCGACAGGCACCGTCATCGAAAAGACAAATGGCTACTCCAACACATTCAATGCGGCCATGGCGTTGAACTGGACCCTGTTTGACGGGACCAAAATGTTTGTAACCCGGAAAAAACTCGGCGAGATCGAAAAACTCGGAGAAATACAGTTCCGCGACCTCGTCCAGCAATCGATGTACAATGTCATCGTGGCCTACTTTAACGTGGTCAGCCAGAAACAGCAACTACAATCGATCAAGGAGGTAATGGCCTATAACGTGGAACGGGTCAAGATCCTGCAGAAGAGCTTTGATGCTGGGTTGGGGCGCAAAACCGACCTGCTCCAGGCTAAAATTGACCTGAATGTCAACCGGGAACTGGAGATCAACCAGCAAACCGTCATCAAAACCAGCAAACACTCGCTGAACCAGCTTCTCAGCCGGGATCCCCAGACCCCCTTTGAAGTCGGCGACTCCATTCCCCTTGCCTATTCGCCCGATGCAAAAGATCTCCTGCAAAAACTGTACTCCCAGAACACCGGTGTGCTGGCATCCCAGAAACAGGCAGACATTGCCCATTTAAGTCTCGGTGAAATTAAAACGCTCTACATGCCTCATCTGAACTTCAATGCGGCCTATAACTTCCTGAAAAATGACAATAACGCTTCAACGCTGTTGTCAAACCGTACCTATGGACCCCAGGTAGGGGGTAGCCTGACTATCCCCATCTACCAGGCAGGCAATGTAGCAACCCAGGTAAAAACAGCCCGGCTGGCAGAAACCTCTGCACGGCTGGGCCTTGAAAGCATCAAGTTAAAGGTCAATACTGAACTGCAAAGCGCCCTGACCGATTTTGACGACCAGCAGCAACTGCTGAAGTTCGAAAAGGAAAACTACCTGCTGGCGAAGGAAAACCTGAACATTTCTCTGGAACGTTTGCGCCTGGGCCAGACAACCGCCCTGGAGGTAAAACAGGCATCGGAAAGTTTTGGCAACTGCCTGGGCAGGCTTGTCGCCTTCCAGTACAACCTGAAGGTCGCTGAAACCAGGCTGAAACAGCTTGTTGCCGGGTTATAACCATCGTAGCCGTTAGAGCTTAATGATCTTCCCCACAAAGACGGTTTTCACACCGGAGATTCTTGCATAATATACCCCGCCAGGCAAACGGGAAATATCCACTGCGGTTTTCGGACAGACCATCCTGCATCTCATCAATTCCCGGCCATTCATGTTCAGGATAGACAGGTAGTTCCCCGATGCGCAACCCAGCCCTTCAAAAATGATTTCAGAGGCAGTAGGATTCGGATGGATACTTAGCCCTGAATTTGAAGAGACAGATCCGGAGGAGATTAAAATGCAAGCCTCCTCTACCTCTTCCGGACTGTTGCAACCCGTTGCATTATTGGCAATATATACGTTCCCGGCAGGGGCCGAAAGAAAATCGCAGACGCTCTGCACCTCGCATTGTGATAAAACATCATTGTTGTAGATCAGTAACCCCGTCATCGATTCGGTCATGATATTTTCAACTCCAGTCAGGCTGGGAAGGGCGCTGTTGTAACCGATCTCAAGATTTCCACCGAGGGAGATCAGGTTGGAAAGCGCCGCCAGGCTCGTAAGTGCCGTATTGCCAACTCCCCCCAGGTGACCCTGTCCACCGATGATCAGGCTGCCCCCGATGGTGGTCAACCCCTCAAGGCCCTCCAGGGAGTGCAACGCGTCATTGGAGTAGATCTCAACCAGGCCTCCCACCGAGGCAACCTTGTTCAGCCCTGACAGATCCTGCAGGACCGGGTTGTTGTCGATCCAAAGCATCCCGCTGATAGCGGTAATTCCCGACAACCCAGCAATGCTGGCAAGGGACGGGTTGTTCGTGATCGTGACATTCCCCCCCAGGTTTGTGAGACTATCGAGGCCCGAAAGGCTCATCAGGGAAAAGTTCTGCCCGATATAAAGCTCCCCGCCAACCGATGTAATATGATCCAGGCCCGTCAACCCGGGCAGGAGCTGGTTGCAAATGATCTCAAGGTTCCCCCCGACCGAGGTTATCACATTCAAACCACTGAGATTGTTGATATTATATCCGTTGATTACCAGATCCCCCCCTATTTGCGTACAATTGGGGTAGGTCGTTCTGAAACTGTTTACCTGTGCCTGTGTTGTAAAGGTGATCCCATCTGGTAAACAGGGCTGTGCATTTGCACCATTCAGGAGACATAATCCAAAAACCAAAATAAATAACTTTTTCATACCCTTGATTTTTATGAAGCCGATCCGATACCGGATCCGTTTAACCATATCCTGGCCATGCAAGGGATCACTGCCTGTGGGAGAGACAATCGGCAGCTAAGGGGCGGGAGAAGAAACGGGAACCGTCAAAGGCATTAACCCCTTTTACGTCGTAAAGATAAGCATTTCCATGCTGAAAACCAAGCATTCAGGCCGATTTTTCTTTCCCCGCCGACCGGATAATTTCGGTATGTGGAGAATGCCTTATCTTTGCAGATACCGGTTGCCTCACTGCCGGCTGTGCCCGGCACAAACAGATAACGGATATGGCCATCATCGTAACACCCATAGCAACGGTCCGGAATTCCCGGACAACACCAACGGATGATTTCTGGGAAGAAATTGTTTCCGAGATCGTTCTGAATGATGACATTCCGGCGGAAGCATTTGATCAGATCGGCAACTTTTCGCACCTGGAGATCATCTACCATTTCGACAGGCTAAACCCCGGCGATGTTGTTTATTCCGGCAAACCGCGGGGCAATCCCGCTTATCCGGCGTCAGGCATTTTTAGCCAGCGCAGGAAAGACCGGCCAAACGCAATCGGGTTATGCACCGTTGAACTCCTGGAACATTCAGGAAGAACGATCAAAGTGAGGTATCTCGATGCCATCGACGGGACACCCGTGCTCGATATCAAACCCGTATTCAGGGAGTTTCAGCCCAAAGGGGAGATAAAACAGCCGGGTTGGGTCGCCGACCTGATGAAAAATTACTGGAAATGAACTATGACGGTAAAAGAACATTATGACCACCATCTGGGGGATCTCTATTCCTGGATGTCGGGAGATTTTGAAACCAGGAAACAGGAATTCAGGGATTTCCTGGAAACCAACGGGATTCATCCAGGGTCCTCGAAAATCGCCCTTGACCTTGGATGCGGGCATGGCATCCAAAGCGTTGCCCTCGCCGGGACCGGCTATGAGGTGATTGCCGTTGACTTCAACAGGCAATTGCTGGATGAACTCGCCCTGAACAGCTCCGGTTTGCCTGTCAAGATCGTTGATGGCGATATCCTGGACCTTTCAGCCTATGCAAAGGACAAACCTGAACTGATTCTTTGCTGGGGCGACACCCTCACCCACCTGCAGGATACCGGTACGATCAGGCAATTTCTTTCAGATTGCTCGTCAATCCTTGTTCCCGGAGGCTCCCTGCTCCTTTCGTTCCGCGACTATTCAACGCCGCTGTCGGGCGACAGCCGGTTTATCCCTGTAAAAAGCGATGAATCCAGGATACTCACCTGTTGTCTTGACTACGGGAAAACCCATGTCATGGTGACGGATATCCTGCATTTCCATACAAATGAAGGCTGGCGGCAAAAGGTAAGCTCATATTACAAAGTCCGGATCGCACCAAATGAAATCATTCGTATCCTGGAACAAAATGACCTGAGTATTATCTTCCGTGATATTATGTTCGGTATGACCAGGCTTATCGCCCGGAAATAGAAAAAGCCACCCGGGGGCAGCTTTTCTTTTTGATCGGGGAATATAGCGGGTTATTCAAAATCGGCCTCAGCCTTAATAATCGGGGCAAGCCCGTTTGTATCGACCGGAAGGGTTCCTGCCGCATCCTCAAAATCGGCTCCGGCAGGTGTTCCAGGCGCAAAGTCGGCCACGGAAGGCGTTTCGGTTGTGATCTCTTCAAAAGTTGCCTCAACAGGAGTAACCGGTCCGCTGACAAATAACTCCCTTACCGGGATGAACTCTTCGAAAGTTGCTTCGGCTGGTGTAACCGGGGCAAGCGATGTCGAGGAGCGTTCACTCGAAGCAGGTGCCGAGGTTGTTTCATTGCCTGCAAAAAGAAGCCCTGCCTGGAGAATGAGAACTGTAACCGCTGTTAATATTTTTGCTTTCATATTCCTTTATTTTGATGTTGATGAAGCAAAATTAACATGGAAACGGCAGGCTGTCCAACCCGAATCGGCTGATCACGGATGAAACCCGACGAACGGGAGTTGCCGTCCGGTAAACAAAATTGACAAATAACCCTGAATGATAAAAATAAACCGTATCTTGTACCATTCCATAGAATTTATGGAACCTTTAACTTTCAAACTATGAAAAAAGAGACCCTGGAGCACCGGATGATGATGGAAAGTCAGCGATTGAAGATCCCCGATTCAAAACTCCTGTCGGGTTCGACAAAGGATAAGTATCCCGTTACCTTTGATGGGGGAAGGACCATCATCTTCATCTCTGATAAAAGCAAGGAGTCGGAAACAAGAAAAAGGTATGAATCGCGCATGGGAAACGGGCTAATCAACTCAACCCATAAGCCCAAATAAATGAAGCTCCCGGCGGAAATACACAACTGTTAATCCCCTCCGTGTTGCCAGCATTTCCCGTTCGGGCTCCTGGTCATTTTCTTACATTCGGATCCTTTTCCGGTGATTGCCGAGCAGCGCACCGGGATGGATCTTTTGTTACCCTGATGTTGTATAACCCTGTTAGGGTTGTCGTTACTGTCGGCCAGATTGTGGTGATTTGACCTCCCGGTTGCCGGCCAGCTCCACCTGGACAAATCGATCTTGCTTTCAAAGTTTCTTTGTTCCCCTTCAGGCATCCGGTAAAAGAAGTTCGTGCCTGTCAACTTCTCAACACTGTCGATGGTTACCGCGTAATGCTGCAGGGGTTCCTGCGAGGCTTCGTTGGGCATGAGAAATGCTATCCCCTGCAAACCGGGACCATGGTCGTTGAGAATTACCTTGTAAAAATACGCCGGCACCGTGACCTCATCCGGGCCGATGGTGGGAAGCCCAGGTTTGAGAACCGTTCCCGTTACCACATAAACCTCGCCGTCATCGACGGCCCACAGGCGGACCTGTTCTTCCAGCTTTTTCCATATCCCCCGGTTAAAGCCCGGCCTCTGCGGCGACATGTTTGAAAGATAAAACGATTCCTCCATGGTCAGCTGGGAGTAGCACATGTCGGCCGATGGCGCAAGGTGCCCGCGGTCGTAGCCGGAACCTTTGTAATCGGCATTCGACAGCGCACACGACGACAGTAGCGGGTCGGGAACAAAATGGTTGTTGCGGAGCACCACGGGCACGGTTTCTTCTGCCGTTAGTTCATAGGCAACCCAGTCGGCAATATGATAGGTTTTGTTGAAGGAAAGGGTGTACCCCGCATGGATAATAATTTCATCGTGCGGACCCGGTTTCGGGAGTTTGTTTGCAGGGGCGCCTGCCTGGGAAAAAGATTGGCCGCTGATCACCAGGAGCAGCGACAGGATATGGAGGAATTTTTTCATGGTCCGTAAAATTACGTGAATTCAGTTTTTCCAGGAAATCCCTCCATATAAATCACAACCATTAACCCGAAAAAAAAAGGTTCCGGCATTGACTACCGAAACCTTTGATCTTGCTGAGCCTCTCAGGGGACTTGAACCCCCGACCTGCTAATTACGAATCAGCTGCTCTACCAACTGAGCTAAAGAGGCGGTTTTCCATTCAAATGGGGCAGGATGTACGCCTGCAACACTGTGAACAGGGGTGCAAAGATATAAAATTTGCAGATTACCTGCACAAGAATAAAGTGCAACAACATCCTCCATCCCGATTTTTCAGGTTTCGGCCTGAAAGTCACGTTTCATTGATGGAAGAGGTGGTGACGGTCAGCGACCACAACCAGATACTAAGGATGCATGTTGCAAGGAACCCGACGATGTTCATCCAGACGGGCAGTGAAAATCCTGCAATCAGGATGGGTACGCCGGTTATCAGCCTCGCCAGGTGGAGCAGGGCAACAAACCCGAAGATCGTGCCTGAAAAGCGCAATGCAAGCTTTGTTGATTTCATACCAGGAAGGATTAAGTTTTCTTCAAGTGACTGTCTCTTTTCAAAAATCAAACCAATATTACCCAAGCATGACACAAAGGGGTACAATAAACACCACCCATCCCATTGTGAATTTTGTGTATAACATTGGTATATTGTAGTTCATTAAATATTTTGATTGGAAAAACAGGGTTCTTATGAAAACCAACTTAAGATGAACCAGGTATCAATATTCCCCGGAAATTAATAATTTTCTTCCCGAACCTGCATGTAGGCTTTGGGATGCAGGCAGGCCGGGCAATTTTCGAGGGCCTTTTCCGATTGATAGACATATCCGCAGTTGAGACATTTCCACCAGACCTTTCCCTCTTTCATAAATACCTTGTCTTCGGAGATGTTCTGCAGCAGCTTCAAATACCGTCGTTCGTGTTCAGCCTCCACCTTCGAGATCATTTTGAACGCAGTGGCAATCTCGGTGAAACCCTCCTCTTTTGCCACCTCGGCAAACTGCGGATAAAGTTCGGTCCACTCCTCATGTTCGCCCTCGGCAGCCGCTTTCAGGTTCTGGCTGGTTGTACCGATAATTCCGGCAGGATAGGCTGCCGTGATCTCCGTCATGCCGCCTTCTAGGAATTTAAAGAACCGTTTGGCATGTTCCTTTTCCTGGAGGGAGGTTTCCATGAAAATATTGGCGATCTGTTCGTACCCCTCTTTTCTCGCTACACTGGCGAAAAACTCATACCGGTTGCGGGCCTGCGATTCGCCGGCAAATGACTTTAACAGGTTTTGTTCGGTCCTGGTACCCTTTAATGATGTTGTCATAGCGTTTTATTTATGATTTTGAAAATAATTTCCTGGTTAAGATCATCCACCTTCCTGCTTTTAAAGCCACTGCGTCCATTAGGTTAGCGGTTCCCGCCATGGCCGGTTATCCGTTTTGCGGCTCTCCTGTTACAAAAATAACGCAAAAATAAAGATAATGACACCATCCGGAATATTTTAGGGCCGCCAGTACGGATATGCTCCTTCCTGTTATTCCTTTCATCAGTGAATATAGCCCAGCATCCGCAATTCAGATTCATCTGTAACAGGGAATGACGCGCCATCATGGATCAGGTAGTTACGATCGGTAATGTCAAGCAGTTCGCGGTACAAATGATCGGTAATGATAATGCCCTTGGTTGTCTTTATCTTACGGATGACCCCCTTCAGTCGCTCAACATGGATGGGCATCAGGAAGGAGAAGGGTTCGTCCAGCATGATAAAATCCGCATCAGCATTCAGTACCAGGCAGGTTTCGATCAACCGTTTCTGCCCGAAGGAGAATTGCCGGAAGGGTTGGTGAAGGTACCCGGAAAATTCAGGGAAAAGATCTGTCAGCCACTGCCGGTCGCAGGAAAAGAGGTCAAGCACGGCTCCCAGGGCGAGGTGTTTCGGGATAAAATCAGATTGCGGGAGAAACCTGATCATCTCAGGGTGTTTATACCCGCTCAGAATCCTTCGTCCGTCGTACCTCACATTCGAATACTGGGCAGTCATAGTCCCGTACATGATCTTCAGCAGGCAGGATTTTCCTGATCCGTTCCTGCCAAGGATCCCGGTAACGCTGCCGGTTTCAAAGCACATGTAAATATCCGACAGGATTGTCTTCAGGCCGAATCCGAGCATTACGCTGTCAACTTCGAGCTTGTGACTCATCGCGCCATGATCAAAAGAGGGATAATCATTTCTGTCAGGGAAATGGCAAGAAAAAAGAGCAGGTAATCCACGATCAGCACAGTTCCCCTGAGGGCATTTATGCCAATCCCCAGGTTGTGATAGAAATAGCGCTCATTTGCCCTGAACCAGCCCATATAAAATATGAGGATGATGGTGGTCACCGTTTTGATCCAGAACAGGGGGGCAATGAACATGAAAACTCCGTTGTACAGGGCATGTTGCCTGACCTGGTCCATGGCGGAAATAGTTGCCCCCGCACAGCAAAACAGGGTAATCAGGATTGCCGGGATCGCGAGACCCCTGTAAAAGATGAAAGCTGCCCTCACGAAGGTCCGGGTTTTCGACCCCATTACTATTGATATAGGATATTACAAAGCTATGAAAAAATGCAAGCAATGCAAACAATGCAAACAATGCAAACAATGCAGGTATGGCGGTTGTTGTCAACAAACTATTGTTGGTCCACTAACTCATGCATGGGGATTGGAAAAGTTTTTTGATAATTGGGGGCTGCCAGAACAGGGAAGAAGATGTGGAGAAAGAGCAGCCTGGCATGGGAGTGCCGGGAGGGTACTTGAGCTTCATACGCCCATCAACAAAAAAAAATTGTATTCCAAGAAACCTGTTCAGGTAAATATTAATTTTGATGGCATAAAATGGGGAGGTATCGTCGTTTCTGTTATCTCCCATAATACACCTTAAACGAACTAAAACCGAATTTGTGACAAGATCAGAAGAAGCTTCGAAATGGTTTGCCGACGGATACAATTGTTCCCAGTCTGTTTTAACCTCTTTCGGCCGTGAATACGGTTTAACGGATGAACAGTGCCTCAAACTGGGTTGCGCCTTTGGCGGGGGGATTGCCCGCAGGCAATTGACCTGCGGCGTGGTTACAGGCGCCCTGATGGTGATCGGGTTACATTTCGGGCGCGGGGCCGGCGCCCCCTATTCCACCACAACCGGCACCTATGAACGGGCCAACCGGTTCATAGCAGAATTCACTAAACGCAACGGATCCATCAACTGTAAAGAGCTGCTCCAGGGTCTCGACATGACAGTGCCCGCCGACATGGCGAAGATTCAATCGCTCGGGTTGTTTCAAAACAACTGTGCCCGTTACGTGAAGGATGCCGTTGAGTTGACGGAGTGGATCCTGGCACAAAAAACAACTGTTTGATTTTCACCCAGGATGATGCCTCTTGTGATTGCTCCGGCTGAATCCGACCCGACCACACATCCCCGATCAACTATCAACATCCTGGTTGCCCGGGAATGGGAACTGCCGGAAATGAACCAGCCATGAAAACAGAGATTCCATCGGTTCTCATCGCCCCTTGCGGCATGAATTGCGGCATCTGCAAGTTCTATCTCCGTTACAGACACAAATGTGCCGGCTGCAACATTGAAACCCCCTTTAAACCCAGGCATTGCCTGGTTTGCAGCATAAAACTGTGCCCGGAAAGAGGGGAGTCGCAGTTTTGCTACGGATGTAAAAAATATCCCTGTGCCAGGCTCCGGCAACTGGACAAAAGATACCGCACAAAATATTCCATGAGCATGGTGGAGAATTTAAACAATATCAGGGAATCTGGTTTGGAAAGGTTCATGGAATCAGAAAACAGCCGGTGGGTCTGCCCCGTATGCGGGAACCCGCTGTGTGTCCATGATCATAAATGTTATCAGTGCGAAAGTTCACCCGCCGACGAGTAACCATCCACACCATCTGTCATTTCCTGCAGTGAATGGTTATGGAATATATTATGTTTTTTTTAGGTCGGCTCTTGGTATTCAGTCCGCAACAAATTATATTTGTATCGTGGATTCAGTCAGAATATCACATGACAATATGCCAATACCAGCCCTAAAGGGTATCTTTTGTTTCGCTTGAATGAACTACTGACAACGAAAACGCCGCCTGGCAGGCCATTCCGTAGCGTAAATACAACCGACCATGACCGACAGGGAAATTATCCTGCAGACTATTACTTTTGTTAAATCGGAGCTTCTGCATGCCGAGGGAGGTCACGACTGGTGGCATATCGAACGGGTGCTGAACAACGCCCGTACCATTGCAAAGTCGGAACCTGTCGACCTCTTCGTGACCGAACTGGGGGCGTTGCTGCACGATATCGCCGATCACAAGTTCCATGGCGGCGATGAATCTGCCGGGATCGAAAAGGCGAGGGCATTCCTTCTTCGTCTCCCGGTAAGCGAAGAGGTAATCAGCCATGTCGTCAATATCATGACGAACATCTCCTTCAAGGGAGGCAATTATAAGCAGCAATTCTTCTCTCCCGAACTGGCTGTGGTCCAGGATGCCGACAGGCTCGATGCCATCGGGGCGATCGGGATTGCGCGGGCCTTTAATTATGGTGGTTTCAGGGGAAGGGAAATGTACAATCCTACCCTTAAACCCCGTTTTGGGATGACTCCCGATGAATATCAGCAGAGTGCCGCTCCCACGGTAAACCATTTTTATGAAAAGCTTTTCCTGTTAAAGGAGAGGATGAATACGGCCACCGGAAAGAAAATGGCGGAGGAGAGACACCGGTTTATGGAGCTGTACCTGGAACATTTCTTTAAGGAATGGGATGGGATTCAGGAGGATCAGGCAACATAAACGAGAAGACGCTTCCTTTGCCGGGAATACTTTCAATGTTCATTTCCCCCTGGTGTTTTTCGATAAACTCTTTGCAGATCATCAGGCCCAGGCCTGAACTGGATTCATGGTCGGTTCCCTGCCTGCTGGTGTTGACATCCAGTTTGAACAGGTTCCCGATCAGTTGCTGATCCATCCCGATGCCCGTATCGGTCACGCTGAAACCGACCCCCCGGTTTGGAACCCGGTGTGCCCTGACCGTAACCACCCCTCCCCTGGGGGTAAACTTAACCGCATTGGTGACAAGGTTCCTGACGATGCCGCCTAGCATGTTCTCATCCGCAAAGGTTTCCAGGTTGTCGGGAATATCGAGGACCAGCATGATGCCTTTTTTAATAGCCGATTCCTGGATAAGCTGCATGTTTTCAACAATCACTGGTTTCCCGGTAAACCTGACAGGGTTGAAGGAGGTGATTCCCCTTTGCAACCTTGACCATTCCAATAAGTTTTCAAGGAGGTTATACAGATTGGTTGCCGATTTCTGCATTGTCAGTGCAATCGTCTGAATCTCATCAAGCCGCAGCGAGGGCAGGTCTTCGACCATCATGCGGGTAAACCCGAGGAAACTGTTGAAAGGGCTGCGCAAATCATGGGCAATGATGGAGAAGAACTTATCCTTTTCCGCATTGGTTTTCAGCAATTCTTCATTTTTCAACCCCAGCTCCTCCTCCATCGTTTTACGGCTGGTAATATCCCTCGAAATACCGAAGGTGCCGATGATCTTCCCGTCGCTGCTGCGCAGGGGCATCTTGGTGACATGGTACCAGTTGACACTTTCATCATTGCGGATGGTACATTCCTCCTTGTTGACCGACATGCCTGTCCGGATGACCTCCTGTTCATCGCTGAACTGCTGGAGAGCGCCATCCCTGACGAAAAAGTCAAAATCTGATTTTCCGATGAGTTCCCCCGGATCGGTTAGCCCGAAGGACTCCACATGAGCCCGGTTGTTCCTGAAAAACCTGCTTTCAAGATCTTTAAAGTAGATATGATCGGGGATATTGTCCATCAGGACCGATAACAGGTATTGCTCTTCACGGAGCGCCTTTTCAACCCGTTTGCTTTCGGTGATATCGCGAAGGACGCCGGTTACCCGCACCGGGTTGCCATTTACATCCCGGATGAGTTCAGCAACCGAATTGATGGTTATCATGACAAGACGATCGCTCGTGGTTATATCAAACTCTATATCATAGGGTTCGTTGTGCTCAACCAGGGAAATCAGTGCATGTGAAACCCGCTCCTTTTCCACAACCCTCCTGAGCAACTGGCCGGCCGTAAAGTGGTTGGTTTCCAGGTCGAGACCAAAAATCTTTTTTCCCTCTTCCGAGCACCAGAAAACCCGCTCGTTCAAATCATATTCCCAGCTGCCGACATGACCAACTTCCTGTGCCTTTTTATAACGGTCTTCACTTTTCCTGAGCGCCTCTTCGCTGGCTTTCTTCTCCGAAACGTCGTAGGCAATGTGCATGGAACCGCTGACATTCCCGTCTTTATCAAACAGGGGTTTTACAGTAATGGTGAACCAGCCGTTCAGATTGGAAACAAACATTTCGGCCGAATGTTCCTGTCCGTCCTGGAGCATAATTGGCATAATGCAGCTGGCCGAAGGTTGGTCCGAAAGGTGCATACAGATGAAACACTTCGTTCCGGCAAGCTTTTCAGGAGTGGTGTCCAACCGTTTTGCCAATTCCCGGTTTGCTTTAAGGATATTATTATCCTTGTCAAGGATAAAGATCAATCCGGGCGAAATATCGAAAATATACTTAAAATCAATTTCTCCGGACGGCTGGTTATTCAGGGAGTTCATGGTTGTCAAATGTTTAATCAACTTGGTGCCGCTTCATCTTCATTTCTTCAATCATTTTCATCATATTGCCGGGTCCCTTTCTCCACCATTCAAGGATGTCAGATGGACCGAAAAGAGAACGGATTAAGCTGCGTAATATTTCGCGGGTCAGGCTGGATCGGGAAATGGCTGAATGTGGGTTAAACCGACTTATTACCGGCAATATCGTTTGATCATTTCAAAGGCCTCTTTCACTCCCAGGTCTTTGGCTTTGCCCAGGTCCCTGCATCCCCCCTGCTTATCCCCCGCCTCGAAGGAGGCGATGGCGCGGTTGAACCAGGCGTCCCTGAATTTGGGATTCAGCCGGATGACCCGAGTATAATCCTCGATGGCGCCGGCAAAATCCTTCATCGCCCCCTTTGCATTCCCCCTTAAAAAGAAGGCGCCGGGGTTAGCCGGGTTCATGGCGATAACCTGCGTAAAATCGGCAATGGCTCCCTTGTAATCCTTTAACGAACTTTTTGAAACGCCCCGGGCCTGGTAGGCCGCCTCGTTGGGCTCAAGGTTGATCGATTTAGTAAAATCGGCTACAGCGCCCTTGTCGTCGAAGAGGTTGCTCTTGCTGATCCCCCTGTCGTAGTAAGCCAACCCGTATTTTGAGTTCAGCGAAATGGCTTTCGTGAAATCGGCTATGGCGCCCTGGTAGTCGAGGGTGTTGCTCCTGTCGAGCCCCCTGTTATAAAAGGCCTCGGCATATTTCGGGTTCAGTTCGATGGCCCGGGTAAAATCGGCAATGGCGCCTTTAAAATCCTTTTGCGCCCGTTTTGCCATCCCCTGCGCGAGGCACTCTTCGGCCGTTTGTCCATATCCCGCCAGGGCCATGGTACAAACCGCAAACAGCAATAGAATTTTTCTCATATCCTTACCTGATTTCCGTTGACCCTTACCAGTATGCACGGGTTTCATTTTGCAAATATCCGGTATAAAACGGTATAGCTGGAAAATATTTGTAAAAATGTTATGGCCGGAGGATGCTGGCAAAATTGCAATAACCGACAATGAAAGGGCAGGAGAGCTCAACCCATCCGTTGCACCTTTGCCGGCCGCTTTAAAAAGTTTCAATGCATACCTCATCTGAACCCGACGGGATTAAGGTGAACCCGCTATGCAACGCGCGATTAATATTTGTATTTTTGATCCTTTAAATGCGTATTACACATTTGTTCTGTATATGGATCATGCTGCCAATACCTGATTTCACTGCCTGACAGCGAGGATGACATCATCATGGGGGCAATCTTCAATCCGGGAGACGATTAAGAGGGGAAATCTGAAGACAACCAATCCCGGAACAAATTTACCCGTTTTCAAAACTTCTGTTATGAAAACCCATTGCTGATATTCACGGAGCAGTTTGTTTTTCCGCCCGGTTATTTCATCAGCAACAACATCAAAAGCCTGGTGATATGAACTTGAGAAATTTGACGATAATAATAATCCTATTTGCAAGCGGTTTGTCCATTAATGGTCAGAATTCAGATACCCTGAAGGATGACAGGTTGTCAGTTCACTTCCAGGCAACCGTGGTTTATCAGTTTAAGCCCGCTTTTTCTGTGAAGTATTCGGGCGTTAACAGTTTACAACCCCAACAGGAAAATAAAACCTCATTAACTTCAACCTTGTTTCTCGGTATCCGGTTATGGAAAGGTGCCAGTTTTTTTGTTAATCCTGAAATTGCGGGTGGTTATGGGCTTAGCAGCACATTAGGAATTGCGGCAGCGCCGAATGGTGAAACGTATCGGATCGGGGACCCTGCACCTCAAGTCTATCTTGCACGACTTTTCTACCGGCAAATATTCCCGCTTTCTGCCGGGAAACGATATCAGGAGAGCGACCTTAACCGGTTAGGCGAACATTTGCCGGATCAATACATTGCTTTCACCATAGGGAAAGGCGGGATTTCTGACTATTTTGATGCAAATCAATACAGTCATGACCCCAGGACACAATTTATGAGCTGGGCGCTGATGTCAAACGGGGCCTGGGATTATCCTGCCAATACCCGTGGTTATACGCCAAGCATTATTATTGAATTTGTAACACCCCGGCACGAACTAAAATATGGTATTTCCCTGGTTCCGTTATCAGCTAACGGCATGGATATGAATTGGCAAATTCTCCTGGCCAATTCGAATACCCTGGAATACACCTACCGGTATAAGCTGAATAAAAGAAGCGGGGCAATTCGCCTGCTGGGTTTCTTTACGACAGCCAACATGGGTAATTACAAACAAAGCATGGCATTGGACCCGCAGAGCCCTGTCATTGAGCACACGAGAGAATATGGTCATTCAAAATACGGATTCGGCATTAACGCAGAACAGGAAATCAATGATTTTTCAGGATGCTTTTTCAGGGCAGGCTGGAATGACGGCAATAATGAAACCTGGGCATTCACCGAAATCGATCATACCATAAGTGCAGGAATCACAATTACCGGAGCAAAATGGAAACGTAACAATGATAATATCGGGTTGGCTTTTGTAGCCTCAGGGATCTCAGAACCTCACAGGAAGTATTTACAATCGGGCGGCCTGGGATTTATGCTAGGAGATGGCAATCTTGATTATGGCGGGGAATATTTGACAGAACTGTATTATTCAGCCGAATTGGTGAAGCGCTATATTTATCTAAGTGGCGCATATCAGCTGTTAATAAACCCTGCATATAATACTGACAGGAAAGGTTTTGTAAATATTTTTTCAGTGCGCCTCCATGCAAAAATATAATACAATAAGGAATCCCGGGCATTCAACACCTGGCCAGGATGCCCTGGTCGGACTTGACCCTTCGGACACTACGAAACCTCCTCATCCTTATCAAAGGTCACAATTGCCCAAAAAACCCACATGGCAAATGTCATTAACATGGCGACTGCCGGCGAAAAGAATGCAATCAATGTCGCAATTCCATAAACCGTTACGCCAATTAACTGGCCTTTTATCATTTTCCTGAACCAAGGCAGGCTTCTTTCGGATACCAGCAATTTCGGATTGCTGACAATGCCAGCATTAAGCAGCAGCATACTTAACACGATCAGCCCTGTATACCCTGCATAAAAGGCAACTGCGGTATTTACCGCATCCGTTCCGATAAAGGCGCCTACCGTTTTAGTAGGAAACGGAAACAGAACCACAAAAAGCAATACCATCCCGTTTAACAGCAGAACCCACTGACTGGCTGCCCGGATCTGATTTATTATTTTATGATGTCCTATCCAGATCAGTAAAACGGTGGCAAATGAATTGAAATAGGTAAAATATTCGGGCCATTTCTCCAATATCCGGTGCCAAAGATTCAGATTGGTAGCCCCGGCATATCCTGAAATGCCAATTTCTATTGCCAGCAGTGTAATCGCAACGCTGAATATCCCGTCGCTGAATGCTTCCAACCGTGCTGTTTTCCTCTCCATCATCCCAGGTTTAATTATCCGACAATGCAATGCCTGCTACAGATCGCTCATACATATGGTTTCCTGTATGCCGGGCTATCAAATTATCATTCCAAAAAAGGTCCGTCGTCTTTCCTGTTACCTCTCCGGGAATGAATAATTCCAACTTCTTTAGATCAAATGATTTTCCTTCAAAATATTTTATTGACAGCCTGTTCTTTATGTAATGGTTAACACTAACGCTTCGTATAAATTTATGGATGCTTTTTGAAAGTATTGATATATCTTCGTTTGCTGCGCTTTTTATCAAGCAGCGATTTGCATTTGGGTTTACCGGCCTTTGTTCAAAAAACCAAGGATGAACATGGGAAAGATGGTTTTTGCACAATTGATCGCGTTTGCTGAAAAAATATTCTTCTCAGCAGGAAATAAAAATCTGTTAAAACCTTTACTACAACGAAAAAGACCTTGCAAATCAATGATTTGCAAGGTCTTCTATTTTTAACAGTCGGGATGAGAAGACTCGAACTTCCGACCCCCACGTCCCGAACGTGGTGCGCTAGCCAACTGCGCTACATCCCGAAATCATTCAAAAAACACCTGGTGATGCCGGCCGCCGGAATATTACCCGGCTGCAGGACTGCAAATTTACAATTTTTTTTCTTCACAAAACAACTCTCTTTTTTCCACGGGGTAAAAGTCGGTTTACCGGGTAAAATCCACCGGTGCGTTACCGGGGGCCCGCCGGGCATGCTCCGGGAGCGGGGCGGACAGTCTGGCTGACAGTACAGGAGTCTGTTCCGGGGAACATCCAGGGAAAATCGGGGCTGACGGAATAAATGAGTGCGGGAATTTACAGCCATACAGGCAATATGAAGCATGTGAAACCGATGGAATACGGTTGCAAGCATATTGGAGAATCGGAGAAAACACGGAGAAAACACGGAGAAAACCCCCGGAAACCTTTCACCACGCTTGCATGACGGCAACAGACCTCCTTTTAACGACGGGTACAGGGAGGGATACCGCAACGGATGTATTGCGGAGATTTGAAAAGGCGCCCCCACCGGGGAAAAGGAGAGGTGCGGGTTGAAACCGGTTCATATTACCTTCAGCTTTTGAATGTCATATTCCTTTTCTGTCTTATTCCCGGGTAAATCCATGGCACATACCCGGAATTGGCTCCCGGGCAATAACTGCACTGCACCGCCCAGGGGGCAATGATAACGGTTGCCGGGGAGTTGTTTTTCAGCCATGCAGGCCCATATCACCTGTCCGCCGGGGGCCAGGAAACTCACCGTCACCGCGATATCCGGAAGGATATCTTTCGCGTCGATGACCAGTTCCAGGGAATGATCAACCATCCTGTGCAATTTCACCTCCGCAATTTCAGGAGGATGCAAAAAATCCATGATGGCAGCCTGCGAGATTCCCATGTGCTTTTTATAGGGTCTGGTTTTCATTCTCTTCAGGAATCCCGAATAATAACCGGTCATTTGCGCATCATTTACCACCTCCCGGGCATAGGCCACAGCCTTGCTGAAACGGCGAACCTGTTTCTGTTGCTTCTCCGACAGGTTCCTGCGCGACATGTCGGGGCGGCTCCTGATTATCCCGTCGCTCGTCAGGACCACGTTACCAACCTTCCCGCTGCATTTCCTGACAATGACATTTTCTTCTGTGCGTGCCATGATTATTTTTATTAATGACCCGGTGACTAACTGTATGAACTGCCCGGCACCTCGACCGGGCTCTATACTGGTTAATCGGTTTTACAGGCAAAAGGTAATGTGGAAAAGTGACTTTTTTTCAACAATTTTCATCACCCCCGTAAAAAACAGACCCGAAACATCTGGTTACCAGCAAAATGATGCTGTCTCGGCCTGTTCCACGAGAAAGGTCAAGCCTGCCCTTTGATTTCACCCCTCTTTTCACTATCTTTGTATTAATACTACTTTTGAAAGGAGGTTTGTATGGAAAATCTACTGCGTGAATACATGGACCGTGCCTTTGCCGAACGGGGCACCATTCCGCAATCGGGCCCGGGACCGGTGGTGACCCTCTCCCGCGAATTCGGCTGTCCGTCGAAACTCATCGCCCAGCAACTTACCGAGAAGCTGAACCATCATGCCGGCGATGGACAACCCGGGATCTGGCGTTTCATCAGCAAGGAGGTGGTGGAGGCAACTGCCCGTCGCCTGGAACTGAATCCCAACGAGGTCAACTACCTGATGAGTTCGGGAAACAAAGGAATCATCGGGGATGTACTGGCATCCTTTTCCCCCACCTACGTCAGCAACCTGCGGATGCGCAACACCATCAGGGCCGTGGTGAATTCCCTTGCCGGCCAGGGCCATGTGGTCATCGTGGGCAGAGGCGGGGTGGGCGTCCTGCAGCACCATCCCAACACCCTTCATGTCCGCCTGCTGGCGCCGCGTGAATGGCGGATCACACAGGTGTGCAAATCAAGGAACCTGAATACTTCTGAGGCCTCCCGCCTGGTCGATGAAATGGATAAGAAAAGGGCTTCCCTGATCGAACTGATGACAGGCGAAAAATTCAACCCCTGTCTCTTTGATATTACCATTAACTGCAGTTCACTATCTTTGGATGAAATTACCGGGACCATCATGGGCCTTATGGAAACAAAAAAAATGACCGGATGATAACTAAAACCTTACTACCCCTGCTGATCACACTTGTGATGGGATTTTCCCTCACCCTTAATGCCCAGAAAACCTTCAGCCCCCAGCAAAAGGAGGCCCAATGTTCCCGTATCAGGGCGGCCTGCCACTACGCCTGGAACGGCTATAAAAAATATGCCAAAGGCTACGATGCCCTGCGCCCCGTCTCGAAAAAGGGCCAGAACTGGTATGGCGTCTCCTTCCTGATGACCCCGCTCGATGCCTTCGACACCTTTTACCTCCTCGGGATGAAGGAGGAGGCAAACGAAGCAAGGGAGATGGTGGCGGCCGGGCTGAACTTCAATGTCAACCAGGAGGTCCAGCTCTTCGAGGTCAACATCCGCCTGCTGGGCGGGCTTATCTCGGCCTATGAACTTTCGGGCGACAAGCGGATGATTGCCCTGGCCAAAGAACTTGGCATGCGGCTGCTGCCGGCCTTCAAATCGCCGACCGGCATGCCCTGGCGCTATGTCAACCTGAGAACCGCCAAAACCCGCGATTCGATCAGCAACCCCGCCGAAATCGGGACCTACCTGCTCGAATTCGGCAAACTTACCGCCTACACACACGACTCCGTCTATTACAGGACTGCCAAAAGGGCTGCTTTTGAGGTCTACCGGCGGCGCAGCGATATCGACCTGGTGGGAACCACCATCAACATCATCACCGGCGAGTGGAAAAACAGCGAAAGCCAGATCGGGGCCCGCATCGACTCCTACTACGAATACCTCTACAAGGCCTGGCTGCTGTTCGGCGATGCCGACTGCAAACAGGCCTGGGAGATCCACAATAAGGCGATTAAAAAGTACCTCCTCACCGAGGTGCCTTCGGGATCCTATTTCACGCGTGTCGATATGCGGTCGGGCAAGGAGACCCATCCGCTGTATGGCGCCCTGGATGCCTTTTATGCAGGGGTGCTGGCCCTCTCGGGCGATACCGCCACGGCAGCAAGGATCCAGAAGGGCAACTTCCACATGTGGACTACCTTCAACCTCGAACCGGAGGAGTTCAACTTCAGGAACGATTCGCTGCTCTACCCCGGATACCCGCTCCGGCCCGAGAATATTGAAAGCTGCTTTTACCTCTACCGCACTACCCACAGCCAGCAATACCTGGTGATGGGACAGCGGATGATCCGCGACATTCTCGAAAAATGCAAAACCGATGCCGGCTATGCCGAAATGAAAAATGTGAAAACCCTTGAAAAGACCGACTCGATGGAGAGTTTCTTCTTCGCCGAAACCCTCAAATACAGCTACCTGCTCTTTGCCCCCGAAAACACCCTCGACCTCTCCAAAGTGGTCTTTAATACCGAGGCACATCCTTTAAAAATTATTCGTAAATGATCTGAAATGGCTGGGAATTATAGTGATCCGGGTGTCGCGACGGAGAGTGGTGGTGGTGCACTGAGCAAGTTCCGTAAAAAATGACTACCTTTGCACAATAATCCTATACTTTGACATTTCACGATTTTGATTTTGAGGCGCGTTTGCTTGAAGGCATTGATGCGCTGGGGTATGAAAACGCTACCCCAATCCAGGAACAGGCTATCCCGGCTATCCTGGCAGGCAGGGACCTGATCGGTTCAGCCCAGACCGGCACCGGAAAAACGGCGGCATTCCTGCTGCCGATCATCCAGAAGATCATCACGATACCGCATGATGATGCCATCAAGGCCCTGGTAATTGTACCCACGCGTGAACTCGCGCAGCAGATCGACCAGCATATGGAGGGGCTCTCCTACTTCACCCCGGTGAGTTCCATCCCCGTCTATGGCGGTACCGACGGCGCCTCCTTTTCGAGGGAACGCCAGGCGCTTGCCAACGGGGCCGACATGGTCATCTGCACCCCCGGCAGGATGATCGCCCACCTGAACATGGGCTATGTGAACCTCTCCAAATTGCGCTACCTGATCCTCGATGAGGCCGACCGCATGCTCGACATGGGCTTTTACGACGACATCCTGAAGATCATGTCGTTCGTTCCCAAGGAGCGCCAGACCCTCTGTTTTACCGCCACCATGCCCAAAGACATGCGCGAACTGGCCCGGAAGATCCTGCAGGATCCCGTGGAGATCAACATCGCCCCGTCAAAACCGGCCGAAAACATCCTGCAGATGGCCTACGTGGTTTATGACACCCAGAAAATACCCCTGGTCCAGTACCTGCTGAAGGATCTCAAATTAAGAAGTATCCTGATCTTCTGCTCCACCAAAAGCGCTACCAAACAGCTCAGCGCCTCGCTGAAGAAACTCAGGCTGAATGCCGAGGAGATCCATTCCGACCTCGACCAGTCGGAAAGGGAAAAGGTGCTGAACAAATTCAGGAGCAAGGAACTTAACATCCTGGTGGCTACCGACATCGTCTCCCGCGGTATCGATATCGAAGATATCGACATGGTGATCAACTTCGACGTTCCCAACGACGGCGAGGACTATATACACCGCATCGGCCGTACTGCCCGTGCCCAGGCCAAAGGGGCCGCCATCACCCTGATCAATGAAAAGGACCAGGGAAAATTCGCCACCATTGAAACCCTGCTGGGCAAATCCATCTATAAAGGCGCTATCCCCGTACAACTGGGAGAAGGCCCCGCCTTTGATCCGAAAAAACATAAAGGCGCTTTCCGTAAGGGTGGATTCAGGAAAAAATAATGCTGAAAAATATTTTTTTTATTATTTGTTTGATGTTATAATTTTTATATCTACCTTTGCGGATATTATTTTTAATTCGATTATTATTATGAAAAATGGAAAAGTAAAATTCTTTAATGAGTCAAAAGGATTTGGATTTATTATGGACTCCGAGACAGGCAAAGAATATTTCGTTCATGCCTCTGGTTTAATTGACCGTATCCGGGAAAATGACGAAGTAACATTCGACCTGACCGAAGGTAAAAAAGGATTAAATGCTGTAAATGTTAAACTGGTATAAGCTTAACCGAAAACGATTTTAATCTTAGAGGCTGTTTCACCATGTGAGGCAGCCTCTTTCGCTTTCAGCCCCCCCGGGGTTTTGAAAACCAGGCCAATGCCGACGGATCAGGAGCAGTTTCCGGGGGGAAATGTAGCAATTCACATTTCATATTTCAAATTTCGCATTTTTGCCCACTTGTGAGATGTGAAATCTGATATCTGAAATCCGTTTGGAAATTTCACTTTTCACGTTTCATATTTCACATGTTTGCCCACTTGTGAGATGTGAAATCTGATATCTGAAATTCCCTTCCCCGAAAATTCCTCCTAGTGTTCAATGCCACCTGAAGATCTTCATGCCGGCGGCAAAAAAGACAACACCTACCGAGGAGAGGATGATAATGGGCATGGCCATCTCGGCAAAGCCTGCCCCTTCAATGAATATACTCCGGATCCCGTCGGCCATCATGGTCAGCGGGAATTTTTGTATGACCGGGATACTCCATTCCGGGAAGTTGTGATAGCTGAAAAATACACCCGAAAGCACCATCATCGGCATACTCAGTGCGTTGATCAGCCCGTTGCCGATCTCGGTCTTGGCCGTATGGGATGAGATAAATATCGAAATGCCGGCAAATGCGAAGTTTCCCGCAAGGAAAAGCGCCAGCAATGCCGCGGGATTTCCCTGGATGGTAATATGAAAAGCCAGGTATGCCGCCAGGAACAGGAGCCCGGCCTCGATAAAGTTCATCAGCACGCGAACGGTGATCAGGGCGACCAGGAAACTCGACCGCCGCATCGGCGTTGCCACCATCCTTCGCAACAGCTTCTTCGACCGGCGCTCAATAATAGCATAACTTACCCCCCACATGCACGACATCATCACGCCCATGGCAATCAGTCCGGGCACCAGGAAATCGATGTAACGCGTGCCATTTACGGTCAATGGGGCTACCTCCCGGTTGGTCTCCTGAACCACTGCTTCCCCGGAATGAAACAGCCGGTTCAATTTCAGGTAGGTGAGCTGGGCGTCAGGATTCATAGGGTCGAAATGGTATAGCACCTTCCCCTTTTGCTCCTCCAGGATCAGGTTTATGTTGCCGCGCTTAACCAGGATCATGGCCTGCTCCCATGCCATTCCCCTGAAAATAAAGGTGGTGTTGCCAAGTTTGTCGTCAGGAATTGTCAGCTTATATTCCGGGGAGCCCTCTTTTTCCTTTGGAGCCATGGCCTTTTTCGCCTGCAGGAAATGAACGATAACCGATGTGGTGTCTCCCGCCTTTTCCACGCCGGCTAGCGGCCTTGCAATGGCGATGACGGAAACGACATCCTTTTTCTTGGTAAAGGCGATCCCCAGCCCGAGCGACATCAGGATCGGGAATACGATACCCCAGAAAAGCACTCCCGGCTCGCGGATCAGCTCCTTGATATTGGCCAGGATAAGCTGGTACAACTGGTTATTTGAGATGCGCTTAATCATGCAGGTGGCGGCCGGTTAGTGAGGTAAAAAGATCATCCAGCGTGATCGACCTGGGTTCGACCGGTGTCAGCGGTATATCCCTGATTTCGCCCAGCAGGTTGGTAAGCGATCCCTCCTTGAGTATCTTCCCGTGATCGATGATCACGATGTAATCGCACAGCTGCTCGGCCTCCTCCATATAATGGGTCGTCAGGATCAGGGAGGTCTGCGATTCATCCTTGAGCTTTCGCAGGATGGACCATATCTCGCGGCGGGCATTGGGGTCCAGCCCGGTAGTGGGTTCATCGAGCAGCAGGATCTTCGGCTTGTTCAGCAGGGAGATGCCCAGGGCAAGCCTTTGACGCTGACCTCCCGAGAGGTTCACCACCCACGCCTTACGCTTTTCTTCCAGGGCGATGAGCCGTAGGACCTCTTCACACCGTTCGCTTCCGATCCCGAAAAAACTGGCAAAAAGCCGCAGTGTCTCCCAAACATTGAGTTTGTCGATAAAATGGGTCTCCTGCAGGGATAGCCCGATAATACGCCTTAGGTAATCTTCATTGCCCTTCCAGGTTTTACCCATGATGAAGATGTCGCCCTGGTCGGGTTCCTGGATTCCTTCGATCATCTCGACAAGGGTGGTTTTGCCTGCTCCGTTGGGCCCCAGCAGGGCTACAAACTGCCCGGGGGCGATCTTCAGGTCGATTCCCCTTACCGCCTGCACCGTCTTAAAGGACTTGTGTACATTGGATACTTCGATGACCAGGTTGGAATTCATTGCGGGTGGTGAGGACTATTTGGTTTGGATGCAAAAGTACGTTATTCTATTATATGCAGGTAACTCCCGGGCCGCGCCCTGGACTATGAGGATGGCGGCTTCCAGCGGGCCTCCAGGATGCGGTAGGGGTAGTGGGTTACCATCTGGCGGGCGTTCGGGCAGGTAGTGCGGTGTATCTTGATGCCCTGCAGGATGCTGACAAAGGCAAATATCGGGCTGCCGGGGGCAGGCTTGCAGCATTTGGCAAATTCATAATGAAGCGATTTGATCTGCGGATCGATGACCACGTAATCCTCCTTGCCGGCCATGACACCCGAAATCCGCTCGGGAAAGGTCTCCTCTTTCACCGGTACCGGCGGTACTCCCGGCTCGGGCGCCAGCAGCGCCTTCTTGATCTTGCTCAGGTCGGCCCTGCCCTCTCCGAACCGCTGGTAGAGGTCAAGAATGCTGTCACATCCAAAATAGGCGACCAGCTTGTTGATCTGTAGATCCACGAAGTCAAAACCCAGCTGGGTCATCTTGTTTTTGATGATCTCCTTGCCCACCTCCGACTCCTTGTAAGCCTCCATCTTCAGCGCATGCTTGATGCGGGCCAGGTTGCGCGGGCTCTTCACAATGTCGAGCCAGCCGGGATTGGGTTTCTGCGATTTCGAAGTAATGATCTTTACGGTATCGCCGTTCTCAAGGATATATTTGAGCGGCACCATCTTCCCGTTTACGATTGCCCCGGTACAGGTGGAGCCGACCTCGGAATGGATCTCAAAAGCAAAATCGAGGATGGTATAACCTGCCTTGAGTTTTTTTAAATCGCCCTTGGGAGTAAAGATGAAGATCTCATCGGTGTACAGCTCTTTCTTCTCACGGCTGACCGATCGCTCCAGCGAACTGTGTGCGGTTTTTTCAAGCAATTCGCGGATGCCGGCGTACAGGTCGGCCTTAGCCTCTGTTTTACCTCCCGACTTATATTTCCAGTGGGCGGCAAATCCCTTCTCAGCCACCTCATCCATCCGCCTTGTGCGGATCTGCACCTCCACCCAGCGACCCTCGGGACCAATAACGGTTGTATGAAGCGACTCATAACCGGTTGTCTTCGGAAAGGAGATCCAGTCGCGCAACCGACGCGGGTTTGGCGTGTAAATATCGGTTACCAGCGAGTATATCTTCCAACAGTCGGCGGCATCATTTTCAACATTGCGGTTAAGGATGATCCGGATGGCAAAAAGATCATACACTTTTTCAAAATCCACCTTCTGTGTGATCATCTTCCGGCGGATGGAGGGAATGGATTTTACGCGGCTCTTCAACTCACAATCAAAGCCGTGTTCCGAAAGACGCTCCCGGATGGGCTGCATGAAATCTTCGGTATAATGGTCACGGTCGGCCTGGGTTTCACGGAGTTTTTGTTCGATTAATGCATAGGTTCGCGGATCGAGGAACCGCATCACCCGCTCCTCCAGCTCGTTTTTTATCTTGTAAAGCCCAAGTCTGTGGGCAATAGGAATAAAAAGGGCCTGGGTTTCACCTGCAATCAGCTTCTGTTTTTCTTCAGGATAATCTGACAGATGACGCATATCGTACAGCCGCATCCCCAGCCGGATGAGCAGCACACGGATGTCGTCGGAGAGCGTTACCATCAGGCCAATAAAATTCTCCTTGTTGGTGTCGTACTTGGTGGTGTCGATCCGTTCGAGTTTGTGGATTCCCCCGATCAGCGCCAATACCTGCTTCCCGTAATCGGCCTCTATTTGTTCAGGAGTCAGTACACCCTTATCGACGACGTTTTTCAGCATCACGCATTTTACCGACTCGCGCCCAAGTCCCATCTCCTCCAGGATAATCTGCGAGGTTTCCAGCACCATCCCGGCATATCCCGGCTCCTGGTCTCGTTCCGACTGGTTCAGCATCACCGCGAAGGCCTTCCGCAACGTTGTTCTCACCCCCTGCAACTCCTCGTATTCGAGCAGCTGTTCAAGCGTAACTTCGGGATATTCCTCAATAGTACCGGTGTTCCTCATCTTTGTTTATTTCTCCCTGTTCCTGCCCGTTTCTTTGATGATTGACATTCTGCATGTTAACCGTCAACAACAAAGATCCGAAAGAGTTATTGCCGGCTTTATGCTGTTCCTGCCGGCCTGTCCCGTAAAGAACGCAAAAGTAGCCCGGATATTTCAGAAAAAGTTTGTGCAATTTAGAATTATTCTTAATTTAGTAGGCCAGAATTTTAACCGGCAATCTGAATCCACAAATGTTCCGAATAGAAAGTAAAATAGACACCCGAAACCCGGAATTTATACGTTCGCGGGATGAATACATGAAGTTGCTTGTCCGTTTCAGGGAAACCCTTGGCAACATTAAAAAGGGCGGGCCTGAACAGGCAGTTTTACGTCACAAGGAGCGCGGGAAACTGCTGGTTCGCGAGCGGATCGACCTGCTGGTTGACCCCAACACTCCCTTTATCGAACTGTCGGCGCTGGCCGCCTTCGGATTGTACGACAACGGGTTTCCCTCCGCCGGCATCGTCACCGGGATCGGTGTGATCCACGGCAAGGAGGCGATGATTATCGCCAACGACGCCACAGTGAAGGGGGGTACCTATATCAAGGAGACCATTAAAAAACATGTCAGGGCACAGGAGATCGCCATGGAAAACCGGCTTCCGTGCGTCTACCTGGTCGACTCAGGCGGGGTTTTCCTGCCTGAGCAGGCCAATGTCTTTCCCGACAAATATGATTTCGGCCGTTTTTTCTTCAACCAGGCAAGGTTATCGGCCAAGGGGATTCCACAAATAGCCGTGGTGATGGGTTCCTGCACGGCCGGGGGAGCCTATGTTCCTGCCATGAGCGATGAAACCATTATTGTGCGCAACCAGGGCACCATTTTCATCGGCGGGCCGCCCCTGGTCAAAGCCGCAACGGGGGAGGAGGTTACCGCAGAGGAACTCGGGGGAGCCGAGGTACACACCATGATCTCGGGCGTGGCCGACCACCTGGCCGAAAATGATGTCCATGCCATCCAGATCTGCCGGAATATCTTCGAATCGATCCGCAGGCATGAATACCAGTCGCTGGAGACCAGCCCGATCGTCGAGCCCTTTTATCCTGCCGAAGAACTTTATGGCATCCTGCCTATCGACTTGAAAAAATCGGTGAATTCAAAAGAGATTATCGCCCGCATCGTTGATGGCAGCCTGTTTCATGAGTTCAAGGAGCGTTACGCCCCTACCATCACCACCGGGTTTGCCAGGATCATGGGCTTTCCTGTCGGGATCCTGGCCAACAACGGCGTTCTTTTCGGGGAAACGGCACTCAAAGGGGCTCATTTCGTTGAGCTCTGTTGCTCACGCAATATCCCCATCCTCTTTTTACAGAATATAACCGGGTTTATTGTCGGTAAACAATATGAGCGGGCCGGAATTGCCCGCGACGGGGCTAAGTTTGTGCATGCCGTTGCCAATGCAAACGTCCCCAAGTTCACGATCGTTTTTGGCGGATCGTTTGGCGCGGGAAACTATGCCATGGCCGGCCGGGCTTACGAGCCGCGGTTCCTGTTCATGTATCCCAACTCGAAAATCTCAGTGATGGGCGGCGAACAGGCTGCCAACGTACTGATCACCGTGAAGGAGGACCAGCTGAAGGCTGCCGGTAAAAGCCTGCTGCCTGAAGAGCGGGAGAAGCTGCTGCAAACCATCCTGAAAAAATATGAAGATGAGGGTTCAGCCTACTTCAGCACGGCGCGGCTCTGGGACGACGGGATCATCGACCCCGCCGACACCCGCAAAATACTGGGGCTGGCCATCGCCATCTCGCAAAACAGGGAATATGAGAAAACACAGTACGGGGTCTTCAGGATGTAACCGTATGAATTGCCACTGGCTTCAGCCAGTGGTAAGGGATGCAAAAACACAATTGGCTTTAGCCAAATAACATTAACCGATACATGACAAGTTACGAAACATTAGCGTTATCATTCGACCAGGGGGCCCTCACCATCCGGCTGAACCGACCGGATGTCCACAACGCATTCGATGAAACCATGCTCCGCGAGCTTACAACCTGCTTCGAAACCCTGGGCCCGGATGTCCTTTTCGTGATCCTGCGGGGCAACGGCAAATCGTTTTGCGCCGGTGTTGACCTGAACTGGATGAAACGTGTTTCATTGAACAGCTATGATCAGAATTACACCGAAAGCCTGCTGCTGTCAAAATGTTTCCTTGCCCTTTATACCTGTCCCCGTCCAACCATCGCCGTTGTTCACGGGGTCGCCCTGGGCGGGGCCAACGGATTGCTTGCCGCCTGCGACCTGGCATACTGCTCCGATGATGCAACCTTTTCGCTCAGCGAGGTGAAGATCGGCATCGTCCCGGCCTGTATCTCGCCTTATGTTATCAAGCGGGTCGGGGAATATGGCGCCCGCGAACTGATGATCACCGGAAAACGCATCAGGGGGAAGGAGGCGGAATCATTCCGGTTGGTCAACAAATCGGTTCCGGCTGAAAAGCTGGAGGAGACATTGCAGGAGACCCTTGCCCTGCTCCGCACCAGCGGACCCAAAGCAATGAGCCTTTGCAAGACCCTCATCCATGATGTGGCCAACAAGCTTACCCTGATGGAAGCCTACGATTACACAGCCAGGATGATTGCCGAAATCAGGGCGTCCGAAGAGGGACAGGAGGGTATGAATGCATTTCTCGAAAAACGAAAACCGAACTGGGTAAAATAACATGCAGCAGATCCATAAAATACTGGTCGCAAACCGCGGCGAAATTGCCGTCCGGGTTATCCGGACAGCCCGGAAACTGGGAATAAAAACAGTTGCCATCTATTCAGCCATCGACGCCGGCTCCCTGCATGTCACCCAGGCCGACGAAGCCTATTGCATCGGGGAGGTTGAACTGGGCGAAACCTACCTGAACATCGATAAAATCATTGCGGTTGCTGTCAGGTCACAGTGCGATGCGGTTCACCCGGGATATGGCTTCCTGGCCGAAAACCCCCTCTTTGTCGATGGCTGTAAAGCAGCCGGAATCATCTTCATCGGCCCCGACACCCATGCGATGAAGATCATGGGGAATAAAATTTCGGCCCGCGCCTTCGTGAAAAAGATCAACATCCCGATGACCGAAGGTGTTACCGGGACTCCCGAAGAGCTGGAGAAGACGGCTCACAGGATCGGTTTCCCGGTGCTGCTCAAAGCGGCGGCCGGGGGAGGCGGCAAGGGAATGCGCATCGTTTACGGGGAAAATGAGCTTGCGGAAGCCATCGAGTCGACGAGCCGGCAGGCAAAGGCCTATTTTGGCGATGAAACAGTCTATATTGAGAAGTTTATCGAGGAGCCGCGCCATATCGAGGTCCAGATCCTGGGCGATAATTTTGGAAACGTAATCCACCTGTATGAACGTGAATGTTCCATCCAGCGCAGGTACCAGAAGATCATCGAGGAATCTCCCTCCCCTACCCTGACCCCTGAAGTCCGCAGCAGGATGGGTGAAGCGGCGGTGGCCATCGGCAAAGCCATTGGTTACAACAATGCCGGCACCATCGAATTCCTGGTGGACAAAAACCTCGATTTTTATTTCCTGGAGATGAATACACGCATCCAGGTGGAACATCCGGTCACCGAAATGGTTACCGGCATCGATATTGTCGAGGAGCAGATCCACGTGGCGGCAGGGAACCCGCTGCGGCTGAGGCAGGAGGATATCTGCCAGACGGGGCATGCCATCGAATGCCGCATTTATGCAGAGGATCCTGAAAACAACTTCCAGCCCTCGCCCGGCACCATGACCTGTTATAAGGAGCCCGAAATCCAGGGTATCCGCATCGACAGCGGCATCGGCGATCAACGGGAGATCAAGAGCTCGTTCGACCCCATGATCTGCAAGCTCATCGTACACGGCCGCGACCGTCACGAGGCAAGCCAGCTAATGCTGCAGGCGCTGAACGATTATATCATCCATGGAATTGCCACCAATATCACCTATCTCGTTAAACTGCTGCAAAGCGATGCCTTTATCTCGAACGCCATCTCCACCAGGTTTTGTGATGAACATACCGCTGCGCTGGTTGCCGGGATCGGGAATGAGAAAAAGGAGATTCCGGCGCATGTTCCGCTGATCGGATACCTGATGTATTCGCTGGGCAGACAAGCCATAACCGGGCACAGGGAAGATAAAAAACCAACTCTATGGGAAACCATCGGCTATTGGCGGGCGCTGATGAATATCAGTCTCCGGTTTGAAGAGGATGAATACCAGGTACAGATTCCCGGCTTTTCAAATAACCATTTTCAATTTGAAATTGCCGGAAAACCTTACCAGGCAACCATTACTGAATGTTCACAGCATGCCGTCAGTTACATCATCCATCATCACAAATACCTGGCGTACATCTCCGAGGACCTGGAAAACCAAGCTTTTGTGACGGTATCCGGACATATTTTCAGGGTAAAGCGGCATGATATCCTTACCGAAACGGTAACCGCCTCATTGTATGAAAGTGCAGGCCACGACAGCGATCATGTAGTCTCTCCCATGCACGGGAAGGTGATCAAAATAAACCTGAAGGCCGGTGATGCCGTAAAAAAAGGAGATGTCATGATGATCATCGAAGCCATGAAGATGGAAAACCTGGTTGTTTCCCCCCGCGATGCGGTTGTTAAGGAGGTTGCCGTATCGGTAAACGACCGGGTGGAGAGCAGCAGGACACTGGTTGAGTTTGAAGAAATACAGAAGTAAACCTGATCAGAACGGAGAAACGGCAGTTCCGGATTCTTCTGTTTAATAGTAAATTAATTATTCACCTTTTACACGAATGCGATGAATTATCCTAAAAAAGTAACCATAGGCGATATAACCGTCAGGGACGGGTTCCAGCATGAGGAGATTTTCATTCCCACCGATGCCAAGGTTTGGCTTGCCGAACAGCTGATACTGGCCGGGTTCAGGCACATCGAAGTGACCAATCTCGGCAATCCGGCCGGGATGCCCCAGTTTAAAGATTCGGATGAGGTGCTCAAACGGCTCAGGGCCAGTAAAACAGTGGCTGCCCTGATTGGCCAGGTATCGGTGACCGCCATCACCATCCGGGAGAAGGCGATTGAACGGGCAATCCAGGCCAGGAAAGAGGGTTGGGGGCCCGACCGGATCCTGCTGATGGTATCTACCAGCGAATCGCATCACCGCAAAAATTCGGGGCTGAGCCTCGACGATTACTGGAAAATGGCGGAGAAATACATTCCCATGGCAAAGGAGGCCGGACTGAAGGTAAATGGCACGGTAAGCACCATCTGGGGATGCCCGATAGAGGGGCCGACAAAGATGGAGAAGGCGATTGATTTCACCAAACGCTGGCTCGATATCGGGGTTAATGATGTTGAGCATGCCGATCACGACGGGTCGGCCTCCCCCGACAGGGTCTACCGGTACTATTCCATGCTGCTCGATTCAGGGGTGCGGGTCGAAAAACAGATCGTCCATTTTCACACCACGCGTGGCTGGGGGCTTGCCAATGTGCTGGCAGCCCTGCAGGCTGGCATGGTCAATTACGAATCGACCATGGGCGGCATCGGAGGTCAGCCTGCCAACTTCGTCAGCGGGGTGCCGGTTGCCGGAACCGGGAGCTATTATTATAAGGATCCAAACCTGGTTGGACTCGTATCCACCGAAGATATGGCGGTGATGATGGATGAGATGGGAATCGACACCCAGCTCGATATCGACAAGGTACTGGAAATCGGGTCGATGGTTGAACGGATCGTTGGCAGGCGCCTGCGGTCGGAGGCTATCAAGAACGGACGAATCCCCAAATCACTTACCGGTAAAGGATGATCAGGATCATTGAATCGCCAAGAGAAGGAATGCAGGGGTTTCCCCGGATCATTCCCACCATGGAAAAAGTCCGTTATATCAATGAACTTTTGAAAGTGGGATTTGATGTGGTGGAGGTTGGCAGCCGTGTCTCGCCGAAAATCATCCCCCAGATGGCCGATTCAATGGAGGTCCTGAACCTTATTGACTTCACGGGTAGCCGCTCAGGACGGATGGTACTGGCAACAGGTGTCAGGAGTGTTGAACTCCTGGCATTAAAGACAGAAATCACCCACATCTCCTATCCATTTTCGTTTTCCCCGGCGTTTCTCAGGTTAAACCTGAATACAACCGTTGAACAATCACTTGAAACGGTGGGAACGCTTACGAACCTTAGCCTGCAACATGGGAAACATGCGGTCATCTACATTTCAATGGCCTTTGGGAACCCTTATGCCGAGCCCTGGAGTCATGATATCCTGGCGGGCTGGGTGCGGAAACTTTACCAGGCCGGGGCGACAACCATTGTTTTATCAAATGTATCTATTGAGCTGGATCCACTGCTGATCTTCGAAGTCTATTCCCGGCTTATTCCGCTGTTCCCTGCTGTGGAGCTCGGATTGCATCTTCACACCACCAACTACGGATGGTATGAGCAGGTAAATGCCGCTTATATGGCGGGGTGCAGGAGGTTCGATAGTGTGACCGGCGGTCACGGAGGATGTCCGATGACGGGGAAAAAAATGCTGGGGAACCTTGATACCAGGAATTTGCTTGAGTTTGCTACCAAAAAGAAAATGACAGTCAACATTGACCGGAAAGCATTGGAAAAGGCATACGAAATTGAACGTGAAATTTTTGACCCTTCCAAACCCTCTGCCCGGGCGAAGGAAAGATTTACAGCAAAAAGTTATAAACCAAAACCATAACACCATGTATTTGACAGAAGAGCACAACATGATACGCAAAACGGTGCGTGATTTCGCCGAACGTGAAGTAAAACCGGTTGCAAGGGAACTGGATGAAAAGGGAGAATTTTCCATCGCACTAACCAAACGGATGGGGGAACTTGGGTTTTTCGGATTACGAACACCTGCAGAATATGGCGGCATCGACATGGATACGTTGGCTTATGTGATCGCGGTTGAGGAACTCGCGCGCATCGACAGTTCGCAGGCGGCAACCCTGGCTGCCCACATCTCGCTGGGTATTGGTCCCATCATGAACTACGGCACCGCGGAGCAGAAGCAGAAATACCTTCCCATGCTTTCGACAGGCGATGCCCTCTGGGCATTCGGACTTACAGAGCCCGACGCGGGAAGCGATTCCAGGGCCACAAAGACAACTGCGCGTCTTGAAGATGACCACTGGATTATCAACGGCTCAAAGATCTTTATCACCAACGGCGCATCGAGTATCAACATGGGTGCGACCGTACAGGTTGTTTCGGGCGAGAGCGGCGGGCAGAAGGAATTTTCGACCATCCTGGTGGACGCAGGAACTCCCGGGTTCAAACGCGTCGCGATGCATGGCAAGATGATGTGGCGCTCCTCCGACACCTCCCAGCTCTTTTTTGATGAATGCAGGGTCCCGGCCTCCAACCTCCTGGGCAAACGGGGGGAGGGTTCCCACATTATGCTGAGCACACTTGACAGCGGCCGGCTGGCGATCGGGGCCATGGGACTGGGTCTCGCCCAGGGAGCCTTTGAGCTGGGTCTCGCCTATGCAAAAAGCCGCAAGCAGTTTGGCAAACCCATTGCCCAGTTCCAGGTCAATGCATTCAAACTGGCGGATATGGCCACCAAGATTGAACTGGCGCGGAACCTGCTTTACAAAGGCGCCTGGTTGAAATCAAACAACCTCCCGTATGCGAAGGAGGCGGCCATGGCCAAATTATATTGCTCGGAAATTGCCCGTGAAGTAGCCGACGAAGCGGTGCAGCTCCATGGCGGTTACGGACTGATGAAGGACTATGATATCGAGCGTTTTTACCGCGACCAGCGCCTGCTGCAGATCGGCGAGGGTACCTCTGAAATCCAGCGGATGGTGATATCAAGGTATATCGGGTGTTTTGACTGAAATGGCCGTTTGCCCGTAAAGACAAAAGCCGCCCTGAAATTCAGGGCGGCTTTTTCGTTTCACCTTGTTGGGTCCGGATGAATCCGGTATGATTACGGCAATGGGAGATAAACGGTTCCCGAATGGTTGTTCTTTTGCCAGTCAAGCTTGTATTTGGCAGGGCACTCAGTGCCGGTGATAGGCTGGTTGTTACTGTCGAAGCCAAAGGTCAGGGTAGCGCTTTTTGAGTCGGCAGGGATCTGGTGGATCTTTATGCCGGCACAGGGATCCCAGTCGCAGGTCTGGCGTAATACCACGGATTGGGTGATCTGGGTGTAGAAATTTTCTCCCTGGCGGTTGACACCCCACACAACGAGACCGGTATAGTTGTCCTGGGTTCCAAATCCGTCGAGCGTCATGACGACACTGTTTGTGGAAGCAACCCCGGTGAAGGTTTGCTGACGGGCAACATTCCATACCTTGGTGGTGTTGTCGCTGAAGGTCACAGTTTCATTACCCCAGGTCTTGTGGATGATAGTGGTCACGGTACCGTTCCCTAAATCCGCAAGTACACCCCCGGTAACATTCTGGTGGGTCTTGGTTCCGTTGAGGGTAATGGATTTTCCTCCGTTGACCTTGGTAATTTTGAAGTTTATATGCCTGAAAATGATCGTGGCGCCGGCTTGCCACCAATGGGTGCCAACCTTCTTTTTAATCTCAATCTGGCCGGTTCTGATCCGGTTTTGTGCACAATTCAGGCCATGATAGTTCATAAGGATCGTAATGGTATCATTCGCAATACTGACGGTATCAATATTTGCATTACAGGGAATCGATTCGGTTGATTTGAGCGCACTGCCGGAAAGGTAGGCGTTTACATCCTTTAAGGCTTCATCAGAGGCATTCTGTACCTGGTTTTCATCATTGGCAAGCTGCTGCATAGAAGTAGGATCAACCGTTGAGGTTGTATTCTTGTCCTTCTTACAACTGGTCAAGGAAAAACCGACAACGGCAATGAGGATTACCAGAAGGCTGAGCAGGTTTCTTGTTTTCATTGTTTATTTGGGTTTAGGGTTTGTGATTAGGGTTTCTTTTGGATAATACACGCCACCGACCGGTTACCCTGATGCAACCAGCGTTTTTTTTTGTTTATTTCTTGCGTTTTCCTGAATTGCCTGCAATTACCGACAGTTCGGTTACCGAACAAACCCCGAAAAACCCCAGTGCCCCGTTGCTCAGGTTGGATTTGACATTGGCCGCCGAAACGTTGAACAGGCCGCCGGTCCAGTTGGTTTCGAGGAGCAGCTCGCGGATAAATTCGGCATGTTCGGGTGTGACCGAATAACGCCGTTCAGTGACGATGGTTCCTGCCGGGAAATAAATGGATTCCATACGGGGTGCGAATACTTCACTGACATCAAGGGTCGGCAGGGTATAAAACAGCATTCTCTTATGCGTGGCAAGTGAATCAAGTGCGCCATATCCGGCAACTCCCGACCAATCGATGAGCAACTCCCACATCGCCGCATCCGCGGTGCTGAAGGCATTGGCGACCCAGTCGACATGCCACAGGCCTGTTGTTTCATTTTTCGCAAACCTCAGTTCCGAAAAATAGGATCCGGGGAGCATCGTTGCCTTGGCTGAATAGACATTGTTCTGATACGCGATCAGCAGGCTGTAATTTTTGTTGAGCCGGGCAAAGAAATAGGGCGGTGTTTTGTAAACTCCTGACCAGGCAGGGGTCTCCGCTAAGTTCCAGGTGGAATCCTCATCACTGACCACGACACTGGCACCTGTGACCGGCCGGGGAGGCTGGTTCAGCTGCGACACAGGATAAGCAAGGCATACCTGCTGTGATTTTACCTCATCGGTCAGAATGGCATCGACAACGATTTTTCCCGGGGTCGTACTTTTCACAGGCCATTCGGTCTGTTTAACACAGCCTGGCAGGAGTCCTAAAAGCCCGGTGATCAAGATAAGAACTCTCATCAGAATTTGAATTGGTAATTAAGTGAAGGGATGATACCGGCAACCGAAACCGACGTCGGAAGCAGGGTTGATTGTCCGTTCTGGTTGGATGGTACGACAAAGTCGCCATTGTCGTTCAACATCTTGTTGAAATTTATCGCGAAGGGGTTCAGTCTGCCATAAGCATTATAAATTGTCAATGCCAGGGAATGGCGGAACCTGCTTCCCGGTTTGTTGAAGGCATAGGTAACCGAAAGGTCGAGGCGGTGATAGTCGGGAAGCCGGTCATTGTTTTTTTCCCCATACAGGGGTACGGAATAGCCGTTGAAATAATAAAAGCCAACGGGGGTTGTAATGGCGCCCCCGGTGAGGTAGATCCAGTTTGCCGTGAAGGTCCAGCGTTTTTTGGTATCGTAGCAAAGGTTCACGCAGATGTCGTTGGGCCTGTCATAATTTGCGCGATAGGTCATTCCTTCGTTGACCCCCGGGGTTTGGATAAAGGCGCGCGACCAGGTATAACCTATCCAGCCGGTGAAGTTCCCCGTTTTTTTCCGGAGCATGAGCTCGAGTCCGTACGACCAGGCTTTGCCGAAGCGCAGCTCGCCTTCGATCAGCGGGTTGAACAGCATGTTGGCGTGGTCGGCGTAATCAAGGTGATCGCGGAACCATTTATAATAGGTCTCTGCCGAAACTGTGTATTCCGCCCCCGCCAGGTCGTGGAAAAAGCCAACAGCTACCTGGTCGGAGGTCTGCGGGCTGATATTGGGTCCGCAGGGGGCCCACACCTCCAGCGAGGTGAAGGGGCTGGTGGAGTTTGACAGCAGCTGCAGAAACTGCGTGGAACGGCTGTAGCTGGCCTTCAGGCCCGTTTCCTGGTTGACCTGGTACTGGATGCTCAGCCGGGGTTCGGGGCTGAAGGCGGTGGAATAGGCGATATTGTTGCCATAGCTGATGGCATCGATCAGGTGGTGGTTTACGTCAAAATAGCTGACCCTGGTAGGGCCGATATCCTGCCAAACGGGAAGGCGGATCCCATACCTTACCGATACCTTCCGGCTGACCACCTGTTCGTTTGAAATGTAAAAAACATACTCCATGGCATGGTACTGCGCCACTACAGGGGCATCTTTTGCAGCATTGGTCGCGGTCTGCGACACATTTCCCGGGTTTGCGTGATGCAGGGTAACCTCCAGGCCGCTACGGATCGTATTACGCGGGTTCAGGTACCAGGTGAAATCTGTTTTAAACGTGATGTTGGAGATCGATGAATTCCAGTAACCGTTCTGCTCCTGTGGCAGGGTAAGGGCATAGTTATACCTGCTGTAATTCAGGGTGGTGTTGGAAAATATCCGGCTGCTGAAAAGATGGTTCCAGCGGAAGGTTCCCGCAAGGTTGTTCCAGTTCATTCCAAAATAGTTGGTTTCGGTGGTTAACTGGCGGTTGAAGTCATCTTCGCCCGTATAAAAGGTAAAGAAAAAACGGTTGTTGTCATTCTGCCTGTAATTTAATTTGGCATTGACATCGAAAAACTGGAAGTCGAACGTTTTATTCAACGCGCTGATGCTGTTCATCCAGTTAAGGGTTGAAAGCCTGCCCGAAATGCAGAAGGAGCCGCGGTCCTTCACGATGGGGCCCTCCACCGAGAGATTGGAGGCAAAAGGGCCGATATTCCCCGAGAAACCAAACCGTTTCATATTGCCTTCGCGTGCCTTGATATCGATCACCGAGGATAGGCGTCCGCCAAATTTAGCGGGGAAATCGCCTTTATAAATTTCGACTTCATTGATGGCGTCGGGTGCAAAGGCCGAGAAAAACCCAAACAGGTGCGAGGGGTTATAAACCGGTACTTCATCGATCAGCATCAGGTTCTGATCACTGTTGCCACCCCTGACAAAGTAAAAGGAGGAGCCGTCGCCGAAGGTCTGTATCCCCGGAACTGCCTGGAGGGCGCGGATTACATCGAGGTCGCCCCCGAACCCCGGCAGTTGTGCCAGGGTTTTTTGTGAAAACCGCAGCTCACTCATCTGGTGATTCCGGGTTTCGGCTTCATGATCAGCTGCGACGATTTCAACTTCCCTGATTTCCAGCTTATCCTCCTCCAGTTCAACCGACATCCTGGTATTCTCCTTCATGGCCACATCCCGTATGATCTCCTTATAGCCCATATAGGAGAACACCACGGGATAGGTGCCGCCCGGCAGGGTCAGGGAGTAAAATCCATAACCGTTGGTCATGGCGCCTGTTGTGGTTCCCCGGATGTAGATATTAGCCCCGATCAGCGCTTCACCCGAAGTTTTATCGCGGAGAAAACCGCTCAGCGTAAACCGGGATGGATGAAGGGCAACCCCGGCAGTTTTTTCCTCCCCCGGGGCGACCCGCTGTTTCAATACAATATGGTTTTCCACCGTAAAATAATCGATCCCGTGAGGTAAAAATATTTCGCTGAGGATCTCCCTGATCCTCCTTTTCCTGGCATGTATGGTGACCCGCATATTGGCAGGAAGCACCTGCGGATTAAAGGAGAAATCGACCGATCCAAGACGTGAAATTTCCTGAAGCACCTCGTTGACTGGCTTGTCGATGACTTTCAGGGAAATCCGTTTATCAAGATCCTGTGAAAAGGAGCGGGTGGAAAAGATGAATACAAGGAGGAGGAGAAGGAGTGGAAATGTTAACCGGGGGCGCATCAATGCCGTTGAAATTCTGACATTATCTGCATCCATGACCGGAGAGTTCGATCCCCGTCCCGGTATTCCGGATCTGCAAATCAAGGGTGGCTTTGAGAACATTCAGTACCGATTCGAGCGATTGTTTGTCAAAGATAGTGGTAATCCTGCAATCACCGGGTCCGTCGGCCGCAATTCGCAAATTGGTGTGATAAACCTTCGCCAGCAGGACGACTGCTTCGCTAAGCGGTGTATTATTAAAGACCATGCGTTTCGTTTTCCATGCCAGGAAGTTCGGGTCATCATTGGCCGACCGGATGATCTGTTCATGATCGCAACCCGCCTCCGCTTTATCGCCCGGGGCAAGGATTGCCATCGTTTCAGGTTTACCGGCAAAATAGACCTGTACTTTCCCGGTTGCCAGGATGATCTCACTGGTATTGCTGAGGGTATGGGTGTTCACGGAGAAGGTTGTGCCAACTACCCTGATTCTTACATCACCGGCGGCAATCACAAAGGGGCGGGCTGCATTATGCGAAACCTCGAACCAGGCCTCTCCCTTCAATGTTACCTGGCGGACCGATCCCTCAAACTCCGCCGGACAGGTCAGGATGGCACCGGCATTCAACGTTACCCGGGTGCCATCCGACAGGGCGACCTCCACAACCTGGTTTGCTGCCGCATACTGCATCTCTGCAGGCTTTGCCAGGTACCGGTACAGGAAAAACGAGGGGACTGCCACCAGCAGGAAAACCGCCGCAACACGCAGCGACCATGACAGGATAAGGGACCGGGAAGTAGTCACAGGGGCGTTTTCAACGGACCCCGACAGGGGAATAACCTTCGGGCCTTCCCCGGCAATCCCGATCTTCGATCTAAGGGAAGCCAGGTCCTGCTCAATATTGAACGCAGAACCGGAGGTTGCCCTGCCCAGGATTTCGGTTGTTTTACGATAAGACAAAAACAACTCCCTGTTTGCAGGATCCGCCTTGACCCAATGCTCCAGCTCCTGGATCTCTTCAGGAGTTGCCTCTCCGAAGAAGTACTTGGTAATCAAGTCAATGTAATATGTTGTGTTTGTTTCCATTACAATTTGCCGTTGATAATACACCCGGATTCGTCGTTACCCTGATGTCAGACCGGTAAAAAATTTGGTATAACCGTAAAATGGTGAAAATAAAAGCATAAAAAAAAGAGGGTTGGCAGATAGTCAGCCAGGTGAACGCGCATATGCTGCAAGGCTTTCGACATCTGGGTTTCAACAGTTTTGACAGAAATCCCGAGTTTTTCGGCGATCTGCTGGTATTTCAGGTTTTCGTGGCGGTTCAGGATGAATATTTCCCGGCATTTTTCAGGGAGAGCGGCTATACTGCTTGCAATTTTATCCCTGATCTCCTGTTCCACAAGATGATCCGGCTGGTCATACCCTGCCTCTTCCGCCAGGTTTTCCATCGCCAGCAGGTCGCTGCTGAACTTTTTATGGTCGCGCAAATGGTTGAGGCATTTATTCCTGACAGTTGCCGAAAGGTAACTTTTCACAGGCTTTGTAAGGTCGATGGTCTCCCTTTTTTCCCAGAGACTCACGAAGGCGTCCTGGACAATCTCCCTGGCAACTTCATCCTGTTTCACATAGCCCGAAGCAAACCGGCAAAGGCCCTGGTAGTGGCTCCTGAAAAGAAACGCAAGTGTTTGTTCGTCGAATTTACCAGTCTCTGTCATGAATTTTCAAACGTGATCCAGGCAGTAAAAGTATCAATAAAATTGTTGTAAGCCAATGAAAGCTGGAATTCACGAATAAAGGCTCCCATTCAATATCCGACATTCGCTATTCAATATTCGATATTCAATATTCGATATTCTTCCGGTCAGGTGTACATAAACCGCTTGATCTTTTGTGTTGCGGTTTTCTGGAAAGGGTCGGGTTGGGCGATGACAAGCTGTACCTGGGAGAATTTGTTAACCCTGGCATTGACATATTCCTGCAGTTCCGCGCGGAGCTCCTCGGTTTTCTGTTCGACATAGTTGGTCACCTCATTTTTAAGATGGAGGTATCGCTGTTCGATCTCCTCCTGGTTGAAATGGACCAGGGCGATGAGTTTGCCTTTTTTCTCGATTACCAGCGATTCGACGACATAGCGGAAGTTGTTGATGACCGATTCGATATCCTCGGGATAGACATTTTCGCCATTGGACCTGACGATCATGCTTTTGACCCTGCCGCGGATAAAAAGGTTCTGTTGCTTGTCGAAGGCTCCCAGGTCGCCGGTTTTAAGCCAGCCATCAGGGGTGATCAGTTCGGCGGTAAGCAGGGGTTCCTTGTAATAACCTTTCATGACGTTGGCTCCTTTTGCCCAGATCTCACCTTCTCCCGTATGCGGATCTGCATTCATGATCTTGAGTTCCACCCCCCGGCAGGCAGGCCCGGTCGACTGCAACACAGGGTGCTGCGGGTTAAACCCGGCCAGCAGGGGGGCGCATTCGGTCAATCCGTATCCGACGGCATAGGGAAAATGGCTTTCAATGAGGAAGCGTTCAACTGTCTTATTCAATTTTGCCCCGCCAACGCCGAAAAATGTCAGTTCCCCGCCAAAGGTCTTCATCAGTTTTTTACCTGCCACCCGGTGCAGGAATTTCCTGATGGGAGGTGCTTTATATAAAAAGCTGACAACCCTCTTTTCGGTGAAGGTCGGCAGGATTTTAGACCGGAATATTTTTTCGATGATCAGGGGAACCGTGAGCATGGTGGTTGGCCTGACCTCCAGCAGGGCAGGCAGCAGCAGGGCGGGAGTGGGTGGTTTCCCAAGGTAATAGACGCAAGCCCCGCTGTACATGGGCAGTATAAGCCCAAGCGTGTTTTCGTATGTGTGCGAAAGCGGGAGGATGGAGAGAAAACGGTCGGTTTCCAGGATCTCCTGTATTTCAAACCCCTTGACGGCCGTATAACAGATATTCCGGTGGGTAAGCATGACCCCTTTGGGGTTCCCGGTAGTTCCCGAAGTATAAATAATGGCGGCAACGTCATCCTCTTCAACCTGTTTTACCGATGCGGGTCGCGCTTCCGGATCAAAAGCCGGCCAGTATTCAAAAGACCTGACAACGGAAAAATCCTCAATCCTGACCACCTCAAGCAGGTAGTCGGTAGAGATCCCCACGAGTTTGGGCAATAATCCTTCTGATGCAAAAATGACTTTGGTTTCGGAATGATCGAGCAGTGCGGTAATTTCAACAGGAAGAAATTCAGGCAAAAGCGGCACCGCGATGGCGCCCATAAAAGTAATCGCGAAATAAACTATGGCCCAGTTGGGCTGGTTGGTGCACAAAATCGCAACCTTGTCGCCAGGTTCTATTCCCAGCTTCTCAAGAAATGCAATTACAGCCAGGATACGATCATTGGTTTCAAGATAGGTGAGCGGCTTCTTTCCTACGATTGCCAAGGCATCGCGATTGCCGTGCCGCCTAAGGGTAGCTGCAAAAAAAGCCGGAAAAGTCAACAGGGTTGTGTCTTCCATGATATGTTTTGCCCAGGAAATACCCCCTTGACTAGCTGAAAAAACAGTTAGAGAGAGATATTGCCTGCAAAGTTATAAATAATTCTCTGGGATTCTTTTTTCTTCTCCGGGAAAATGAACCATAAGTCACGTACAAAAATAAATCAATTCATTATTTACTATTGACTTTCAGCATTTTAGTTTGTATATTTGGGCTAATCAATCTGTTGTTCAACAATAACCCATACTGCCATTTTTCGTCCCGCAGGTGAGTCATCATGTTAGGTTCCGGTTTTCCGGTCCAACATATCCATCTGATTTTCTTATACATAAAAACCTGAATGACACCTGTTTTCTCTGATTTTATAACTGAATTAAATTTTAACCACCATGACCCAATGAAGGCACAATGCACACAAGGAATCTCGTGTTGAACATAGTGTAAATCATTGTTTTATTAGTGGTTATATTAAACGCATAATTATGGAACAGGATTCTTTTGAAAAATGATAATATTTTACCGGATCCATGGTTTGCGATTCCTGAAAATGATGTGAATTTTCATAATATCCTCACTTAAATTGACCGAAAAATGAAAAAACTAGCAGCATTATTGGTAATTGTATTACTCGTTGGACAGGTAAAGGCCCAACCCACCGAATTTCTTCCACAGAAAGATTTCCGGGTGGAAAAACAGAAGATCTACGAGGGAATTAATGCCTCCAGGAGGCAGCTGACCGAAATCAGGCAGGCAGATGTAAAAATGAGGCAATCGCTCGACAGCCTGAAACATGTGATCGTTGTATACTCGGGACAACTGACCGTTGCGGCCGATTCTCTGGCAAAAACCACCATCCGGCTGAATGCCCTTCAGGAGAAGGTCAATAGTGAAAAGGTCCTTCCCCGCGGCCTTCGTATTCTGTTTCTGCTGATTCTGCTGCTCCTGTTTGTCCTGGTTTTTATCCTCCTGTATATGATCCATCGGAAAGCCGGGCTGAAATTTGATTCGCTCTCGGCTCTCGATGCAAAAACCAACGAAAGGCTGGCAGATGTGTCGAAAACTGCGAAAACCGACATTCAGGTTTGCCGGGATCTTGTTTTAAATACAACCAATGAGATGGATCAGCGGATTGAATCAGGCCTGAATGCACTCGAAGTAAAACATGGGCAGCTTGAATCGCAGATAACCGAAAAAACGGCCGGAATCGATGCCCTGCTTCAATCCGCAGGCAAGGAAATTGCCGCCCTGAAAGAGGTTCAGGCAAACGGTCTGAAAAACCTTGAAGAGAAGCTGAACAGCCTGCTTCAGAATGCTGAAAATCAATCAAGGGCGTTGACGGACCAGGTTGCAAAGATCGAAGGGGAAATTCTCCGTATGAAAGGAAAATAACAGGATGAACCTGCAGGAAAACATCCCGGTAAGGATCACATAATGATTTTTATCCTGACAATTTCCTAATATAAAATTTGCTGATTTCAAATCCGCTTTATAATTTTGTATCTGAAACATTACAATCCTTCAGAAAAACAGCGTCATGAAGAGACTAATCCCTTTTATGATGTCGGTATTGGCCGGCATTTCCGGCCTTGCTGCCGTACTTCACGTGCCACAGCAGTATTCGACGATTCAGGCAGCGATCAATGCAGCCGTAAATGGCGATACGGTGCTTGTTTCACCGGGAACCTATCATGAAAACATACAATTCAGGGGAAAAGGGATAACGCTTGCCAGTTTTTATCTTACCACCCATGATACCGCCTATATCGATGCCACCGTGATAAACGGCAGCCAGCCGGTTCATGCGGATACCGCCAGTTGCGTGATCATAAGGGGCAGCGGCCTGGCAACCAGCAATGATTCAACCGCCGCGCTGATAGGCTTCAAAATTACAGGCGGTACAGGTACCCGCTGGGAGGATGAACATGGTCCCGGCAGCTGGTACCGCGAAGGCGGCGGGATCCTGGTGCAGTATCTTTCACCGCGGATCGGCTTCAACCATATCACCTTCAACAAGGCTACGTCGCTGGTGAATTGCGTCAGTGCCGGCGGAGGGGCGATACGCTGCGGCGACGGGAACCCAAAAATTTTCAACAATATAATTGACAACAACCAGGGTCGTTACGGCGGTGCCCTGGTCTTCAACTTTTCGGGTGCGGTCATTAAAAACAATATCATTGCCGGCAATACCGGAGGTGAAGATTTCGGCGGGGGAGGCATCTGGGCCTATGGTTCCGACGGTTTGAGCCGTCCCGGGATCGTGGAGAACAACACCATCGTCAACAATGCAAGTACCACGGTCGGCGGGGGAATACGGGCCTGGAGCACCACCATGTCGATCCGGAATACGATCCTTTGGGGGAATACAGCCCCGACAGGACCCCAGATCAATTACTCAGGAACCGCACCGGTAGTGCGGTACAGCGACGTCCAGGGCGGATACACAGGGTCGGGAAATCTCAACGTCACCCCCCTGTTCGGGGCCCAGAACTACTATCTTGCCGCCACGAGCCCGTGTATCGACAAAGGCGATTCGACGGCGGTTTACAATGATCCTCAGGATCCCCTGAACCCGGGAATGGCCCTGCCGCCGGCAAAAGGCACGATCCGCAACGATATGGGCGCCTATGGCGGGAACGGAAGCGCCGCTATGGCAGGGATCCCTACGATCTATGCCTCGGCAGTCGATTTATTTGCGCCCGGTTCCGCGTCGTTGAAAGTATACCCCAATCCTTGCCGTGATTTCCTGGTGGCCGGATACAGGCAACCCGGACCGGGGATGGTAACAGCGCGCGTTTTCAACTCAGATGGAAAAATCGCGCTATCCATCCCTGCCACTTGGGTAACCACGGGAAACCATTCTCTGAAAATTGCGGTTGCGAACCTGCCCCCCGGGACATACCTGTTGAGCCTTGAAACGGAAGGCGTTATAAAGAGCTGTCTCTTTGTAAAACAGTAACGCGATGCAGAACCAGCCTTTTTGACTGGAATTTCTTACTTTTATCCCATGAATATTGAAGAACTCAGGGAATTCTGCCTCAGCCTGCCAGCAGTAACCGAAGATATTAAATGGGAAGAGCACCTGGCATTTTCAGTAGGCGGTAAAATTTTTTGCCTGACAAACCTTGACCCCCCGTTGAAGGTTGTCATGAAGGTGCCAGAAGATCAGTTTGATGAACTGACGGAGTCGGGGGAGATTATCCAGGCATCCCATTTTGCCCGAAGGCAATGGATGGCTGTCAACGATGAAAGCCGGTTCAGCCGAACGGAGTGGGAACATTACGTCGCCCAATCCTACAACCTGGTGAAATCAAAACTCACCAGGACCGTCAGGAACGGTATTGAAAACCTGCCGGACGGGACAGTCAGGGTAAACAAGCATGATGAAGCAAAATAACGTTCACGCGAACCAGCCGGTTTCAGCGATCATCCTGGCAGCAGGCAATTCGGTACGCATGGGCAGCCCCAAGGCGCAGCTTCCCTATGGCAACGGGAAAACCTTCGCACAGCAGGTTACCGGGAATTTCCTTGCCTATGGCTGTAAGCCTGTTATCCTGGTGGTGCAGGAGGGTGTTGATTTCTCCGGACTTCAAACTGAAAATCTTGTCGCCGTCATTAACCGGGCGGTGGAACGGGGCAGGTCATATTCCATCCATCTCGGTATGCAAGCCCTTCCCGCCGGCGTTAATTGCTTTATCCACAACATTGATAATCCCTTCCCCTCAACCGGTTTACTTGACAGGATGTTTGACGCTCTTCCTCCGGATGGTTATACGGTTCCCGTTTACCAGGGCAGGGGCGGGCATCCGATCCTGTTGGGAAGTAAAATGATACGAACGTTGCAGGGTCAATCCGAACCAGGGGATTTCCGGCAGGCAATCTCCGGTTTTGCAAGAATTGAGGTTCCCTGGCTTGATGGGCGCATCCTGTGGAATATCAATACCCCTGAGGAATATCAACGGTTTCTTCTTTCCTCAGGGAATCAGGATAAGCTGGTTTGAGGCACAAAGATGCCAGGGTCTTCTCGGGGAATACATTTCATAAATCCATTACAGCAGGGTTTGTTTCAATAAAAATCAACACACACCCTGTTAATACCGGGACTCTGTATAAATATTGTAATTTTACATCAGGTTTAACACCGGTATTTCCCAATATTGTCGCTATGGACCATTTTTTTCAAAAAGTCGAAGAGGTTATTTCAGGATCAATTCCTGCCGCGCTGTGTATCGTAGTGGAAACCCGTGGTTCCACCCCGCGCAAACAGGGAGCCAGGATGATCGTTTATCCCGACGGGTCGGTTTACGGCACGATCGGGGGCGGAAGCGTTGAAAAAGAGGTAACAGACATGGCCCTGAAAATGATCCCTGCCGGACAGCCGGCAAAAGTTTCCTTCAACCTCGAGCAGGACCTGGGGATGCATTGCGGGGGAATGATGGAAGTTTACATTGAACCGCTGATCCCCTTGAAAAAGCTGTTCATCTTCGGTGCGGGACATATCGGGAAGTCGCTGGCCGGGTTTGCCAGGGAGCTGAATTTTTCCGTCACCCTTTTTGACCCGAGGGACGAGATCTTCAGGGATGAAGCTTTCACGGGTTTCACCTGCGTCTGCGAAGATTTTATAAAGGCTGCCGGGGAGGCGGCTTTCGACGAAAACACCTTTATCGTCATTGTCACGCCAAAACATGTATCCGACGAAGACATCCTTGCCATTGCGGCCCGCCAACCCCACGCCTACCTGGGGATGATCGGCAGCACCCGGAAGGTGGAGATGCTGAAAAAAAGATTTGTGGCGGAACATATTCTCACGGAGGAGGAACTTTCGGGTATCGACATGCCGATCGGGATAAAGTTCAACGCTGAGACCCCGGCGGAAATCGCCATCAGCATCCTGGCTAAACTTATCGATGTGAGAAATACGGTAAAAAAGTGAGCGGAATCCCTCATACCATCCGGTTCGTCCTCGATGATCGCATCATCGAACTTGATTTCCTGGGATCAAACGGGCTGAAACCAACTACAACGGTTTTGAATTACCTGCGCTCGTTACCCGGCCATAAAGGGACCAAGGAGGGGTGTGCGGAGGGTGACTGCGGCGCCTGCACCGTGGTGCTGGCCGAGCCGTCGACGGATGGCCGGCTGGATTACCACACGGTCGACAGTTGCCTCGTTTTTCTTCCCATGATCCATGGGAAACAGCTGATCACCGTTGAGAACCTTGCCCTTCGACGTCAAAACCGGGTTGTGCTGCATCCTGTTCAGCGGCTTATGGTCGAATCAAACGGCAGTCAATGCGGCTTTTGCACACCCGGGATGGTGATGTCACTTTTCGGCCTGTTTAAAAACCATGACAACCCAAGCCGGGAGATCATCGAAGATGCACTTACAGGCAACCTCTGCCGTTGTACCGGGTACCAGTCCATTTTAGATGCTGCCGAGCAAACGGCTACCGAAACCCGTTCCGACCAATTCTCGGCCAATGAAGCCCTGATTGCAGGGATGCTTGAATCGATCAGGGAAAGTCAGCATACGATTGAATTGCGGACGCCGCACCAGACCTGGCTTAAACCTTTTACCCTTGACGAAGCCCTGCGCCTTCGAAGCGAACATCCGCTTGCGACCGTGATCAACGGCTCGACCGATGTTGCCCTGCGGCAAACGAAACACCATGAGCTCCTGTCGCTGGTGATAGACCTTTCGGGCGTTGATGAGCTAAAATACTGCAGGGAGAAGGGTACCCATTTCGTGATCGGCGCCGGCCAGACCATGGAGCAGATTAAATCCTTCGCATCAGAAAAATTACCGGCCCTTCATAAGATCCTCAGCGTGTTCGGCTCCCTGCAGATCAGGCATGTTGCCACCCTTGGCGGAAACATAGGCTCGGCCTCTCCTATCGGCGATACCCTGCCTCTACTGATCGCCTTCAGGGCTGAAATCGTACTGCAATCAATGCATTCGGAAAGAGTTATCGGCATCAGCGATTTTATTACAGGCTATCGCAAAACAAGACTTGAACCCGGTGAACTGATCACCGCTGTCCGCATTCCAAAACCGGGAGATGACACGCGCATCGAATCCTACAAGATCTCCAAACGCACCGGGCTGGATATTTCAACCGTGAGCGCCGCCTTCAGCCTGACTCTCCGCGACGGCATGGTCGCTGAATCCGTACTGGTTTACGGGGGCATGGCGGAAATGCCGAAAAGGGCACTGCATACCGAAGCCTTCCTGGCAGGGCGGGAGTGGAATTTCCAGGTCGTCAACCAGGCGATGGCCATCCTGGAAGATGAGTTTACCCCTATTTCCGACGCCCGGGCGGGAGCCACTTACCGGAAGATTGCCGGGAGCCGCCTGCTGCTCAAATTTTTCACGAACACTTCACCGCTTCACGACCGGGTGACCCGTAGGGCGGGGAAGACCGGATCCTTATCTGCGGTTGATGATACCTGCGCGAAACATGTCACCGGCGAATCGGTTTTCATCGGCGATATCGAGGGAAACGGGCAACTGCTCACGGGGAGGGTGGTTTACAGCAAACAGGCCCATGCCGTGCTGAAAAACATCGATATTTCAAAGGCATTGCAGGTTAAAGGGGTTAAAACCATCCTGACGGCCAGGGATATTCCCGGTGAAAACCAGATGGGAGCCGTGGTCAGCGACGAACCCTGCCTGGCCGAAAAGGAGGTTTTCTTTATCGGGCAGGCCATCGCGCTCATTGCAGCGGAGAATGAAGAGGCCGCTGTCGAGGCGGAAAGGCTGATCACCATTGATTACGAACCCCTGCCGGCCATCCTCGATATTGAATCGGCCATGGCCGCCAGCAACAGCCTTGCCCCCCAACGGAAAATAGTTCGCGGCAACCCTGATGAAGTCCTGGCCATGGCGCCGCATCTCTTCACCGGCGAATTGAAAACAGGCGCCCAGGAACACTGGTATCTCGAAACGCAGTCGGCCATGGCAGTACCTGGCGAAGGAAAAGAGATGATGATGCACTCCTCCACCCAGAACCCGGCTGAAACCCAGGCCATCGTGGCTGAAGTACTCGGCATCTCGAAAAACGAGGTTGAAGTAGAGGTAAAACGCATCGGAGGCGCATTCGGAGGCAAAGAGACCCAGGGAAACCATGTGGCTGCCTGGTCGGCACTGCTGGCCAATGCAACACGCCAGCCAGTCAGGATCCAGCTGTGCCGCGATGATGACCAGATCATGACCGGCAAACGGCACCGGTTCCTTTCGCGCTACAGCGTGGGGTTTGACGACGAAGGCAGGATCCTCGCTTACAAGGTTGAGCTGAATTCTGATGCGGGCTCATCCACCGATTTGTCGAAGGCCATCCTCGAAAGGGCCATGCTGCATGCCGATAATGCCTACTTCCTGCCGCACGTGCAGATAACCGGCCGGGCATGGAAGACCAACCTCCCGTCAAATACGGCTTTCCGTGGTTTCGGTGGCCCGCAGGGAATGGCCGTTATTGAAAACGCCATCGACAGGATTGCCCGGTACCTTAAAAAAGATACCGCCGCCATCCGGCGCCTGAACTTTTACAGGCTTGATGTGTACAATCCGACACCCTACGGCCAGGAGGTGGAAAACAACCATCTCGAACGGATGTTTAATGACCTGATGACCTCCTCCGGTTACGAACAGAGAAGAAAAGCCATAGACAAGTTCAATGCTGAAAATCATCTCTATAAAAAGGGGATGGCCCTTACCCCGGTTAAATTCGGAATCTCCTTCACCACATCGTTCCTCAACCAGGCCGGGGCCCTGGTCAACATTTATACCGACGGCACGGTGCTGGTTAACCATGGCGGCACGGAGATGGGACAGGGGCTGCACACCAAAATCGTACAGATCGCCTCCTCGGAACTGGGCATCTCTCCCGGAACTGTAAAAGTGAACGCCACCAACACCTCGAAAGTTCCAAACACATCGCCCACCGCGGCCTCCACAGGCAGTGACCTGAATGGCATGGCGGTGAAAAATGCCATCGATATCCTGAAGGCCAGACTTAGCAGGGTGGCGGCAGGTGAATTAACGGATCAATGCCCGGGAAAAATTTTCCTGCCCGAAAACATGGCGTTTGATAATAACCAGGTCTTTGACCGGCATGAACCCAACGAAAAAATCGCATTCAGCCGCCTGTGCGACCTTGCCCGCATGCGCCAGGTGAGCCTGAGCAGCACCGGTTATTATAAGACCCCGGGGATCTTTTTTGACAGGGAGGCCGGGCAGGGAAACCCTTTCCACTATTTTGCCTTTGGAATGGCGGTATCGGAGGTCATCACCGATACCCTCACAGGGGCCCATACCCTTCTGAGAACCGATATCCTGCATGATGTGGGCGATTCGATCCATGAAGCCATCGACCGTGGCCAGATCGAAGGAGGCTTTATCCAGGGCATGGGCTGGTGCACAACCGAAGAGATCAAATGGGACCGCAACGGCAACCTGCTGACCCATTCACCCGACACTTACAAAATCCCTGCCATTCTGGATATTCCCCTGGATTTCAGGGTTGATCTCCTCAAAGATGCACCCAACCCTGGAACCATCCGCAGGAGCAAAGCCGTTGGAGAACCGCCCTTTATGCTGGGATTGTCGGTATGGCTTGCTATCAAGGATTCCATTTCAGCCATCGCGAATCATGAGAGGGAACCTGAGTTTTCGCTGCCCGCCACCGGGGAGGTGATCCTGCTTTCAGCAGAAAAAATAAAATAAAAGTGAAATACTTCCGGTAATCAGGAGCTGCTTTTTACGTTAAGAAGTCACACCCTGAACCAAAAACCAATACTTGTCCAAACTATGAAAGATATCTTACTAAAGATCAACGAACTTGCAACGAGATACGAAGAAAGCACCGCCAATAACCTCTCCAGGCTGGTGAAGATCAAATCGCTCAGCACTGCCGAAAAAGCCGTGGCACTGGAGCTGAAGCGCCAGATGGAGGAAGCCGGCTTTGATGAAGTCAGGATTGACGGGTTGGGAAATGTAATCGGCAGGATCGGGAACGGGAAGAAGATCCTGGCCTTTGATGGCCATATCGACACCGTTGACACCGGCAACCTGGCCAACTGGAGCAGCGATCCCTTTTCGGGTGAGATCAAGGAGGGCTTTGTTCATGGCCGGGGAACCGTTGACCAGAAAGGCGGCCCGGCGGCATTTGTCACCGCAGGGCGCATCCTTAAGGAACTTGCCTTCGACCGCGACCTGACGATATACTTCACCGGGACCGTCATCGAAGAGGATTGCGACGGGTTATGCTGGAAATACCTGGTGGAGGTAGAGAAGATCATCCCCGATTTCGTGGTGATCACCGAACCCACGAACCTCAACATTTACCGCGGCCACCGTGGCAGGATGGAGATCTCCGTGACCTTTACGGGCATCTCCTCGCACGGCTCCGCGCCCGAACGTGGCAAAAACGCGATCTACATGGCCTCGCGGGCATGCCTTGAGGTGGAAAAGCTGAATGAACGCCTCAAATCCGACGATTTCCTCGGCAAGGGCAGCGTGACCATCTCGGAATTCGTTTCGGGAAGTCCCTCCCTGTGCGCCGTAGCCGATTATGCCCGGATTCATCTCGACAGGCGGCTTACCTGGGGCGAAACCAAAGAATCGGCGGTGGCCGAGATCATGGAGATCGTAAAGGATACGGATGCCAGGGTCGAAGTGCTGCAATATGAAGAAACGACTTACACAGGCCTGCGTTACGGCATGGAGAAATACTATCCCACCTGGAAAATCGAGGAGGATCATCACCTGGTGGTGCGCGCACAGGAGGCCTTTGCCGGGCTCTTCGACAGGGAACCTCTTACCGATAAATGGACCTTCTCGACCAACGGTGTCACCATCAATGGCTATTATAAGATCCCGTGCATCGGGTTCGGCCCCGGCGACGAGGTGCTGGCCCATGCCCCCAACGAAAAGGTGCCGGTGGGCGACCTGGTCACCGCCTCGGCCTTTTACGCCGCACTGGCCTTTTACCTGTCGGAATAATCAACTTGAAAACAGTACTTTTTATACTCACCCAGGTTTTCTGGTTATCTGGTTTCTGCCAGACAGGCACGATCACGGGTGAGGTAACATCCAGGATACATGGCCGGTACGAAGTGCTGCAATTTGCCCTGGTCCGTCTGGAAAATACGAATTTCCACGCCAATTCCGCCTACGGGGGACGGTACGTGCTTGACAGCATTCCGGCCGGCGATTATGAAATAAGCGCCAGCTATGTGCAGCGTGAAACCATCTATAAACGGGTTAAAGTTGTCAGTGATTCTGTTATTGATATGAATTTTGAATTTACCTGTCAGTACGACCGTCACGAAAAAGACAGCATCTTCCCGGTATGCTTCAGATCAGACAGGGTGGTGCGTGTAAAATACGGGATGATGATCGTCCCGTACGGGAATAAGGCGGATACTACCTGTTTTTGGGGAGGCACCGACCAGATTCCTTTATGTCATCCCTACTGGTATTGTAAACGGGATAAACTTGAATTTTAAAACAAATCAACTCTATAATTAAACACGATGATGAATGAATTAATGACTAAACCCGGCAAATCCTCCGCCGGCCTCTTTGGCACCGATTTCCTGTTGACCTGGGAAAAAAGCCTTGAAGAGCTTGGTACAGTTTTGACCGTAGCGGAAGACCTCAAGATGCTCCGTGACACGAATATCTCACCGCGCTGTTTCGATTCGGGGCTGGCTATTTCGCAGTTCCGCGACAATTCGACCCGCACGCGTTTTTCCTTCGCCTCTGCCGCCAACCTGCTGGGGCTGGCTGTTCAGGATCTCGATGAAGGAAAATCGCAGATTGCCCATGGCGAAACCGTGCGTGAAACCTCGGCCATGATCTCCTTTCTCAGCGACATCATCGGCATCCGCGACGACATGTTCCTGGGAGCCGGCAATACCTACATGCGCGAAGTCGGCGCCGCCCTCGACGAGGCTTTCGCCGATGGCGTACTCCCCCGGCGGCCCGGCATCATCAACCTGCAGTGTGATATTGATCACCCGACCCAATCGATGGCTGATTTGTTGCACCTGAAAACCGTTTTTGGCTCGCTGGAGGCCTTAAAAGGCAAAAAGATCGCCATGTCCTGGGCCTACTCACCCAGTTATGGCAAACCGCTCTCGGTTCCACAGGGGATCATCGGGCTTCTGACCCGTTTGGGCATGCAGGTCGACCTCGCCTACCCAGAAGGCTACGGGCTCATTCCCGACGTCGTTGAACTCGCCGGCAACCAGGCAGTCGCCAGTGGCGGACAGTTCCGTGTGGTCAACACAATGGAGGAGGCATTTTCGGGGGCCGATATCGTCTACCCGAAAAGCTGGGCGCCATTCCATGTCATGCAGCATCGTACAGTATTGCTGCGGAACAACGATCATGACGGGCTGAAAGGGCTGGAAAAGGAGTGCCTTGCCAACAATGCGAAGTATAAAAACTGGGAATGTACGGAAGAAAAAATGGGTCTGACCAAGGAAGGCAAGGCGCTCTATATGCATTGCCTGCCGGCCGATATTTCGGGTGTATCCTGCCGTGAGGGTGAAGTGGCGGCCACCGTATTTGAACGCTACCGGGTTCCGTTGTATAAACAGGCAGGGTTCAAACCCTACATCATTGCGGCAATGATGCTCACAAACCGGTTTGAGGATCCTGCCGGGCTCCTGGGCGCGATGTTATCCGGCGAGAAAAAAAGGGTGCAGTAATTCAGCTTTTCAGGTTTTTCGTAATGACCAGCGCACCGCCCTTCATCACCATTTCTGCTCCGCCCTGAACGGGGAACCCTTCATAGATCTCCGAATCACAATGGGAAAGATGAGTTTTCGCGGAGATTACTCTCTTTATTCCCGGGTCCCAGATCACCAGGTCGGCATCATAACCGGGCAGCAGTTTGCCTTTTCGGTCGCCATATCCAAAGATCTCCGCGGGGCGGGTGGATACCAGGCTTACCAGCCGGCTCATGCTGATCTTATTTGTCAATACACCATAGGTGTAAAGCAATCCCAACCTGTGTTCTACACCCCCTGCACCGTTGGGGATCCGGGTAAAATCATGCAACCCGCGATCCTTCTGGCCAACCAGGTTGAAGGGGCAGTGGTCGGTGGCCACCACATCGAAGGTGCCGTCGGACAGCCCTGCCCAAAGCCTCTGCTGGTCGTCCTTGCCGCGCAGGGGCGGTGAGATGACATAGGGCAAAACATGCAGATCATCGGGCATACCATGCAGGGAATCATCAAGCAGCAGGTATTGGGGGCAGGTCTCTCCCGAAACCTGTATCCCCTCCTGTTTTGCTTTTGAAATGGCATCTGCCCCCTGCCGCGTCGAGGTGTGCACAATATAGGCCTGGCAGCCTGTTTTGGCTGACAATTCAATCACCTTCCCGATCGCCCTTATCTCCGCTTCGGGCGGGTGCGACAGGGCATGGAACCGCGCACCGGTCATACCGTCACGCAGGAACTCCTGCTGCAGGCTGGCAATCATCGCTCCATCCTCACAATGAACCATCACCACGCCTCCGCGCAGGCCCACCACCTGCATCATCTGGCAGAGTTCCTCCGGGTTGATGCCGATCGATTCGCGATAGGCGAGGTAGGCCTTGAAGGAACGAATCCCCTCCCTCTCCATACAGGTAACAACTTCGGATGCAACCTCCCTGTTCCATTCGCTGATCCCCACATGCAGGCCATATCCGGCAAGCGATGAGGCCGCTTCGACCCGCCTTGGATATAACGCCTCCGCCAGGGACTGGCCACGGCGGGGGGTGACGAAGTCCATGAAAAATGTGGTTCCACCTGACAGGGCGGCGATGCTGCCCGACCTGAAATCGTCGCACGAATTCCCCGCCGGCGTTGGCAATGCAAAGTGCACATGAGGATCGAACCCTCCCGGCAAAACAAACTTACCAACTGCATCAATGGTCGTGTGTCCGGGGTACAAAGCCGGATCCAACTGCCCCACAGCTGTAATCAGGCCGTTGTCAACAGCTACATCTGCCCGGCAGTTGGTTTCTGCCGCAACAATGGTTCCGTTCCGGATAAGGTAAGGGGTCATGGGAGTTATAAAAGTTTCCAGAGTCTTTCAGCCTGTTCGCGGGCCTCAAGCAGGATTTCTGATTCATCAACGGTAACCACGATGCCTTCGTCAACAATCAGCCTGCCCTGCGAGATGACATGGGTGATTTGCCTTGCTTCCAGCCCAAAGAGGAAATGCCCGTAAAAGTTATCCTGTTTAAAGGGAGTAGGCGTATCATAGTCAAAAACGACGAGGTTGTTGTCGCTGTCGCCCGTGAAGCGGTTCGACTGAAGGTAGCGATGTACATTCCTTAACCGTTGATATGCCGTTGTATAATTCATTGAATCAAAGTTATGGCCTGCAAAAAAGGCCGAACCGGCACTGCGGATCATGTCGCTGTGCATCCCGTCGGTACCCAGCATAATCCTGGTTCCCAGACCCTTTGAATTGAAAAAACCGACCCCGTTGTTCAGGTTGCTCTCCATATTCTGAACCACCCAGGCGGGCGATCCTTCAACCAGCCCCCGCTCGTGGTCGTCGAGGTGGAGACAATGGGCCAGGATGGTGGCGGGGAACTGCAAAACACCCGCATCTGCCAGCCTTCCTATAATACGGGTATTGAAATGCTTCTCGCAATGTTCTTCATCCGACTGATCTTCCGCCACGTGGATATGGATCCCCGAGCGGGTTTGTGCAGCCAGGTCAACCGCCCGTTTCAGGGTTTGGTCACCGACGGTGAAGGAGGCGTGCAACCCCACCAGTCCCTGCCGCTGCGCAAGGTATGCAGAGGATTCCGCGAGTCCCTTGGCGGCAATCTCCATCCCGTCGCGGTCGGAAATTTCAAAGCACAGCAGGTGACCGATGCCCACGGCATCGAATGCCTGTGCGATAATCTCCAGGCTTCCCTCCACCGCAAAGGGCGAGGCATGATGATCGATGACGAAGGTAACGCCCCGTTTGGCGCAGGCAATGGCGGTAACCAGCGCGCTGGCCCTGATCATGGCGGGGTCGAGGGCCTTGTCAAGGGCCCACCAGACATACCGGAGGATCTCCCGGAAATTGACGGGATTCTTCCCTGGCGCCGGCATCCCGCGTGCCAGGGCTGAGTAGGCATGGTGATGCCCGTTTGCAAAGGACCGGGTGATGAACCGCCCGGTGCAATCGATGGTTCTGTCAACCCGGTTTCCGGACTGTGCTGCCTGAAGGGGGTCCGGGAAAACGAGGGTGCCGGCTGCACCCGGTTCCACCAGCACGTCGGCCTGCCTGAATTCCAGCGTTTGCCAGTCGATGAATGTGCCATTCCTGAGTAGTATCATAGCTGTATTAATCGATCCAAATGTAGTGAGAAATTTAAAACTATTTTTACTCCAACATTACCGGGCGTAAGTACCTGGCGTTATTCAAGGGGCTGCATTTTGAGACCGAAAAATGGAACCGTTTATTCCAGCTTCCCCTCGATTCGGTCATTGACCATTATTCCTCCGGGATGAATAAGAAGCTTGCCTTCATGGGCGTACTAAAGCAAAATAAGCCGGTCATGATCCCTTTAACGGCCTCGACATTGAAACCTGCAGGATCATCCGCCAGATCCTGTTAATACTGAAAGACCAGGATAAAACCATCATCATCACATCGCATATCATCGAAACCCTGACAAACCTCTGCGATCTGATTCATTACCTGCAAATGGGAAAAATATTGTTTACCAAAAATAAAAGTGAGTTTGCAGAGTTCGAAAAAACGATCTTTGCATCGACCGAACATAAAAATGAGAATATCATCAACGAACTGACAAACAACATATTAAAGTAGAACGTTTTTTTTGGCAAGAATAACCACAATGACACAAAGAATGCACAATGACACAATGGGAAATTTTAATGATGCATCCCAAAAACTGTTGTGCTGTTGTTTATTTACTTTGTGCAAAGGTGGTACAAGATATATATCGCATCTGTAAAAAAAAACAGGATCAACTAATTATGAATAAACTAAATAAGAATAACCATGGAATTAACCGACCAGATTTTAACCGTAATTGAGAAAGCCGGTGCCCCGGTGACAGCCGGGCAGATTGTTGAGTTATCGGGAATCGACCGCAAGGAGGTTGACAAGGCGATGAAAAAGCTGAAAACCACCGGGAGGATCACCTCGCCGAAGAACTGTTACTGGGAAGCTGCCAAATAGCAGGGTCATGGCCGGGTTCCCGGTTCCCGTTTCATAGGCAGCCTGGTTCTTCTGATACCGTCGAACCGGAACAATGCATTGGCTACCGCGGCGGCGGTCGGCACAAGCCCGATTTCGCCGATGCCCTTGGCACCGTAAGGCCCTACGGGGTCGTGTACCTCCACTCCTATTACCTCGATATCAGGTGTTTCCATGGCTGAAAGCACCCCGCAGTCGGCAAGTTTTGCGCTCACCAGCCTGCTGCCGTCCATGGGCAGATCTTCGGTAAGGGCGTAGCCCAATCCCATATGGACGGCTCCCTGGATCTGCCCCTCGAAGAGCATCGGGTTCATGATCCTGCCGGCATCGTGCGCCGCATAAACTTTTTCAACCTCCCCTTTATCATCGAGAACGACCAGCTGGGCAGCATACCCGTAGGAGTAATGGGTGATGATCTTTTCCGCGCTGGTTCCGGGTTTGGTGGTCCAGTCACAATAATATTTTCCCGGGTAACTCCTCCCGGCCAGCAGCTTCAGAAGCTCCAGTTCTACCGGCTGAACAGGCTGCGCGCCCGGAGCTGTTCCAGTCTCTCCAGCACCTCCCTGTTTTACCCTGATTTCGTTGATATCCCCTGATAGCGCTGCAGCTGCGTCAATTATGGCATTGCCCAGCAGTGCGGTGGCCCTCGACGAGGTGGTCATACCGGTTGGCAACGCCGCCAGGGTATCCACAGAAACATCCATCAGCGAAGCGGCAATGCCCGTTTCCTGCTGCAGCGTCTGGATCGCCATGTTTTGCACTCCCTGTCCCATCTCGGTCCAGCCATGTTCTATGGCAACACGGCCATCGGGACCAATGCTGATCCTGACGTCACAAAAATCGGTCATCCCGTTGCCGACACCCGAATTCTTGATGCCACAGGCCAGCCCGGCAAATTTTGCAGCGTAAAAATGATCTTTCAGCGCCAGCAGGCAGGCTTTGATGCCCACTCCCGCCTCCAGTACCTGGCCGGTGGCGGTCATTTTGCCGTTTTCAAGGGCGTTTGCGAACCTGAACTTCCAGCGGTCAAAGCCGCCCTTTTCACACAGGTCATCGATGCTGCTTTCAAGGGCAAATGCAACCTGGTTGGCGCCAAACCCGCGCATGGCGCCCGAAGGGATGTTGTTGGTGTATACGGTCAGCGATTCAATGTCCACTGCGGGCAGATGGTATCCCCCGCTGGCGTGGCCTGCCACGCGTTCCATCACCTTGGTTCCTACCGATGCGTAGGCGCCCGTATCGCCGATGGCACGCAGGTGCAGTGCAGTAAGGATACCGTTTTCATCACAGCCCAATGCAATATCCATCCACACCGGGTGACGCTTGGGATGCATCCTGACCGACTCCTCCCTAGAAAGGGTTAATTTCACGGGGCTTTGCAGCAAGAATGCAAAAAGGGAGACATGCCCCTGCACCGTCATATCTTCCCGCCCGCCAAAGCCACCCCCGCAGGGTACGAGCGTTACGCGGACCTTTTCTTCGGCCAGCCCCAGCAACGAGGCCACCTGTTGCTGATCAACGTAAATTCCTTGTCCCTGGCTGTAAAGATGAATCCCATCGTCATCCGGCAATGCCAAGCCGGACTCTGGTTCCAGGAAGGCATGCTCAATCCGCTGGGTTTCATAAATGCCGGAGGAGATGAAGGCGGAACGGGCCAATAGCTCATCGACGGGATCTCCTCTTTTTACGACGCATTTTTCCAGCAGGTTGGGTCTGCCGGGGTGAACCTGCTCCGACCCTTGTTCCAGTGCCCGGTGCATGTCTGAAACAGGCTCCAACACCTCATATTCAATGCGGATCATCGCGGCTGCTTTACGCGCAGTTGCACCATCCACCGCCACCACTCCCGCGACAACATCGCCGATATAGCGGGTAATCTCGCCGGGGGCGATCATCAGCGGCCAGTCGCTGATGATCAGGCCGGTAAACCGGTCGCCGGGGACATCGGATGCCGTAAATATCCTCACAACTCCATCCATCTGCGAGGCCTCGGTGACATTCACGGAGATCACCCTGGCACGGGGATGGTCGCTGAAGCGCAGTGCCCCGTATAGCATGCCTTCAATTTTCATATCATTGACAAACAGCCGCTTCCCGATGGCTGTTTCAAAAGCCCCGTACTTCGTAAGGGAGTTCCCGATGCCGCCCTTAAATCCCTCCGTATCATCTGCACCGGCGATATCTTCACAAACGGTTTCATTCGCGGAGGGTGAAGCCTCTCTCAGGTTTTTCAAAGCTGTTTCGATGGCATCGATAATTTTAACATAGCCGGTACAACGGCAAAGGTTGAGATTGACGGCTTTTTTGATCTGTTCCCGCGTCGGAAACGGATTTTCAGCAAACAGCACCTTCGTGCGCATGATGAAGCCGGGGGTACAGAACCCGCATTGCACGGCTCCCCTGTCAACATAGGCCTTTGCAATCACATCACGAACTTCGGCGGGAATTCCCTCCATGGTGACAACATGCGCTCCCTCCAGGAATTTCATCTTCCGGGTACACGACAACCGTGCCTTTCCGTCGATTTCCACCATGCAGGCACCACAGGCTGCCTCTCCCGAGCATCCATCCTTGGCCGAGGTAATTCCTTCGGTCTCACGCAGGTATTGCAGCAATGTAAGGTTTTCATCACCCCGGTATCCGATGCTCCTGTTGTTCAGCGTAAATACAATCATGAGCGGCTGATTTTTTGTTTGTTCAGAAAGTCGTCTACAGCGCGGCGATCTGTTCCGACCGGCTCCGGTATGGAAATAGATGACTGTACCGCCTCCAGGTCTTTCAGCCCGCTGCCGGTCAGCAACACCACGTTGGAGGATCCTGCCGGGATCAGGCCCAGCCTGCGGTATTTTTCCATACCGGCATATGCCGCGGCGGCGGCGGGCTCGCAGAAAATTCCTGCCGACCGGGCCACCTGCAGCGAGGCGGCTAATATCTCCCCATCCGAAACCGCAATGGTCTCCCCGTCATATTTGCTGATATAGCCTGCTGTCATATGAAAACAACGCGGAACATCCACCGATATCGAATCGGCGACGGTTTTCGATGCAACCGGCACAAAGGGCCGGCCAAGGTTGTCAATCAGGTTGCTGCTTCCTTCCGACTGAACGGCAACCGCGACCGGCATCCTGTCGATGATCCCCAGCATTAAAAGGTCTTCAAATCCCTTGCAGACAGCCGAGTAGATGACCCCGTCGCCAACCGGGATGAAGATCCGGTCGGGAACCTGATAACCAAGCTGTTGATAAAGTTCAAACGCTACTGTTTTCTTTCCTTCGATGGTCAGTGGGTTATAAGCAGTGTTGCGGTTGTACCATCCATGTCTCGCCGTAATCTCCACGCTCGTGTCAAAGGCATCGTCGTAGGTTCCTTTGACCGGAACCAGTATGGCTCCATACATCAGGATCTGGGTGAGTTTTGCAAGGGGAGCTGCGGCAGGCACCACGATGACCGACTCCTGTCCCTGCGATGCGCATATCCCGGCCAGGGAGGAACCAGCATTGCCTGTAGAGGCGGTGATGAGCGTATGGATGTTGTTTTCGCGGGCCCAGGCGGATACAAGCGCCGATGCCCGGTCCTTGAAGGAAAAGGTGGGATTCTGCGAATCATCCTTTAAAAACAGTTTGAAACCTGCCTTACTATTTTCAACCTGCAAATTTCCTGATACGACAGGAGCCTCAGGGGCCCGGCCATCCAACCGGTACAGGGGCGTATTCCCGACCTCCAGCCTGGGCCACGAATCCATCGCATGCAAAGGCAATAGCGGGAGGAACCGTTCACCCTGAAGCCTGTCGAAAAGGCCTGAAACGGGATGCATGTCCCGCATCTTTTGATATGGGTAAAGGGTTTTTAAAACTCCCCGTGGCGGGAATCCGGGCTGGTTGGCGGCTCCGCATACCGGGCACAGGTAGATGACCTGGTCGCCCGCGTACTCAGCGTGGCAATCGACACACGCGAAGTGATACTTATCGGTCATTTTTCAGTTGTTTTCCTCTCACTTGTAACAGTCATCCTAAGTTAACAGCCCTGTACGGGCATTGAAATCATTGATCAGTTCATCCCACCGTGCCGGCTGGCTGAATATCTCGGCCCAGATATGACGGTCGTCCCATAACTGGCGGAGATCCTCAACCTCCTTGCCCTGCTGTTCAATCCAGGTAAAATATTTCAGGTTATGGATGGCTTTCCGGTCGACATAACCAAGCTCCTTCATAAAGGCCGGGGCAGTCCCGAACATACATTTTTCATGATCACGGGCAGCCTGCAACGGGGAATAATTTCCGCGCGCAGCCGTAAGTTCCTCCAGTCTCGATCCGTACATCTGCGCCGAATCGGTGGCAATGGTCACGATGACATCCTCATTCGTGTAATCAAAGTATTTGGCCGTCTTGATGGCCGAGAGGACATTCCCGATACCGGAGATGCCGATCATGCCGAGTTTTGAGATCAACTCCCTGTCAACACCGCTGGTTGCCAGGTATTGATGACCCTCCTTCTCGTTGAACAGGCGCAAAAGGCGCATGCAGTCTTCATCGTCGATGGCGGTAACCACATCGGTATTCCTGACATTATGGATCCAGGGCACATGTTTGTCGCCGATGCCCTCGATGCGATGGGCCCCAAAGCCATTCTGCAGCAGCGTCGGGCATTGCAGGGCCTCTGATGCCACCACCTTGAGACGGGGGAATTTCGTTTTCAGGTAGTCGCCGGCGGCAATGGTTCCGGCCGAACCGGTGGCGGAAACATAGGCTGAAAGAGTTGCATCCTCTCCCCCCGCAATCCTGAAGGCCTCTTCAATAGCATGGCCTGTAACCTCATAGTGCCAGCATGAATTTCCAAACTCCTCAAACTGGTTAAAGATGATACAATCCTTGCGTGTGCGGCGGATTTCCCAGCATTTGTCGTAAATTTCCTTGACATTCGACTCGCATCCGGGTGTGGCGATCACCTCCGCGCCGATCTCCTTCAGCCACTCGAACCTTTCGCGGCTCATCTCCTCCGGCAAAATGGCCACGGCCGTGACATCCATGAGGAACGAATCGAAGGCGCCACCGCGGCAATAGTTCCCTGTAGAGGGCCATACGGCTTTATGATATGTGGGGTCGAAACCTCCCGTGATGATGCGCGGGGCAAGGCAGCCGTAAGCGGCACCTACCTTGTGCGCCCCCGTGGGGAACCATTTCCCGAGCAGCACCAGGATCCGGGCGTCAACCCCGGTCAGTGATTTCGGCAGTTCGATAAAATTAGGTCCGCCAAAAAGACCGCCGGTGGATGTTTGCTCATTTTTCCAGGTAAGGCGGAATAAATTAAGGGGATGGAGTTCCCATAATCCGATGTTTTTCAGCTTATCCAGGATTTTTCCCGGGATCAGCTCCGGGTTCTGCATCTGGGCGAAAGTTGGCAGGATTATTCCCCGCGAACGGTAATGGGTGATCGCTTTCTCTAAAACGGCGGGGTCGGTGATGTGGTTGATAATGGGGATCATATGTAAGTTTTATGGTTTTCCTTGGAATCTGAGAAATAGCTGGGGGGATTATCCTTTATAACCTGCCAGCTTCATTTGCATGGCGCCCTTCAGGACAATGCTCATCCAGGCTGCAAAGGAAAAGCGTGCCTCCCGCACGCAGGGGGCCAGCAACTTCACCTCCAGGATGGTAAAATCATCGGGCCGGATGACAGCCCTGACCTGGTTTGTTTCGTAAATATAGTTCCCCCCGGTTAGGGTCAGGGTACGGACGTTTTCTTTTTCCTTATAGATCAGCACATCCCTGTCGGCCTGACTGCTCAGGAGAAACCCTGTTTGCTCCTCATTCAGCGATTTCACCGAAAGGCAGAGTCCGGGTTTATCGAGGAAGGGCCTGCCGGCCGAGGGACAAAAGGTGGTACAGTTTCCGCATTCATTGCAGAGGTCACGGATATTCATTACCTGGTATGGCTGGTCAACATGGAATTCAATGTCCTCAACGATGCTTACGGTGCCCTTTTCATCCGCCACTGCCTTTTGAAGGGAATAGCATACCGGTTCGACGGAGTAGCTGAAATTGGCCAGGTTAGGGCAAACCGAAACACAAACGTTGCATATTTCATCGCACTGCAGGCACCTCGAAGCCTCCTGCCGCGCCCCGGCGGCACCCAGCGGGGCAACCACCACATCGAAATTACGACTTTCGCCGGGTGTGATCTCCCCGGGATGGCACCCATATTCCCGAATCGATTTGCGGTGCAGCAACCCGGGAATATCTTTAACCCGTCCCGGCATACCCTCACGGGTTGCCTGGGGTGGCCTTTGTTGCAGAATCCCTGCGATCATCTCCAGGGCGGCTTTCCGCCCGTCGGCGATGGCATTGATGGCGGTTGACGCTCCCCTGAGGGCATCGCCACCGATATATAACCCGTCCACACGGGTCTTGTAATGCCCGGGTTCAGTCTTTAGATTCTCAGGGGTGACAAAATCGATGGCCAGTTTCTGCCCAATGGCAGGGATGACCGTATCGCAAGGGATTTCGAATTCAGAACCGGGAATGGCAACGGCTCCCCGACGGCCGGACTTATCGTTCATGGCAAGAACATTGTGCAGGCAGACAATTGCCGTGACTTTTCCGTTTTCTCCTTTAACCCTGACCGGGGTCGTAAGCTCCATGACCGTGATGCCTTCACGCAGCACCGCCTCGATTTCTCCGCGGTCGGCGGGCATCTCGCGTAACGTGCGCCGGTAAACGATGGTGACACTGCCCAGCTCGCCGACCAGCCTGAAGGCTGTTCGTGCGGCATCCATGGCGGTGTTCCCGCCACCGATGATAACAACATGGTTGCCGGGTTTATGGCGATGGTCCTTTTTCACCTGGAACAGGAATTCGAGGGGATCGATGACCCCTGCTAATCCGGATCCTTCAATATCAATTTTCACCGATTCCTGTGCGCCGGCAGCAAGGAATACCGATGTGTAATTTTTCAGGATCTCCCCGAATTTTTCCTTGTCAATTTGATTACGGTCATGCAGTTGAATGCCCGAATCAAGAATCCTGCCGATGTCGGTTTTGGTAGCCTCCGCGGTTAGCCTGAAAGAGGGAATGGCGGCAGAGATCATTCCCCCGGCAAGGTTTTTCTGTTCGAATATATCCACCTCAAAGCCTCCCTGGTGTAGAAACCATGCACAGGACAACCCGGCAGGGCCGGCGCCGATCACCGCCATTTTACCGGCCTGTTTTCCGGCAGGGAGGGGCTGACCGGGTACGGCAGATTCGGCCACGAACCTTTTGACCTCCCTGATTGCCACTGCCTCATCGTAGTTGATGCGGGTACATTTCAGCTGGCAGAGATGGTCGCAAACCATGCCGGTCACCGAAGGGAAGGGATTGGTGCGTAAAATGGTTTCAAGTGCGGCCGGGATATCACCCTGTGCCGTATGATACAGGTACTCCGGGATCTCCTGGCTGGCAGGGCAGGTGTCGGTACAGGGGGCATGAATACAATCAAACCAGCCCAGGGGCAGGGTGGTTTTTATATCAGGGTCGAGGAGAAGCTGTTTTTGATAACGGGGATTGCCGGAAACCTGGTCGGCATACCGGTTCAGGTTTGCCAATGTCGCCATTGACAGGGAATTTCCCGGCATGTCCGAAAATCCCGCAACATGCCTGATAAAGCTTTCGGTGTTGCCGGCCTGTGCGGCCGAAAAGCCCTTCCGCAGGTTATCGATATACTGATGCAACCGGCCATAACCGCCAGGTTTCAGCAGGTCGCTGCAAACGGTTACCGGTTTCAGGCCGCAGGCAATCACGTCGGCAATATTGAAACAATCGGCTCCTCCCGAAAAGGAGATGTCGAGTGTGCCCGCCCTGTCGTTCTGGAGTTTGCGGGCGAGGTTGATGCTGATCGGGTGCAGGGCGCGGCCGCTCATGTACATCATGCTTTCCGACGGACCGAAAACAGTTTTGTGGTTGACGCTCTCGAGGGTATTGGTAAGTTTCACCCCAAACTGAAGCCCCTCGCCTGCCGCGGTGGCGGTGAGACTATCCAGGATATGCAGGGCATCGGGATAGGTAAGGTCATGTTCAAAGGCAAGGTCGGGAACTTCCGTGATAAAGCCCAATTTCCTGTTCAGCAGTTCCCGCAACTCTTTGCTGCCAAGCAGGGTCGGGTTCAGCTTCACGGTTGTGTGCAGCTTTTCTTCCCTGATAAGGTAGCTGGCTATCTTTTCGATCTCCTCCGGCGGACAGCCGTGCATGGTGCTGAGGGTGACGTGATCCGATATCAATGCGGGGATATGGACCGAATCTATCGCAGGGTAAACCTCCCGGATCGCGTTTTTCGCATGGATCAGCTCTCCGGAGCAGTCGCGCATCCTGCTCAGGAACCACCGGACTTTTTCACTTTTTATGCCTTCCAGGTTATACCCCACACTCATATTGAAGAGGGTTCCCGGCTCACCTTTGAATCCCAACTCTTTATGCAAAATATGGAGGATGATCCAGCCATTCAGGTATTCGCTGAATGACTCCCTGATGGTGAGTTCCTGCGACCATTCGCAGTTATATCCCTCATCCTGCATGTCGATACAGGGTTTGGAAACGTCGAGTTCGTCAAGAACCTGGATGGTCTTCAGTTCTATATACCGCGCCCCGCAAAGCCAGGCAGCCACAATGTTGAGGGCCATCTGTGAATGGGGACCTGCAGCAACCCCGATGGGAGCAGCCAGCAATCGCCCGTAACGTGCCGACCTGAAAGGATCCTGAAGATCAGGATGAAAGAAGAGACTTCCCGGGATTCCCATAAACCGGTCATGCCTGATTTCGTCAAGGGTGAATCGTAAAAGAGCGGGTAATGGAACAGGGAACAGTTTACCTGACACAGGCTATCGGATTTTAGTGAATTGAGCGTGTCAAAATTATAGATAAACCCTGAGAGTTGACGGGATTTGGGTGAAAAAAGGGCCGATTCACCCGGGAAATGTATTTTGCGTTGTTTTCCCTGTTAATTTTGTCAACTTGCGCAACCCCGTCAGAGTATCCTTGAAGATAAACAGGAACCCAATATGGAAATGACAGAATCGATGATGAATGAGGCTTTCGATGCAGCATTTCATTCAGTCAGGAATAATATTGGCGGCCCCTTCGGCGCCGTAGTCATGCTGGATGGCAAAATCATCGGCAAAGGAGGCAACAGGGTAAGTTCACAAAACGACCCTACCGCCCATGCCGAAATCGTTGCCATCCGCGATGCATGCACGAAAATAAACAGCTTCGACCTTTCCGGCGCCGTGATCTATTCAACCTGCGAACCCTGTCCGATGTGCCTTTCAGCCATATACTGGGCCAATATCCGGTCGGTGTTTTATGTATCAACCCGCTACCAGGCTGAAGCCATCGGGTTTAAGGATAACCATATTTATGAAGAGCTGAACCTCCCGCCTGCTGAACGCAGGATCGACTTTATCCAGGTAAGCCATCCCAAAGGAGCCGAGCTCTTCAGCGAATGGACCGAAAAAAACGACAGGATTCCCTACTGAGGACAATATTGCTGGCGAAATGGTTCCGCCTCCTTTACCCCCATGCTGACGGCCCTCTGCAGGTCATCACAGTAATTTCCCGCCAATCCTGCCTGTATCCCCGACAAACCCCGGTAATAAAAGGCCATCCCGGCAGCCGGGTCCCTGTCGATACAGGCTGAAAAGGATTTCATCGCATCCAGGAACCTGCCGGCAAAATAATTTGAAAGCCCCAGCGAATAATAACATTTCAGGCAGGAGGCATCGAGGCTGATCGCCTCCTGGAAATCGGAAATGGCCTGTGGATAATTCTTCAGTTCCTTGTTCAGGATCCCCCTGTTAAAATAGGCCTCCTCATTCCTGGTTACTCCCAGAACCCAGTTAAGGTCGGAAAGGGCACCCCGGTAATCTTTGATCATGGCCTTTGCAATGGCGCGGTTGATATAGACCTTTACATACCGGGGAGAATACCTGATAGCCGTATCGAAATCGGCAATCGCCTGCTGGTAATTGCCGTTCTTCCCTTCAATGCTGCCCCGCTGGAACCAGGCATTCGGGTTGAACTTATTGACACGGATGGACTGGTTGCTTAGCTCCAGCGCCTCTTCCGGTTTGCCGTCCTTCTCCTTGAATACCGCCAGGTTATTGATGGCAGGATAAAAATAGGGATATTTTTCCATCACATCCGTCCAGAAGGAGTAGCTGTCCTTCCATACACTGCACCGCTGGTTTGCCGTTACGGAAAGGAGGCCGGCATAAAGTATAAAAATGCCGAAAACCAGCGTTTTTGAAAGGTTGAACCGCTTCATCAGCAGCCCCATCCCCCAGGCAAATAGAAAAAACAAGCCAAAGGAGGAAAGGTAGGTGTACCGGTCGGCCATGACGGCGCTTCCTACAGGGAAAAGCTGGATGACAAACATGATGTTGATGATGAAAAAACAGCACCCGAACAGGATGGCTCTCCCTGAACGGGCAAACCAGTAATAAACCAGGAGAAAACCTGTGACCAATACCGGTATAAAACACAAAAAATAGTACCAGGGGATATGACCCGCCGCGTAATCGGGATAGGGGTAATAGCCGCACAACTTATAGGGGATTGCCAGCTTTATAAGGTACTGCGTAAATCCAAAGGAGGAAAAAACAAGCCGTTCAAGAAAGTTGCATTGAACAATGTCGGTCGCACCCTGCGCATGCTGGACCACCACCGCGATGATCCCGAAAAACAACGACAACAAAAGGAACGGTACCTTCTCAAGGATCACCTTTTTGTCCCGTAAATCTCTTTTCAACAGGTAATCAAGGGCGATCAGGGCAAGAGGAAGCGTAACGGCCATCCCCTTCGATAGCAGCGAGAGGACAAAAAACAGCAGGGCCGGCAGATAGCCGGAAATCTTTTTTTTATCCACATACCTGAGATAGGAAATCAGCGACAGGAGGTAGAAACAGGTGTACAGGAGGTCCTTCCTGCCCGAAACCCAGGCCACCGACTCAACATGAAGGGGATGGATCCCGAAGAGCAGCGCCGTGACGGCACTTAAGACCAGCCGGTGATCACTGCCAATCCGGGTGAATAAGAGCAGGGAAAGTTGAAAAACCAGGAGGGTGTTGAGCAGGTGAAGCAGGATATTGGTAAGGTGGTAGGGAGCCGGATTAAGTGCCGAAAACGAATAATTTACAACATACGACAACAGCGTCACAGGGTGGTAGTTCCCCAGATGGTTGGCATCGCCTGACAATATCGTGCGGATGTTAAGGGCGCTGAAACCGGTGATAAATTGATTTTCAACCACATATTGGGTATCATCAAAGGTGATGAAGAGGTTTTGGATGGCGGGGAGGAAGACGATCAGGGTGATGGCCAGTACCCCGGCGAGGTAATATCTGGCACTCCCCTGTGTCGCACCTGCCAATGGTTTCACCGCATTTAATTTCTTTTTCACCTCTTTTTTCTGGTTGTTCATCGGGCTATATTTGATTTGAGCGGGCAGCTTCATTATTTCACGAAAATACAAAGATCTGGCAACTTCAATTGATTTTTTCGCGTTTAACATGAACCATACCAGTAGATTTTGGCTGATAAAGAACATGTTTCACTTTCGGGCAACATTCCGTATATTTGCAGTATGGTTGAAAAGCAGAAACACAGAACTGTCATATTTTACAAAGACTACTTTGAAAAGTTCTTTGTAAGACAAAGAGCCAAAGTGCAGCATAAGATTATCTGGACTTTTGATTTGATTGAAGAGTTCCAAAGGGTTCCTGAAATATATTCAAGAAAATTGAAGATACAGATGGTCTTTATGAAATCCGGGTTCAGTCAGGAAGTGATATATTTTGAATTTTTTGTTTTTTGACCAGGGCCAATTAGTAGTTCTTGCGAATGGCTATCAAAAAAATCTCAAAAAACTTCTAAACAGGAAATAGAAAAAGCACATAAAATAAAGAAAGAATATGAAAACGAAAAAACATAATATCCAGACACTTAGCACATTCAAGGACAACCATTATGGCAAACCCGGAACAAAAAAACGGGATGAACTTGAATTGGGTTATGAGAATTTTAAAATTGGTGCAATTATTCAGGAAGCCAGACTTGAAAAAGGTTTAACACAGGAAGAACTTGCAATCAAGGTAGGAACTACAAAGTCCTATATCTCGAAAATCGAAAATAATGTCAAAGAGGCACGGATTTCTACCTTGCAAAAAATTGTAGAACTGGGTTTCGGCGGACAACTTCACCTGTATATCAAACTATAAAGAGTTATTATAGGAGTAAAACATTACCAGAACAAACTGCTAAATCATAACAAAATTATTGAATGGTACTGTTTGAATTGTTGCCTTTTACGTCATAAAATAAAAATATATCTTTGCACCTTACTGAGCCATCATGAAAAAAACCATCCTGTTTTTCGCTTTATTTTTTGTCTGGTCTGTGTCGGTTGTGGCACAGGAACCATCCACGGAGCCTGCAATATCCCGCGAGGAGGGCACAAAACTCATTGTTGACAACATATCCCCGAAACTCAATCTTAACAAGGTTCAGAAGGATTCGCTTATGATCATTTTCAGGCAGTTTATGGAGAATGTTCAGACTTACCACGCACAGAGCAATCCCAAGGTCTTTGCCTTTATGATCCAGAACCGCGATGGAAATGTTAAAAAACTGCTCCGCGACTCCTTAAAATTCGACAAGTACCTTCTCGTACTGGAGGATATCAAAAACCAGCCGATACCCATTCATGATTCAAGGCAGCAAAACAACCAGGGAAGCCCTCACAGGACCAGGGGCAGCAACGGGATGGGTTCCGGCATGGGCCGGACCTATTAATGACGGATCAGCAGGTTATTCCTGTAAATAATGGAGTTGTCCTTCTTTACCATGATAATGTAGTTGCCGTCGGGGAGTGTTGACGAATTCAAATCAACGGTCTCATTGCCTTTCACCTCAGCAACAGGCTGATTCAGCATCCGGTTCCCAACGAAATCAACGATCTCAAGTTCAATCCCGGTTTCAGACCATTCCCCGAACTGAACATGAAGCAGGTTACTGCCTGGGTTCGGGAATACCTTGATCGATCCGAAGGTGGTACCGACCGGCGTCGGGTTCGGCCCGTTGATGGTGAAATTGTTGTCGCTGAAGTCGGACAGGGGAGCTGACCCGGTATTGGAAACAGCCAGGACCCTGACCTTATAGTCATTTCCTGATGGTAATGTTGCCGGAATAGCCCAGTAACAGGAGCCGGTGCTGGGGGTCGAGGCGTTGATAAGGGAATAATAGGCGCCTCCTTTCCAGAGTTCAATCCGTACATTCCAGGTGATATTATCCAGCCAGGTGATTATCCGGGTGGTTCCTTTCAGCCATGTTTCCCCCCCGTTGGGTGACGTGACGATGATGAAACTTCCCTGCAGGATGGAAAAGTTATTGTCGCTGAAGTCGTAACTGGCCGAGGAGCTCAGGCCAATGACCTTGATCTTGTAGTCGTTCCCCGTTCCCACGGTTGCCGGGATCACCCAGTTGAAGGGGCCAGCCGTTGAATTGCAGATGACCGAGTTGAGCGCCCCGCCCTTCCACAGTTCAATCCTGACATATTCAGCAGTGGCATCAATCCAGGTGATGGGATAAGTGCCCCCAACATACCACATTTCTCCGCCATTGGGAGAGATGACCGTAAGGGGGGTGGTGCCGATTGAGAAGTTCGCGTCGCTGAAATCAAATACCGTGCTGGTCGTGCCGGCCACCGTATTGACACTCATGATCTTGATCTTGTAATCGTTCCCGGAAACGGTAGCGGCCGGTATGGCCCAGGTAAAAGATCCGTTTGAAGGGGTTGATGGAGTGATCAGCAGGTTAAACACGCCACCCTTCCATAGTTCAATGCGAACATTATCGCAGATATTGCCTGTCCAGGTGATCAGGTGAGTCGATGCTTTCTGCCAAACCTCGCCGCCATTGGGCGAAACCACGGTGAGGGTGCCTCCGTTGATGGAAAAGTTGCCGTCGCTGAAATCATACCCTGTCGCTGAACTGGCAAGCAGGGATATCTTGACCTTATAGGTACTGGCAGGTATCAGGCTGACCGGCGGGATCCAGGTATAGGAGGTCATGGAGGCAGGTACCTGGCTGCAGATGGTCATGCAAAAGGCATTGTCCTTGTATAATTCGATTTTCAATGCACCTGCGGTATTGCTTGATATCCACGTGATGGCATAGGGGCATCCGATGGTCCAGTTTTCGCCGCCGTTGGGGGATACCACGGTTACCAGGCTGGAACTGAAGGCCGGAATCGAAAGAAGGGCAATCAACAGAGAAAGTATTAACTTTTTCATTTTGCAGATGGTTTTTTGCAAAGATACTGCGCGAACAGGGCGTTGTCAAGGCAATGGCAATATTTCTGCTACGAAAATCATGTCTTTTTCGGGGGAGGCAGGGGGTGGGATTTTGGGCAATGGGAGAAGGATGACAGGAGAATGTTGCGAGGTTGTTCGTGTTGTTAGCGTTCTTTTACCACAATAGTCACAGTAGGGCACAAATGTTTTCCCTGGGGGATTATTCCCTATTGTGTTCTATTGTGGTGAAAAATAATCAATTAACCCTCTCCCCCAGCTAAAATACTTCTACTTTACCGCACCCCACCACCGGATATCCCACAAAATGAACTGATGAAATTCGCATCACCCGGGCCAAATATTTATTAACTTTGATAAAAATATTTTCGTTATGGCTATCACATCTGCGCTGTTGCTGGCGGTCATCCTACTGGCTGCCATTTTTGTTATTATCTTTCTCTACAGTTCAATCCTGATTGTAGGGGGTAAGGAGATCAACGTGCTGGAACGCCGCTGGTTCGGCAAGGAGATGCCGAAGGACCGTGTCTTTGCCATGAGCAACGAGATCGGTGTCCAGGCCCGTACCAAGGGGCCGGGGCTGTACCTGCTGATCCCCTTTATCTACAAGACCCGGAAACAGGAATTCACGGTCATCGGCAAGGATGAGATCGGTGTGGTGATCTCGGTCGACGGGAATCCCGTGCCATCGGGCAAGATCTTCGCCAGGACGGTCGACTGCAACCTGTTCCAGGATGGCGAATTGTTCCTTAAAAACGGCGGGGAAAAGGGCACCCAGATCCAGTTCCTGCCGCCGGGGATCTACCGTATTCACCCCTTTCTTTTTAATGTCAGGATCGAGCCTGTAACCATCATCGGCGAGAACCAGATCGGGATCGTGGAATCGATCGACGGGGCGCCGATTCCCCCGGGCCGCATCTTCGGGAAGGTTGTTGCCTGCGATCTTTACCAGGACGGCGAGGCATTTCTGAAAAACGGAGGGGAAAAGGGGCCGCAGATCAGGACCCTGCCTCCGGGCAACTACCGTATCAACCCTCTGCTGTTCAAGGTAAAAACAGTAAATGTTACGGTGATCGACAAGGGCCAGATCGGGATCGTCACCTCCCAGGATGGCAAACAGATCAGCGGAGGGCGCCTGCTGGCGAGAACCGTTGAAGGACATAATAATTACGAGGACGGGGAAGCCTTTTTAAACAACAACGGCGAAAAAGGGCCCCAGGTTTCCATCCTGCTGCCCGGAAAATACCGTGTCAATACCGACCTTTTCAGGGTTGAGATCAAGGAGACCATCATCATCCCCGACCAGAAGGTGGGGATCGTGGTTGCCAGGGACGGCCAGCCCCTTCCCGAAACCGAATTTGTAGCCAAGCCCATCCCCGGCCACAATAATTTCCAGGATGTCACCAGATTCCTCGAAAACGGCGGCCAGCGCGGCCCGCAGTTCGACGTGCTGAAACCCGGAACCTATTACATCAATTCGCTGATGTTCAGCGTCGAACTCGACAATGTGGCCGTGGTTGAGCGCGGCCAGGTGGCCGTAGTGGTGTCGAATGTCGGCATGGAGCCGCCCCATATCCACGAGATCGCCAAAAAGGTGGCTGAGGCGGAAATCACCGATATAACGCCCGAGGTGACCACCGACGAGTCAAAAAACGCTGAAACGCGCATCGACGTGGGTATTGAACGATATGTCGTACCAAAAGGATACCGAGGTATCCAGCAGGAGGTGGCCGGACCCGGCATCTATTACCTCAACCGCCGCGCCTACATCGCTTATATTGTGGATACCACCAACATCACCATCGACTGGGATGAGGCCCAGGAAACTCGGTTTGACCCGTTGAAGGTCGTTTCGCACGACGGTTTTGAGATCAGCGTATCGGTGAAGGTCGTCATCCGGGTCCGTCCCGACCAGGCGCCTTACATGGTTGCCAAGATCGGTTCGATCCAGAACCTGATCGAGCATGTGATCCACCCCATGATCGATTCGAGTTTCCGGAACCAGGCATCGGCGACCTCGGCCATGAACTTTATGCAAAACCGCCACGAAGAGCAGCAGAAGGCCGAAGACCGCGCACGCAGGGAGCTTGAGAAGTACCACGTTGAGCTGGTTTCGGTGCTGATCTGCCAGATCCAGCTTCCCGAGAACCTGATGAAAACCCAGACGGAACGCATCATCGCGCAGCAGGAGCAGGCGATGTACGTGGAGCAGCAGAAGGCGCAGCAAACCCGTATCGCCATGGCCAAAACCACGGCCGAAGCCGACAAGCAGGTTGACCTGGTGCAGTCGGAAATCGAGGTAAAGATTGCGGAGAACCGCAAGCAGAAAGCCATCAAGGAGGCCGAAGGCAAGGGTGAATCGACAAGGCTTGAAAAGGCGGGCGAGGCATCGGGTATTGAGTCGATCGGCAAGGCCAAGGGGGTGGCTATCCTCGCGGAGGGCACCGCCACGGCGGAGGCTTACGAGAAACAACGCCAGGCGATCGGCCAGGAGGGGGTTATTGCCGTGCAGGTTGCCGAGAAGCTGGCCACCGGCAATGTCAAGGTGGTTCCCGACACCCTGGTTACCAGCGGCGACGGGGGAAGCGGCGGACTAGGCCAGCTCCTGGGCGCCTTCCTGACAAAAAAGATCGTGGAGCCGGCCGAGAAGAAAAACCAGACATCCGTTTAACGAAATGGCAGGCTACCAAAAGAAGAGACAATTCCTGAACACGCCGAAATTCCCGGGTGGCAGCGAGGCTTTCAAGGCATTTATCGCCGAAAACGTTCAATACCCCCAGGCTGCGCTGGCAGCTGGCGTTGAAGGTTCCGTCGTTGTCGAATACGACATCCTTGACACCGGGGAGGTGAAAAACCCGCATATCCTCAAGGGTTTGGGCCATGGCTGCGACGAGGAGGCCCTCCGGGTGATCGGGCTGCTGCAGTTCGAGCGGGTTAAAAACAGGGGGCTGAGGGTGAAGATGACCACCAAAACCAGTATCAACTTCAAACTGCCCGGTGGAATCAGGTTCACCTATACGGAAACTGCCGCGAAGGCACCGGAGGCGCCGGAGGAGCAGAAGCAGGTGATCTATGAGTATACGGTAAATCTTTAGCCCGTGGATTTGTAAACCAACGGGCTGGCAAAAGGGCAACCCGGGTTTGAAAAATGTGTAATTTTGCGGTTCTAAAAACAAACCCATAAAGATGAAGGTGATCCGGATCATTCCTGTTTTTTTCCTGTTGCTGTTTCTGAGTGTTGCACTTCCCTCCCATGCCCAGAAAAGGGAGCCGCAGAAAAATGTCAAGGCCAAGATGAAAAACGGCAAGGAGGACCCGTGGGCCGATTACCAGGAGGAGAAGGATTCGATAAGCCGGTGGGCTTTCGGGATCAATTTCGGCGGGTATTTCCCCAATAAATACTCGGCAAACTATTATAACGGCACTCCCGGGAATGTCAATACGCTGGATTACATCATGACCAACATCTGGTGGTACCGTGAGATCAAGCTGGCCCTGAATGCCGCCGACACGGTGGTCGTGCTGGGTTATCCCACCAACATGCATTACCAGGTTGCCATAACGGCAGGTATCTTCCTCAGGTACAATATAAGCAGGAAAAGCGGGATATTTCTGCAGGCCGACTACGTCCTGCTGAAGGCCGAGGATGTGGTTACCATGCAGGTCGACCCGAAAAACTATCTTGTCCTCCCCGATATCCGCCAGATCCCGATCGCCGGCCGCGAGGAACGGGCTATTCTTGACCTGGGCTACCAACGGTCATTCCCGTTGAAGTCAAAGATCTACTTTTTTGTAAACGGGGGGGTGCTCATGTGCTATACCCATGTCAAAAAAACAGTGCTCTCCGTGAATGGCAAAGAATACAACCTGATCAATATCTATGGATCCCAGGGATACCAGCAGGGGGTCAATAACCAGGAGCTCAGCACCACCCAGTATGGCATCGGCTTCGGCGGCATCCTGGGCGGAGGAGTGGGCATGCCGGTATCCGACAAATTTGGCCTTGAACCGGGGGTGAGCGTACAGTACTACCCTGTGAACCTTTCGGGATACCCTGCCTTCAAACCCTGCTTCAGCATCTATTTAAGGATCCTGCTGGGATTCAGCCACGGGAAGGTGGCATAAACACCGGTACCAACTATCAGTTTATGTGATTAGCGGATGTCGCCGAGATAAACCTTCCAGATCCTGAGGGTATCCTTCCCGAATATTTTGCTGTGTTTGCATACATAGATATCCACCTCCCTTTCATCACATTTTCCGGGAATTTCCCTGCCTTCAATCTGTTTGCCATGCAGGCAAAAGGCCAGTTTTCCCGAACACAGGGTGTCGCTTTCCTGGTGTAGCGCCTGTTTCACCCTTACTGAATCGAAGGTCAGCGGGGCGATTCCAGCCCTGTTTTTATTTATAATCCCAAGAAAAGTTTCCAGATCGCAGCCTTTCCGGCCCCGGAGGAGGGAAAGGGGAAGCTCTATATGTGCATCAGGGATAAACAAACCCCCGATCAGCTCACAGGTTTTGCTTTTAAAGGCCTGATCCGCCGTGGTATCCGAGATTATCTTAAAATAATCGGAAAGGTCTGAGAGTTTATACTTTGCCGTGTTTTCGAATGCCTTGAGAGAGGCCTGTGATAAACTGTCGGAAGAAAAAACGGAGGCTATGCTGTCGTGAGCCTTGTGTTCACGGGCCATCTCCAGCGCCGCTTCATCCGATTTCGCTTCATTGCAGCTCTTCCCGCAGGTGACCAGGTAGACCAGGATGATGGCCGATAACTGAAAGATCCGTTTCATTTAGTGGCTTTTTTAACCCTGAATTTGAGTACCGAGATTTTTTCCTCCCTGAGCCGGGTTTCGAGGATCTCTATATTTTTCAGGCTGCCGGTCGGGATCGTGAGCTTATCGATAAATTCCCGTTTGTTCAGCAACTCCATGCCGGTGGCCTCCCTGTCGTGATAAACCTGGTAAATCAGGGCATCTTCACAGATAATAATCTCCAGCCGGCTCCTGCGCTTTTCCCAGTCGGCAACCTTCATCTCCGAAAAGAGGTGGATCATCAGGGCATAATCATTGGGGTGGAGGCTGATGACCTCGTGATGACCCAGCTTGGTTAACACACGGGTGATGGTGTCGGTTTTGTAATAGGGTGAAGAAACCACCATGCGGATCCTGCTTTTATCCGTTTTCAGCTGAAAGCAACCCCCGGGGCTGCAGTAACTGGTAACCGGCGACTCATTCTCCAGCAGCAGCCTGATTTCAACCTTGCCGTTGGTTACCGGCTCCCGGGTGTCGGCATCAAAAAAACAAAACTGGTACTCCTGGGTGTTAAAGAGCCTGAAAAGCCCATAGAAAGCACACAGCACGACCACCACCAACAGGGGGATGATTATGAAATAACGGTCGGCCGATGTTGCCGGGGGGGCAGCAGGAAGGATCTCCCGGTTCTGATAAATAAAATCGTCCCAGTTTGTATACCCGGCAAACCTGCTTAAAAAATTCAGCATGTCGATCCTCGGCAGCGAGTCGCGGGTTGCCTTCATATGGGTATAAAACCACTTCTCGCTGATGTTCGCATTGACCCTGCGCAGCAACTCCTCCTGGAAGTCGGTAATCTCCTGTCCCTTCCAGTCGGCAATGGATGGATTGATCCCCGGGTAAGACTGTTTCATGGTCTCCACGATCTTCATTTTCAACATCTCAAAATATTTCTGATCGTTTCGCGACAAAGTTGATGGTTTTTTGTTTTTCCTGCTGGCAGAACCCTTGTAAAGAGTTTACAAACGTTTTACAAGGTTGTTTCAACCCATCACCGGCAGGGCTGGCCTACTTTCGCAACCAGGTTCTCAACCGGGAATCATCCCCAAATTTATAAAAAAGAAGATCATATATTCATCAATTTAAAAAAAGGAGGCGTTACAATGAACAGAAAAATTACTGCAATTTACAGCATCGCCCGAATCGTATTCCTGGCTATCGCCATGGTTGCATCGGCCGAAAGTTTTGCCCAGAAAAAGACCGCTGCAATGCGCATCGGCACCTTTGATTCCAGGATCATCACCTTTGCCTGGTCCAGAACTGACTTTTTAAAACAACAAATGATCAGGATCAGCCAGCAGAGTGATTCGGCAACAAAGGCCCATGATACTGCCAAGCTGAAGGAGGTTTCGGTCGGAGCCATATCGTTCCAGCACCTGCTTCACCTGATGGTTTTCAGCAACGGATCTGCTGCCTGGATCATGTCGCTGATCAAAGACAAACTCCCCGAACTGGCCCGTGCTGAAGGGGTAAGCGTGATCCTCAGCAAATGGGAAGTGACCTTCAGCGATCCATCGGTCGAGATCGTTGATCTTACCGCCAAGGTAGCCCAGCTGTTCAACCCCGGTGAAAACATCGACAAAATGGCGGCGGAGATAAGCAAACAGGAACCGATTCCCCTGCGGGAGTTTTCCATTGAAAATGAGATGCTCGACGGGTATTGCGCCCGATTTGGCAAAAAATAATATTATCTTTGATAACCCAAAAAAAACAGATTATGATAGAACATGTTCATACCCACATTACATCGGAGTTGCAGCAAAACACACGCACCGACACCATCTTCATCCTTACCTCCATCCTGTTGAACCTGATCACCCTGGCAATCAATTCGGGGATGGCGGAAAAATCGCGGACCGGGAATGCCACCCTGGCCGTAATGTTTATGTTTGTGCTCCTGCTCGTCCTGGTTAACATCGTGGTCATCATCGGGCTTCTGAAAGGAAGGCAAACCAGAACCAAACTGGTAAAGGGGCTCATCTCCATGTACAAGGATCAGAATGTTGACAAATATTACGACGAATCATTGCTTGTCAACTACAATGTCAGGTACAACCTGTTCATCATGGTGGTGATCTGCACCGGCGTAATCGCAACCGTGGTGCCCTTTATCCTGCGATAAGCATTTTTATCCGCCAGGCAATTTGTATCATCTGCTGATTTGCCTGGCGGATATTTTTTTCAGTGACCCCTTAAAAAAAAATCCTCTATGAAAACATCCATAAAGATCATCCATTGGGCCCCACGGATTTTATGCATCCTGGCCATCCTTTTAATCAGTATGTTTGCCCTCGACGCGTTCGATGAGCGCAGAACAATCTGGCAACAGCTGGAGGCCTTTGCCATTCACCTGATTCCCACCTATGTCCTGGTACTTTTCCTGGTGATCGCCTGGAAATGGGAACTGATCGGCGGTTCCATCCTGATCATACTGGCTCTGGGTCTTACACCCTTTATTTACAGCCATAATTACAACATGAACCATTCGGTGGGGTGGAGCCTTTTTATCATCATGATGATCAATTTTCCCTTTATCCTAACCGGGGGACTTTTTATTATCAGTCACTTTATGAAGTTAAAGAACCGGCCGGCCGCATTATAAAACCATTTTTAATACCGGCGGGCAATCATCCTGGTTCTGCCCGTTATTCCTGCAGCAAAGCCATTTGCTGCAGGATCGGTTTTTTCCTTCTGCCTTGCATTAATAGCTGGATTTTTTTTCATTCGGAAATAATTACTAATTTTATGCATTATTCCCCTGTTTTCATACTGAAAAATCGCGTTTAATACTAAAAACCAACCCCGATGAAAAAGAACCTGTTTCTTTTGATGATAGCCCTGTCAGCAGGCTGCGGCTTGATTTTCGCACAGAATTCCACCGTGAAAATGCCCTTTATGGTAAACATTGAAGGCGGGACCTTCAAGATGGGCAACAATGCCGGGAATACGGATGAGAAACCGGTTCATACCGTCACCCTCAACAGCTTTTCACTGGGTAAATACGAAGTCACCTTTGGCGAATTTAAAAAGTTCATCGATGCCACCGGCTATAAAACCGATGCAGAACAAACGGATTCATCGCGTCACAAGCATGGTTTACCCCCCAGGGGCGTATATAATGGAACCTGGAACAAAACGATGCAGGGAAAACCCCTGCCCCTCTCCGATTCGCTGAAACCTGTCGGGAATGTCAGCTGGAATGACGCCATGGAATATTGCAAATGGCTGAGTTCCGTTACCGGGAAGAATTTCAGGCTTCCGACCGAGGCGGAGTGGGAATATGCCGCTTCGGGAGGCGTTAAAAGCAAACATTACAAATTTGCCGGCAGCAACAACCTCAATGAAGTTGCCTGGTATCTGCAGAATTCTGACAGAAAAGCGCATGTTGTAGGGCAAAAGATGGCCAATGAGCTGGATTTATATGATATGGCCGGTAATCACCGCGAGTGGTGTTCCAACTGGTACGGCGAACATTATTATACAACGAGCCCCGAGGAGAATCCTGCCGGACCCGATATGGGCACCAACCGCGTATTGCGCGGAGGTTCGTGGGGCAGCAATGCTGACCGTATGAGGTTCACCTACCGTAACAAGGATCTCCCCTATAACAGTGCGCTTGATTTCGGTTTCAGGGTCGCCATATCCGGCGAACCGGTTGTGAAAAAGGTGGCTCCGCAGACCGAAAACAACCTGATGAAAGATCTTGATACCAAAGGTTTCATCGATATTTACGGGATCAATTTCGATATCGGCAAGGCCGTGGTAAAAGCTGAAAGCTACCCGGTGATCGACCAGATCGTAAGCTACCTGAAGGAAAGCCCCAAGGTCAGGATCATGATCGAAGGTCACACCGACAATACCGGGAAAGATGCGTTAAACCTCTCCTTGTCCGATAAAAGAGCGCTGAGCATCAAAGCCGAAATTGTAAACCGCGGAATCGATGCCGGCAGGCTGGAAACCAAGGGTTTCGGCGCTTCAAAGCCGATTGCCGACAATAAAACCGCCGCAGGCAGAACCCAGAACCGCAGGGTCACCATCAAAAAACTGTAATGGTTTTAGGGAAAGGGATGCTATAACGGTCTAGGTTACCACCAGTTTTTCTATCATCATCACTTTTCGTGCATACGCCATTACAAGGTATATTCCCGGTTTGAGGGAAAACGCCAACTGTCCCTTGAACGAGGGGGCCAGTTTTTGCTGCCCTACCAGTCGCCCGGCCAGGTCAAAGACCTGTATCTCAATGGGTCCCTTTTCACCAGTAAAATCAACCCTGATCAAGCCATCCTTACAAGGGTTGGGATAAATCCTGGTCCCGGAAAGCATATCCTTGCTATCAATCCCCGAGGCATTTGTAAGGAATGCCTTCAGGGCTGCCGTTGGTTTCCCGTCGGCGCCCCAGCAGCCCAGCTGGTAGCCGCTCCAGCTTTTGGCCCCTTCAGGCTCCCAGTAAATTACACCGAGCCCCTTGCCGCCCGGAACCGCTTTAACCGTTTCAATCACCGCAACCAGCATATCATAGGTGTTCTGCACCAGGGTATAATCGCCTCCCGTCTCTACCACCATTACCTCTTTCCCGTACCTTGAAACCATGTCATCCAGGTTGTTGCCAAGGCCGGCGATCGTTGCGGTATAGTCCGTCCCGATCCAATAGGGATAATAGGACAGCCCGATGATATCATATTTAACCCCCTGTGCTGAAGCATTGTCGAAAAAGGTCCGGCAGCGGGCATTATCCTGGCCCTGATCGACGTGGATGACCACCCTGATGCTGCTATCAACGGCCTTTACCGCATCATACCCCTTGTTGAGCAGCTGGGCCAGCTGGAACCAGTTGGCGGTGCTCCCTTCGGGCCAGAGCATGCCCCCGGTTATTTCGTTTCCGACCTGCACCCATGCCGGTGTCACCCCGCAACTTTTAAGGGTATCCAGCACGGTAAAAGTATGGGTGTAAACATCTGTAAGAAGCTGACTGAATGAATGTCCCACCCATGCTGCCGGTTTATTTTGTTTGCCCGGGTCGGCCCATGAGTCGCTGTAGTGAAAGTCGATCATTACCCTCATCCCCTTCTCACGGGCTCTTAAAGCCATCGCAACCACCTCCTTTTTGCTGCAGTGTCCGTTGATGTTATCATTTGAAGGATTGACCCACACCCGCAACCTTGTCGCATTGATCCCGTGGTCCTGCAGGATCTGCAAACAATTGGCCTCAACACCGGTGGTATCGTAAAATTTATAACCGGTGGCCTCCATCTGCGAAAGCCAGCCAATGTCGGCCCCCTTCACAAACTGTGCCTGGATGGGGTGAAAGAAGGCACTCAAACCCAAAAGGACCAAAATAAAAAAGATGCCATTCCCATGATCCGAACGACGAAACAAAGGAATGGCATCAGTTTTCATTATCTTCCTGTTTACAGGGTTGTGGCAGGGTTACCGTTTACGCCCGCCATCTCCCGTTCGGGCTTTCGCGGCAGGAGCTGCAGGAGCCGCAGGTGCTGCCCGCTGAACGTTGCTGCGGTTGTTGTTATTCTGGGTTCCACGTTGCCTGGCCTGGTTTTGCATATCCATCTCCTGGCGGTTGAATCCGCTGTTTTGCTGGGCCGGGGGCTGTGATATCCTGTTTTGCTGGGCCGGCGGTTGCGGCGGCCTGTTTTGCTGAACGGGAGGTTGCGCTATCCGCTCTTGCTGAACGGGAGGCTTTGGTGTTCTGTCTTCGCGAACGGGTGGCAGCGGCGTTCTCTCCTGCTGGACAGGGGGCTTTGCCGTCCGGTCATCACGAACAGGCGGCTGGGCGGTCCTGTCATCCCTGACCGGTGGTTTTGCGGTTCTATCGTCGGTCTTTGGCTGGGCAGATTCCCAATCCCTCCCGTTATGTTTTTGCCAGTTGCCATTATCGTTCCTATAAACATCACCTTTCCTGTCGGTAAAGACATTGTTTTTCTCCCCTCCTGTGCGAACGGGTGGTTTTGCCTCCCTGGAGTTGGTGTTATTACCCGGGCGCGTCCGGTCGTTGCCGTTGCGGTCGCCGGGCGCCTGACGGTTATCGGAAGTCTGGCGGACCGGCCTGGCGCTGCCATCGGTTCTGCGGTTATAGATATTGGTCCTGTTATTGCTGATGTTGACGGTATTATGTCCCTCCCTGTATGCAGGGGGCCTGGAGCCATAATAATGGTTATAGGGCGGATGATAGGGCGGACGGTACATGGGGGGTCCCCACCAGCCCCCGTGATATCCCCAGCGGCCGGTATGACCGTAGTGGAACCATCCCGACGTCATGGTGTATCCCATACTCCAGCCGAACCAGGGGTTATAGTGCATGCAGAAGCCATAGGTTCTTGGATGCGGGTAATAATAGGTGCCATAATAGGGTTGGTAAACCCACCCGGTGCCGTAGACAACGGTGGGTCCATAAACATAGCACCCGGTATAGCCCGGGGTGTAGCCGATATAGACCACGTCGGGCTGGACATCATAGATATAGACATATTTCACATTGTAGGCAGGATCGTCGGGGGGGATCCGCTGGATGTCGTCGGGAATCGAAGTTGCTACCTCCCAGGGTCCGGCAGGACCGGGTCCGACGAACCACACGGCATTGTCGCAGACATAGTAGACGTTCCTGTAAAGAAGAACCGTGCTGGCAGTGTTCAGTCCGCGGGCAAGGTCGGTGCCCCGTATTCTTTCAAATTTAGGATCTCCGTCATAGTAAACCACGCATTTGGCTGTCTGCCTGTCAACGGCTGCTGTCTGCGGAATCTGGGCGTCCATCACCGCATCCCTGGAGGCGTCGGTTCCTGCAATGCTGGCCAGTACGATGTCCTTGTCCGACCCTTCCGGGATCCTGGAGAAATCGGCAGGGAGATTCTCGGAATCGATAAAGGACCATGAACCGGTCAGGGAGCTGGAACGATACCAGCGTCCGGAGATCAGGATGTAGTAATTATTATCATCGATGGTCATGAAGATGTTATCGTCGGTATTGGTCACATACAGGAGCTGTGTACCCTGGATCGGCGAATATTTAGGGTCTCCCTGCGACTGTACCAGTTCGGCAGGCCTTGTGCGAACTATGATCTGTGGTATCCCCTTTTTTTTGCTTCCCGGCTGGTCTGTTCCGGCCATGGGATCATTGGCATCTGCATTATCCTGTTGCTTTTTTAGCTCTTCAAAATACCTGGAAACGTTGGGGGAGGGAGCCTGGATATTCATCCAGGCGGCTTTTACGGGATCCTGTGACTTATACCAGTAATTGCCACCATTGAGGTAATAGGTCCGGTCCTGCATGTCGCGAAGGACCAGGAACGGGGTGTTTACGGCCCGCTGCAGTCCCGCATTCTCAACATCCTTGAAAACGGGATCCCCGTCATAGGATACCAGTACCGAATTCTGCCTTGCGAAGATGATCTCGGGAGGATCATTTTTAAATTCGGCGGATTTCCGCACGGCCGTTTGATTTAAGGCGAGTGTCGCCTTTAATTCGTCGAGCGAAAATTCCATATTCCAGCTGGAGGCTTCCTCCTCCAGGATTTTCGTGAAGTTCTGGATTTTCGCAAGACTGATGGTGTCAATTCCCGGAAAACGCACATTCAGGATGTTCACGTCGAAAATGGTACAAATTCCCGATTCCCGGTCGGTGCTGAACTTTGAATCGGTCCAGATGGCTCCGAACACGGGAGTGGGGTTTTCCTGCGTTGTAATGGAAATGGCAGCCCGGGTGAAAAGATGATCCCTCTTCATGGAATCGGGCTGGGGCTGATACATGATCACGGTAGATTTTGCCGTTCTAATTTCTTTTGGCCAACTTCCTTCAGCCAGAAGAAACACCGGAAGCATAAGGATAGCGGCTACCAGGATGGTTTTTGCCCGACTACCCGCTGATAATAAAGTCTTCATGGTTTCTTTCGTTTTAAATTCAGGCACTAAATCAATGCAATTTACAACAATTATAGTGCCAGAATGGCGTAAACGAAGATTAAGATGTTATTTCCCTAAAAAGGCCGTCCCGGGAACCCGGGACGGCCTAACCAAAAACAAAACCAAAAAACAACAGATTGATACAACCAGGCCAGTTTCCTAAATTCCTGAAATCCAGCCCGGGAAGTTCAAATGATTACTTGTTAATCAGCACTTTCTTCACCACCTGGTGGCTGTTGTTGAAGAATACGACGGAATAAATTCCATCGGCAACCGGCCTCAGGTCAATCTGCCTTGAGAAGCTGTTGTCAACCTCAACGTTTCCAAGTTCATAGATCTTTACTCCAAGCTGGTTGTAAACCACAATGGAGTAAGTTTCCGTAACAGGCGAAGTGACAGAGACCGTAAACCGGCCATCGTTGGGTACCGGGTAAACGCTGAAATTGCTGTTCTGCAACTCCTGCTGGCCTGTGACGACTACCCAAACCTTATTCGATATGGGCGATGAACAGCCGTTGGTAGTTACCACGCACCAGTAATAACCGGTGTTATGGGTAACGGTGTAGGTCTGACCCGTTGCTCCTGCAATGGCGTTTCCGGCGTAATACCACTGGTTTCCTGAGGCTGCACTGCTCGTGAGCACTGCGCCCGATACAGTCACAACCGGTGCCGCAGGGATTGCATTCATCGTTACATTAAGGGTTGAAACAGCGCCGTTTCCGCAGGTATTGGTTCCCTTGACCGTAACGGTGCCCGTCCCTGCCGTGGGGCCATAGGAAACAACGATATTGCGGGTGGTTCCACCTGAGGTTATTGTTGCCCCGGCCGGTACAGTCCAAACATAGGATGTTGCATTGGCAATGGAAGGCACGCTATAGGCTACGCCTGTCGAGCCGACACATACAGAGGCAGGCCCCGTGATGGTTCCTGCTGCTGCCGGCAACGGGTTGACAGTTACTGCATAGGCCGGAGATACAGTTCCATTTCCGCAACTGTTGGTGCCTGCAACCGTAATGTTTCCTGAAACTGCAGAGGTACTGAAGTTGACCGTGATGCTCTTGGTCCCTGCTCCCGTGGCAATGGTAGCTCCGGCCGGCAGGGTCCAGGTATAGCTGGTTGCGTTGAGAATTTCTCCGCAGGAGTATGCAACCCCGTTGGTTCCGGCACAGAGGGTGGCCGTGCCGGTGATGGCGCCTGCTGCATTGGGCAGCGGGTTTACAAAGAGATTATAAACAGTTGGGGCGATACCGCTGCATCCTGTAGCATTTATGTAATTAACACCCACCCATTGTGCACCGACTCCTGTCCATGTTACATTGATGGCGCTGGTTCCCTGGCCTGACACGATCGTGCCTCCTGCAGATACAGTCCAGATATAACCGGTCATTCCTCCTTCTGTATAATACATGTTCCCGGTTGAACCAACGCACGGGGCGTTGTTGCTGCCGATGGTCGGCACCGGGGTTGGATTGACGGTGACGTTATAGGTAGTTGCAGTTGCTGCAACACATCCGTTGGCATTGGCATAATTCACCTTGACTGTCTGTGCGCCTGATCCGCTCCAGGTAACCGTGACCGTGTTGCTGGTTGCTGTGCCGCCAGCTGTTACAGTACCTCCTGCAGACACAGTCCAAACATAGTTCGTCATCCCGGCCTGGGTCGTGTAAACCACCCCAGTCGCTCCCTGGCATGCCGTGGCTGTACCGGTAATGGTCGGTGTCGGCAATGCATTAACCGTTACGGCATACGATGACGGTGTGGCGGCAGTGCAACCGAACGCATTGGTGTAACTGATGGTTACGGTTTTCGCCCCGGTTGTTCCCCAGGTCACGGTGATGGCATTGGTGGTTGCGCCTGCAGTAATGGTACCGCCGGCTGAAACGGTCCATGTATACCCGGTCATCCCGGTTTCGGTGGTGTATACATTGTTGACGGAATTCACGCAGGGACCGGCAGGCCCGGTAATGGTTGGGACAGGCAGTGCATTGACAGTCACGGCATAGTTTGATGCAGTGCCTGTCATGCAGATACCAACTCCTGCCACAGAGATGTTCCCTGAGGTTGCGCCAAAGGTGACCGTAATGGTGTTCGTTCCGGAACCCGCGGTGATGGTTGCCCCGGCAGGAACGGTCCATGCATAGCTGGTGGCATTGGTGATCGCGCCGACGGTGTAAACATTCCCCGTGGCGTTAGCGCAAACCGATGCGGGGCCCGTGATAGGACCTGCAGCCGCAACAGACGGACAGCCGGTAAGGAAGGTCATGTCGTTACCATTGGTGGTTCCTGCGGAATTGACACCCCTTACCCTGTAATGGTAAGTAGTTGCAGTAATCAAACCTGTCAGGACAGCGCTTACGTTCGTATTGGCAATGCCGGTTACCGGTGTAGGAACTCCGGCTACGGTTGTACCATAAGCAACGGTGAGTCCATAATCAAACCACACGGTCGTAGAGGAATTGTTGGCATTGATGATCCCGTTCACCGTGGCGCCGTTTGTGGTAATGGCATTAGCAGCGGTGGTCGTTGCCGTTGGTGCAATGGCAGCAGTGGTGAAGGTAAGGTCACCGCCGTTGGAGGTTCCGCCGACGTTCGTTCCGTTGATCCTGAAATGATAGAGGGTATTGGGTGTCAGACCGGTGATGTTGGCCAGTGAAGCGGTAACCGTGTTTCCTGTGACCGTTACGGGAACACCCGGAACGTTGGTTCCATAGGCTACTGTCAGACCATAATCAAAGGAAACAGTCGTGGAGGCATTGTTGGCATTGACGGTTCCGTTGAGGGTGGCAGTTGTGCCTGTAATCAAGGTGGCTGCAGTGGTAACGACTGTTGGCGGGGGTGACGCGGTGGTAAAGGTCATGTCATTTCCATAAACGATCATCCCACCGGATGTGACGCCACGCGCCCTGAAATGGTAGGTGGTGGAAGCAGTCAGGCCTGTCACCGCAAGGGTGCCTGGTGTCAGCGTGCTGCCTGTGACGGATGCCGGCGTTCCTGCCGCACTGGTACCATAGGCGGTGGTAAGTCCATAATCGAACCAGGTATTCAGGGTGGTCGCGTTGGCATTGAAGTTGCCGTTCAAAGTGGCGGTTGTTGCTGCTACAGGCGCCGCGGCAACGGTAATTGCCAAAGGATCCAGTGCATATTCATAGGCGCCGATATCGGGAGGATTCGACCTGATTGTTCCCGCATAATCGTTAGGAACCGTGGTAATGTATGTACCTGCGTTGTTCATCAGGGTTGTCGTCGGGATAAGGTTGGTGGCGGATATAAAGACCGGGTCGAGGCTCCTGGAGTTAGCGTCCTGCGTGGTTGCGGCTTGCCATCCTGCAAGGTTGGTGACCGCTACGCCCAGGTATCCAAAGGCGCCGTAAGTACCATAGGGCCAGTAATCGTTGTAATTGATGGTCCCGAAAGTGACGCCTGATACGGCATACACGCAATAGGATGTCGAACCTGCCATTCCCACCAGGCCATTGGCAAAGATATTGTCGCGGATGTCCATCCCGGTGACGGCCGAGGTGGTGATGAGCAGGGCAGCCGAAAGGGTACCGGTAGTGCCGCTGTTAAACTGGGTACCGGCCATGTTGACCGTGTTGTGGTATAGTTTGTGTCCTGTTCCTCCGACGACCCTGATGCCAAACGGGTTATAGGTGGTGGAGGCGGTCGAATAGTTGATCGTGGTGATGTTATAGATCAGGTTGTTGAACAGGGTGGCATTTACCACGCCCGAGGAGGTCCCGATATTGATCCCGTATGCGCCCCAGCCGCCGGTGTTGTTGTTGGCCAGGTCATGGATCTTGTTGTTGGAGATGACCGGGTTGACCAGATTGGAATTTAATTCGATGCCATATTCGTAGGTCGGGGTGCCGATCAGGTTGAATACCTCATTGCCGTTTACCAGCGGCGCGTTGGCTCCGGAAAGATATATGCCGTAGTACTGGACATAGTCCGTAGCAACCGTGGATCCGATGGTGTTGCCTGATATGACCAGGTTGTCGTTCATCCCCATGGTGGAGGCAATGGCATATATCCCGTAGTATGATTTGGAGACCTGGTTGTTCTGGATGGTCAGGTTGTCATTGTCATCCCCGGCGGATCCCAGGGTCCCAGCCGAACCTGCAAAAATCCCGTAGGATGTGGATGTAATAAAACCATTGGAGATGATGCAGTTTTTAATCACATCGTTGGTCGATCCCATCCCGGTTCCGTTGCTTCCGACCCAGATCACGGCGGTTGTTCCCGATGCCACCGTATTTAAGATGGTCAGGCTGCGGTCAGTCCCGCCGCTGTTCGACCCGTCGATAATAAAGTTGCTGGCCTGGTTAAATTTAAGAATCGTGCTGGCCGAACTTCCCGAAATGGTTGCCGTCACCCCGGTTGCCGGTTTAATGGTCACCGTGTTGACGGAACTCATTCCCGGCACATTGGCCAGAACGATCGGGAAAGTTTCACTGGCGGAATAGGTTGCATCGGTAAGTTTGAAAACGATCGGGCAGGTAACCTCCTTCGCATTCAGGTCGGCGATGGCGGCTGTCAGGGTTGTGTAGGTCTGGCCAACGCCAACGTTAAAGGTACCGCACAACTGGCCAACGATTTTATAGGCATAGGGAACAGTCGGAGGGGTGGAACAGGCAGGCGGATTGATGGTAAACCCGCTGGCTCCTCCCGAGGGCATGGCCCCGATATTGGGTGTGGTTGCCACATCCTGTGCCACGACATAATAATAGATGGAGTCGTTCAAAACAACCCCGCTCCCAAAGGTAAAGGTATACTGGTTGCTTCCGATGGAGGTACCCTGGACACTGGTCCAGGAACCATTATAGAACTTTTTCCAGTAGAGCCTGGGCAATCCCGTCCCGGTGCCCACGCCCGAAGCGTCGGTGATGGTTGCCGTGAGCGTCCTTGGCGTAAGGGAACTTGTATTCAGGAATGGGGTATACGCGATGTTGGGCGGTGTTAAATCAAGGAGGATGCCGCCAAACTCATCGGCGCCGATATCCGGGGCGCTGGGAGTTGAGGAACCCACGGGATAGCCGGCATTCGGGTAGCGGGCATCCCCGTCAAAGTCGGTCGTGATGGCAACCGGAGTTGAAACCACCGACCCGCCGCTCTCACACTGGGTGGCGATGGTGGTTTTCATATGCAGGTCATAGGGGGTGGTGGCTACGTTGACGAACGGGGAGTTCTCCGTGATAGAGGAAGCATCGCGCGGACTTACCAGGGCTTTATAGGCAGCCAGGGTCTGGATGTTATTGGTGCCGTCGCTGTATATCAGGTTGGTTGCCGAAGGAGTTCCGGCATAAAAGTTATTGTTGTTTGAGGTGGTCAGGTAAGAGGAGATCGTGGTTGAACTCCTTCGATAGGCTGCTGTGCTGTAGGTGGTACTCCCCGCCGCCGCCGATATGTTGATGACAATGTTGTTGCGAAGCTCAACGTTGGGAGTTGTCGATGCATAAATACCGCTGCTTGAAAAGGTCGTCGTGGAAGAATTTGCACAATTGAGATAAATCGTGTTGTAATAGAGGTTTGCAGCGGTCGGAGAGCTTATATAAACGCCATACAGGGCGGAAGTGCTGGTTGATGCCGGGGTCCTTATATCCGAGATATAGTTGTTGTACATGTTGATCTGCGACCCGGAACTGAAATACATCCCGTAATAATAGCCGCTGGTACCCGGTGATAGGACATTATACAGCTTGTTCTTATAAATGTTCAGCGGAGAGGCATACACATAGAATCCATAACCGTAGCCATACCCGGTGGATGAGTTGTTATCGAGCAGGTTGTAAACGGTATTGTTGTAAATATTCCCGCTTCCGCTGCCTGTGTAGGCATAGATACCGTAAATGGCATGCGAGGAGGTATAGGCGCTGGTAATGGTCTGGTCGTGAACGGTGTTGTTATAGATCGACATATTCGTAGAACTGCCCGGCACATAGAGCGAGTAAATATAACACCCGTAGGTGGTCAGCCCGATGGCGTTGTTCCCGAAGACCTGGTTGTCGTGGATTGACATCACCGCGCCTCCGCCTATGTAGAGACAATAAAAGTAGGACGAACCCGACTGGGTTCCCAATCCTGTTCGCTGGTTGTTCGATATGATATTGTTATAGGCGTTGATCGTGCCACCGGTGGCAGATGTGGAGTAACACAGGTACATGTAATAGCTCCCGCCGAAGACGTTATTGTTGACAGTATTGCCATACAGGTTGATGGTAAAGGCCGAAGCGGCATTGTAGATGGCATAGAGGTACGAAGTCGTCGAATTCGGTTCCTGGCAGTTCTGGATCGTGTTGTTGTAGATGTTGAGTGTGTTGGATGAGCCCGTCGTACCCAGCCCCGAATTGTATATTCCATAGATGTAGCCTGTAGTTGCGGCCGACTGGACGATTGAAACGGTGTTGCCGTAAATGCTGGCATTGGCATTGTAGGCAGTTCCCCCGTAAATGCCATAGATGGAGGAATTTCCTGTGGCGCTGGTGCCGCTGATATTGGAGTTGGCAATGGTCACCCCGTTCTGGTAATAAACATAAACCAGGTATTCGGTCGAAGCTCCTCCGCCGAAGTTATTGATCGTATTCCCGGTTACCGACCCGATATCGTTGTTCTGGTCATAATAGGTGTAAGGGGCCGTTGCATCGCCAAAGCCATAGAGATAGATCCCGTTGTAGCAGTTGGTGATCGTATTCCCGTAGAATTTATTGCTGGAATTCTGCCCGGTGACTGCCGTAACGGTGAGCTGGGTTGTGGATGCGGCCGTGTGGTTGTTCGAATAGATCCCCCAGGTAGCCGTGTTGGTGTTATTCAGGGATATGGTACAGTTTTTAATGGTAATGTTCTGGGAGCCCTGTGTTGCCGATGCCTTCAGGATGGCATACCCCCACTCCATCTGGGTGGTGGTGGTCAGGTTGCCCGCATTTTCATACAAGTCGATCCCATTGAAGGTGATGTATTGAACGCCCGAAAAGGTGATGATGGCGTCCATGGTGCCGGCTCCGGTTGCTGCTGTAATCTTGGGGTCGGCGCCTGCACCCGATTTCTGGAAGATGATCTGGTTGGCAGCTGTCCCGGTGTTGGTGGTGATGGTACCGGCAGCGGGGGTTGCGAAGGTCTCTGTATAACCTGCCGTCACATTGAATACAACACCGCCGCTGCCCACACCCTGTGCATTCAGGGCTGATATTGCCGATGCAATGGTGGCATAAGGAGCGCCCGGAATGGTGTAGGTTCCGGAAACCTGGCTATAGGCAGATTGAAGAATACCGATCGCCAGAAAAAGCAATAAGGTAATTTTTTTCATAGAGGTTGGTTTTTGTGGTTGATTAATCGATGGTTTTCCTAAATGTTATGTTGGTTCTTAAGGTACCCGGACCGGAATCCGGAGAAAAATGAACATATAACACAGCTCGAAATGAATGCCTGGTTAAATACAATAATATCCTTGAGAAGTTAACCAACTGATATTGGTTCAAAAATACATCAATTCCCTGCAGAAAATTATTTGACACATTTGTGTTTTAACTTTTTTTAACATATTTTAAAAATAGAGAATTAAAAAGAGGGTTGAAATTTGTTATGGCAAAAAAAAGAGGGCGCCCCGGAAGGGAACCCTCTTTTTCCATTTTTTGACAGGCAATCCTGTCAATAGATAAAGGAGATTAATTTCTGCCTCTTTCTCTATTTATTTACGATAACCTTCTTCACCACATGGTTGCTCCCGTTGCGGATCACCACCATGTATACGCCGTCGGATGCCGGCCTCAGGTCGATCTCCTGGTCAAACCGGCCGTTCACCTCGATATCCTTCACCTCCCTGACCTGTACTCCTAGGCTGGTGAATACGGTGATGGTAAAGGTGTCCTGCACCGGGCTTGCCAGGGAAACCGTGAATTTCCCGTCGTTGGGTACCGGGTAGATGTTGAAGTTGCTGCCCTGTAACTGCTCGATGGCTGTCATCACCACCCAAACCCTGTTGGATACGGGGGAGGAACAACCGCTGAGGGTAACTTCGCAGGAGTAGTAGCCGGTGTTATGGGTTACCGTGTAGGTTTGCCCGGTAGCACCGGGGATAATAACACCTTCATAATACCACTGGTTGCCTGCCGGGGCGCTGCTGGTCAGCACATTGCCGGTGGCGGTTACCACGGGCGCAGCCGGGATAGGATGCGTTGTGACGGCAAAGTTCGGGGATACCGTACCGTTGCCGCAGCTGTTTACCCCCAGCACCGTTACATTGCCCGAAACTGCTGAGGTACCATAGGTCACCGTTATCGAGCTGCTGTTCTGCCCGGAGGTGATGGTGGCACCGGCCGGTAACGACCAGGTGTAGTTGGTGGCATTGGCTATGACGGGTACCGAATAAACATGACCCGTTGAACCAAGGCATACGCTGGCGTCGCCCGTGATGGTGCCTGCGTTGGCGGGCAGCGCATTGACCGTAACGGCAAAGTTCGGCGATGCGTTTCCGTTGCCGCACAGGTTATTGCCGGCAACCGTAATGTTCCCCGAGGATGCATTCCCTGCGAAGTTTACGGTGATGGCATTGGTGTTGGCTCCCGAGGCAATGGTTGCGCCTGTTGGCACTGTCCATGCATAGGCAAGGGCGCCTGTGACGGGGGCGACCGAGTAGGCGATACCCTGCGCGCCGCCGCATACGGTGGCGGTTCCGGTAATGGTTCCGGCCGTGGCGGGGGCTCCGTTTACGGTTACGTTATAGGATGTCGGCGTAAGGGCCGCGCATCCGTTGGCATTGGCATAGTTTACAGTTACGGTCTGGGCGCCAGTGGAGGTCCAGGTTACTTCGAGGGTGCTGGTCCCCTGACCCGAGGCGATGGCACCGCCTGCGGATACGGTCCACACATAATTGCTCATCCCTGCTTCCGTCGTATAGGAGATATACCCTGAATTGGCGCAAACGCTGTTCTGTCCCGTGACAGTTGGGGCAGGCAGGGCATTCACCGTAACATTCAAAACCGTGGCTGAAGGTGCAAGGCACCCGGAGGCGTTGGCATAATTGGCTGTTACCGTCTTGGCGCCGGTGGTGGTCCACGTGACGGTAATGGCGCTGGTTCCCTGGCCTGCGGTGATCGTACCACCGGCAGATACCGTCCATACATAGCCTGTTTGACCTGTCTCTGTTGAATAGGTATTGTTGGTCCAGTTCACGCACGCGGTCGATGACCCGCTGATGGTCGGTGCCGGCGAGGCGTTGACGGTGACGTTTTTCACCAGCGGTGCCGGTGCAGAGCAACCGAAGGTATTGTTGTAGTTGACGCTCAGAGTCTGGGCGCCAGCCGTATTCCAGGTTACGGTGACCGAACTGGTTCCCGCGCCGGCAGTGATGGTTCCCCCGGCAGAGATGTTCCACACGTAGCTGCTCATACCGGTTTCAGTGGTATATACATAGCCTGAGGTTCCTGAACAGGTGGTTGCTGCACCGGTGATGGTGATGACCGGGGCAACGCAGTTGGTGGCGAAGATCTGGTCGGCGCCATAGGTGGTTCCGGCGGCATTCACGCCTACACAGCGGAAATGGTAGGTCGAATTGATGATGAGGCCGGTAAGGTTGGCCAGTACGGCTGTACCGGTCATCCCGTTGGCAGTGCCGGGAGTTGCGCTGACGGTATTACCGTAAGCAACCGTAAGTCCATACTGGAAGGTCACGGTGGTGGCGGCATTGTTGGCGGTTACGGTACCGTTGAGGGTTGCCGTTGTACTGCCGACAGGGTTGGCCAGGTTGGTTACCACTACCGCAAGGATCGGCGATGTGGTAAAGGTCATGTCATTGCCGTTGGTGGTGCCTCCTGCGTTGGTGGCATTCACGCGGTAATGGTAGAGGGTGTTGGGCAGCAACCCGGAAATGGTATAATTCACGGCATTGACAAGCGATCCTGTAACCGGGCTCTGGGCAGGAATGACGGTTGTTCCGTAAGCAGTGGTCAGTCCGTATTCAAAATTGACCGTGGAGGTGCCACCGTTTGAATTGACGGTGCCATTCAGGGTCGCGCCTGCCGAAGTTACCGCGGTTGCCGCAGTTGTTACCACTGCCGGGGGATTCGGCGCGGTCGTAAAGGTCATGTCAAAGCCATAAACCACCAGGCCGCCGGAGGTTACCCCGCGGGCACGGTAATGGTAGGTTGTATTTCCGCTTAACCCGGTAATACCGACAAGCATGTTGTTCAGTGTGTTTCCTGTAACGCTTGCCGGGGATGCCGCAACGGATGTACCATAGGCCGTGGTGAGACCCCAGTCAAAAAAGAGGCTGAAAGTGGTTCCCTTTGCATTGGCGCTGCCGTTCAGCGTAGCCGAATTGTAGGTAATTAAGGATGCAGATGTTGTATTGATAAGCGGGTTGGTGGTAAACTCATAGGCGCCCATGTCGGGGGGGTTGGTACGGTTTGCACCGGTGACATCGGTTTGAACGGAGCTGAAATAGAGACCTGCATGAGGCATTGCAGCAGTGGTCGGCAGCAGGTTGGTGGCCCCGGTGAAGACCGGGTCGATATTCAGCGAATTGGCCTCCTGGGCGGTGGCTGCCTGCCAGTTGGCGAAGGTGGTCTGATCAACGCCTGCCAGAGAACCGATATTCGGCCCGATGCCATCTACAAAATAATCGTTGTAGTTATAGGTGCAACCGGTAACATTGGTCCCCACTGAAATGGCATAGGATTTGGAAGCCGGGGTTCCTGAAACGGGCTGCAATGAATTCTTCAGGATGTTGTCGCGGATATCCAGGAGACTGACGTTATTGGCAGTACCAATGCAGGCAGAAGTTACAGCCACTGTCGCCGACAAGGTATTTCCACCCAGGAAGATGCTGTTGTGATAAATATGAATATTTCCACCCGACTGGACATAAATCCCATTTGGGGTGTAACCCGGGGATTTGATGGTGTACATGACATTGTCAGATATTTCACAGACTGTATTGGCTTCTGCCCCGTAGTAGATCCCGAGGGCCGAATTTCCCCCGCCATACCAGTCGTGGAAGGTGTTTTTACGGATCTTGAGATTTGTGGAGCTTGATCCCACGTAAATTCCCATGACTGCCTGGGCATTTGTGAGGTTCCCGTTAACGGCGCCGATGATCTCGTTGCCCTCGATCAGGACACTGTCGGCGTTGGTGATCTGAATACCAAATTGCATGATTGCATTGGCATCGGTGTTCGAGCCGATGGTGTTGTTGGTCACCTGGATATTGGTGGCTTTACCGGTAGCAATCCCCATGATGTCAATTCCGTACTTTGCACTGTTGATCGAATTGTTGTTCAGGATAATATTGCGGAAACCTGCATTGCCTGTGATGTTATACATCGCAAACGCCTGGGAATTGTAGAGGGGGTCCTTGTTTGCCTGGAGCACGCAGTTTTTGACCGTAATATTGGATGCGCCGATGGTCCCGTTGTTATATAACCCTATGGGTGCATTGTAGCCTGAAGGTCCCGAATTCTTGAAGGTCATGCTGCGGTCGGACCCTCCGCTGTTTGAACCGTCGAAGATGACCCACTGGGCCCCGTTCAGCGAGATCATGCTCCAGTAGTTCGGAGATGCACCTGTGTAGGTCGCTGTAAAGGAAGGAGTAACCCCGGGTGCAGGTTTTATGGTCAGGGTATTGGCAGCACTTGCTCCCGGGAGCTGCGGTATAATGATCGGGATTATTTCAGATGGATAGGTATTATCTGTCAATACCAGGGTAACCGGGCAGGTCAGATCCTTTGCTGCAACATCGGCGATGGCTGCTGTCAGGGTTGCATAGGTCTGGCCGACGCCCACATTGAAGGAGCCGCAGATTCCCGGGATGATCTTGTATTTGAAAGGGGTTGCCGGGGCAGTCGCCGCGGCAGGGGGGGTGGTTGTAAATCCACCCGCTCCAACGGCGGGATTTGTACCCACGTTGGGTGTGGTCCAGGCATCCTGGGCAAGCACATAATAATAAACTGAATCGTTGAGTACCACACCACTGCCAAAACTAAAACTGTACTGGTTGCTGCCAAGGGAGGTTCCTGTAACATAACTCCAGGTACCGTTGTAGAATTTCTTCCATGCAAGCCTTGGGAGCCCCGCTCCGGAGGTCGGCACGCCATGCATGTCGGTGATGGTTGCCACCAGGGTGCGGTTGGTCAGCACCGACGTATTCAGTAACGGGGAATAGCTGATGGCAGGCCCTGTCAGGTCAAGGGGAATACCCCCGAACTCATCGGCACCCATATCGGGAGCCGTCGGCGGATAGGCGAGGTTTACCGGGAAACCTGCATTGGGATAGCGGGGGTCGTTGTCAAAGTCGGTATTGATATTCGGAGTTGACACCACCAGCCCGGAACTTTCAACCTGGGTGGCTGTGGCTGCATTGATGTGCAGGTTCATCGTACCGGGGGTTATGCTGATGAACGGAGGAATCTCGGTAACGGTTTGCGATTCGCGGGGGGCAACCCTGGTTTTGAAAGCAGCCATGGTCTGATCGCTGTTGGTACCGTCGTAATAGATCACATTTGTGGCACCCGGTGTACCGGCGTAGAAGTCGTTGTTGTTGGAGGTCAGTGCATAGGTGTTCAGGGTGGTGGAAGCGAACCTGAAAGCGGCAGTAAAACCGGTACCGGCTGCAGTTGATGTATTAACAACAATATTGTTTTTCAACTCAAAATTAGCTGGATTCGCACTCACAATAAGTCCTGCTGTGCCGAAATTGACTCCGGAGGAGGAGGCATTTAAATATACAGTATTATTATAAATGTGAATCAAGGGTTAAAAACCAAATAAATAAAAGCGGCAGCCAATTTGCCGA